>JBGTJJ010000027.1:0-65160 GCA_041745215.1 Rubrobacteraceae bacterium | reverse complement strand
GCTGGCCGCCGGTGTCGCGGCGCTGGCCGCGCTGCCGGTGGCGATGCTCGCCGTCCGGTACGCGGGCCGGGTCTCCGGGCTCGTGGAGCGGATGACGTATCTGGGTTACGCCCTACCGGGGATCGTACTCGCACTCGCGCTGGTATTCTTCGGGGCCAACTACGCCCCGGCCGTGTATGGTACCCTCGGTATTCTCGTGATCGCTTACGTCATACATTTCCTGCCGCAGGCTGTGGGCGCGACCCGTACCGCGCTGTTGCAGATCAACCCGAGCGTAGAGGAGGCGGCCCGTGGACTCGGACGCAGCCCGATATCCGTTCTCGCCACCATCACGGCGCCGATGGCAAGGTCCGGTATCCTGGCCGGGGCGGCGCTAGTGTTTCTTACGACGATGAAGGAACTTCCCGCCACACTTCTTTTGAGCCCCATCGGATACGATACGCTGGCGACCAGCATCTGGAACGCGACCTCGGAGGCATTCTTTGCAAGAGCCGCGGCGCCGGCTCTACTTCTGATCCTGGTCTCGGCGATCCCGATGTATTTCCTAACAATCAGAGAGCGGACGAAGTGAGCAGAGAGCCGATGGTCCGCATCTCAAGGGTAAGCAAAAGCTATGGGCCGGTAAAGGCCGTCCGGAACCTGAATCTGGAGCTCGAGCCGGGTAGGATCCTGGCGCTACTCGGCCCATCCGGTTGCGGCAAGACCACCACGTTGCGTCTTTTGGCGGGCTTCGAGCATCCTGAGACCGGGGAGATCGAGATCGGTGGCCGCACGAGCGCCGGGCGCAATACCTTCGTCCCGCCGGAGAAGCGGAAAGTCGGCATGGTCTTCCAGGACTATGCACTCTTCCCCCACCTGACGGTCGAACAGAACGTGGCCTACGGCCTCCTCCGAAACAAAAAGCGCAACGGCCGGGTCGAAGAGGTGCTCGGCATAGCCCACCTCGATGGTCTCGGAAACCGGATGCCGCACGAGCTCTCCGGCGGCCAGCAGCAACGGGTGGCGCTCGCCCGGGCGCTCGCCCCGGAGCCCGCCGTGGTGCTGCTCGACGAACCCTTTTCGAACCTCGACGCCACCCTCAGGACCCGGGTTCGGGCGGAGATGCGCGGCATCCTGAAGGACGCCGGCGCCACGGCCATCTTCGTCACCCACGACCAGGAAGAAGCCCTCAGCCTCGCCGACGAGGTGGCCGTGATGTTGAACGGGACCGTGATGCAAACGGCCCCACCCGAAGACCTCTACCTGCACCCCGCGAGCCGCGAGGTCGCCGCGTTCGTCGGTCAGGCGAATTTCATACCCGGTGTGGCAGAGGAAGGCCGGGTGCGCTGCGTGCTGGGGGACATACCCGCCGAAGAGACCGAAGAGGGCGAGGTCGAGATAATGCTCCGGCCCGAATCACTGGTGCTCCGGGCGCTACCCGACGGCGAGGCGACCGTCGTAGGCCGTGAGTTCTATGGGCACGACCAGCAGATAGAGTTGCGTCTGGACTCCGGCGAAACACTCTACTCCCGCTTGGTAGGCCGCCAGAGCTTCGACTCGGGAGAGCGCGTCTCTGTCGGGGTTTGGGGTCCGGTAGTCGTCTTCCCGAAGAATTAGAGTTTTATACCGGAGGCTTCCGGCTAGAATGTACCCAGGATAAGCAGCCGGAACGCTTGATTTTGGAGGTCGCATGAACGCATTTGGTCTGGACATCGGTGGTTCCGGTATAAAAGGCGCGCCCGTGGATATGGATACGGGAGCGCTGGCCGGCGAACGGATAAAGATCAACACTCCCAAACCCGCCACACCGGAGGCGATAGTGGAGACGGCGATGGAGGTCGTGTCGAAGTCCGGCTGGAACGGCCCGATGGGATGCGGATTCCCAGCGGTCATCAAAGACGGTGTCGCCCAGACGGCGGCCAACATAGACAAAGCCGCTATCGGGTTCGATTTCCGGAGTAGCCTGGAGAAGGAGCTGGAGGTCACGGTTAGCCTGGTAAACGACGCCGACGCGGCGGGACTGGCCGAGATGCGCTGGGGCGCTGGGCGCGATGTCGAGGGAGTCGTTCTGATGATGACGCTCGGTACCGGCATTGGAACTGCGCTTTTCGTAGGCGGACATCTCGTCCCGAACACCGAGTTAGGACACATCGAACTCCACGGAGACGACGCGGAGGTCTACGCCGCCGACGCCGCGCGCAAGCGGGATGATCTGGACTGGAAAACCTACGCGGGACGGCTGGACGAATACGTAAAGGCCATAGAAGCCCTGTTGTGGCCCGACAGGATCATCGTCGGCGGCGGGATCAGCAAGAAATCCGAGAAGTTTCTCCCCCACCTTACGGCCCGCACGGAGATAGTTCCGGCGCAAATGTTCAATGAGGCGGGCATCGCCGGGGCCGCGCTGGCCGGCGTCTCGGAAACTTAGTCTCTACACGCCCACCAGAAGCGCCATAGCGTACATGATCCCTATCCCGGCGAGGCCTCTCGCCAGCACGAATGCGCACAGGATCAAAAAGATGGCTTCCACCGCCTTGACGGAGAGGCCCAGGGGTTCGATCAGGTGCCCCTTTCTACGCCAGGGAGCCCGACAGTCCCGTTGACGAAGTACAGCAGACCCAGACGGGTCGCCTCCTCGAGGTGCGCGGGCGTCAGAACGAGGTGGATCAGGCCCGCGACGAATATTAACCCCGCTCCTGTTAGAGCAACGGCGCTCCCAGATCGTAAGCGGTATCTGCTCGCGGGCTCGCTCATGCTCCTACCTTTTGTTACCTCTTCTGCGTGGTCTCGTGAAGAAACCGACATCAAACTCTGACCACCCTGCCGTCCTCGACATTCGCGGGTATCTCCGGCAGCGGTCTGGGAGCGGGACCGTTCAGGACCTCGGCCCCATTCTCAGGGTCGAAGACCGATCCGTGGCAGGGGCACTCCAGCAGGCTCTCCTCTCCGTCGTAGGCGACGATGCACCGCTGGTGGGTGCAGATTGCGGAGTAGGCCGCGAACTCCCCGCCCTCAAGCCGCAAGAGCACGGCCTGCTCCCCGGAGGCGGCGTCGGTGAAAGGGACGGCGGAGCCAGGCTCCACCTTGGACACCTCCGCGATTATCTCTCCCTCTCCGACCTCTTTGCCGCCGTTTAGCGCACGGCCGCCTCCCGGTTCGCCTGCGGCGGACCTCCCGCAGGCCGAGATGAGCGGAGAGGCGGCCGTGCCCAGCCCCAGCGCGGCGCACAGGCGCACGAAGTCCTTGCGGGACAGCCGGTTTACGCGAGGGTGTCCCTCCACCGGACGCATCTATACCATGACCAGCAGGCCGGTACCGTACATGATGACTATGCCTACGGTGAGCCCGCCCAGGTTCATTGCGGAGAACGCCGGCGTATTGGCCCGGGCGGAGTCCTTGAGGGTGATCTTTCCGACCTCGTAGATCACCTGCAGGATGGCGCCGGTACCGATTGCCAGGAAAATTGCCGAGAGCAGGTTGGAGTAGGCGAAGCCCGCGATCCAGGTGCCCAGTATTGCAGGCCCTCCTCCGATCAACGCCAGGGCGGCGAAGTGCCCCAGGCTCGGACGATGCCTCTCCTTGAGGATAGGGGCGGCTATGCCGACGCCCTCGGTTATGTTGTGCAACGTGAAGCCGATGACCAAGAAGGTCCCCAGGGCGGCCTCCCCGAGGGCGAAGGCCGCGCCGATGGCGAGACCCTCCCCCAGGTTGTGCAACCCAATGCCAGTGGAGATTCGGTAGGAGGTCGAAAGGCGGCTTGCCTCCTCTCTACCGCGGCGGAATAGTCGCTCGGTCCCCAGCAGCCCGAGCAACGTGAGCATCGCTACCAGGAGGACCAGCGGTATTCCGGATAGGAAGCCCGGGAGCTCCGCGGCGATCTCCGTGGCCTCAAGCAACGTGTCGAGCACCAGGTAAGCCAAAAGCCCGACCGTCAGCGCCAGCACGAAGTTCATGCCCGCGGTGCCGACTCGCCGTAGGAACGGATACCAGAGGAGGCCCAGAGAAACGGGTACTACGCCGACGTAGAAGCCAATCAGGGCGTAGCGGGCGAAGGTCTCTCCCGAGAACTCCGGGGTGAGGACGGCCAGGGGGACCTCCGGCTCGGCTGCGACGACGCCCGTGTTGGTGATCATGCCCATGGTGTACGCCGCGCCCTCGTCCCACGGGTAGGGGATGTTCACCGTCGCCGACTCGCGGGGCTGTATGGTGTTGTCCCCGTCTGCGAATTGGAAGTTCCACAGGGCCTCGTTGACGGTGACCTGCTCTACGGTCACCGGATCCGGGCCGCCATTGGTGACGTTCACGACGAACTCACCCTCGCTCGGCAGGCTTACGCGGTTTACGGTCAGCTCCTCGACGGCAGGGACGTCCTCGCGCCCGATCCCGGCGCCGTTCACTACGATGAGGGCCAGAAGCACCCCCAGCCCGAGTAGCGGTAAGAGTCCCAACATCACCCAGCCGGGTCCCCGGCCTTTCTCCGTGGTCTCTTCCGGGGGCTCAGGGGTATTTTCGCGTTCCATCTCCGCACCCCTTTCTTGTCTGTCTCGTCGGTCCCGGCTCATCTCACTCCACCACCTCAAAGAAGCCCGACCAGCCGAGCTCTGTGAACTCGCTAATGTGGGTGTGGAACATGAACATGCCCGGGAAGTCGTAGGTGAACTCCATGATCCCGCGCTCAGCCTGGGCGAAGATCTTGGTGTCGGTGAACTCCGAGGGCTCGAGCTTCGTGCCCGTCGGGTAATAGTCGAAGAAGTTGCCGTGGATGTGCATGCTGTTTACGAAGTCGAACTCCAGGAGGTTGGAGATGTAGATCCTGACGAGCTCGCCCTTCTTTATCTGTATGGGGTGGCGCGCGTAGTGAAAGGCGACGGTGTTTGCGGCGTAGAGCTCGTTCGACTGGTCGAAGTTGGTGTCGAAGCCGTTCATCACCATCACCATCTCGTCGGCCTCGGGCCTACCCTCCTTGGGGTCTATGATGAACGCCGCATACATGCCCCTCGCGATGTGTTCCTTGAGGGGAAGTACGTGGCAGTGGTAGATATGGGAGCCGAAAGGCTCGGCGTCGAACTCGTAGACATACTCCTGTCCCACCCCAACGATCTCGAACATGCCGTCCATGTCCGCCGGATGGATGCCGTGGAAGTGCATCGTGTGCGGCATCGAAGCCCGGTTCTTGAACACGATCCGTATACGATCACCCTCCGTGGCCCGCAAGGTCGGCCCCGGGACCTGCCCGTTGTAGGTCCACGCCGGGTACATGACGCCGGGCGCCACCTCGATCTCGGCATCCTGCGCCGTGATCTCGTACTCCCGCACCGTCCTGCCGCCCTCTTGACGCACCTCGCCATAGTCGAAGTTTCGCAGGAACTCCGTGGGGTTGAAGCGCGAGAGGTCCACATCCCCCTTGGCCCCCATGCCCATGTGCAGCTCCTGCATGGCGTCGCTGGCTACGGGAGAGTTGGGCATATCCTCCATACCCGTCTGGCCGCCTCCACCATGGCCCGCTCCTCCCGAACCATGACCTTGCGCCGTCCGCGCCCCCAGTAGGCTGCCCGAAACTCCCAGCGCACCTACCGCTCCTACCCTCCGCAGAAAATCCCCCCGCGAGATGCTCTTGTTCCCGACCATCGTCATCACCCAGCACTTTCTAGCTTGTACTCATATATTTTTTAGCCTTGCCTAAAAAATAACTCGCCAGCACTGTTTTGTCAACGATGTGTTTTGAGCATTGAGCCGGATCGGCGGGTTACGGAGGCTCCTCGGCTAGGAGCCGTTTCTCTGATGGATCAGGGCGATAGCCTCGGCCCGGCGGGTGGAGTCTTCTTCGAAGAGACCACGGGAAGCGGAGGTAACGGTGATACTGCCGGGCTTCTGCACCCCGCGCATGGTCATACACGAGTGGTCGGCCTCGATCACGACCAGAGATCCCCGTGAGTCCAGGCTATCGTAGAGGGCGTCGGCGATCTGGGCTGTCAGCCGCTCCTGGAGTTGGGGCCTCCGGGCGTAGCCCTCTACGACCCGCGCCAACTTGCTCAAGCCTACGACCCGTCCCTTCGGAATATACGCCAGGTGCGCTTTTCCAATAAATGGAAGTAGGTGATGCTCACACATCGAGGCCAGGTAGATATCCCGGACGATGACCACGTTGCCGTAGTCCTCCGCGAAGCCGACCTCCAGATGCCGGACGGGCTCTTCCGCCAGGCCGGAGAACAGGTATTCGTAGGCGTCAGCGACCCGGCGGGGCGTACCGAGCACGCCTTCACGGTCGGGGTTCTCTCCGATGGCCGCCAGGATCTCCCGAATTGCCCGCTCGATGCGCGGCTTGTCCACCGCGTAGTCTCCCGGAATCTCCTCAGACATCCCACTCCCCCAGAAGAGTCGGCAACGGCCTCAGATCCGGTATCGTCGCCGTGGCTTCGTCCGGAATCTCATACCCGGCACGATTCACGAACACCGCGTCCAGTCCACTCTGCGCAGCGCCGCGTACGTCGGTCACGGGATCGTTGCCTACATGAACCGTCCGATCTCGTGAGGCTCCGCTGATGCGCAAGGCCTCTTCGAAAATGCCGGTCTCAGGCTTCTCGACTCCGACGACCGCAGAGGAGATCACACCATCGAAATATCTCGTCCAGCAGAGTTCTTCCAAGACTTCTTCGAGCAATACGTCCCAATTCGATACTACGTAGAGCTTAAGGCCCATATCGCGTAGCTCTTCCATCACCGTCTCGGACTCCGGGTAGGGGTTGAAGGAGATCCTACGCTCCGAGACCTCGGCGAGCAGGTCCGGCGGCGCGTCGAGTCCCAGTGTTTCAGCCGTACGCTGCTGGTTGCCGCGCTTGAAGCGATCCAGGTCTTCCTTAGTCCGGTAGTGGATGTTCTGGGAGATATGGTCCTTCATCCCGGCCCAGACCGGAGCGGCGGCCCGCTCGAACGTCAGAGGACCGTTCGTGGAATATGGCGCGAGGTCCCGCACGTAACCCTCAACGTCCAGGTCCACCCAGAGGAGCGTCCCGTCGACGTCCAGAAAAACCGTATCGTAGGCTGTGTTGACCAACTTCAGCACCTTTTCCACAATGACAGGCTTGTTTCCGCCCGGAGTATAGACTTCATTGACGCCAGAATCCGCGCCCGGTCGCAGGCCGTGAACACTCCACAGGAGCTTTACAGGACCTCGGCCTCGTAACCGTACTCTCCCGAGAGGCGGGATACTGCGCGATCCACGACCTCCGAAGAGCCTTCGGAGACGTAGAAATAAGCGGTCTGAGGATAGGCGTCCTCCGGCTCCGAGCGGGCATGCTCGTACTCTACGCCGGTCTCGTCCAGTACGTCCCGGACAGTTTCGAGAACGGCCTCACCCTCCACGTTCGCCACCCGCAACATTATCTCTCCCGGCAAGAGATCCTCCCTCTATCCGAAGTCGTAGTCGGGGAACGCGCCGTTCTCCTGAACAACCTCTCCGTCGGCATACAGCGCACCGCCTTCCCGGAGGTCACAGATCAGATCCCAATGCACGCTGGAGTCATTCTTTCCGCCGGTCTCGGCGTAGGAACGCCCCACAGCGAGGTGAACCGTGCCTCCGAGCTTCTCGTCGAAGAGGATGTTGCGGGTGGCACGGGGTATCCCGTAATTCGTCCCGATTCCGAGCTCCCCAAGGAACCGCGCACCCTCGTCGGCGTCGAGCATCGAGTGAAGGTACTCCTCACCTTTCTCGGCGCTCGCCTCGACAACCTTGCCCTCCTCGAACCGGAGCCGCACGCCGGAGACCTCGCGCCCGCCAACCGCCACCGGGATTCCAAAGTAGACGTGGCCGCTCGCTGAATTCTCGACAGGACCGGTAAAGACCTCGCCGCAGGGCATGTTCTTCTTTCCGTCACCGTTTATGAACTTACGTCCTCCGATGGTGAGCGTCAGATCGGTCTCGGGGGCGGTGATGCGGACTTCGCCGGCCTGCTCCAGGCGTTCTATGAGGCGTTGTTGCTCCTTTGCTTTCTCTCGCCAGTACGCGACCGGATCTTCCTCGTTCAAACCCATCGCCTCGAAGACGAACTCTTCGTACTCGGCGAGACCCATGTCCGATTCCTGGGCCAGAGCCTCCGTTGGAAAGAGGGTAAGCGCCCAGCGGTCCTTGCCCATCACTATCTCCTGTACGGCCTTGTCCCGCTTGCCGAGGGCCTGCTGTTTGGATGGGTCCACGTTCGCCAGGGCGCGCGTGTTGGTCGGGGCCATGATCGAGATAAAAGCATCGGCCTGCTCGAAGATAGAACGGGTTATGGGCGGTGTCTTCTCGTAGTGGGATTCTCTGGCATGCTCGAAGAAAAGCTCCTGCATACCCGGCAACCCGACCTGCGGTATGGGGATCGCACCCACGTCCAGGAGCCGGGCGTAGACAGCTTTGATCACGGGCTCCGCGGTGGCCCCGCCGGAGAGCAAGACCTGATCCCCCTCCCCCGCTTCGACCGAATAATCCACCAGCACCCGCGCCAGCTTCTCCAACCGCTCGTCTCTCACAGGCTATGCTCCCATCTAAATATGGAACTATCTAAGAGAGCTTAACATCCAGCCTCTAACCCCTCACGCGTGAACGCTAGCGCCTCGCGCATCCGCTCCAGAACAGTCTCCATCTTCGGTACACCCAGCGGCCAGGGCTTTAGTTCCAGACTGACGACGCCTGGGTAGTCGCTCTGCCCCAGCGCGACCAGGAACTCTTTGAGCGGGAGCTTGCCTTTGCCGGGGACACGATGTTCGTCTCGTCCGGTTAGTTTCGAGTCTGAGAGGTGGATGTGGCGGACCTGCCCTTCGAGTATCTCCAGAGCATAGATGATCCCGACACCGCTCGCCGCGAGGTGGCTGGTGTCGATGGTAACTTCCCCAAGGTTGAGTAGCGTCTCTGGCCGGTAACAATATTGCCGGTCCCAGCCGAAGATGAGACCCTGCGCCCGATCACGGGGCATGTTCTCGACCGCGACGGTAACTCCCTCTTCTCGGGCATCGGCCAGCGCGTTATTGCTCCAGGCTTCGAGCCTGATGCCGTCGGCCGGGGGATGTGCGACTACCACTTCCGCCCCCACTTTCGGCGCGAGTCTTGCAGCCCTTACCAGGTTCTCTTCGGGATCGAGGTTCCACGCGCCGCGGAATAGCGGAGGATGTAGCGCTCGGATCGGGATGCCGTATTTCTCGGCCAACCCGTTCAAATAATCCGGCTGGTGGGTGTCCCAACGCTCGTCCATCATGATCTCCACCCCGTCGTAACCGGCCTCGGCGGCCAATGCGTAGACTCGATCCAGGCCAAAGGGATAGAGTGATCCCGTACTGAAGACGACCGGGATAGCCACTAGCCGCCCCGAATTTCCAGAAACTGATCCAGCGTCGAGGGCGAGTGGTTCTGGTAATGGTTGTTCGCGTAACCAAAGACGGTTCTCCCCTCCGAGAGAAAACGATCCACAACCCCGGACCACCACGCGAGGTCTTCACCCCGGTTTTTCTTGACGTGCGTGTGGCCCGAGGGAAACTCCCGCCGGTTCCCCAACCACCGGATGTACGAGAAATCCGCCGTGGCCTCTTCCATCCGGGGCATCTTCGGATAGTCGATGAGCGTAAGGGCCGCTCCATGCTCGCGCAACAACGCCAGGAGGTCCGATCCAACCCAACTCCGGTGCCGAACCTCGACTGCGTAACGCCCTTCCGGTAAGTCTTTCAGAAAACGCTCCAGGTCGTCCATGCCCTCCACACTGAAGGACGGCGGAAGCTGGAGTAGAAGCGGACCGAGACGGTCACCTAGAAGCTCCATCGTGCGGACGAAGCTTTCGGCGAGATCGGCGCAGCCAACCAGGTTCTTTTCGTGTGTGATCTCCTGCGGAAACTTGGCGGCGAACAAAAATCCATCGGGCGCAACCTCGCGCCACTTCTGTACGGTTGACCGGCGCGGCGTACCGTAAAAAGTCGAGTCTATCTCTACAGTCGCGTAATGCTTGATGTACTCGGCGAGACGTGCGCCGGCGGGTAGAGCTTCGGGGTAGACGCTCCCCTCCCAGTCGGCGTAAGACCATCCGGAAGTGCCCAGGTACAACCCCGCTTCGGGCGGCGAGACCTGGCCCGCACCCTCTATAAATAGTTTCTCTTGCAAGGAATCTCCCACGGCTTCGGTAGAAATTGGATGCTACCACAGCAGGCAGGCGCGTTTTGCGAAAGCTCTCCTTACACGAGCCGGGACGATGTACTACATTTGGGCGATGCTAACCGGAGATCAAAGCTAATGAAGATCTTCTACAGCGACCATTTCGTGTTGCCGCTGCCCGAAGGCCATCGCTTCCCGATGGTCAAGTATTCCATGTTGCGCGAGCGGGTCGCAGAAGCCGCCCTGGGCGAGCTGCGCGTCCCACGTCCCGTTACGGACGAGGAGATACTCAGAGCACACACCCCCGGTTACCTGGGCCGTGTCCTCGATGGATCCATCTCGGCGAAGGAGATGCGCCGCATCGGCTTCCCGTGGACAACCCAGATGGTGGAACGCTCCCGACGGGCCTCCGGTGGAACCCTCGATGCCTGCCGGGCCGCCCTCGAAGACGGACTCGCGGCGAACCTCGCCGGCGGAACCCACCACGCCTTCGCCGACCAGGGAGAGGGCTACTGCGTATTCAACGACAGCGTCATCGCCGCCCGCGCGCTGCAGGCCGAGGGACTGGTTGAGAGGGTCGTGGTGATAGATACAGACGTACACCAGGGCAACGGCACGGCGGCGATCCTTGAGAACGACCCTTCGATCTTTACGTTCTCGATCCACGGTGACAAGAACTTCCCGTTCCGCAAGGAAGAGAGCGACCTGGACCTACCACTACCGGACAGCGCAGACGACGTAGAGTTTCTCGACACACTGGAGATGGGTCTCGAAAAGGCGCTCGAAACCTCCGGGGCGGGGCTGGCGATCTACCTGGCCGGTGCCGACCCTTTCGAGGGCGACAAGCTGGGACGGCTCTCCGTGAGCAAAAAAGGACTAGCCGAGCGAGACCGGATCGTGCTGGAAGCATGCCGCGGACGCGGCATCCCGGTCGTCGCCACAATGGCCGGAGGTTACGCTCCTGAGATAGAACACACTGTCGACATCCACTTCCAGACCGTACAAAGGGCGTCAGAGATGCAACGGCTAGAGAAAGGCGTCCCAAATGGATAACGGACAGCAACCAGTCTACGTAGTGCTCGGCGCGACCGGCGGCATCGGCGGTGAACTCTGCCGCCGCCTCTCCGAAAGCGGGGCGAAGCTCGTGCTCGGGGCGCGGGACGAAAAGAAGCTAAAGAGTCTGGCCGACGGCATCGACGCCCACACAGTCTCCCTGGACGCGACGAAGACGGACGAGGTAGACAGCCTGTTCAAAGAAGCCGTCGAGAAGTACGGTCGCGTCGACGGCGCCGCGAACTGTGTCGGCTCGTTCATGATGAAGCCTGCCCACCTCACCACCGACGAAGAACTCTCCGGAACGATGGCTTTGAACCTGAACACGGCCTTCGGGACCGTAAAGGCGGCGGCGAATCATATGCCGGAAGGTGGGTCGGTAGTCCTGCTCTCCTCCGTCGCCGCCCGCGTCGGACTCGCCAACCACGAAGCAATAGCCGCCGCCAAGGGCGCGGTATCCGGCCTCGCGCTCGCGGCCGCCGCCTCCTACGTTGCCCGCGGACTCCGATTCAACATCGTAGCCCCCGGACTCACCCAGACACCGATGACCGAGAAAGTCACGGCGAGTGAAACGGCCCGTCAGGCCTCGGTGGACTTGCATCCGCTCGGCAGACTCGGCGAACCGGAGGACGTGGCGGCCATGATCTCCTGGCTCCTCGACCCGGCCCAGAGCTGGGTGACCGGACAAACCTTCGGCGTGGACGGCGGCCTCTCGACGCTCCGTCCCCTCCCCCGCCGCCAGCCAAAGAAAGGATAGAGCAGGATGACGAACGATCACGAGCCGGGTTCTTGCCTTGTAGTCGGCGCGGGCATGTCAGGCCTACTCGCCGCCCGCGAGCTTCAAGACACCGGATGGCGGGTAACGGTCCTGGACAAAGGCCGGGGCGTTGGCGGTCGCATGGCTACCCGCCGGGTTGGAGGCGGAACCTTCGACCACGGAGCCCAATTCTTCACCGTACGGGAGGAGCGTTTCCGGGAGCTGGTCGAAGGTTGGATCGAGTCTGGAGTAGTCGAGGAATGGTCCCGCGGCTTCGCTGACTCCGGCGGGCAACGGAACGAGGACGGCCATCCCCGCTACAAGGGCTCGGAGGGAATGACCTGTATCCCCAAGCACCTCGCCAGTGGCCTCGACGTAAAAACCGGCGAGCGAGTCGTGAAAATGAATCGTAGAGAGAGGGGCTGGGAGGTCGCCACAGAAGACGCGAGGTACGATGCCGAGGCTCTCATACTCACAGCGCCGGTCCCGCAGTCGCTCGCGCTCGCCGAGTCCGGTGACTACAAGCTCCCCGAACAGGTTCGACGTCAATTAGAGGAAGTCTCTTACGATCCCTGCGTCGCGTTGATGGCCGTTATGCGGGAAAGCAGCCTCGTACCGGAGCCTGGTGGTATGCAGATCAAAGGCGAACCCCTTGATTGGATCGGCGACAACCAGCCCAAGGGCATCTCAGACGCCCCGGCCCTGACCATCCACGCCGGCCCCGGCTGGAGCCGCGAACACTACGATACCCCGGACGACGAAGTCACTAAAATGCTGCTAGACCTCGCCGGAGAGCACCTCGGCCAGGACCTGGCGTCCGAGGTGATCGAAACCTCGGTCGCCCGCTGGCGCTACAGTTGGGTAACGAACCCTCATCCGGAGCCATACCTGCTCGCGTCAGAGGACCCGCCCCTCCTGTTCTGCGGCGATGCCTTCGGCAAACCGAAGGTTGAAGGCGCGTCACTCTCGGGGCTCTCGGCCGCCGACCGGCTTCTGGGCCGCGAAGGATAGTTTCGTCGTGGAGCTTCTGCTCCTCGTTCACGCAGGGGCGACGCTTTTCATGACCGGCCTTATCTGGTTCGTCCAGATCGTACATTATCCGCTCTTCGGCGGCGTGGGCGAGGAGAAATTCGTCGCTTACGCAGAGGACCATTCCAGGCTCACGAGTTGGGTCGTGGGCCCACCAATGCTCCTAGAAGCCGCCACCACGATGGCGCTTCTCTTTATCCGCCCGACAGAGATTCCGGCTGCGGCGGCCTGGACCGGGGTCGCGCTTCTCGCCGCTGTCTGGCTCTCTACCGTACTCCTCCAGGTGCCGCGTCACAACGCTCTCGGAAGCGGCTTCGACGCCCACGCCCACGATTTCCTCGTAGCCTCGAACTGGATCCGGACCGTTTGCTGGAGCGCCCGTGGCCTGCTGGCGCTGTGGATGATCTCTCAGGTTATGGGCTGAATCATCCGAATTTTTGACGAATAGTATAGATTGCGTATAGCGTCGGGTAACCAGAAGTGGTACATATAGAATTGAAAACTTAATTGGGTGAAGGAGCGGAGCAGTGGGTAACCGAAGGGTAGCGTTAAAGCCTCACGCCACAAAGATCCGTCGTTGGGTAGAAGAGGGACGCGGGGACCTTTGGATCGCCCAGGAGCTCAACACGACCTCGTCCAGCGTCCAGAGCTTCCGGTCGAGAAACTCCATCTACCGGAGAGATCCCGTACGCCGGGGTCAACTCTCGGAGCACGCCGTCGTGCTTGACGAGCAAGATGGTGGCATCCTCCTGAAGACTGACGCCCAGAGATCCGAAGTCTTCGACAAAGAGTGGCGCGACTACCTGCAAAGCTCGCCGGAAGACCTCCAACTCGTCATAACCCAGGACCGAATATATCTGGAGAAACGCCGCTGACCTCCCCCGGCGAGTCGCCCCAAGTAAACCTGTCCCTGACCATACCGGAAGCAGAAGCGCTTCACGCCACGCTGGAGAAACTCCTCGAAGGCGGCCACGAAGACCCGCTAATCGAACGTTCTTACCGGATGCTCGGATGGCGCATCCTGGCTTCGAAAGGAGGGACCGGCCTGACGGCCCGTATCGCCGAGATAGCACGGGAGGCAACGAGCCTCGAAGAGTACGAGGCCGAACGTGACCGGGCCCTGGGTCCGATACTCGAAGGGCTCGAACACGGGGAGAATAGAGATCCGTAGAGATCTTGCTTGGGCCTGACAGGCTCAAACTGTTATCAAACTGTTACCTGAAAGTAGCCTTGCTGTTATCCGGCACGGTTATATTGTCCTCAGTGGGCTTTTCCTTTCCCCCTTCGAGCCCATCAGATTTCCCGGCCCGTATCACCCGCACGGGCCGGGCTTTTTTGTGTGCTAACCTCTGGTCTGGCCTCCGGGCGAGTCCGTACCTGGTTATGGAGAGGTTTCGATTTTGGCTGTAGCGCTCTACGTTTTTGCAACCCTGTTCGTTGGCGGGCTCGGCCTGATCGCCCAGCAAGCCCGCAAGAGTCGGGGCGCGGAGGTAACCCTTTTAGTGGTACTGCTCGCGCTATCGCTTTTGGTAGCCCTGCTCGGCGCCGCGACGAGTGTCGGGCTCTTCCTAGTGGCATCGAACCGGACCGGCGGCGTTCCCGAGCAAGTCCTCATAGCTTCGGCGGGAGTCGCGGCCCTTCTGGTCGGTGTAGCGGGACTCGGGTTGTGCGTGCCGCCGCTGCGTAAAATTTTCGGCGGAAGGCTGGAAAATTCCTGGTGGACGGACCCGCCGGTCTTTCTCGCACTCTGGCTCTTCGTCGTAGTTCTGGCAAACAACGTGGTGAGCCTTTTGATCTTCACCCAGGTTCCCGACGTTAGCTCGCTCTTTCCCAGCGGACGGATCTCTTTGGGCGCCATCCTGACCAGCCAGTTGCCATTCTTGGCGGTTGCCCTACTCGGAGTCGGCATCGTCTTGAGGCGCAGCATCGGCCAGACTCTATCCCGGCTCGGATACGGGCCGATCTCCATCCGTCAACTCGGTGTCGTGGCGCTCTTTATACCGACCGCTATCGGTCTCTCAGTCGCCGCCGACTCCCTTTTCTCCGCCTTACAACCGGACCTCTACGAGAAAGTCGGCAACCTGTCCAACAACCTCTTCAACCCGCAGGGATTGAGCCCCGCTTCGGTGATCCTGTTCGCGCTGCTGATCGGAGTGGGAGCCGGTCTCGGAGAGGAGACTCTTTTCCGGGGTGCGGTGCAGCCGGTCCTGGGCGTTACGCTAACCTCGATCCTCTTCGCCTCAATGCACGTCCAGTACGGCCCATCACTGCTGCTCGGATACGTCTTCGTTCTTTCAATCGGCCTCGGTCTATTGAGACGTTACATAAACACGACCGCGAGCTTCCTGGCCCACGCCGGGTACAACTCACTTATGGTGATACTCGCATACTTCTTCGGGGCTTAACGTCAAGCTCACTGACGGGACAGAGTTTCTTTAGGCAGCGACGGAGACGACCGGAGCGGGCTCCAGGGCGGTGGCGATGCGAATGAGGAGCGCGTTTGTCTCTATGTCGAGTCCCCCGGCGATACTTTCGAGGACTCTCGAAGAAGGATCTTTCTCGCCGCGTTCGATCTCGGCCAGGTAAGAGACGGAGACGTGCGATCCTTCGGCGACTTCCCGTAGAGTCAGTCCCCGTTCGGTGCGCTCGGCCCGCAGGGTCTCCCCGATAGCCTTTAGAAGGTCTCCACTTTGGTGCGCCGGGTGAATGTCGAGGGTCTTCATAGCGTAGATTCTATATTCACTTCGATGCGTTTGGCAACCCTGAGACGAGATCCTTGACCAAACGGATCTGCTCCGCGTCCACTTCCGGGGTCCCAAAAGGCGTCTCCATGACCACCGGAACACCGGGTAAACCCCCGAAGAAGTTCGTCCAGCACTCTTCCGGTACGTGCCCCTCGCCTATCCTCCGATGTCCGTCCCGGTGGCTCCCAAATTCATTCCGGGCGTCGTTCAAGTGGATCAAAGCTACCCCAGAGTCTAGCTCTGAACTAAGATCCTTCGCTACCCCCGCGGCTCCGCCGGGCGTGGAGAGATCATAGCCCGCGACGAAAGCGTGAGCCGTGTCCACGCAGACTCTCACCCCCGCGCGCCGGGCTACTTCGGCGAGCGTCACGAACGTCGAGCAGAGCTGTGTCCCGGCCCCGACCGAGTTCTCAAGCACCGGCTCCGCGACCGGCTGCCCGCTGCCGGCCAGCTTACCGGCTGACTCCCGAGCCAGCTCGAATCCTTCCGCGAGCCGCTCCATGCCAACCTTTTCGCCGTCTCCGCCGTGGCTGCCGGAATGCACGACCACAAAGTCCGCGCCTATAGCTCCGGCGGCGACCAACTCGTTAGCCAGGGCTTCGACGGAACGTTCGCGCTGTTCCTCGTTTTGCGAGGCCAGGTTTATGAGGTACTTCGCGTGAACTACGATGGGCGAGAGACCCATCGCCCGCGCCCCTTCGGCGAACTCTTCCGCGTCCGGGCGAGGCTTGGGGTTCGCCCAGCCCTGCGGATTCGAGACGAACACCTGTACCGTCTCGCAGCCCAATTCTTGGGCCTTTTGCAGGGTCTTCTTAAGCCCACCTGACGCGGGCAAGTGGCGTCCTATTTTGTTGGTTCTCTCTGTCATGATGGAGATTCTAGCCGCTGGCCGACACGCGCGCTGTGAGAGATATAATCTTCCGGAGGATAGAAATGCTGACCCACCTTATGAAAGGGGTGCCGCGTGGCGGTCGAAGGCAAGGTAGCGAAGATACTCGGCAACAACGAAGTCGTAATAAACCGGGGGCGGGGCGACGGCGTCCGGCAGGGGATGCTTTTCGAGCTCTTCGCCGCAGAGGGGGAAGAGGTCTGGGACCCGGATACCGGAGAGACCCTTGGAACCGTGGAGGACGTGAAAGCCCGGGCGGAGGTTACGGAGGTCAAGGACCGTCTCTCGGTTGCCCGGCTCAAGAATACTGGCGCCGAGAGTCCGTTCGGCGCCATGGACCTCGGCGACATGCAGCAGAACCTGCAGCGTATGTTCGGACAGATGTTCGGCGACGACGTTCGGATTCAGGGCTTCGGGACCACCGGCGCAGGTGACGACGAGCCGGAAGACCTGGAATCTATGTTCGGGGGACCGCTCAAGGACCTATCCCAAGTTCAGGTCGGAGATGCGGCCCGAGAGATCAAAGGCCGCTAGACCAACTCCTTGCAGAACTTTGCCCGCTTACCGGTAACATTCAGCCTCATCACCGCGAACGTGTTGGTGTACTTCGGCATCATCCTCCTGGGCATCACCCAGGAAGGAATCCCATGGAACATCGCGCTGGTAAACCAACCGGGCGAGATCCTACAACTCGGCTGGCTTGTGCCCGCGTTCGCAGCCCAGGGTGAAGTGTGGCGGCTACTGACAAGTCTCTTCCTCCACTCGGGATTCGTCCACATAGCGTTCAACATGGTCGCCCTCTACTTCCTCGGAACTCTCGCGGAGAGCGCTTTCGGACATTGGCGCTTCTTTGCGCTCTACCTTTTGAGCGGGCTCTCGGGCGGCCTGGCTTTGCTCTATTTCGGCGGTTTCGAACAGCCTGCGGTCGGGGCTTCGGGGGCCATATTTGGGCTGCTCGGCAGCGTTCTCGGGTACTCGCTCCGTCGGGGCACATTCTCGTGGCAGAACCCTCTAATCCGGCAGCTACTGATCCTGCTCGCCATAAACGTCTGGTTAGGGCTCTCGATAGACAACATCAGCAACACGGCCCACATGGGCGGCCTAGTGGGCGGCTTCGTGTTCGGCTGGCTGATGGCCCCGACGGTCTATTCGCAAAAGCTAAGCGCGTTGCGGCCCGTGATGATAGTGCTGGTGGCGGAGCTTGCTCTGCTCGCCTTCTGGCTCTTCTATCCAATCTCACTCTGAGCCGGCTTACCGGGGCTCTTGAAGCGTTCTCTGAGGGAGCTTGCCGCAAACACGGACAAAAAGATCGCGGTTGCTACCAGAATGATAGCCGCGCCGGAAGCCACGTCCAGGTAGTAGGAGAGGTAGATCCCCAGTAGCGCCGAGAAGCTGCCGATGGCCGCTCCCACCAGGATCATGTGATGGAACCTGCGGGTCAGGAGGTTTGCCGTCGCCGCCGGTGTAACGAGCAGGGCGACGACCAGTATGATCCCGACGGCCTGTATGGCGGTTACTATCGTCGCCCCGAGCAAGACGAGCAACAGGTACTCGAAGGCCCGCGCCGGGATGCCGGAAGCGGCGGCCACCGTCGGGTCGAAGGCCACGAACAGGAGTTGGCGATAGAAAGCCCCGACCAGCGCCAGCACCACCAACCCTAGAATGCCTATGGTCCACAAGTCGCCCGTGGTAATCGAGAGCACGTCTCCGAATAAGTAACCGAATAGATCTGTAGTGTAGCTCTCGACGCGGCTGATGATCAGGATGCCGAGCGCGAACGTCCCGGAGAAAAATACCCCGATGGCCGTGTCCGAACTAACCCTCCCATGCTGACTGATAGCCCCGATCCCGAGTGCGGTCCCGATGGCAACGACGAAGGCCCCAAGATATATATTCGCCCCGAGCACGAACGCCAGGGCGACCCCGCCGAAGCTGGCGTGGGCCAGTCCGTCCCCGATAAACGCCAGCCCCTTGAGCACCACGAAGCTTCCCAGAACGCCACAGATGACGGCCACCAACACCGAGGCGAGCAGACCTCGCTGCATAAATTCGAAGGAAAGCGGCTCTAGCAGGTACTCAAACACCCTGACTGTCCCCCCCCTCCTCCACGGCCACCGTCCGGCCTCCGATATCCAGCATCATGAGGTGGCTCTGGTAGGTCTCGTTCAGAAGCTCGCGGGTGAACACTTCCTCCGGCGGACCGAACGCTACTACACGACGATTGAGAAGCAAGGCGAGATCGAACCGCTCCGCGACGCAGGAGAGGTCGTGGGTAGTGACGATCACCGTCTTGCCCTCGCCCTGAAGGCGTCGCAGCAAATCGAAGATCTCGTGTTGCGACGGCGCGTCCACTCCGGAGACCGGTTCGTCCAAAAGAAGTATCTCGGCCTCTTGGGCCAGCGCGCGGGCCAGAAACACGCGCTGCTGCTGGCCGCCGGAGAGCTCCCCGATCTGGTTGTCCGCGAAGTTCCCCATCCCGACGGTCTCTAGCGCATCCCACACGAGCGACCGATCCTTCTCCTTCGGACGCTTCAGGAATCCCATAGAAGGCACCCGACCCATCATTACCACGTCGTAGGCGCTGACCGGGAAGCTCCAGTCCACGTCCTCACGCTGGGGCACGTACCCGACCTTTCTCCTCGCCCGCCGGTCTACGGAACGGCCCAGTACCTCTACACTGCCGCTCCCCACGGCAACGAGCCCGAGCACGGCTTTGATCAGGGTGCTCTTTCCGCCGCCGTTCGGGCCTACGATCCCGAGCATCGCCCCTCGCGGGACGGCGAGCGTCGCCCCGCTAAGAGCCGGCTGAGCCCTGTTGTAAGCGACGCTCAGGTCACGAATCTCGACAGCGTTCTCCACTTTATCCCAGTGCCTCGACTACTCTATCCACGTTCGTACGCATCATCTCCTCGTAACTCCCCGCATCCGACGTATCCGAGAGGGTATCGGAGTAGAGTTCGTAGACTTCCACGTTGGCTTCCTCGGCTACTGTATCGGCGAGACCGGAGTTGAACTGAGGCTCCGTAAAGATAGCCGGCACATTTTCCTCGCGCACTGTGCTAACTACGTCGGCCACTTCCCGGCTAGAAGCCTCCGCATCCGGATTTTGGAGGATCACACCGACCTGCTCGAACCCGTAAGCCTCGGCGAAGTACGGGAAAGCGTCGTGGAACGTGACGAGCTTCCGGTTCTCTTCAGGGATCTCCCCGACCTGCTCCTGGATGTAACGGTCCAGCTCCTCCAGTTCTCTCAGGTACTCATCGGCGTTGGCCCTGTACTCTTCGGCGCCATCCGGGTCCGCCTCGATCAGGGCATCCCGGATCCTCTCCACGTAGCGTTGGGAGTTGGAGACGTCGAGCCACAGATGCGGATTACCCTCCGCGTGAGCGGGCTCCTCTTCCTCAGAATGCCCGCCCTCCTCCGCTGGTTCATCTTCGTGGCCGTTCGCATTATCCTCTATGGTCTCCAGCCCCTCGGCGAGTTCGACCACCTTCACATCCTCGCCTCCCGCGCTCTGGAGGAGGTCGTCGAGCCAGCCCTCCAGGCCGAGCCCGTTCTGAAAGATCACTCGGGACTCGGAGATTTTCTGCGCGTCCGCTGGACTCGGCTGGAAGGTCTCCGGGGAACCCCCAACCGGAACTATGGTAGATACCTCTACTCTTTCCCCGCCGACTTCCTCAACGAGGTTCTGGATCACCGAGATCGTCGCCGACGCCCGCAACTCCTCACCACCGCCGGCGGCATCTCCTCCCGAAGCCCCACAACCGAAGCCGAACGCCAGCAAAGTTACCAGTGTTGTCCAAAGCCCTATACGTCTCATTGCACTCCTCTCAAATGAAAATATTTTTCAGTGCCGGTCAAATTTTTTGTGTCCGGCGGCCCGCGGTGAGCAGCAATGGCAGGAGTTGATGCTACGCTCCCATTGCACGATCATGGTCTCCTTCTCGGTGAGCTTCTCCCCCCGCTCGGCCTTTTTCAGGGCAGCCTCTACTCTACGCCGGGAAGTTTCGACGTCCGATGGGCGGCTCACGAGCTTGCGTACCAAACTATCCTCCATTTCTCCAGGGTTCCGACCCGCAGAAAAGTCCCGGACGGGCCCTGACCTCTCACCGGCATCCGGCGCAATAACCGTAGACCTCTATGCTGTGCGACCGGGCGACGAAGCCGGAGCCGCTCGGCGCGAGCCGATCCGTATTCAGTGGGCACTCTTCGAACTCGGAGATGTCTCCGCAGGATTCGCAGATCAAGTGGTGATGGTGGTTCTCGGCCAGCTCGTAGCGAGGGCCATCCCCGAGATCCAACCGGCGAACGAGCCCCAGCTCACCGAGAAGGTCCAGCGTCCTGTATACCGTCACCAGACCAACCTCGGGACAACGGCCTTTGATCTCCTCCAAGCTCTGATGCTGCTCCGATGCCAGCGCTTCGAGCACTGCGAGCCGCTGAGGCGTGGCCTTATAACCTCGCCCCCGCATCTTTCCTATGGCCGACTCAACACTTGACACGCGACCTCACTAATCGAAAATATTTTTCATTTAGGTTCGTGAGGTTAGCAGGCGCCGCTGGGTTGGTCAAGTTTTTTGGTGGTTAGTTGGCGGGTTTGCGTTTGGTTCCGGCGTGTCGGAGGAAGAAGATCAGGGCGAACCCAAGCGCCAGCACGCTGCTGACGAACAGGTTGCCCCGGATGGAATCGCCGATGATGAACGCCGGGTCTATCCGCAAGCTCTCGACGAAGAACCGCCCTACCGAGTAGAGGCTAACGTAGAGCAGGACCATGTCTCCGCTCTTGAGCCGGTCGGTGAAGCGACGCGCGATCCAGACCAAGGTGAAGAAGACTAGGATGTTCCAAATGGATTCGTAGAGGAAAGTCGGGTGGAAGCTCTCGGCGTCGGCGAAGCTGACGGGGCGGTTTTCGGGCGCTATCCTGATGGCCCACGGCAAGTTAGATGGCCGTCCGAATAGCTCCTGGTTGAAGTAGTTGCCCCAGCGTCCCACGGCCTGGGCCAGGATAAGTCCAGGAACCACGGCGTCGGCGAAGGTGAGCGGGCCTATACCCCGAAACCTGCTGAAGATCAGCACCCCGATAAACCCGCCGACCACCGCTCCGTAGATACCCAACCCACCGTTCCATACCGCGAATACTCCGGGGAACGGGTCGGAGGAGTAGAGGTCCCAGTCGGTCACTACGTGGTAGATGCGGGCGCCGACGAAACCGAGCGGCACGACGAAGAAGAGTGAGTCGAGGGCCAGCTCGCGTTCGTATCCTTTCCGTTCGAGTTCCCGACCGGTTATCCAGGTACCCAGGGCGATGCCCAGGGCGATGAACAGGCCGTAGTAGCGCAGGGCTAGTGGGCCAACCTCGAAGATGATCGGGGACGGCGGGCTTGGCAGCGAGGCGAGTAGAGAGAAAAGCATACTTACTACCAATTTTGGCCCGTATGGACAAAGGAGAAGTTTAACCGCCCCACGCCGGCACTCCTTGATAGACGTCGTCCGGAGCCTGGCCGCGAGGCGCGGCCTTCTCTTCGCCGGGATCCACGTCGGTAGTCCGCCATTGATCTTCGGGGGATTGCTCGACGTCGTAGTAGGCTTCGAGGGTATGGCGGACGACGGGAGCGGCGGTTATGTCGCTGTGAAGACCGCCCTCTTCCACCATCGCCACGACCACGAGGGGGCGATCCGTGTTCTCGACCCATCCGGCGAACCAGTTTATCGGCTGTTTACCCCACATCTCGCCAGTTCCGCTCTTACCGGCGAAGGGTAGAGTAGCGCCCTTGAAGGACCATTCGGCCGTGCCGCCTTCCTTGGTGACGCGCCGCATACCTTCTATGGTGGCGTCGAGGACGCTCTGGTCCACACCGACGCTACCGGCGGGTTCCGGAGAGATTTTCCTTTCCAGATCACCGTTCTGATTCCGGACTTCGAGTCCGACGTGCGGAGTTACGAGGGTGCCGCCGTTCTGGATCGCGGCGAACCCACGGGCGAGCTGGACCGGCGTGACGAGCAGATCCCCCTGGCCTATAGCCATGTTCACCCAACGTCCTACCCCCCAATAACGGTCGTCCGGCGTAGCTCCGGCTTCTTGCTGCCAGGCCTCCGTGGGGACGCGTCCGCTCTCTTCGGCGGGGAGATCTATCCCGGTCAGCTTACCGAACCCGAACTTCATATAGAACTCGGAGAGCAGGTCTTTGTTCTGGGTGCTATTCCAGAGCCAGTCGACGACCTGGAAGAAATATTTGTTGTTCGAATCCATGATGGCCTCGTAGTAGTTCTGGGTGCCGTGGGTGCCGTACTTCGACCCGTAGTTCTCCCGCCAGCTCTGCCAGCAGCCACTGGATACTCCCGTCGGTCGCCAGCACGCGCCGGTGTCGGTGTAGGTCGTGTATGGGTTTATGACACCGTTGGCGAGCCCCGCCATGCCGGTGAATACCTTGAAGGTAGAAGCGCCGGGGAAAGTACCGTAGATCGCCCGGTTGGTAAACGGCTGGTTGGCCTCGTCCGAGATGAGGTAGTTGTAGAGATCCAACTCCTCACTACCGGTAACGCCACCGACGAACATCTGCGGATCGAAGGTGGGGCGGCTGGTCATGGCGAGCACCTCGCCGTTGCGGGGGTCGATGGCGACGACGGCCCCACCCGAGCCCGGCGCCCCCTCCTGCACCTGGGCGCGCTCCATAGCGGCGTCCAGTTCTTTCTCGGCCACCTTCTGCAAATCCATGTCCATCGTGAGCGTCAGGTTTTTGCCTGGCACGGGGTCGGTGATCTCATCGGGTCGGCCCAACTCGGGCGACACCTCGGGTTGACCGTCGGCCCGAGTTCCGTCTGCCCGCCGGGTGGCGACGACCCGGCCCAGGGCGTCCACGCTGTACTCCTTCTTCCCCGCGACGCCGCGAAGCAACTTCTCGTACTCGACCTCGACGCCGCTCTTACCTACCACCGCGTCGTTAGAGAGTTCTTTGAACGGGGCCCGGCCCAATTCCTCGTCGCTGATAGCGCCGGTATAACCCAGAACGTGGGCGGCCAAAGAGTCGTTCGGGTAGCTCCGCACGTAGTCGTCGTTTACGGTGACGCCCGGAAACTCTTCGGTGCGCTCGCTGATGTAGGTTACGGCGTCCCGGTCGGCGTTCTCTTTCACCAGCATCGAGGCGTAAGGCGCGCCAGCGCCGGGAGTGAGCGCGGCATCGTAGCGTTCGAGTACGGCGTTTGGATCGGCGTCCAGTACGTTCGCCATCTCTTCGACCTTCTCGCGGGAGATGGAGGACGGTATCACCGTGACGTTCAGGCCCGGCACGTTGTTCGCCAGGATATCTCCGTTGCGGTCGTAGATCACCCCGCGCTGGGCGGGTATCTTGACCTCGCGGGTCTGGGTGGCTTCGGCGGACCGGGTAAAGTCGTCGCCGGTGAGCACTTGCAAATACCAGAGCCGGACGGCGAGCACAACGAATATTATCGCCACCAGAATCGCCACCGAGACGACCCGCATCTGCATGTTGCCTTTGGTTATAACGGGCGCCCCGCGTTTACGCTGCGGAGGAGTTCTTTTCGGACGCCTGGAAGTAGGGAGGTTTATCACGAAACTAAAGCTCCATCTCGTCGGATTTTTTCAGGTTCAACCTACGCAACCTTCTCAGCCTGAACGATAAGCCGCTGAGAGTAGTCGGGCAGGGTGCAAGTTTGTAGGGTCACGATATTCTTGCCCTCTACAGGCTGTGTTACAAAAATGTCGGAGGGATTGACCACGAACTCTTTGAACACCTTGTAAGTATAAGACCTGCCCATGGCGTCAGTCACGTAGATCTTGTCCCCATCCTCCAGATTGTTTAGATCCCAGAAGGCGAGAAAGCTGTCGGTGCTGGGATACCCGAGACGGTGTCCCGCCATATATACGTTCGCCTCTTTTTCCCAGGGGAATCCCGTACCCTTTAGATGTATGCCGGCGTAGTCTCGGAGCTTGTCCTCGTCGTCGCCGGTGGTGTAAGGGAAAGCGCTATCTCCTATCTGGTTCATCCCAGGGACGGTTACCCAGAGCGTCTTGTCCTCCGGTACGGGGACTGCGGCGCCTTCTTTCTTTTCCTTTTTGCTGTTCTCTGTTTCTTTGACCGTTTTGGGCGGACGGGCGCTATCAAACTTTTCGTCCGTATTCTTGTCCGTCTGGCTACCCGCCTCGGTCGTGACCTCGGGTTCTTCGGTCAAGACGGGAGTATTGAACTGACTCTGCGGGGCGACGGCCGCTTCATTGCTCGCGGTCGCCTGTAGAAAAATGGAGGGGAAAAAGAAGGTGGAGATCAGAGCCACACCGGCGCCGACCAGGAGCAGGCTCATCACGTTTAGGATTATGTTAGTGATGCGCATTTCGCTCTTCCTCCCTGACAAACCCGCGTTTTCTGCGGGATGCGACGCGATCGCAACCTATTGTATCTAAAAACAAGGCGGCTACTAGCTATTGACGGACCCCGCTACATCTTTTCTGGCGCGCTTCCAGATCAGGAACGTCACAGCGTTGTGCAGGCTGTGGGCGAACACCGGGGCGAGCAGGCCGCCGCTGAACCTGTAGAGAAACCCAAACAGAAAGCCCGCCATTATCGCCCATGCGGTCCAAATCAAGTATCGGCGGTCCGGGCCGATGTGAACCAGCCCGAAGGTTAGAGCCGCGACCACAAGGCCGAACTCCGGCTGCACCGCGCCCCGAAAAAACATCTCTTCACTCACCCCAGAGAATACGGATATCAGAATGAGGTCCGACGTGCCCATCCGGTCAACCAGCATCGGGGCCAATTCGTCGGCCATCTTTCTCATGACCGGGATCAACCTGTAGGCTGCAAATCCTAGAGACACCGTTCCAACCGCTACGAGCAAACCCAGCAGAAGACCAACTGCAATGGAGTCACCCACCGGAAAATCTCTACCTCGCAGGCCGTTCCACAGGGCGGCGGCCACGGCGAGAAGCCCGTAGAAAAGCGCCGCCCGCCTAACGAAATCCGATCCCACAACGGTCCTTTTGGGTATATAACACGGTGCGGGCTGCAGCGGATAACATAACCCGTTATTGTACCGAATGAGAAAATAGCCGGTTTTAAAGACCCGGAGGTTAAGACCCGGAGGTGCCCAGTAGTGGTGGATGAGTCAATATTCAAGGCCTATGATATCCGGGGTGTCTATCCCGACACCCTGGATGAAGACGTCGCCCGTGACATCGGTCGCGCCTTCGTCAGCCAACTCGGCCTCTCGGGGTCTCGGGTCGTGGTCGCCAGGGACATGCGCCTCAGCGGAGAGGCGCTCGAAAAGGCCTTCATCGAAGGCGTTACGGAATCCGGGGCGGACGTGCTGGACCTCGGTTTGATCTCCACGGACGCGCTCTACTTCGCCGTCGGACACCTCGAAGAGCCAGGCGGGGCTATGATCACCGCCTCACACAACCCGAAGGAGTACAACGGCCTGAAACTCTGCCGGGAGGACGCCATCGCGCTCTCCGGCGACGAGGGGATAAGCCAGATCCGGGACCTCATCACCTCCGGCAAGCTTCCCAAACCGGCCGAGCATTCCGGTTCGGTCGAAGAAGGCGACCTGACCAAAGAGTACGCCAAACACTGCCTGAATTTCATAGACACTGACGGCCTACGCCCGCTCAAGATAGTGGTGGACGCCGGAAACGGCATGGCGGGCAAGATGCTGCCGCCGGTCTTCGAGGGTCTACCTTTCGAGTACGTGCCGATGTACTTCGAGCTCGACGGCTCTTTCCCGAACCATCCACCCAACCCGATAGAGCCCGAGAACGTGGCGGAGTTGCAAAAGCGCGTCGTCTCAGAGGGCGCGGACTTCGGGGTCTCCTTCGACGGGGACGCCGACCGTTGCTTCGTCATAGACGAGAAGGGCGAGACGATCTCCGGCGACCTGCTCGCCACGCTCGTCGCAAAAAACGTACTCGAAAAAGAGCCTCGCTCGACCATCCTCTACAGCGCCGTCTGCTCCAAAGCGCTCCCCGAGCTGATAAAGCGCGAGGGTGGAAAAGCGATTCGCACCCGCGCCGGACATTCGATCATAAAACCCCAGATGCGCTCGAACGACGCGGCGTTCGGGGCCGAGCACTCCGGCCACTTCTACTTCCGGGACAACTACTTCGCCGACTCCGGCATCATCGCCATGCTTACCGTCGCTGAGCTAGTAGCCCGCCAGGACAAGCCTATCTCCGAGCTACTCGCCCCGGTAGACCCGTACGTCCGGTCCGGGGAGATCAACTCCGAAGTCGATGACCCGGACGCCACGCTAAAGCAAGTAGAAGAGCGCTACTCGGAAGACGAGAACGTCGAGATCGATCACCTGGACGGCCTTACCGTGGACCTCGGCGACAGGTGGTTCAACCTTCGCCCCTCGAACACGGAGCCGCTGCTAAGACTAAACGTCGAAGCCGAGGACAGGGAAACAATGGAGCGGCTGCGCGACGACTTGCTCGAAATGGTCCGGGCATAAGAAAAGCCGGGCGGCTCACGGGCCGCCCGGCTATCGGGTAAGTGGGTTCCGAATACGCTAACGCTAGGAACTAACCTCGATCAGGTTGCGTACCTCACTTACTCCCTCGATACTGGCGGCGATCTCGCCCGCCGCCTCTTTCACCTCTTCGGAAGAAGCGCTGCCTCGCAGCTCGGCCACGCCGTCATTCACTTCGACGTTTACGCGAGGCATGTCGCGGGTGCGCTCGTCCTCGCCAATGCGAGTCTTGATGCGCTGCTCAATCTCGGGTTGGTCTTCAGTCACACCCGCCACATTCTCTCGATGCTCTTCACCGATGAGCGGGCCCGAGGAAGGGTCTGAGTGCGCCCTATCCGCGCCGTCGTTCGAGCCTGCCGCCTGCGAACCGTTCGTGTCCGTGATCGAGGAAGAGTCCTGGCTACCGGAACGCTTGAGAAGAAATAATATTCCGAGCCCGACCGCTGCGATCAGAACATACTTCAGGAGTCCTCCACCCGACCTCTTGGACTTCAAGTTCTTCTCGGCCACCCGAAATTCGCGCTTGCCTTTCTTGGAAGCGACCTTGCCAAAGCCTTTTCCTGCCTTCTTGGCACCCTTCGCACCCGCTTTACTGGCCTTTTGGCCGGCTTTCAACTTCGCGCCGGTCTTGACCAGCTTGCCCATTCCTCTGGCCCCGGATTTGGCGGCACCTTTTCCTCCTCGGGTGCGTCCCGCCTTGATCGCCTCTTTGGCGACGGCTTTGCCTACCCGGCGTCCGGTACGGGTCTTTAGTGCGCTTCTTGCTGTGCGTCCTAACATCAGCACCTCCATTTGAGTCTCGAATTACCGTATAAGAAACTTCTACCCGAGTCGGAGGCTCGGGAAACACGCTTTCTTCTTAATCCAACCGACGGACCTTGAGTTTATTTACAACCCCCTCCACCCCGTAGACTCCACAGACAACGCTTTCCAGGCGCAACCCCTCGTCCGGATCTCCTACCGCTCCGTGAAGGGTCACCACGAACCCGCAAGAACTGATGTTTATCCGGTCCTTTACGTTCGCCCGTCCGAGACGGGTACGCACGAGTTGTATGAGTTGGGCGTCGTTTGCGGGAACGGTATTAGGTTGCTTCGGAGTCGCCATCTCGGTCCGGGGCGAGCTTCGAAATCAAGGTGAGCCTGCGGTATCGTAGCCGCCGCTCGTTCAGAGGCAGTCCGAACTCGGCTTCCCGAGCGAAGTCCATTCTACCGGCAGCAGCGGCGTCCACGAGGGCTGATAGATCTTCTTTCTCGGTTGGAGAGAGTCCTATGGCGTCCAGGTCGCGCTTCTTCTCCCGCTCGAAGAGCCTCACCTGCCGGGCGAACGAGACGAAGATGCTGCAAGGCTCGGGACAGGGGATCTCACCTTCCCCCCGCTCCATCTCCAGGGGCGTGTCCTCATCCAAATTCCAAAGGGTCTTTTTCAGACAGACCGTATCCTCACAACACGCCCGCGCCGAGTCCTGAACTCCCTCATCGGAGAGCCTCTGGACCCGTTTATAGATGCCGCTCTGGCGGGCGGCGTTCTCGCGGTAGTTCGTTACCTCCAACCGTCCTTCCCGGTCGAGGCGCCAGTGGACGAGCGCCGCAGGATAAAAATGATTCATGGCGACGGCGAGCTCTTTATCGTCCGGCGCCCGGAGTAGCCATCCCCGGCGGAGGTTGGGCGAGCTTTTGAGCGGCCGGTACTCGCCTTCCTCGGTTAGTTTGGAGATCTCACGGGCCTCACGCGGCTCATCGTATACTTCCAACCCTTCCAAGAAGGCGTCGTCCACGTGGCACAACTCGTAGCCGGATTCCGTGGGGCGTACGAGAACCTGGGCGAAACGGCGGCCTCCCGGAGAATCACTTACCCAGCGGGCGAAAGCCTCGCGGGCTTCCACGGCGACGTTGGAGGTTCGTTCACCGCGTCCGTCAGGAAGGGCTCGGGACAACCTGCTGCTCCTCGGTCTCACGGGCCCGGTCGGAGATCAAACCAGCCATGGAAGGATGGGTGCCGACCGGAGCCCCATAGAAGATGGTCCGGTCATCGCGGCGCGTAACCTCGCCGGTCAGACCCAGGTCTTCCGGGATCGTCTCGCGTGTGTGCCAACCTTCGGCCACGAAGACCGGGATCAGGATGACATTCTCGGCCTCGACGCCGCTGACGACCTCCCCGACCTCCGGCTCCTGGTCCAGAAAAGCCTCAGTTACCTGATCGTAGATCCTACGCTCCCTGATTCGTTCGGCGTTCAGATAGATGACGCTGCTGGAGTTCTTGTTCATAGCGGTTCCGTGCCCGAGAAGAACGAGTGCCGTGCGGCCCTCCAAGACTTCCTTATCCCGCATCAAGTCGTCGGTCCGCTCCAGAATGACGTCGGCCATCTTCTCGAAAGTGCCCAGAGGCCCGGCGTACCGGATCGTCTTTCCGGCCTTCTCGGTAACCGGCCCCTCCAAGCCGAATTCCCTCGGTATGACCTGCTGGGTGAAGTATCCCTCGGAGATGAACGCCGGGACCAGGTAGACCTCGTCGGACTCGACGGTGTCCAGGACGTGGCGCATGGAAGGCTCCTCTTTCCAGAAGCACTCCACCACCTCGTCGTATTCACCCGTCTCGCGGATACGCTCGGCATGTTCGTAGACCGGCAGGCTGGAGTCCTCGTTCAAATGCGAGCCGTGCCCTACTATAACGAGTGCCTTCATATATCTCCAAGTCTCCTTACGCCGCCTGCAAGAGAGATTTTAGCTCAAAGCTCCTCCGGCACGGAGAACGGATTCACGCGAGTCGCAGTTCGGGGATAACCCGAGCCATGTTCGAAAAATCCCTGTCATTGTGAATGAGCAGCAAACCGTGCTCTATAGACGTTCGGGCGATGAGGCAGTCTATAGTGCTACGGACCGTGACCCCGACCCTGCGACAGCGGAAGTAAAGTCGGGCCGCTTCCCGGCAACTTTCGACCGGATCCTCGGATCGGTAGAAACGCTGAGTGCCGAGGTAGGCAGCGAGCTGTTCGAAGTCTTCTTCGGAGGCCGCTCCTTGCAATACTTCCTGGTAGATCTCCGTCGTAATACCGAACGGATATCCTCGGTCCAACATCCCAGCGAAAAACACCGTAGCTTCGGTGTCCTGTTGTCTAAAATAGTCGATCCAGACCGAGGTATCCACCAGATACAATTCTCTACTCTCTCGCTTCTCGCAGAGCTTTATGATCGTATGAAGGGTCCAACTCGACCTTGCCGCGAAGCTCGCGCACATCGCGTCGCCGCCGGTTCTCAACGAACTCTCGCAACGCCAAATCCACCAGATCCCGCTTTGTTTTTACGTCCGAGTACCGGAACGCCTCGTCAACCAACTCTTCGTCAAGCACTATGTTAGTCCGCACGTTTGTACACCTCCTGGTGTGTATTTTATAGTGTAGAATACACTCCCTCAACGCGGAAACGAAAGATAGTTACAGATAAAGGTGTCGTTTTGGTCCGATCATGCGATGTTTTCCTTTCCGGCCGTCCGAAGCTCCGTTTCCTCCAGCTAGCGACCCCGGTTACTCCCGGTGGCGGGTCTCAGCCGGCGGCTGAGGGATTCGGGCCCGTATTCCAGGGTTAGGAGGAATGCGGCGGCGATTATCGGTGGCTCGGTGGCGGAGGGCGCGAGGCGCGGGTCTTCGCGCAGGATGCCGTCGAGGTTTGCTATGCCCTGGAGGCCCCGGCGTGAATAGACGCTACCGCTTTTTATGACGCCGTGGGCCATTCTCGATACGTCCTCTGCCTCACGTTCGCCCGCCCTCCGGATAACGTCGAGGTCCGGTATCTCAGCGAGCACCTCCAGATAGGAGTGGACCAGCGCCGCACGGGCGGACTCGGCGCGCGAGAGGGCTTCCATAATAGCTGGACCGGCCAATTCCGTGGTGATCTCATAACCCTGGGCGTACTCGCGGGCCAGGGGGTCTCGGGCCGCCACGAATCGCGCCACGTCGCGGAGCGTGGCTTCCTTACCGGCCTGCCGCGCGACCTGCAGGGCGCCGGAGAATGGTCCCGTATCACCAGCCGACTCCAGGGCGCTGATAAATAGCGGTATGTCCGGGTTGCCGAGTTTGGATAGCACCCGCCGGAACGGCTCTCCGAGCAGGGCCGCCCGCGCGAGGGGAGCCAGATACCCTGCGGCCCGAACATCAGCGAACCCTGCGAGACCACGGGAACCGAGTACCGCCGAAAGCACCGTCTCCCCTATCGTCTGAGTCCCGGCGCCGGCAAGGGCGTCCCGGACCGGCGTCGTTGTCAGGATCCGGGTCTCGTGGGCTACCGTGGAGTCCAGGTAGCGGGATCCGAGGCCGGGCATCGGGGCGCTGTAGGCTGTGGTCAGAGCGGTTAGCGCGCAGTCGGCGACCTGTTCCGCTGGAACCGGCGGGATTAGCTCTTCGGGCTCCATCTAGCCTAGAGCGCCTTTTCGAGGTCCTCGAGGACTTTATCCAGGTCCGGCTGGCTCTTCGGGGTCGATTCGACTTGTTTCGCCCGTATGGTGCCTTCCCGGTCGATGACGAAGTAGGCCCGCTCTGGGAATCCTCGCTCGTGCCGGACGCCGTATTCTTCGAGCACCTCGCCTCCGAAGTCCGAGAGTAGCGGGAACTCTATACCCCGGTCCCCGGCGAAAGCCCGGTGCGACCAGGGCGTGTCGGCGCTAATCGCCAGCACCTTGGCCCCCAGGGATTCGAAACGTCCGATCTCCTCCTGTATCCGGCCCATCTGGTCCGTGCAGACGCTCGACCAGTCGCCGGGATAGAAGAAGAGGGCCACAGGACCTTCCTTCGTATACTCCTCAAGCGAAACCGTTTTCTCCCAATCGTCGGCCGGTAGCGTGAAATCCGGCGCCTTCTCTCCAACCTCTGCCGCCATACGCTCTCCTCAGTAGCTTACTTGGCTATCATCTGAACCATTCTACCCACACACGAGTCAGGCTCCAGAAAAACAGTAATATACTCGACACCATGAAGGAAGCGTCCGACTACAAAGAGTTGCTCCATTACCGGCGCGTCGTCGCGGGCATGTACGGTCACGTACGCTCGGGGGAGCGGGATCAGGCCGAGCTTTGCGCGAGTTTCCGACGGGAAAGAGACCAGTTGTTCGCGGAACATCCGCAATCGCCTCTACCGGCCGGAGACAAAGACGGGTTCGAAGGGGTGGATTACTTCGATTACAATCCGTCGCTGCGCTACGTCCTCCCCGTGGAGTACGAAGTAGAACCCGATACCCTGGAGATACAACTTCAAGAAGACGGTTTGCTGCGGCTCCTGAGGTTCGGACGGATTCGGTTTACACAGGAAACGGAAGAGTTGTCGCTGTCGCTCTTCTGGATCGAAGGCTACGGCGGTGGGATCTTTCTGCCGTTCAAAGACGCGACCAGCGGTCGGGAAACGTACGGTGGCGGCAGGTATCTACTGGACACAATAAAGCACGCCGACCTCGGCGAGGAAGACGGGCGGATGGTTTTGGATTTCAACTACGCCTACAATCCATCCTGCGCGTACAACCCGGACTGGGTGTGCCCCCTGTCTCCACCGGAGAATACGCTCCCGGTCGAGATACGGGCCGGTGAGAAAGCCTACGATCCCCAGGTAGAAAGGCTATAGAGACCCTTGAAAAGCCTCGAAGACAAATCCCTTATCCCCGAGAATGCCTTCGAGACCGGGGAACCGGAGGGTACGCTGGGCGCCGAGGAGGAACTCTGGCTCGCCGACCCCGAGACCCTCAAACTCGCCGACGGGGCCCAGAAGATACTGGCCGAAGTTCCCGATGACCTGTTCAGCGGCGAGCTTATAGACTGTGAGATCGAATCGAACACCGGCGTCCACGAAAAACCAGAAGGGCTCATCTCGGACCTCGTCTCCCGCCGCGCAACTCTACTAGAGCAGGCGGAACGTCTAGGTAGGGTGCTCGGTACCAGCGGAACACATCCCATCGGAGATTGGCGAGAGCAAGAGATAATAGACAAGCCCCACTACCAGCGCCTCAAAGACAAGTTGGAGTGGTTGATCCGCCGAAACAACACCTTCTCTTTGCACGTCCATTACGCGGTCCAGGGGCGGGATAAAGCTCTCTACGTCTTCAACCGAATGCGGGAGTACGTTCCGCACCTGCTCGCGCTTTCCGTAAGCTCGCCGTTCTGGCAGAATGAGATCACGGACATGCAGTCTAGCCGGGTCCTGATCTTCTCTCGTTCCATCCATCGCGCCGGCCTGCCGGAGCCCCTGGATTCCTGGGACTCTTACAAGGATTACGTGGACCTCGCCCACCGAACCGGCTCCATCGACTCGCTCAGTGAGATCTGGTGGGACGTGCGACCGCATCCGGGCCTCAGCACTATCGAGGTCCGGGCCTGCGACGCCCAGATAGAGATGTGGCGCAATGAGGCGCTAGTATCCGTCACCGCCGCCCTCTGTGACCGACTCTCCAGTGAATACGAATCCGGCGAACTTCGTCCCATCCGCCCCGGACGGGAGATCGAGGAGAACAAGTGGAGCGCCCAGCGCTACGGCCTGAAAGGCACCTTCATTGACCACGACGCCCGCGAAGCCGTCGAGACCCGTGATGTGCTGGAGACATTGATCGAAGACCTGGAGTCGAACACCGGACGCGACCTCTCAAAGGCCGGGAAAATACTGGAACTCCCAACAGAGGCCGACCGCCAACTGGAAGTCTACAAAGAAACCGGCTCGACGCTGGAAGTCGCGCGTGATCTCGCCGAACGCACCCGGAACTCAGTCAACGACTATTAGAGGCATCCTCGCTCGTTCGGGCATAAGAGAAGATCATAAAGGGTAAGCTCCCAAGATGAACGGGCGCCCTCTAACGAATCGTGGATTGCTCCGGGCGGCGCTACTCGTGTTCGCTCTCTTTCTGGCGTACCGCTTCCTTGCCCAGGTCGCGGCGCTGGCGCTGCTGCTCTCTGTCGGGCTCTTACTGGCCGTTGCGCTGTCGGCTCCGGTGGAGGCTCTCTACCACCGAAAGGTGCCGAGACCCGTGGGGGTGGTTGTTATCGTTCTGGTACTTCTGGCGGCCCTCGGTCTATCCGGATATTTCCTCTACCCCACGCTCGCCAAGCAAGTTTCGCAGCTCGCCTCGTCACTGCCGGATGCTTTCTCTCAACTCGTAGACCGGGCCAGGAGTCTGGCGAATCGATTCGGTGTAAAGATAGGCGGCAGCGGTGGGGGAATCTCTCCCCAGACGCTTGCTAAGGCGGTGCGGAGGGTGCTGGGCGGCCTGGTCGGCCTCTTCGGCGGTATCGCTTCGTTCTTCACCGGTTTGCTCGTCGTGCTGTTCGTACCGCTGTACCTGACGGCCTTACCCGAGCCGGTGGTGGAGTGGGTAGTGAGGTTGTTTCCACCCTCCAGGAGAGATAAGACGCGTGAGATCCTGTCGAAATCCCGTGAGAGCCTCCTAGGCTGGCTCGGGGGGCGCCTTTTCTCGATGGCCGTCGTCGGCCTGCTCTCCACCGTCGCCCTGTACCTGATAGGTATACCCGGCGCGCTCCTGCTCGGCGTCTTCTCCGGGTTGGTTGCCTTCGTCCCGATCATCGGCTCCATAGCCGGTGTTGTACCACCCCTGATCCTGGCCTTAGCCGGCAATCCATTGGACGCCCTCTGGGTAGTTCTGGCCTATGTGGCGATACAGCAGATCGAAAGCAACCTCCTGACCCCGCTGGTTATGCGGAAAGCGGTCTCCTTACATCCCGTCGTGGTAATAGCCTCCGTGACGGTCGCGGGGGCGGCCTTCGGCGTTCTCGGAGCGTTACTGGCGGTGCCCACAGCGGTTGTGGCCGGAGTGCTCGTGGAAGAGCTTTGGTTCGAGCGCCTGGAATCGAAAGAATAAGGGATGTCATCGAACGCGAACAAGCGTAACGACTTTCACGACTATCTTCTGGAACGGTTCGGCGCGCCTGGAGAGGCGCTATACATGGGCGCTCTGGGGTTTATTGCGATCACGGTCAACGGCTTTGCAGCGTACCTGCTGAAATACCCGCTACTTTTCCCGAGCCTGGCCCGACGGTCTTTCACACCTTCCGCTCGCCGCTAGACGAGGACGCGCAACACCGTCATCGGTCACTTCGTCGGTTTGATCGTGGGCTTTCTCTCGCTCGCTGTTTTCGGGCTGCTGAACACCCCGAGCGTCCTGCAAGAAGGCGTCACACTCCCGCACGTCTGGACCGCCGCTTTCTCGCTGGCCGTGGCGGAGGCGATCCTCATCGTCTTCAACCGCCCCCACCCGCCGGCGGCCACCACGACGTTGTTGGTCAGCCTCGGGATCTTCGAGTCGCCCGTCGAGCTCCTCTCTCTGGCGGCGGGGATCTTGCTTCTGACCGCGACCTGCTGGGTTTTAAATCACTCTATGGGAGTCCCGGTACCGCTCTGGTCTCCGAGCCGGCCGGAAGAATGACCCTTAATGCGTGCGAGTCAAATTACAGGCTCGCCTACCCTGACGAGGCCCTAAACTTACCTGAAACGCATCCGGCGCGCGAGTTGCTTGAACACCACATTTCTTATCCGCCGGCTCTTCAATCCTCGGCTCACAACCTTGCGGGCCGTCCGACTTTTGAGCAGTTTCAGTGCTATGGCTTTCTTCATCTAACAACCTCCTGTAATCCGAACTCCGTCACGCGGCTTTTCGAAGCTCACGGCGGAGTCTCTTTTTGAGGAGGTCCAGGAGCGCCCGTTCTCCTTCGGTCAGGTCACCCTGCTCGGCGGCTATGACCTCCTCTATCTGTTCTCCGTAGTAGGCTATCACGGAACCTTCGAGGTAGTGGTCTATGATCTTCGGGCTTACGTAGGAAGCGCGCGCTATGTCGCGGGTGTTGCCCAAGCGTTCGGCCACGGCGTCGATAGCCGCGAGCACGTTTTTTTCAGCTATCTTCTTCTCTTCCGTCGCCCCGAGTTCCGCGAGTTTCAAGGCCGCGAAGAGCGTGCCGGCCCAGGTACGGAAATCCTTCGCCGTAAACTCGCCACCCATGACTTCTTTTATGTATGAGTTGAGATCCCTGGACTTTACGTCTCTCAAATCTCCATCTTCATCGTAGTACTTGAAGATCTCATATCCAGGAAATTCCACGCACTCCTCGACGATCTGGCGAAGCTTCCTGTCGGTCACGGCCTTTCTTTGAGCCTGGCCCCACTTGCCCTCGTAATCGAAGGTCATGGTGTCACCCTCTATTTCAAGGTGCTTGCGCCGCAGAGTGGCTATTCCGTAGGTCTTGTTCTGCCGGGCGTACCGCTCGTCCCCCACTCTGAAGTAAGCGGCGTTCATCAACCGCACCATCGCGGCCAGGACTTTCTCCCGATCAAGCTTCTTGCAGCGGAGGTGGGTGCTCGTTACACGCCGCATCTCCGGAAGGGCTCCGGCGAAGCGCAGGAGTCGCTCGAACTTCTCCCGCTCCTTGCGCTCTCTGTATCCAGCGTGGTAGAGGTACTGTACCCTCCCGGCGGAGTCGTAGCCGACGGCCTGTACCTTCGCCGATGGCCTCCGGGCTATCCGGGTCTCCTCCCAAGCGGGTGGAACTTTCAGTTCCTCTATGCGCGATAGTACCCGCTCCTCGCGCACCCTCTCGCCTGTATCCGGGTAACGGTAGAAAAACCCGTGCTCCTTTGAGCCGAGCCGTCGTATCCCGGTTTCGAAAAGTATGTGCCTGGCCATTCACCGTCTTTCTCTGGACACCTGGAACACTGATGCAGAGGAGTTTACCCATAGTTCCGGGGGATTAAAGTAGCCGGTTGCACGATTCCCCGACCGTTGCGGGGATGCGGGACAGAGCGGCGGACGCATCACCGGCGGGATGATAGTAAGATCCCCATGTCGGCAGCGGGAGGCCGTTTGGAAGTTGCAACCAGCTTCTCGGTCGCTCGTGGTTTGGGAGAAGGAGAAGCCGGTTCATGGTAAGGAACTTCGCCGGATTTGTGGGGTTGGTAGCTTTGCTGGCCGCCACCGTAATCGGGATGCTCGTGGTCGCCGGGTTCATCGGTGGCGCCCCGGAGACGGGACCGCAGTTCATCAAAGTCCGTGAGGAACAGAAAGTAGTCGAGGAACAAACGCTGGAGGAAACTCTGGAGACCGGAGATATCTCCTGGACGGTCCACGACGCGAAGCTGACCAACAGGATCAGCGCCTACACCTTGCCTCCGGAGACCCGTAATGGGGTCTTTATCGAGATAGACTTTACGGTCGAGAACACCAACCTCGAGATGCCGATCACGCTCGACGAAGAATCCGTAGAGCTGGTCCGGGACAACATCTCTTCTCCGGCCAACGCGGATGTTAACGCGCAATTCGTTGGCCCGGATCTCAACTTACTGTTCAACGAAAATGGCCTGATCGAACCGGGCAAGAGCAAGGAAGGCAAGGTTTACTTCGACCTCGGCATTCCCTTCGGCGTACAAAGGATGGACGAAGCTACCGGCTTCGAGGCCAGGTTCAAAGACACGGACCCGACAAAGGTGAACGAGAAGGAGATAGAGCTTGGGTTTTAGGCTCTACCGAAAAGGAGTCAGAAGCTCGCTCATCCTCCTTTGCTCAACCAGTATGTGAACGCCACCGCGCCGCCTGCTACGAGCAAGACCAGTCCCAAAGCTACAAAGAACCGGGCAACCCCAGGGATCTCCGTCTGGAGCAATGCCATCGACGACTCCATCACGGGTTGTCCTCCGGCGCGGCCGGACACCCTTCGCCCACCACCTGCTGGTCGAACGTTATGCAGCCCCGGATGAGCCAGTTCTCTTCGCCGGCCCGGCGCGCCGTCTCCCGCGCGTAGCCCATCGTCATCATGGTGAACACGACCGTAATGGCGGCGGCCAGCATCGCGTACTGGCTCCATCGGCTGGCCCGGCCCCAGTGAAAGCCGTCCCCCGCCGCCTTCAGATAGAGTCCCAGTGCGAACACCCCAACCAGCATCATCCCGATGAGCCCGATATACTTGTATGGGTACATGGCTCCCAGCGGGATCTTCGTCTCCTCGCCGCCCAAGAAGACCAGCCCGATCTGGGGTATCAGATCCGCATCCGCAGGAACCATCAGTACGACGCTAAAGAGGGCCATGAAACCCAGCGATCCCATCGTCATGTTACGGAGTGTTGGCATGGGTTTGACGGCGAACTTCAGCTTGTGCAAGAAGTAGGCGACGGAGGCGACGGCCATTATGGAGACCTCGATCATCAACAGGTTGAATAGCCAGGCCTTGTCGCCGGTCATCAAGTAATCGAAGGTGACGGGCGAGTGCTCCCGGATCTCCTTCATGTACCCGTAGCCCAGAAGCGGTTGCAAAAGCAGGAACCCGAAACCCCATATGAGCCCCCAATGGCCCATCCAGTCATAGTATTCCCGGTCGCTCTCCTGGATGCTCCGCAGGTAGCGCCAGGCCGCCCAACCCGCGATCAAAAATCCGGCGAAGGAGAGGTTCCCGGCGAAGCGGTGCATGTTGAGCGGCATGTAGGTGGGGTTCAGGAAAGTCCATCCGACGCTGTTCGCCGAGGCTTGGGAAGGCGTCAGCATGTAGGCTCCTATGACGTTTATCAGGGTCATCTGCGTGACCCCGAGAAGCCCGGTCATAAAGCCGAAGATCACGTGCAGCCGCTTCCGGTAGGCCATCCGGTCCCAGGCGTTGTACCAGGCGTAGATCAGCAACACTTCGCCGATGAACATGAAAGCCTCGGCCAGAAACACCCAGAAAAAAATGTTCATCAGATACGAGAAAAATACCGGATAGAGCGCTATGAGCGCGAAGAAGAACGTGAAGGCCAGGGAAGACCCGGAGGCGAAGAGCAGGATCGTGAACTTGGCCGCGTTACGGGCGAACCTGTCGTACTTGGCTTGTTTGGTAATGAGCCCGATGTATTCGGCGATCGGGGCTATGAGCGTTATCCCGATGATAAAAGTGGCGAGCAAGGTGTGCGGCACCACCAGCATGGGAATTATGACCTCTTTGCCGACTATCGGGATGTTGAGGTCGCCTATCGGCACGAGGTTCCTCTTCTCATCCTGGGAAGTTCGGTATCCGGGTCAAGGTCAGGAACATGTTGAAGATGACCGTCATGATTATGAGGAACCCTATGACGGCAATGAAAGGCCGCTTGGTGATGCTGTAGTCCGGCCCCCGGTCCATCCACGGGAGCGCCACCAGGACTATAAAGAAGAGCCCAGGTATCGTTACCGCCCCGAAGCTTATAAGGGCGTAGCCGGGGAAGAACATCAGCATCTGATCGTAGAAGAAGAAGAACCACTCCGGCCGGGGCACGTAGGTGGTGGTGCTTATGTCCGCAGGCTCGGTGAGCGGCGCGGGCACCACGTAAGATAAGAACACTATGGCCAGTAACAGGAAGAAAGATACGGTGAGGTCCGGCACGATCTGGCCGGGAAAGAAACCCATCGGCTCATCGTACTTCTCATAGACATTCTCATTGGTTACCACTTCGGCTTCCACCGTCTCCGGTGGTTCGCGTCTCACGTCCATCTCGCGTGACCGACCTCTCTTCCGGATACCCTGTGCGAGTATACCAACCTCGTCCGCACCTCAATCACTCTCTTCATCGCGTTCCAGCGACCGGTCGTCTTCCTCGTGGCCGGCCCCGGATCCATTCGTCGAATACTTCCAGATTTGCTCCTGTTCGCGGAGCTTCGCCAGGCGTTTGGAGTACTCGAAGTCCGATCCGAACTCCCCGTGCTTGCGGAGCAGGAAGAGGTGAACCCCGATCAGGGGGGCCAAGAGCGCCGGCAGGAGCCACACGTGGATCACGAACACCCTGGAGAGCGTCGCCGGACCGACAGTATCACCGCCGAGCAGGCTGAGGATCATCCAGTCCCCGATAAACGGAGAGTAGGAGGCTATCTTCACGCCGACCTCCCAGGCCCAGAACCCTTCCTGGTCCCAGCGGAGCGCGTACCCCGTAAAGGCGAGGAAGGTAACCAGGAAGATCAGGACTACCCCCACGACCCAATTCATCTCGCGCGGCGCCTTGTAAGCCCCGGAGAAGAATGTGCGGAGCATGTGCAGCCCGATGACCACGACCAGGATGTTCGCCGACCAGAAGTGGATGCCCCGGATAAGCCGCCCGAAGTAGACTTCGTTCATCATGTAGTAGATCGAGTCCCATGCGTGATCCGTGGTCGGGACATAATAGAAAAGCAACAAGATCCCGGTCAAAAATTGGAGCGTTATGAGGAAGAGCGTCGCGCTGCCCAGAGTGTAGAGCCATTTGCCTTTGCTGGGCACCGGCTCGTAGAGAAACTTCTCCGTCATGGACACGAGGCTGGTCCGCTCCTCCATCCAATCCATCGTCGACCGGCCTATCTCCCGTATTTTGGTTCTGGATAACATCTCGCCCTCCTCTCAGACCACGTAAGGTTTCGAGCCGGGGCCGGGGAACTCGTGCTTTACGTAGACGTCTCCGTTCTCACGGATCTCAAACGCGAAGGGCCAGAGTCCCCGCGGCGGCGGTCCCCCGATGTAGCCACCATTGATGTCGTAGATCCCGCCATGACAGGGACAGAGGATCTCCTTGCGCTCCGGGAACCAGCGGACCGGACAGCCCAAATGGGCGCAGTGATTGCTGAAGACGCTCAGGCTCTTGCTCAGCTCTTTCGTCTCGCTCTCGGAGAGATCCGCCCGTCCCCGCCCTTCGAGAAGCGGGGGCATTTTCCCCTCTTCCCAGGACATGAGCACCGCGAGGATCAACTCTCCTTCATCCAGCACTTCCCCGCCGCCATCGTAGGTTTGCTTCTGGGGAAACTCGACCTTGTAAACCTTCACCGACTCGCTCGGGATCTCGAAGACCGAACCGGCCAATATCCAGTCGTCCGGGATGTCAGAGCCTCCCGCGAACTTTTGTTTTATCGCGGGGTCGAGCACGTACACGGCCGAAGGAATCCCCAGCGTGGCGCCCATGATGCCACCGCCGACGCCCATCCACACGAACTGACCACGGGTTACCTTGTCTTTATGCAGATCCTCGGCCATGTGCTCCTCTTTATGTCTCCTGTTCTAGCGTTCGGGCTACCGTTCCGGTGTCCCGAGCATGTCCTGAGTCAAGCTCTCCGGCTGTACGGGACGCTCGCTCTCCACCCGGTACTCGGGCTGTCCGTAGATCGTGTACGGCGCCCGCGAATTGGATTTCATCCAACCCATTCCCATCATCAGAACGGCGGCGAGCACCCCGATGGACATGAGCAACATCTGATAACTCCTGCCCGGACTACCATACCTGAATTGCCTCCGGCCCCGAACGTAAGAAACCAGCGCCCCGAGCGTCGCCAGCGTCATAATCGCCATCATTATGTAGCGCATGTAGAGAAAGGGAAAGTCCGCGAACGGCGAGACCGAGTAGAGGCCGGAGATCGCCGCGACGAGGCCGAAGAACTTTATCTGACGTCGGCCGCCGTCTTCCGGATGCCGGTTCGCGCCAAGATACATAGCCGTGTTGGCTACCACGAAGAGCAGCACGACCATCAGCAGGTTTATGTATAGCAAGTTGGAGGTAAAACTGTCCGCCCCCGGCCCGGACCCAACGAGACGATCGTAAGGGCCTGAAGCGCCGGCGGCAAGCTCCCCGCCGCTGTAGTCGAGCCCGACCTTCATGCCGTAGGTTATGGCGAACCCGATAAAAGGTTGGAAGAGTAAGAAGATCGTACCCCACATTACCCCCATCGAGCCTGCCCAATCGTAGAAGGACCTGTCCTCCGCGGTCTTGGAGCGGAGGTACATAAAGCCCGCCCAGGCGGCCACGGCGAAGGCCGGCCAGGATAGGTTCCCGACCGTCCGGTGCAGGTTTAGCTGGATGAACATCGGATTGAGCATGGCCCCGAACGCGCCACCGACCCCGCCGCCCAACTCCTGGCTGCCCGCTCCCGTCACCATGAACGTATCAATCCCGGTCATGATCGTCTGCCACACCAGGATAAAGAACGCCGCAGCGATTCCGGCCCAGATATTCTCAGTACCGCCCTTGTAGAAGTGAATATAGAAGAAGTACATGGCGGCGATCATGACGGTCATCGCCAGAACCGGGGCCAGCCAGAAAAACTGGGTAAACAACACCGATGACACCCGTGGATAGAAACCAATAATGAGCACTAGGAAAAGCCCGGCCAGCGTCGCCCCGAAGCTGAAGGTCAGCACATTGAAGTGGGCCAGCGAATACGCGAGACGCTCCGCCCGCTGGTCCCCATTTCGTCTCCCCCAACCTTTTAAAAGGGGCGCCCCAATAGCGTAGCCGACGAAGAGGGTGGCGAAGAAAATGTGGCTCAGCATCACGATGCCCGTGAGACCCCGGCTCCCCAGGTAAGAGAACTCTATGGCCGGCAGCTCAGGCCCCTCGGAAACCTGAAGCGCCAGAAAGAAGCCCTCCATCAAGGTCCCCATCAACGAGCCGCCGGAGAATTACTCGGGTACGACTGCAAGGTCCTCCTCGATCCCGGCGCCGGCCTGGTGAAGTATCGCTGGTCCAACCGGCCGGGGCTCTAGCCGGCGTTCGATCACGTAGAACTCCGAGCCCTGACGGCGCAGAGCCTCCCACATCGGCTGGAGCTGACTACGATCTTGGGTGGCGGCGAAAACCAAAACCTTCCCGCTCTCGAACTCCTCGTTCCAGACAGCCGAGTCGGCGGAAGGAGCCTCCAGATCAATGAGTATCGGGTCAACGCCTACCTTTATGAAAGAACTCGCGGCCAAAAGCGCCGCCAGACCCATAAAGAACACGAAAAGCGCCGCCCCGATGCTGGGAGTCGTGAACGCGAAGAGTAGGGCCGAAACCGCAAACACCACAGCGAACGCTATGGTTATCTCGAGGCCACGGGAATCGTCCGGAATTACTATGTAGCGCGTGCCCGGAGGAAAAGGCTCCGGCTCTTCCGGTACCCGGCGCTTTATCACCACGGTAAGGTCTCGGGCGTCTACACCTAGCCCCCGCAGCTCGCCCACAGCCTGATTGAGCTCTGCACCGTCGTTTATCACGCCGACGACTGTGTAGTAGGTGTCTTCCGGCGCTACTGGCGGTTCACTCAAAATTTTCCCAGCAAATTCGTATCTCCCCACAATCGTCCTTCTCCATCAATCCAGACGCACAGTAACATCATTCACGGTTTTTCCCAAACTCGTCTTTCTCTAACCTATTTCGACAGGTCTCACGCCGCACGATGCCGTCGGACTCGACGACTATAAAACGAGCTTGTAGAAGCAGCGTAAAGTCAGGGGCATCAAGCAAAGGTTTAATGCAGTGGCCGATTGGAAAAACTGTGAAATAGAACACATATCTCGGCGAAAGCTACCCGGAGTGGAGGCGATGTTCGGGCGCGAGACGCCCTGGCTACTTGACTCTGAACCGCCGGATACGGTTAAGCCATTTGCGGGAGGAAATATACATGCCTGAGATCGTAGTAATTACTGGAGCATCAGCCGGCGTAGGACGCGCCACGGTTCGGGAATTCGCCAAACGCGGGGCGCACATCGGGCTTCTCGCCCGAAGCGAGGAGGGACTCGAAGGAGCCCGGAAAGACGTGGAGTCGCTCGGCGGCAAAGCCCTGACGATACCCACGGATGTCGCCGACCCGGATCAGGTGGAGGCCGCCGCAAAGAAGGTGGAGGAAGAACTGGGCCCAATAGACATCTGGGTAAATGACGCCATGACTACGGTCTTCGCGCCGTTCAAAAAGGTAACGGCGGAGGAGTTCAAGCGTGGCACTGAGGTAACATACCTGGGGGCCGTCTACGGCACGATGTCGGCGCTCAAGCGGATGTTGCCGCGCGACCGGGGTACCATCGTACAGGTTGGCTCGGCGCTCTCTTATCGGGCCATCCCGCTGCAATCCGTCTACTGCGGGGCGAAACACGGGATGCGGGGCTTTACCGATTCCATCCGCACGGAGCTGATGCACGACAAGAGCAACGTCCACATAACGATGGTCCAACTCCCCGGTTTGAACACCCCGCAGTTCGACCACTGCAAGAGCAAGATGCCCTTCAAACCGCAGCCGGTGCCCCCGATCTACCAACCCGAGATAGCCGCCGACGCGATCCACTGGGCCGCCCATCAGAAGCGCCGGGAGGTCTACGTCGGTACCTCAGCCGCCATCACGATAATCGGGAACAAGCTCCTGCCCTGGCTCGGGGACATCTACCTCGCCAGGACAGCTTATAGTGGGCAGCTGACCGACAATCGCAAGAGCGAGGATCGCCCCTCGAACCTCTTCGAGCCGGTACCGGGCGATAAAGGGGCACACGGCCGGTTCGACGGCCAGTCGTACGATAGCAGCCCGCAACTCACAGCGACAAAGAACCGGGGCCTTCTGGCCCTGGGAAGTGTCGCACTCGCCGGCGCTATCTACTCGGTGCTGAAGAGGTGAGCTAGATGTCTGAAAACCGGGCGCCGGACGGGTTGCGAACCGGGAACTCCACGAGTGATGGTGGCGATAGCTCCATACCGCCCGGTTTCGACAAGAACCCGACGGCGTGGCCCCGGAGGATTGTTCTCGCTATCCTCGCGTTCGCCGGCCTCTGCGTCTCGGTGTACCTGGCGCTGTTTCAGATAAACGTTCTTGAGAGCGTCTGGGACCCGTTTTTCCAGAGTCCCACGGTACTTGAGTACCTCGGCATACCGGACGCCGCTCTTGGTGCGATGGCTTACGGTACGGAGTTCGTGCTGACGTTTATCGGGGGACGGAGCCGGTGGCGCACCGCGCCGTGGACGGTGCTGGCCTTCGGGTTCGTCATCTTGAACGGCGCGTTCGTCAGCATCTTGTTGATCGGGATGCAGGCGTTCCTGGTGGATGCCTGGTGTACGCTCTGCCTTACGTCGGCGGCGATCTCGCTCACCATCTTCGCATTGGGCGTCGAGGAGCCGTTGGCCGGTCTCAAGCACCTGAACGGGGTGCGTCTGGAAGGCGGTTCGGTGTGGAGGGCGCTCTGGGGTCTGGAAGACACTGATAAAAAGGGGAGGATTAAGAATGGCTGAGAAAGACCGTTACCCGGACATCGCGGAGTATGCTTTTATCGCGGACAGTAATTCGACGGCGCTCGTCTCGCGGGCGGGATCCATAGACTGGTGCTGCATCCAGCGTATAGATTCCGGGAGTTGTTTCGGACGGCTGTTGGACTGGGATCAGGGCGGTTATTGTTCCATCACGCCTCGTAGCGAGGTTCAAAGCGTCGCCCGATGCTACGTCGAGGGTACGCTCGTACTGGAGACGACGTTCGAGGCCGAGGGTGGCGAAGCCAAGCTCATCGACTTCTACGTAATGCCGGAGAAACCGGGCAAGTACCTTCACCGGCATCTGGTTCGCATAGTAGAGGGCGTAACCGGATACGTTGAGCTCGACGTACACATAGAGCCGCGTTTCGACTATGGATCGATCGAACCCTGGATCCGCCAGGAAGGTGTGGACGTTTACAGCGCCATCGGCGGCGACGACGGCCTCCTCATCTCCTGCGACTCGGAGATTACACCTACCGGGGACCACAGCCTGACAGGTGTCATGGGAGTAAGAGCCGGGCAGCGCAGCCGGCTCTCGATACTCTCCGTGGCCCCCGAGATGCTCGACTACGACCGTCCCCCGGCCCCCGAGGATTCAAAGCTGGACCAGGCTCTGGAGGACACAATCGAACGGTGGCGAGAGTGGTCCTCCCACATGCGTTACGACGGCCCCTACCAGCCCGACGTCCTCCGGTCCGCGATCGTCATACAGGCCCTGATGAACGACGTTACCGGCGCCGTGGCCGCTGCTCCAACCACGTCGCTACCCGAAACTCCCGGCGGGAGTATGAACTGGGACTACCGGTACTCCTGGATAAGAGACTCTTTCTTCAGCGTACGCTCTCTGACGGATGTCGGTTTCGACAAATCCGCCGACCGTTTCCGCCGGTTTATAGAGCGAAGCTCCGCCGGCAGCGGCGATAAGCTACAGCTCATGTACGGCGTCGGTGGTGAACGCCGGCTGACAGAAGAAACCCTGGATCACCTCGAAGGCTACCGGGGCGCAAAGCCCGTGCGGATCGGCAACGCCGCCGTCGGGCAACTACAACTAGACATGTACGGTGAGCTGCTGGAGCTAACGTGGCGCTGGCACCAGCGGGGCAATTCACCCGACGACGACTACTGGCGCTTTCTCGTAGAGCTGGTAGACGCCACCGCCGAGCTGTGGGACAAACCCGACAAAGGCATCTGGGAGCTTCGTGGAGATCCCCAGCACTACGTCCACTCGAAAGTCATGTGCTGGGTCGCACTGGATCGGGGCATCCGGCTCGCCCAGGAGAGCCTGCGTAAAGCCCCCGAGAAGCGCTGGAAAAAGATCCGCGATGAGATAAAAGAATCGGTCGAAAGCGAGGGCTATGATGAGGATCGCGGCATCTTTACCCAATACTACGGTAGCGAGGAGCTGGACGCTGCGCTGCTACTATTGCCCAGAGTCGAATTTCTCGACTACCGGGACGAGCGCATGATCCGGACGACCGATGCCGTGTGGGAAGACCTGGACGACGACGGCCTCCTCAAGCGGTGCCGGAGCGAGGGCGAACAGGAGGGCGCATTTCTGGCCTGTTCGTTCTGGCTGGCCGAGTGTCTCTCGCGCCAGGGCCGCGTCGAGGATGCGCAACAGGTCTTCGACCGGACCCTGGCGACCGGCAACGACCTGGACCTCTTCGCCGAAGAGTACGATACCGGCACCGGAGAGTTGCTCGGCAACTTTCCACAGGGTCTCACCCATCTCTCGCACATCTCGGCCGCCGTCGCCCTGGCCGAACATCAGCAAAACGCCAGCGCGAAGTCTCGCTAGAAATGGCTCAGGATGACGACCAGGTAAAGTTGTTTTTCGGGAGGCTACTCTGTGGACTCGGTATCTTCCTCGCCGTGATAGGGGCCTTCTTTATCTCGGTGGCGACCAACGTTCTGGGGATGATACTGGGCATGTTGGGGTACGGCCTCGGCACGCGGCGTCTCGGTACGCTGACCATCGTACTGGCGGTCGTGACGCTCGCCGTAGGGCTTTTTCTGGGGCAAGGCGCGATGCCGGGTGCTTACGATAGGATTACGGACGGCCTGGTCGAGTAGATAGACCGGGCCGCCATTCCGGCTGCGCCACTACAACGTGTAGTCGATATCCGTGTGGTACCGGCCTCCGGTACGGCCGCCGACGAAGCTTCCGAGGAGCGCGAGCAGAAACGCCCCGACCAGTATCCCTATGCCGATGAGACCGATTCCGACGAGGTTGTTGAAGGCCGGCAGCACGCCGCCCTGGACTACGTTCCGCAACTGTTCGGCGAACCCGGCGGGCAGAAAGCTGCTCAGGATTCCTCCGGCCAGCACGATCAAAAGCCCTACCACCAGGGTCCAGAGCACCAGCATCACACCGTTCAAGCCACCGTCGAAACGCGCCAGGCGTCCCGAGACGTAGCCGCCAAAGAAGTAGGTGAGAAAGAGGACTATCCCGATCACCACGAGCGCCGTTATGGCCGCCGGTCCCAGGGCGTTGGCGTCAAAGCTCGGCGAGAAACCAAGCGGCACCAGCACGAGTCCGGCGATACCGGACAGGAAAGCGCCCGCCACGAGGGCGAAGACGAACCCGAGGAAGCTCGCCAGCCAGTCTATCCCGCCGTAGATCTCCCGGAGGCGTTCGTCCCGCTCCTCCATCGCCTCGAAGTATCCTCCGGCCTGACCGGAGGCCGTTGCCTGACGGCTATCGCGCTCCCTGGGGGCCCGCATGGCCTTCGTCTCTCGGGCCTCATCCTTGTCTGACCTACCCGACCGGCGCGAAGAGATCCTACGCGTCTCCCCCTCGCCGCCGGACGGATTTACCCTCGTCTCTTCGTCCTCATTGCCTTCCCGCAGAGGCCCCGTCTGGCGGCGCTCCCGAGACTTGCCTTCCGGATTCTCACTCATCTCTCTCCTCTTCGTAGCAAACTTACTCTAGCCCCGGATTCTACCCTCTACGCCCCGGCGTAACTCGCCCCGGACCCGCCGATAGGTTAGCATGAGCTTTATAGCCAAGGTCAGAATAGTAACGAAGTCTTCTTTTTGTACATCGGGATAAAAATTCGGGTAATTTTCTCGTCTTGACCTATACGGTGGGCCATATCCAACTATGCGACGCGTCCATATCATAGCCGTTGGAGTCGTGGCCGGGTCAGCCACGAGGTCCGCGAAGTAGACAACAAACGGAATACAGGAGGCAAGTTTGGATCCCTCGACCAAGCAAAGCGTATTGAACCAGGCTCAGGAGAGCAACGTTAAGTTCATCCGGCTCTGGTTTACCGACGTGCTCGGCACACTCAAGAGCTTCGCGATCACCGTGGAAGAGCTGGAGGACGCCCTGGATGGCGGTATGGGCTTCGACGGTTCTTCGATCACCGGTTACCAGGACATCGAAGAGTCGGACATGATCGCCATGCCAGATCCCTCGACGTTCCAGATCATCCCCTGGAGCCCGCAGGACTCCCCGACGGCCCGCATGATCTGCGACGTCCAGACCCCGGACGGTGACCCGTACGTCGGCGACCCGCGCTACATACTCCGGCGCGCTTTGGAGCGGGCGAAGGACATGGGCTTCGACAAGTTCTACTGCGGACCGGAGCTCGAGTTCTTCTACTTCAAAGACTCGCACGGCACCGAGCCGCTCGATTACGGCGGCTACTTCGACCTGACGACGCTCGACGCGGCGACGACGCTGAGACGCGAGACGGTCACCGCGCTCCAGAACCTCGGCATCAAGGTCGAGTACTCCCACCACGAGGTCGGCATCAGCCAGCACGAGATCGACCTGCGCTTCGACGACGCGCTCACGATGGCCGACAAGGTGATGACCTACAAGACGGTCGTCAAAGAGATCGCCACACGTCACGGCGTCTACGCGACGTTCATGCCGAAGCCTCTGATGGACCAGAACGGCTCGGGCATGCACACCCACCAGAGCCTCTTCACGGACGGCAAAAACTCCTTCTTCGACGCGGACGCGGAACATTTCCTCTCCGACGAAGCCAAGGCGTTCATCGCCGGCCAGCTCCGCCACGCGCGGGAGCTATCGGTTATCTTCGCCCAGCACGTCAACTCTTATAAGCGACTCGTGCCGGGCTACGAAGCGCCGGTCTACATCGCCTGGAGCCGCCGCAACCGCTCGGCCCTGGTCCGTGTGCCCGGTTTCCACCCCGGTGAAGAGAAAGCTACGCGCATGGAGCTGCGTTGCCCCGATCCGTCGGCGAACATCTACCTCACCTTTGCCGCGTTGCTGCACGCCGGCCTCGAAGGTATCGAGAAAGGTTACGAGCTACCGGAGCCGATGGAGCGCAACCTCTACAATCTCACTCCCGAGGAGCGGGAGAAGATGGGCATCGAGAGTCTTCCCGCCGACCTGGGCGAGGCGATACGGGAAGCAGAGAACTCCGAGCTTCTGCACAAGGCTCTAGGCGAGCACACCTTCACCCGTCTGCTGGAACTCAAGCGCGAAGAGTTCGAAGACTATCGCGTGCAGGTAACGCCCTACGAGCTGGAGAAGTTCCTGCCGATTCTCTAATCTTCCGCTAAATAGGAGATCAGCTTTGGGCGCGGCTTTTGTCGCGCCCTTTCTTTTTACCTGGATGATCGGTAAAAGCGGTCCAGTCTCCAAGGACTAACCCCTAGCGCGTAGGCGGTTTGCATACCGCCCCAGAGAAGCAAGGTACGCAGGGCGCGTCCTTTCCAGCGTCGGGTGGAGCTGATGATCGGCCCCGGCAGATACGCAGTCTTCCCATGCTGTTCCATCCTACGGACGAACTCTATGTCTTCCATGATCGGGATGTGCGGGAACCCGCCGAAAGCTTCGTAGGCGTCTCGACTTACGAAAAACCCCGAGTCCCCGTAATAGCGATGGAGTCTACGGTAGAGCGGGGCCAGAGACTCCAGCCAGAGCCCCAGCAAGCCCCCGTCAGGATAGCGAAGGCGGAAGTTCCCACCGATGTATCCTGATTCCAGGGCGCGTTCGATCTGGGCTGCTACGTCCGGCGGAGGAAGCACGTCGGCGTGCAGGAAGAACAGGACGTCACCCGTCGCATCTTCAGCGCCGGCCCGAAGCTGTGGCCCACGGCCCGGCTCGGAGACCGTTAGCCGTGCCCGGCCGTGGGCGATCTCTCGGGTCCCGTCGGTCGAGCCTCCGTCGGCGATTATGACCTCGTGTATTCCCGGTGTGGCTTCGAGAAGCTTCATCAGCGGCTCCAGGTTTTGCGCCTCGTTCAGAGTGGGGATTATCGTGGAGATTTTCAAGACGAGGTCCGAGGCTTACTCGGGCTCTACCGCAGGACGTTTCTTTACCGGCGGGGAGTCGAAGGCAGGCTCGCCTTCTTCGAGGAATGTTTCGAGGCCGGGAGGATGCAGGCGCGCGCCGCCACGAAGGTAGATCAGGGTGATGACCAACATTCCGGCCAACATGAAACCGAGCACTATCCAGTAGCTGACGTGCAAACCTGTTAGCAAGCCCTGACCCCGAGAACCGAACGACCGGGCGACGTAGACAAGGACGGGCCCGACGGTGTAGGCGCTAACCAATCGTAATAGCTCGACCAACGCTATGGCGCGCCCTACCAGCATCGGTGGGACGCTCAAGGCCGCCATCAGCAGCCCCGGCGTTACGGTCAGGCTGGCGCCCAGCCCAAGGGCGGCGGCGATGACGAGTATCCGGAGGTCTCCGGTCCCGGTGGTTATGCCCGTGAGCCCCCAGGCGGCGAGTGAGAGTGAGATCATTCCAAAGAGCGGCATCGTCAAGACCCAGCGGCTGGTAAGCACGAAGCCGACGATCCCGGCTCCGACGATTCCTGTGACGATCTCCGGCCAGAAGAGAAATCCGGCGGCTGGCGCGCCCAGACCCCGGACGCGCTCCAGAAAGAGCAGCGTCAGTTCCAGAAGGGCCGTGAAAGCGGCCCCCGAGATAACGGCGGCCAGTATCCCCATAACGGGAAAAGTGGTGGTCAGCGGCCTTACCGGCATGAGCGCCTCTCTTCGCGTGCCCTCCAGGATAACCAGAACCACCAACATAACCAATCCCAGAGATGCCGGCACGTAGAATGCCGGAGACCCGGCCCCGGCTCCCAGTAGCGAGCCGACTCCTACGAATGTAAACCCGACTCCACCGGCGGAGAGGAGTAGCGCCGAAGCGTCTATCCGGGCGCCGGGATTCAGGGGTTCCCTCTCGGCGAGAGAGAGCAGCGCGAGCGCGAGCGTCGCTACTCCGATCACCGCGGTAGCAAGGAACAACATACGCCAGGCTCCTGACAGGGCGATATACGCTCCCACCAACGGACCCGCCGTAACGGCCCCGAAAAGCCCTATGACCACCGCCGGGACAGTGGTCTTGAGCCGGAAGGCGGGGAATCCGGTGACCAGAGGCGGCAGCGCCGCGACGAGCAGCAACCCGGTCGCTAGGCCCTGGAGGGTGTGGCCTAGGATCAGTGTCACTGGGTTGGGGGCTAGAAAACTAGCGGCGGACCCGACGATGAATACGCTCTGGTAGATCATAAAGAGCGGCCGGTTCTTGAAGCGCTGGGCCAGGTCGGCGGCGAGCACCGCCCCGAGCGCCAACGCCGCGTTGCTCAGGATCGAGACCCAGAAAATAATTCCCGGACTCGTACCGAGCCCCTCGGCGATGGTGGGTCGCAGGAGACCCAGCGCAGAGCTCAAGACGAAGTCCGGAGAAAGGGCCATGAGAGAGACGATCAGAGTCAGCCAGTAGGAACCGCGCAACGATCGTCCGAAGCTCAACGGTTATCCGATCTCACTGGTGGCATCTCTGGAATCTCTTGAAGGTAGAACGTGCTCGTTCACCACGGGGTTATACCATGTATCTTTGCCGTATAATCCAGGCCGTTGCCAAGCTACACCACACTAAATTGCACAAAGCTAAAAGGGGATGATCCATCTTGGTCCAGATCGGCGTCCGTACAGGTGAGCCGTCGGAAGTATCCAGCGGATTGCTCGCCATCTGTCTCTATAAAGGCGAGGCCATTCCGGATGGCCTGAAGGAAGCCGCCGATGCCGCCGTCTCCGATGGAGACTTCTCCGGCAAGGAGGGCGAGATGACCCTACTCTACACAGGTGGCAGGCTTCCCGCCTCCCGCCTCCTGCTGGTGGGACTCGGCGACGAGGAATCCTTTACGCTGGAGAAGCTGCGCCGCGCGGCGGCCGCAGTCGCCCGCCGGGCCCGCAAGCTGAAAGTCGGGGATGTGGCTTTCGCGCCGCGACGGCCGGAAGGCTCAAACGTACAGGACACAACCCGCGCCGCTGCGGAGGGAGCCGCCCTGAGCCTCTACCGCTTCACCCGTTACAAGACCTCGGGCGAAGACTCCGCGAATGGAGAAGAGGAGCATCCGGCGAGCTTGGATCTCCTCGTATTCGACGGCGACGAGGAGTCCGCGCGGCGCGGCGCGGACATTGGAACCAAGCTGGCCGCGGCCACGAGCCTCGCCCGAGACCTCGCCAACGAGCCGTCGAACACCGCGACCCCGGATTATCTCGCCGAGAAGGCGGCGGAGATCTCCACCCGCCACGGTATGACGGCGACTGTCCTGGACCGTAGCGGCATAGAAGCCGAAGGACTGACCGGCCTCTCCACGGTAGGGCGTTCCGCCTCCAACGAGCCGCGTTTTATAGTGATGGAGCACAGGAAGGGCGGGGACGCGCCTCCGATAGTCCTCGTCGGCAAAGCCGTGACGTTTGACTCCGGCGGCATCTCCATAAAGCCCTCGGGCGGCATGGAGGAGATGAAGTTCGACATGAGTGGCGGGGCGGCGGTGATCGGGGCGATGGAGGCCGTCGGCGCGCTGGACCTTCCGCTGAACGTCATCGCCCTAGTTCCAGCCACGGAGAACCTGCCCGGCGGCGACGCATTCAAGCCCGGCGACGTCCTGCGGATGCGCTCGGGCAAGACCGTGGAGATCCTCTCCACCGACGCCGAAGGACGCCTCATCCTGGCCGACGCCCTCACCTACGCTACCCGCTACGAACCGGCGGCAGTGATAGACTGCGCCACCCTGACCGGGGCCTGTCTCGTCGCGCTAGGACACCACGCCGCGGGCCTCATGGGAAACGACGAAGACCTAATAGCCGAAGTCCGGGCAGCCGGGGAAACCGTCGGGGAACGCGCCTGGCCCCTCCCACTCTTCGACGAGTACACCGAGCAGATAAAAGGCGACACCGCGGATATAAAGAACACCGGAGGCCGGTTTGGAGGCGCCCTGACAGCCGGGGCGTTCCTGAAAGAGTTCGCCGAGTTCCCCTGGGCACATCTGGACATCGCCGGGACAGCCTACAGCAACAAGGGCAACGCTTACTCGACGAAAGGCGCGAGCGGCGCGCCCGCACGCCTGCTGTTGGAGTTCCTCTTGAACCGTTCGGAGGCCGCATGATCCTGGAGAAGATAACCGTCGGCCCATTCCAGGAGAACTGTTACGTGGTCGGCGACGAAGCAACGGGTGACGGTGCGCTCATCGACCCCGGCGACGAGGCGGCCCGCATCGCTCTCGCGGTCGAACAGACGAATCTGGAAATCGGCCAGATCATCCTGACCCACTCACACATAGACCACATCGGAGCCGTCGCCCAGCTCGCGGACGAGTACGCCTGTCCCGTCCTGATCCACGCCGAGGCCGAACCAATGCTCAAACAAGCCCCCACCCAGGCTATGATGATGGGCCTGAAGTTCAGCAAAGTCCCGAACGTGGACCGCCACATCGAAGACGAAGAAGTTTTGGAGGTCGGTGGTGTCTCTCTCAGATCCCTCTACACGCCGGGTCACGCGCCGGGCCACCTGGCCTTCTACATCGAGAGCGAGGGCGTGGTGCTCGCCGGCGACGCGCTCTTCGCCGGGGGCGTGGGCCGCGTGGACCTGCCGGGCGGCAGCATGGAGGTCTTGATGAAGAGCATCAATGAGCGGCTCCTCACCCTCCCCGACGAGACAATCGTCCATCCCGGACACGGTCCGGAGACGACAATCGGCAACGAGAAAGCGTACAACCCGTTCCTGCAAGGAGGGCTGCTGTGAGCCAGAGCGTCCACGACCACCGGGAGGCCGCGCCGGAGTACGTGCGGCTCGCCGTCGTCACGATCAGCGACACCCGCACCCGAGAGAACGATACCGGCGGCGACACCATCCAGGAGCTAATGACGGAAGCCGGACACGAGATAGTCGAGCGCGAGATCGTGCGTGACGAAGTACCCGAGATCCAAACAACTCTTACCGATCTGTTAGATCGGTCCGACGTGGACGCCATAATAACCACCGGCGGCACGGGCATCTCTGCCCGCGACACCACCTACGAAGTCGTCGAGCGCATGATAGACAAGAAGCTCGACGGGTTCGGTGAGATCTTCCGGGTCCTCTCCTACGAGGAGATCGGGGCCGCCGCCATGCTCAGCCGGGCAGTCGCCGGGGCCGTCGGCAACAAGTTCGTGGCCTGTCTCCCCGGCTCCCGCAACGCCGTGCGCCTCGCCGTAGAAAAACTCTTGGCGCCCGAGATGGCTCACGTAGTCTTCGAGCTCCGCAAACACCAGAAAGGCAGTTAGATGGAACGCGAACCACTCTCCCCCGAGAACGAAGCACTCTGGATGCAACTCTGGGACCTCTGGCAGCAGAACGATGAAGAAGACGTCATCCTGGACTCCTCCAAACTCGAAGACCTCGAAGACGCCATCCCGGCGCTCCAGGGCCGCATCAAAACTGCCCTCGCCTATCTCCAACGCGCCCGCTACATCCAGTACCGTTCAGGAGTCGGCGACGACGGCATCGAACCCATCCTCTACGACGTCTACGAGCCAAGATAGTAACGGCAATGAAAAGCGGCCAGCCGAGAAAGCTGACCGCTGACTAGCTGAAGTGCTGACCGGCTTCTAGGTAACCGTAAGCTGGTGGCCCTGCTCCTTGTAGCGAGTCGCCATGTCCTCTAGTGTGATCGGCTCGTAGTCCTCAGCGTGTCCGGCCTGGCCGAAGGCTTCCATGCGGGCCCTGACTACCGCCTGCATGGCCTCACGAGCAGGCTTGAGGTAGAAGCGTGGGTCGAAGGCGCTCGGGTCTTCGGAGAAGGCTTTGCGGATTGCGCCGGTCGAGGCGAGACGAAGGTCCGTGTCCACGTTTATCTTACGGACCCCGTGCTTGATGCCCTCCTGAATCTCGTGTACCGGTACTCCCCAGGTCGGACGGATCTCACCGCCGTACTCGTTGATGAGGTCTACTAGCTCCTTCGGCACACTGGAGGAGCCGTGCATGACCAGATGCGTGGTCGGGAGCTTCTGGTTGATCTCCTCGATAATGTGCATCGCCAAGACTTCGCGGTCGGGCTCTTTGGTGAACTTGTAAGCGCCGTGGCTCGTGCCTATAGCGACCGCAAGAGCGTCAACCCCGGTCCTCTCCACGAACTCAACCGCCTGGTCCGGGTCGGTAAGGCTCACGACACCGGAGCCATGCCCGTCCTCGATACCGCCGAGCGTACCGAGCTCACCCTCGACGGTTACGCCCCGCTCGTGGGCCATCTCGACCACCTCGCGCGTAACCTCGACGTTGTAGTCGAAGCTCGCAGGACTCTTGCCGTCGGCCTCCAGCGAGCCGTCCATCATGACGCTGGTGAAGCCGAGGTCTATGGCACTCTTGCAGGTCTCCGGGGAGTTGCCATGATCCTGGTGGAGAGCTACTGGAATCTCCGGGTACACTTCCGACGCCGCCAGCATCAAGTGGTAGAGGAACCGGTCGTTCGCGTACTTGCGGGCTCCGCTCGAAGCCTGAATGATGACCGGTGAACCCGTCTCACGGGCGGCCTCCATGATCGCCTGTACCTGCTCCAGGTTGTTGACGTTGAACGCGCCTACACCGTAGCCGCCTTTGGCCGCCTCGTCGAGTAGCTGACGCATAGTTACCAGTGCCATATAGTCTTCTCCTTTACTTTATCGGAAGTGGCAGTAGCGCCCACAAGTATAGACGCTTCTTCAGCCATACGAAATACGGTCTCAAATGTGAAATTGCTCTTGGAAGCGCCTGGCTCTAGGTGGCGTAGTCCGTTGCTACTTTGTCGGCCCGTACTACCAGGCGCCCGGAATCCGGTGTAGAAGCGAACAATTTGGGTCCCAAGGTCCACCAGTCGTTTGGTGTCTCCGTGCATGTCTGAAGCGTGATCATATCCCGGCCCGCAATAGGATTCGTCACCCACGCTTCATTAGGGTATACGGCGAAGACCTCGGTGACCTGATACGTGTAGACGGTACCGTTCGCGTCGGCCAGATATACGGGATCCCCCATCTGCATGGCAGGCAAATTGTAGAACTGGTAGTCGCTCGCCGTTCCGGGCCAGCCGACGCGATGCGCGGCGATGTACGTGTTGGCCCCTCCCTGCCACGGGAAGCCGGTGCTCGGCAGCTTAATGGCTCCAATGTCCATCGAGGCAGGATTATCGTCGTTGCGCACCGTGTTGCTATACAAACCCAGCCTGGGCACCGTAAGGAAGGTGGTCTTGTCTACGGGCGGTGGCGGCTTGGCCTCCTCGGCCGCCTTCTTTTCTGCAGCGGCTTTCTCCGCCGCTGCCTGCTCCTCAGCCGCCTTTGCCTCGGCGGCTTTTTTCTCCGCCGCAGCTTTTTCCTCTGCAGCGGCCTTCTCTTCGGCCGCCTTCTTCTCGGCTGCCGCTTTCTCTGCCGCTGCCTGCTCACGCGCGGCCCTCTCGGCAGCCACGTCGGCGGCCATGCTCGGCGCTTCCGGGGAGAGTGGCGCTTTGACTCGCTGTATCAGGTCCGCGTTACTCGCGCTTGCCTGTTCGCCGGTATCCATGCTGAAGAACAGCAGTCCTCCGAAGACCAGGACGGCCAGCGACGCGAGTAAGAATACGCCCATTCGTTGCCGCCGCTTACGAAATATTCGGGTGTTAGGTCTATCTCCCATAGCGGAGAGTCTAACAATAGATCTTGCAGAACGGTAGCGATATCGTGGACATTTCTTGAGTTTCGTGAAAAGTACGGGCGTTTTGTGAACTGGCTCACTCACCTAAAGCCTCCAAAATTCCACTGCTTGATCCCAGCAACATGAGATATCATCAGCCTTCTAACCTGGATCGAAAAGCGACCGTCCGGCCGAATCGTGCTCCGAGTCAGGGCTTCCGCAGCTTTCCAGAGGTCGAAACGGGCAGTGGACGCGCTGGAGGCAGTCTGAAACTTTGAAGGCGGAAACGAGAATAACTCTAAAAGCCAGAGGCTTGAGAAAGAGCTACGAGGATTTCGAGGCCGTAAGAGGCGTGGATTTCGAGATCCACCGTGGCGAGTGCTTCGGGTTTCTCGGACCTAACGGGGCCGGCAAGACCACGACCATGAAGATGATCTACGGCGCCGCGGTGCCGACGGACGGGGAGCTTACCGTGGCGGGCCTCGACGTGAGACTCGAAGAGCGCCGGGTAAAGCGGCGCATCGGGGTCGTTCCCCAGGAGAACAACCTCGACGACGACCTGAAGGTAAAAGAGAACCTGCTCGTCTACGGGAGATACTTCGACATGCCCAAAAAGCTTGCTTTGCAACGCGCAGAGGAGTTGCTCGACTTCGTTCAGCTAACGGAGAAGTCCGAAGCCCAGGTCGAACAGCTCTCCGGCGGCATGAAGCGGCGGTTGCTCATCGCCCGCGCCCTCATAAACGACCCGGAGATAGTGGTTCTCGACGAGCCGACTACCGGACTCGACCCGCAGGCCCGGCATCTTGTTTGGGACCGGCTGCGCGAGCTCACGCGTGAAGGCAAGACCCTGGTCCTCACCACGCATTACATGGAGGAGGCCGCGCGATTGTGCGACCGGCTGGTAATCATGGAGGGCGGTGAGATCATCGCCTCCGGATCGCCGTTAGCCATGATCGAGGAGCACGTAAGCCCACAGGTGGTCGAGTTACGCGCGCACGGGAGCGTACTGGATCAACTCGACCACCTCCTCGACGGCCAGGCCGACGCCGTGGAGAAGACCGGCGAAGCGCTTTTAGCCTACACCGCCGACGCCGACGCGCTGCTCGAAAGCGTCCGCCGCTCCGGCCTGGAGATCGAGAACACTATTCTGCGGCAGGCCGGCCTCGAAGATGTATTTCTGCGTCTGACGGGGAGGAGCCTGATCGAATGAGCAAGTCCGAGTTCAGGATTCCTTCCCCGCGCGGTGCATTCCGCGTCTGGCAGCGAAACATAACCATCTTCCGCAAGTACTGGAAGACGATCATGTTCCCAAACCTCTTCGAACCGCTGCTCTACCTTGCGGCGCTCGGCCTCGGCCTCGGGGCGTTTATCCAGGAAGGCGGCATCGAAGGGAAGAGCTACGTACAGTACATAGCGCCGGGACTTCTGGCATCGAACGCCATGTTCGCAGCCTCCTTCGAGAGCACCTTCAATACCTTCGTCAAGTTGAAGATAGACCGAATCTACGAAGCCATCATAACGACCCCCGTAAACGCCGAAGACGTGGTCGCCGGAGAGTACCTCTGGGCTGGAACTCGCGCCTGCCTCTACGGCACGGGCTTCCTCGGCATGCTCACGGCTCTGGGCATAATCTTTGACGAGCCGCTCATCGTCTCACCCTGGGCGATCTTGATTCCACCGATGCTGCTCATCATAGGCATCATGTTCAGCATCATGGGCACGCTCTTTACCAGCCTCATACAGCGCATCGACCTCTACGCCTACTACTTCACCCTGGTCGTAACGCCGCTCTTTCTCTTCTCCGGCATCTTCTTCCCCATCCAGGACTTCCCGGCGCCCGTGCCCCAGATAGCCTGGTTTACGCCCCTTTACCACGCGGTGAATGTTTGCCGGGGCCTGGCGACCGGGCCGTCGCCCGTCGTGTTGGTGGACGTAGCCTGGATCCTGGTTTTCACACTAGCACTGTCGCTGCTGCCGATCCGCTTTATGCGAAAACGGCTTATCAGCTAAGAACCGGTTACCCGGAGCGGTGCTTTATCTCGCAGTTTCTGATGACATCCACTCCGGGAGTGAAGTAGACTTCGTCTCTACCATCACCGCAATTTATGATGTCTCTCACGCCATCGTTAGTCTTGTTGTGAAGTCCTCCGCGCATGAGATCGTCGCCGGGGCCCCCGTAGAGACGGTCTTTGCCAGGGCCTCCCTTGACGCGATCGTTGCCGGCGGCCCCGTAAGCCCGATCGTCACCAGGTCCCCCCTTGAGCGCATCCATTCCGTAGCCGCCAAAAATGGTGTCGTTGCCGCCCTGGCCGAGCATCTTATCGTTCTCTGGCGTACCGTACATACGATCATCACCGTTGGTGGCGAGACATTCTCCACCAGTACATTTCACCGTTGCCGCAAACGCCACACCTACCGCGAGCATCACCATCACCAATACGAATACAAACACTAGCCCCACACGTCTCACGAGCTTGCTCCCTTCTATAGACCGCGCTAATAGTACATTGATCGGTCAAGAAAAGGGCTAGCTTTAATACAACTCCGCTCTTAGCCCAGGAAGATCAGGGCGATCGTGGTCAACACGAAGGCCCCGACAACCATCAGCGTAAGCCGGGTGAGGTTTTTCTCCATGATCGTGGTCCCGGAGAATGTGCTGCCCATCCCGCCACCGAACGAACCCGAGAGCCCACCCCCCTTGCCGGAGTGGAGGAGTATTAGTCCGATCAGGGCTATGCACAACAACGTATGAAAGAATGCGAGTACGTAAATCATCAGCTTACTCTACCATATCCTTTGTTCTATTCTACCTAGTCATCGACGGGCCAGTCGTCTTCCTGGGTGGCGTCTATGAGCTTTATGAAGGACTCAGCTTCGAGACTCGCGCCGCCTACCAAACCACCGTCCACGTCTTCTTGGGCGATGAGTTCCGCTACGTTTCCGGGCTTCATTGATCCACCATATAGAATACGGACGCTGTCGGCGAACTCGTCGCCCAGGAGGTCTCTAAGGAGGCCCCGGATCTGGCCCGTCGCGTCTTGGGCGTCGTCCGGCGTCGCCGTGTCTCCGGTCCCGATAGCCCAGATGGGCTCGTAGGCGAAGACGATCTCGTCGCCATTTGGCTCGTCGAGCTCTTCCATTACCCGCTTTATCTGGCCGGAGACCTTGTCCCACATGCCGCCCGAATCACGCTCTTCTTTGGTCTCTCCTACGCACACGATGGGAAGCATACCGGCCTCTACGGCGCGGGCGGTCTTGCGGGCGACCATTTCGTCGTCCTCGCCGAAGATCTCACGCCGCTCCGAGTGCCCGACGATGGCCGCCCCGGCACCAAGGTCCAACAACATCGGAGCCGAGACTTCGCCGGTAAAAGATCCGGAGTCCTCGTAGTAGAAGTTCTGGGCGCCGGCGATCACGTCGGTATCCTTGGTCATCCGGGCTACTTCCACGAGGCACGTGAAAGGGACGAAGACGGCTACGTCCACCCCCTCGGCGTCTTCTACCCGAGGCAGGATCGCTGCGGTGTAGTCCTCCGCTTCCCTTGCTGTTTTGTTCATCTTCCAGTTCGCCGCCATCATCGGCTTGCGCGCCATATTATTCCTCCTCGTTTTTGTCCGGCAGGACCGCCACTCCCGGCAGTTCCTTGCCCTCGACGTACTCCAGCGAAGCCCCGCCGCCGGTCGAGATGTGGCTCATCTCATCCTCCAGGCCGAGCTTGTTAACAGCGGCGACCGAATCTCCGCCGCCGATGACACTCGTCGCATCGCTTTCGGCGACGGCTCTCGCCACACCCTCGGTACCTTTGGCGAACGCCTCCATCTCGAAGACGCCCATCGGTCCGTTCCAGAAGATCGTGCGGGCTTCGGTGATACGCTCCTCGAAGAACCCGACCGTCTCCGGTCCTACGTCCAAGCCCATCCAGCCGGCGGGGATTTCCTCGACCTCCACCGTCCGGGTATCGGCGTCTTCGTCCATCTTCTCTGCGACGATTACGTCGCGCGGGAGCACGAGCCGGTCGCCGGCTTTCTCCATGAGTCGTGCCGCTTCTTCGACGTATTCGTCCTCGACGAGCGACGCGCCTACCTCGTAGCCCTGGGCCTTGAAGAAAGTAAAGCACATCGCGCCCCCGATCAGGAGCGTGTCCGCTTTCTCCAGCAAGCTCTCTATAACACCGATCTTGTCGGACACTTTGGCTCCGCCGAGAATTGCGACGAACGGACGCTCCGGGGTTTTGAGCACGGAGTCGAGGTAATCCAGCTCCGCCTCCATGAGAAGCCCAGCCGCCGAGGGCAGCCGTTCGGCGACTCCGACGGTCGTGGCGTGCGCCCGGTGTGCCGCCCCGAAGGCGTCGTTTACGTAGAGATCGGCCAGCGAGGCGAGTCCTGTGGATAGCTCGTCGTCATTCTTTGTCTCTCCGGGATAAAAACGGGAGTTCTCCAGCAGGACTACGCCTTCGCCGTTCCAGTCTTCGAGGGCCCTTTCGACCTCGGGGCCGACGGCGTGATCTAGCTTTTCGACCGGCTCACCGAGCAGCTCTTCGAGCCTTTTAGCGACCGGGTCCATAGCATAATCCGGGTTTCGTTCGCCCTTTGGGCGTCCGAGGTGGGAGATCAAGATAGGTTTCGCCCCCTCGGAGAGCAGATACTGAATATTGGGCAATGCACGCGCGATGCGGGTGTCGTCCGTGACCTCACCGTTCTTTAGCGGTACATTGAAGTCGACCCGTACCAGCACCCGCTTGCCGCGCAGGTCGAGGTCTCTTACGCTCTTTTTATCCATCTGTCCTCCCTAAAGGATTGAAACAGAAGTTTACTTTTCGCACGCCCAAAATCTATGGTGTCGGTTCAGATTTGAGCAAGGATTCGAGAAAGCCTGGTAGAAACTGCCACAGTATCAGTGCAAGCAGAAGTCCGACGGCGATCCTGATCAGATACCCGACAAGCCATCTTGCGTTTGACCTACGACGTGCCAAAGCTCCTCCCAAAAAAGCGGCCCGGAAGACTATAGCCTCCGGACCGCTGAAACTTCTCGACCGGCTACCTACAGGCTTGCGCCGACGTGCGCGACGAGGTCACAGGTGCGGCTTGAGTAGCCCCACTCGTTGTCGTACCAGCCGAGGATCTTAACCGTCTTGCCGGCGGACATCGTGGAGCCCGAGTCGAAGATGCACGAGTGCGGGTTGCCGACGATGTCGCTGGAGACCAGCGGCGCCTCGGAATACTCCAGAATGTGGGAGAGCTCGCCCTCGGCGGCCTGCTTGAAGGCGGCATTGATATCTTCGACAGAGGCATCCTGGCTTAGCTGGGCCGTAAGGTCGGTTATGGAGCCGTCGGAGACGGGGACCCGGAGGGACATGCCGTCGATCTTACCTTCCATCTCCGGGAAGATCACCCCGACGGTCTTCGCTGCGCCCGTGGAGGTCGGGATGATGTTCTGGGCGGCGGCCCGTGCCCGGCGCGGGTCCTTGTGGGCCGAGTCGACGAGTGCCTGGTCGTTGGTGTAGGCGTGGACAGTAGTCATGAAGCCACTCTCCATGCCGAACTGGTCTATGAGGACCTTCGCCATCGGTACGACACAGTTGGTCGTGCAACTCGCGTTGGAGACTACGTTGTCGCGGTCGGGGTCGTAGTTTTCGTGGTTTATGTCGTAGATAAACGTGCCATCCACGTTCTTTGCCGGAGCGGATATTACGACCTTCTTCGCCCCGCCGTTCAGGTGCTTTCCGGCCGACTCGCCGTCAGTAAAGACGCCACTCGACTCGACCACGATATCCGCGCCAACGTCGCCCCAGGGGATGTCGGATGGGTCTCGCTCGGAGAAGGTCTTTATCTCCCGGTCGCCAACGCGCAGGATGTTATCTTCGAAGCTTACATCTTCGCCCCAAACGCCGTGGGTAGAATCGTGCTTGAACAGGTTGACCAGGCTGTTGAAGGGTACCAGGTCGTTCACGGCAACCACTTCGATGTCGCCGCGCTGCATGGCGGCCTTCGCCACCATCATCCCTATACGACCGAACCCGTTGATTCCTACTCTTATTGCCACTGCTTCCTCCATTTACTCTAGCTTCCTTGCAATTACCTATTGTGCCCGAAAATCGGCCCGTTTAACAGCCGTCGGCCTCTAAAGAGCCGTTCGTGGCCTCGAAATCTTCCCCGCTTCTCCGCCACCAAGTGCAACGAGCCTTCTCAAACGGTGGTTCGCGGCGCTGCGGCTGAGTCCTCCCAGTCGGGCCAGATCCGCGAGCGAGGCATCCGGGTGTTCCAGCCGGAGTTCCAACATCTCGCGCAGCGCGTCCGGGAGCTTCTCCGGATCAAGGCTGGCGAGCGCTTCTTGCTGACGCGAGGCCGCCCGTGCCGTACGCCCGGCGTTGGCCGAGTCGAAGTTGGTGACCCGATTCGCGTTCGCCTTCGCCTCACCGAGTACGGCCCGCGCCTCATAGTCCAGAACCGCGTCGTGAAGCCCCATCTGCGAGAGCAAAGTCGTTACCCCGTCGGCGCTCTTGGTGTAGGCAAGCCAGCGTTGCCGGCGACGGACGATCTTGAGCGGGGCGCGCGAGATCTCCGAGATGCGCCGGACGAACTCTTCTTCCCGATGGACAAACTCAAGGTGGTGGCCGCGGCCCGGCCGGGTGACGGAGCCCGCGCCTTGAAAAGCACCCCTGAGGTAAGCCGTCCGGTCGGCTTCACTCCGCGAGTCTCGGATAATCCGCAACTCTTCAGCGACGTGGACGACTCTGCCATCCTCGACCCGTACCTGGTAGCGATGACGCCCAAAGCTATCCGGCTCTATAGGGGAGAGCCCAGGCTCCAGCCCAAACTCTCGCCGCCAGAGGCGAACCACAGACCGCGCTACTGCGGCGCTATGGGTGTGGAATTCTATGCCGCCGGGATACAGGCTTGCAGCAGCGTCGACCAGGCCGGCCAACTCGGCGCGGCGCGTGCGCCGGGAGCCTGAATCGGAGCCGGAGGCGAGTTGCCGCCGTACCTCAGAGGCGTACGAGGACAGTTCGGCACACCTCCTCCGCGAGACGGGCAGGGTCGTGTCGCACGCCGGAGCCTAGCTCTTCGGAGAGCAGGTCCGCCTCCCGTACCCGGACGCCGAGCGCTTCGACGACTTCACGGTCGAAGCGTACGGGTGAAGCTCCTTCGGCCGCGTAGCGGGACACAAGGTCGTCTGGCAATCCGCCAGTGTGAACCAGGACGTCCGTAATAATGGGTCCGGCGTGATCCATTATGGCCCGGAGGTGATCCGAGACCGAGTAACCGTCCGTCTCTCCCGGCTGGGTCATCACGTTCGCCACGTAGACGACCGGACCCCGGAACCTCGACAGGGCGTCGCGCACGCCACCCCCCAGCAGCGATGGGATCGTGCTCGTAAACAAGCTGCCGGGGCTCAGGACGATCACGTCGGCCTCTTCCATGGCCTCGGTCACCCCCGGCGGCACAATCGCGTCCTCGGGTTCGACTGAAACCGAGGAGACCTTTTCTCCCATCTCGGGGACCACCGACTCACCACGGTGCACGGTCCCGTCAGCGTACCGGACAACGAGCGTGAGGCTCTCGGTCGCCGCCGGGTAGACCCGGCCTTTGATCCGCAGGAAGCTCGCGGCCTGTTCCACTCCCTCGCAAAAACCACCGGCCATGTCCGCAAGCGCGGCGATCACTATGTTACCCACAGTATGATCAAGCAGGTCTCCCGCCCCGAAACGGTAGTTGAAGACCTCCGCAAGACTCTCCCTCTCGGAAAGCACGACCAGACAGTTCCTCACATCACCCGGTGGAGCGACTCCCAGCTCCTGGCGCAGCCTGCCGCTCGACCCACCGTCGTCGGCGACCGTAACGACCGCCGTGAGATCCCCTACCCGGTCCTTGAGTCCCTTGAGCAGAACGGGCAGCCCCGTTCCTCCTCCGAACGCCACAACCCGTAAATCCCTAACGTTACTCATAACTTCAAGTATATCTATCCGGCACCGGCTGGCATGCTTAGAAGTCCGACACCGTCCGGTTCGGCAGATCGGCGTTAGGACTCGACGTTAGTGGGTAAGTATAATCTTGCAATTATCCGATTATCGTTTAGGAAGGCGTGAGTCATCTTGACCAAGACCTGGTTTATAACCGGTGCATCGAAGGGCTTCGGACGGGAATGGACGGAGGCCGCCCTGGAGCGAGGAGACAGGGTTGCCGCGACGGCCCGCAAGACCGAAACCCTGGACGCGCTCGTGGACGCTTACGGCGCTGCCGATCAT
>JBGTJJ010000026.1:0-119299 GCA_041745215.1 Rubrobacteraceae bacterium | reverse complement strand
GCCTGCTCGCCGTTATCAGGCTGGGAGACGTAGTGGTTTTCGAGGTCCACACCTATGGCCTGGGCGTAGGGCGGGTCTATGGCGTGCTCGGCGTCTATTTAGGCGGCGAGTCCGGGGGCCTTCTGGGCTTCGGCGATCACGTGAAGAGCCAGTGTGGTCTTACCACTCGACTCCGGTCCGTAAATCTCGACGATACGGCCCCTCGGGACACCCCCCACGCCGAGCGCCAGGTCGAGAGACAAGGCTCCGGTAGAGATTGTAGCTACCTTCGCAATGGCGTCATCGCCCATCCGCATGATAGAACCCTTGCCGAATTGTTTCTCGATCTGGGAAACTGCGGCTCCCATTGCTTTGCTTTTATCCAATTTGTCCTCCAGAGATGGCTGATTTATTAAGGGCGTCTGTCTTTACGGTTCATTATACTTGAGGTAATGGGTGCCCCCAAGAGCATACTTGTTCAACCTTGAGCTTGTTTGAGGGTGAAGAGTTGACGCTTGACCTCACCCGGCGCGCCGAGAGCTCCGTAATCCTGGCCGTTTATCTCCAATCGCACGGCCCCGGCGTTGCCGGTCCACACTCGAATCTGCTGTCCGGCTTCAAAGTCCTGGGAGAACCCAGGTTGGGCTACCTGCTCGTACGCCACGTTTCCATCGGTCTGAACATTGAGCCACGCCGGCACCTGCTCCACCTTCACCGTCATCCGGATCCCCTCCGGCGATGTGGGTGGCTCTGTGCGTTCGGGCTCTGACCCGTTGTCAGGAGAAGTAACGGCGACCTTTTGGGAGCTGCCACCCGTAGATGATTCGTTTTCTGAAGTGTTGCCGGATGCAGCAGACTGGCCGTTGTTTTCCGATGGCTGTGGTGACTGGTCGTTCCGGCCGCCCGAGACCTCTTGCGCCAGCCTGGTATTTTGCCCGACCCAGTACAGACCACCAACCGCAGCAGCCAACAAAGCAAGCGCAAATACGAATCCGAGAATACCGAGAGGAGATATACGTCGTCTAGAGGATATTCTATTATACGTATTTCTGGTCCTGGAGCGCCGTTCGAAGTGATCGTTCTTGGGAGCTGTTTCCCGGCGCTGTCGCTCTTGTACCGCATCCCAGCGGTCCTTCAACTCTTGGGAAAGCTCTTCACCATTCAAATTCAGGTAATTCGCGTAGGTCTTCAGGAAACCTCGGGCGTATACGGCGCTCGGCAGATCCGCGTAATCTTCACGCTCCAGGGCCTCCAGATAGCGTTTGCGGATCTTTGTCTCATACTCTACGTCGTCCAGCGTGACCCCCAAATCCTGGCGGGCTTTGCGAAGCGTGGCCCCTATCTCTATATCTCCGCTGGACGAGTACAAAACGTTGCTCCTCTACGTCCGTTTTTCCCGGAAGGAAGTTACCGAAAGATTACCAAGCCGCGCCGTTTTTGTCCTCCGGCTTGGCTGGTGGCTCTTCGCCGTTGCTGAAAATCGTCGCCAAGTCATACTCCGTCGCTGAGACGGATCTGCTTTTGGAGCCTTCGTATGGTCCTACTATACCTTTTCTTTCGAGCGCATCTATGATTCTGCCGGCCCGCGAGTAACCTACCCTGAACCGCCGTTGAACCGCGCTCACCGAAGCCTGCTGGGTAGAGACTACAAAGCTCGCGGCGTCCGAGAGTAATTCGTCGTCGGGCTCTTCATCTTTTTTGGGGTCCGGCTTGGGCTCGGTAACTTCCTCTATAAACCGGGGCTCGAAGCCGGCGGCGCAGGCGGAGACTATGTCGTCCACCTCGCCATCGGTGATAAACGCGCCCTGGACCCGCGACGGCCTGGAGGCCGAGACCGGCTTGTAGAGCATATCGCCCATACCCAGGAGCGACTCGGCGCCGGAGGCGTCCAGGATCACGCGGCTGTCCACCTGACTGGAGACCGCGAACGCGATGCGGCTCGGGATATTTGCCTTGATCATGCCGGTTATGACGTCCACGCTCGGGCGCTGGGTGGCGACGACCAGGTGTATCCCGACGGCCCGTGCCTTCTGGGCGAGCCGGATAACGGCGTCCTCGACTTTGGCCGCTGCGGCCATCATGAGGTCAGCCAACTCGTCTATGACCACGACGACGTATGGCATCGGGTTCTCCGACCGTTCGTTGTATACCTCCAGAGAGCGTACGCCTCCTCTTTCGAGTACCTCGTAGCGTCGCTCCATCTCGGCTACGGCCCACGAAAGGGCGTTGGCGGCTTTTTTGACATCGGTGACGACCGGGGTTATAAGGTGCGGTATGCGGCCAAACGGCGCAAGCTCCACCCTCTTCGGGTCCACGAGAACCATCTTGACCCGCCGGGGATCGGTCGTAAGTAGCAGGGACGTGAGCAGGGAGTTGAGCATGACACTCTTGCCGCTTCCCGTAGTACCGGCCACGAGCAGGTGTGGCATCTCCGCCAAGTCCAGGAACACAGCCCGCCCGGAGATATCCTTACCCAACCCGACGGGCAGGGCCATGTCGTTCGCGCCGGAATACTCCTGAAACGCATCCCCCAAAGTCACAGTCGCCGGGCGGGTGTTGGGTACCTCAACCCCTACCGCGCTCTTGCCGGGGATCGGGGCTAGTATCCGGACTTCGGTCGCCGCCAGCGCGTAAGCTATGTCCTGCTGGAGGTTTCGGACTTTGCCCACCTTTACGCCACTACCGAGCCGTAGCTCGTACCGGGTGACCCGTGGACCAACCACGGCCCGAGACACCTTGGCCTCGACACCGAAATCAGCCAGAGCGCGCGTCAACCGGCGGCTGGTCTCCTCAGCGTCATGCCCCGGATTCCCGCTGCCGAGCTTCAGAAGCGATGGTGACGGCGGCGTGTATTCACCTGGGACCGCTTCCCGGGCTTCGTCAAAACCGGTGGACTCTACAGGCCCCGGCAAGACCAACTCGAATCCCGCCTCTTCCGAATCCGCCTGCCGGTCTTCAGAAACAGAGTCGTAAGGGATAGATCTCTGGGTTTTTTGGGCGCTATCAGGCGCATTGTCCAGCGCATGGATAGGCTCGCGCCTGGAATCAGCTTTACGACGCTCTCTAAAAGAGCGGAAGCCATCGAGCGTTGATCTGGTTCTTTCAGAAACGTAGGTGGCAGCGGCGCGGAGCGTCACGCCGGTAAGCAGAGACAGCCCGATCAGGTAAAGTGCCCCGAGCGCCAGCACCGCACCGATAAAACCGGCGGTCCAATAGACCGCGTAGTAGATCCCAGAGCCAACGATACCGCCGGCTCCCGTGTAGGCGCCTGTGTCGAAACGCAACGCTTCCGGCAATGTGGCGGCGAAAGTGGCCGCTACCGCAACCAGGATCAAAGTAGCGCCCAGCGCCCGAGGAGAATCCAGGCGGTTCAGAAGTACCAACACCCCGGCCAACGCCGCCAGTGGCGCCAGGAATATCCCGACTAAGCCTACGAGTTGGGTCACGAACGTTTCGCCTATATCCCCCAGGAAAGCGCCGCGTCCACTAAAGAAAGCGGCCGTAAAGAACAACCCGAGTCCCAGCAACAATACGCCCACCGCCTCGCGCGAGAACGAGGTCTTGAGACGATCTCTCAAAGAAGCGCCGCCACGGCCCTTGGCAGACCCGGTGCGGCGCTTCTTGCTATTCGATGAGCCCTTCTTGGGGGCAGACTTTGGAGCACGCTTTTTCGTTGCCATGTTCCTCAGTCTATCGCATAAACCTGTGGTTTAGCGTCAAGCACACCATATGGTGTTACTAGAAGCTCATACCTCTACTATTAGGGGCAGAATGATCGGACGCTTGCGAGTCCGGTTCGTAAGGAAGCCCGAGAGGTCTTTGCGGATCGCGTTCTTCAGCTCGCCCCAGTCGGTGATCCGCTGCTTCGCGGTTCGTCCGAGGGTTTTGGTAACGATCTCTATCGACTCGTCGACGAGGCCGTTCGATTCCTGGGGATTGACGAAGCCGCGGGAGATCACGTCCGGAGGACCGAGTAACTCGCCGCTTTGGGCGTTGATCCGGGCCACAACGATAAACATGCCGTCTTCGGCGAGTTGCTGACGCTCGCGCATGACGCCGTCGGCGTTGACCGCCAGGCCGCCCCCGTCCACCAGGAACATGCCGGCGGAAACGTTCTCCAGGCGTTCGGCTTCACCGTTTTTGAACTGTACCCGGCCACCGTTCTCCAGGATAAAGATATTCTCTTCGGGTATGCCCATATCCATAGCGGTATTGGCGTGGTGGCGAAGGTGTTTGTGCTCACCGTGAACCGGAACCAGGTACTGAGGCTTCAACATGGAGAGAACCAGTTTCTGCTCCTCCTGGGCCGCGTGTCCGGATACGTGTACCGCTTCGAGCGGGCTGTAGTGGACCTGGGCGCCGCGCTTCATTAGGTTGTTGATCGTGCGGGACACGCCCCGTTCGTTACCGGGGATTGGGTGCGCCGCGATAACCACGGTGTCGTGTTCACCGATCTCAATCGAGCGGTGATTCCCATTAGCGACCCGGGAGAGCGCCGCCAGCGGCTCGCCCTGTGAGCCGGTCATAAGGATGGCTATATCACTGTCCGGAACTTTCGGGATGTCTCGCTGTTCGACCATCATGGAAGATGGAAGGTCGAGGTAGCCCAGTTCGCGCGCGATCTGGACGTTTCGGATCATGGACCGTCCCGTTACACCGACCAGCCGGTTGTGAGCCTTGGCAGCCTCGACCACCTGGGTAACCCGGTGGATGTGGGAAGCGAAGGACGCTACGATGATACGGCCTTCGGCCTCCGAGAAAATTTTCTCGAAGGTGTCGCCCACGATCCTCTCGGATGGGACGTAACCCGGCCGCTCGCTGTTGGTCGAGTCTCCGAAATAGGCGAGAACTCCCTCTTCGCCCAGCGCGGCGAACCGACCGAGGTCCATCGGTGAGCCTTCTATGGGCGTAAGGTCGATCTTGTAGTCGCCGGAGAAGACGATCAAACCCGCGTTCGTACGGATAGCTATAGCGACGGCTCCCGGAATGGAGTGGTTGACCTCGATGAACTCAAGGCCGAAACCACCGAGCTTGGTCTTGCTACCGGCCTTTATCTGGTTTAGCTCGGCGTTCTTTATACCGAACTCCTGGAGCTTGCTCTTCACGAGCCCCAGCGTCATTCGCGTGCCGTAGACGGGGACGTTGAATTCGCGGAGCACGTACGGTATCGAGCCGACGTGGTCCTCGTGTCCGTGGGTAAGTACTATTCCTCTTATCTCGTCGGCGTGCTCCCGTAGAAAGCTGAAGTCCGGCAGAACGAGGTCTATCCCCGGCATTTCCTCGTCGGGAAACGCCATGCCGGCGTCCACCAGGATAATTCCACTATCCTGGCGCACGGCGGTCATGTTCTTGCCGATCTCGTCCAGCCCACCCAGGGGCACGACCTGCAAGGTCTTGTTATCTAACAGTTCGGATTACCTCCTTAGCGAAGCCAATCGACCAACCTTTCGGCCGACCGGCTTCTTGTTTTCTAATTGCTGTTCAAGTACGTCCCGAGGTCGAGCTCTTTCGGCCCGACGGCAGAGAGGTACATGTTGTCTAGTTTCAGGTGTTTGGCCGCCAGGTTCTGTATTTCCTGCGCGGTCACTGCTTCTATGCGGGCGGAGATCTCCTCCGGCGTCAAAAGCTCGGAGCCGGTTATAACGCTCCGTCCGATGCGGTTCATCCTCGCGGCGGTGCTCTCCAAAGCCAGCAATGTCGAGCTCTTGAGCTGCTGCTTGGTACGGTACAGCTCCTCGTCCGTTACGGGTTCTTCCTGCACTTTCACGAGTTGTTCGGATATGACCTTTACGGCCTCCTCGACGTTTCCGGTCGTGGAGCCGACGTAGGTCTTTATCGCCCCGGCGTCAGAGTATCCTTGATGGTAGGAGAACACGGCGTAGGCCAGCCCGCGCTTCTCGCGCACTTCCTGGAAGAGCCGGCTGCCCATCCCGCCTCCGAGCACGTTATTGAGAGACGCCATCGCGTAGCGGTCCTCACTCCCGGCCGGGATTCCCAATGAGCCCATCGAGACGTGATACTGCTCCGTCTCCTTGAACTTGTAAAAGAAACGGCTCTCGGGTGGCTTGGGAGAAGCGTTTCGCTCGAAGGATCCGCCTTCCGGCAGGCCGCCGAGTTTCTCTTCGACCATCTTCTCGAACTCGTCGCGGTCGAGCTTACCGGCGCCTACGACGAAGACATTCGAGGCGTTGTAGGTGTCGTGATGGAAGCTCTTGAGGGTATCGTGGTCAACGCCGCGAACCGTCTCGGCGGAGCCGATGATCGGACGTCCAAGGGTATCGTCGTGGAAGATCAGGGACGAGAGGTACTCGTCAGCCATCTGGTCCGGCCGGTCCTCGTACATCTTGATCTCCTCGACGATCACCTCCCGCTCGCGCTCTAGGTCGGCGAGCGTGGGCCGGACTACCATATCGGCCATGATGTCCAGCGCCCGTTCGAGGTGCTCGGGCAGGAAACGGGCGTAGACGACGGTGTACTCCTCGCCGGTCGCCGCGTTCTCCTGCGCCCCGATGCCCTCGAAGGCCTGGGCGACCTGCAAGGCGTCCATGTCCGGCGTGCCCTTGAAGAGCATGTGCTCCATCAGGTGGGTTATTCCGGCGACCGCATCCTTCTCGTCGCGGCTGCCGGCACGGATCCAGACTCCAAGGGATACGCTCGTCGCCTCATCCAGGGGCTCCGAGAAGATACGGAGCCCGCCAGGGAGATCTTTTTTGTTTATGTTGGGATCGTTCAAGTTCTAGTCCTCCGCCCTTTCCAGGGAGATTCGGTTCTGCTTGTCCACCTCCAGCACGCGCACCTTGAGCGGGTCTCCCTCGCTCACCACGTCCTCGACACGCTCAACGCGCTCCTTACCCGGCGCGAGGCGCGAGATGTGCAGGAGGCCGTCACGGCCCGGCGTAAGCTCTATAAAGGCCCCGAAGTTGGTGATCTTCACGACCTTACCGTTGTAGATATCGCCGGACTCTACATCCTTGGTCATCCCATTGATGGTCGATACAGCGTTTTTGGCGGATACGCCGTCGATACCGGCCACGTAGACCGTACCGTCATCCTCGACCGAGATGTTGACCCCGTACTCCTCCTGGAGGGCGTTTATCGTCTTACCGCCCGGACCGATGAGCAGTCCGATCTTCGCGGTGGGAATCTTCAACACTTCCACGCGGGGCGCGAAGTCCGACACCTCACTGCGGGGCTCGGAGATCTCCACCCGAATGGTCTCAAGTATCTCCAGACGGCCGTTACGGGCCTGGCCGAGAGCTTCCTTGAGAAGATCGGCGGAGACGCCGGTGATCTTCATGTCCATCTGGAGGGCGGTTATGCCGTCAGTAGTACCGGCGACCTTGAAGTCCATGTCGCCGAGATGATCCTCCAGGCCCTGGATGTCCGTCAGGATGACGTAGTCGTCGCCGTCTTTGACGAGACCCATCGCAACACCGGCGACGGGAGCCTTGATCGGCACGCCGCCGTCCAGGAGAGCCAGGGTGGAGCCGCAGACACTCGCCATCGAAGACGAACCGTTCGATTCGAGCACCTCGGAGATGATCCGCAACGCGTAAGGAAACTCTTCCTCGGAAGGTATTACCGGCAAAAGAGCCCGTTCGGCCAGGGCGCCGTGCCCGATCTCCCGCCGCTTGGGACCGCGCAAGAAGGCGGTCTCTCCGGTGGAGTAGGGCGGGAAGTTGTAGTGGTGCATGTAGCGCTTGCCGGTCTGCGGCTCAAGGGTATCGAGCCGTTGGGCGAGCCCAAGGTCCGCCAGGGCGAGAGAAGATAGCACCTGCGTCTCGCCGCGGGTAAAGAGTCCGGTACCGTGGACCCTCGGAAGTACCTGCGCCTCGGCGCTGGTCGGGCGGATCTCATCCAGACCCCGGAGGTCGGTACGCTTGCGGTCCTTTAGCAATAGCTCCCGGAAAGCTTCTTTCTGGAGCGTGGAGATGGCCGACTTGATCTGCGCCACCTCTTCTTCCTCCCGGTCCTCGGTCAACTCCGCCTTGATCTCGTCGAGCCCCTCGCTGCGGGCCCGTCGGTCGGTGTTGACTATGGCTTCCTTGATCTTACCGAGGTACTCGCCGCGAAGCTGGTCCACGAACGGGTTCTCTTCACCGGTCTCGAACGGCTGCTTCTCCTTGCCGTGCTCGGCGGCCCACTCCTCGATCGCCGAAGCCTGGGCGCTGACGGCCTCCTGGGCCACCTGTAGCGCCTCGACAACGACATCTTCGGGAACCTCATTCGCGCCAGCCTCGACCATCGTGATGGCTTCTTTGGTCCCGGCGACCACGAGGTCCAGGTCGCTCTCTTCTATCTGCTGGTAGGTCGGGTTCAAAATGAACTCGCCGTCGAGCGAACGTCCGACCCGCACGGCCCCGATCGGCCCGTCAAACGGTATATCGGAGAGCGCGAGCGCCGCCGAGGAACCTACCATACTGATTGTGTCGTAAGGGGTCTCCTGGTCGGCGACCAGCACAGTCCCTATGACCTGTATCTCGTTGTGGTAGCCCTTCGGGAAGAGCGGCCGCAGCGGACGGTCGGTGAGGCGAGCGGTGAGGATGGCCCTATCGGAAGGCCGGCCCTCGCGCTTTATGAAGCCGCCGGGAATCTTGCCGGCCGACGACATTCTTTCTTCTATATCCACGCTGAGCGGCAGGAACGAAGCCCCTGCGCGGGGCTGGGCTGAGCGCGTCGCAGTGGACAGTAGCATGGTGTCGCCGAGCCTTACCGTAACCGCCCCGCCGGCCTGTTTAGCCAGCTTCCCGGTTTCGAGCACGAGCGAACGCTCGCCTACGGGGATCTCTAAACGCATATTCTCTTTCTCCTCTTGTTGCTTTTGTTTGGGTGGTTCCGGTTATCGGCGAAGGCCGAGACGGGATATGAGCGACCTGTAACGCTCTACGTCCTTCTTCTGAAGGTACTTGAGCAGACGCCGCCGCTTTCCGACCATCTGCAAGAGGCCGCGCCGCGTGTGGTAATCGTGCTTGTGCTCGCGCAGGTGCTCGGTCAGGTGCGATATCTTTCCTGTGAGCACGGCGACCTGAACTTCCGGGGAACCCGTATCGCCATCGTGCGTCTGGTATTCCCGGATCGTCTCTTCTTTGTTTTGAACTACCGCCAACTTCTTCTATCTCCTCTTTGCTCTGTCTTTCGTTCTAAAACCATTTTATCTCGACTATATGCTAACACACGCATCAGACTATATCGTCCGCGATGCGTCAGCGATACGCTGGGCATCCTCTACATCCCGTGCAATCTGCGCTTTCAGCTCTTCGATCCCGGAGAACCTGCGCTCATCTCTTATGCGCTCTACAAAACTCAAGTCGATAGTTTTTCCGTAGAGATCCCCCTCGAAATCGAGCAGGTAGGCCTCTACTTTGTTCTCACCGCGTCTAAAGGTCGGTGCGACCCCGACGTTCGTACAGGCCGCGTACCGCTCCCGACCAAACCACGCAAACCCTGCGTAAACACCGCGTCCTGGAATGAGCAGCGAAGGATCGGAGACTACATTTGCGGTCGGAAAGCCGATCGTGCGTCCCCTCTTTTCACCCACGATCACCTCTCCGCGCACCAAGTAGTGACGCCCTAGAAGCCGGGCCGCAGGAGCAACCTCACCACCCGAAATGAGGCTGCGAATACGGGTCGAGTTGACCTCTATACCGCCGTTCACCCCCTTTATAGGAACGGAGATCGCAGCCCCTCCGTAAGAACGCATGAGCCGATCCAAATCATCAACGTCCCCGGAGGCCCGGTATCCAAACCTGAAGTTCTCTCCCACCACGACGGTCTCCGCACCGAGGTTTTCCACCAGAACGTCCCGGACGAACTCTTCCGGGGTCTTGCGCGAGAGGTCTTTATCGAACCTGATGACACGCACTTGCTCCGCCCCGTATCTCTTTAGAGCCTCGCATCGCAGCTCCAGCGTGGTCAGCAATTCAGGTGCCGCGCCAGGATTCAGCACAGCCCTCGGATGAGGCTCAAACGTGGCAGCGACCACCGTTCGACCCCGACTTTCCCCTTCTTCGACGGCCCGGCTCAACACAGCCTGATGCCCCAGATGCACCCCATCGAAGGTTCCTAGTGCCAAAACTACGCCGCGCACAACACCACCTCGGGCCTCGCGCGACCTTCCTCATCCCGGTAGATCGCCAACAACTCCCCATCGAACTGCACCCTGAAACTACCCGGTATCCCGCGTGACGCGATACTCCGTCCGTGGAGTACGTCCTCGCGTTCTTCCTCGTCCACAACCACTGCCGGCAGATGCTCCACCACCCCACCCGGTTGTATTATGTGGTTATATAATGTGGGTTCGGTGATCTCTTCGGGGAGTTTAGCGTCCTGTAGATCGAGGTTTCCGACGGAGTTGCGTCGGAGGGCGGTAAGGTAGGCGCCGGTGTCGAGAGAGTCGGCGAGGTCGGAGACCAAGGTTCGCACGTAGGTTCCGCTGGAGCACGAGACCTCGAAGGTGGCGTGCGGAGGTTCGTATGCGCCCAGGCCCAACGAATGAATCGTTATCGGACGGCTCTCGCGTTCGACCGTTTCGCCCCGACGATGAACGTTGTAGAGACGTTCGCCGCCGACCTTTACGGCGGAGGCCATCGGCGGCGTCTGGAGGAGTTCACCGGTAAAGTCTCGCGCTGCGGACCGGAGATCTTCTTCCGTGGGCGTTGGCCTATCGAGTTCCGTTATTTCGCCTTCGGCGTCGAGGGTGTCTGAGACGGCCCCGAAGCGGGCCGTGGCGGTGTAGGTTTTGTCCAGGCCGGTCACGTAACGGGAGAGACGGGTAGCCCGCCCGATCAGCAATATCAGGAGGCCGGAGGCCAGAGGATCGAGTGTTCCAGTGTGTCCGATCTTGGTCTTCTTCGGCAGGAGGCGCTTTACCTGGGCCACCGCGCGGGCACTACTGACGCCGGTCGGCTTGTCTAGCAGCAAAGCGCCGGATAGGGGCTGTTCCTTTATCGACGCTCCCCGAGATCCACCAGGCCGTCGAGAGCCTCCAAAAGGTCTTTTTTTGCCTCATCGGGTCGTTTACCAGTTGCGGTGTAACCGGCGGCGAGTTTGTGGCCGCCGCCGCCGAAGCCGCGCGCGACCTCCGCCACGTCCACCGTCTCGGAGCGGAGTGAGCCCTTCGTGCCGTCCGGGACTTCGCGGAGATGCGCCACCACGTCTACCCCGGCGACGGTGCGGAGGTGGTCTATGGATTCCTTGGAGTCGAGCTCGGTGCCGCCGGTGCGCTCGTAGTCATCGTTGTCCACAGTGGCGATGATGGCGTCGCCGTAGCGCACGGCGTTGGCAAGCGTAACACCGACGATGTTTAGTTGGCCGATAGTGCCGGTACGGTTGAGCCGGTCATCCACTTCGGCGGGAACTACTCCGGTCCGCAAAAGGTCGGCGACCAACTCGTGCGTCTCGGGACGGATATTCCGGAACCGAAAGCCGCCGGTATCCGTCCGCACGCCGGTGTAGATCGCCTCGGCCGCAGGTTTCTCCATTGGTACACCAAGCTCCGTAAAGAGGTCCGCGACGATCTCCGCTGTGGCGGCGGCGCGCGGGTTAACCAGGTTCAACTCAGCGTAGAGCGGGTTGTCAGCGTGGTGGTCGAGGTTCAACTTCGGCGTAGAGCCGTTACTCGAACCGGCCCGGTCGAGGCGGGAAGTATCCACTACCAGCAAGCCAAAGCCTTCGGGGATCTCCTGACGGGCGTCCGGGATCAACCACTGCAGGTAGCCAGGCACCTCCTCGGCGTGACAGAAGACTGCCTCCGACCCCAGGGCGCGCATCAAATGCACGAGCGCCGCCGAGGTCCCGATGGCGTCCCCGTCGGCCCCGACGTGGGTCGTGACGGCGGCCTTATCTACCGTCTTTAGAAAATCCGCTATCTCCTGCGTAGTGTTACCCATTGTTTGGGTCGTCAACTGACTTTACCTCCCTCAAAGCTGCATCTATACGACTGGCGCGCTCTACGACCGGGTCAGGCTCGAAGTAGAGCCGGGGCGTCCGCTTGAGACGCGTCTGCGACCCCACGACACCTTGTAGACGCCCGGCGGCGCTCTGTAGACCCTCCCTAGCGGCTTCGGCGTCTTCGCCCGCGAGGAGACTATAGTAGACCGTCGCGTGCGAGAGATCCGGGCTCACGTGAACCGACGTTACGGTTACGAGGCCGTTTATGCGGGGGTCGGAGAGCGCGTCTACTTCCTCGCCCAGGATCTCCTTGATCTGTGACTCTATCTTGCGGGTACGTTCGCTCATAGTTTTGAAAACTCCTCACGCCAATCTACTATCTGAATCTGCTCGTAGTTCAACAGGGCGCGGCGGACCTCTTCACGTTTCTCCTCGGCGGCGCCGTGCGAGGTGGCAGCTAGTGCGATCTCCACGGTGGCCCTCTGCCATAAGTCCTGGTGACTAGATTCCACGACGGAGACGTTTTTGCGCCTGAGTCGGTCCTTCAGAGAGCGGATCGTCTGGCGTTTGTCCTTTAGGCTGGAGGCGAAGGGCAACTCCAACTCCAGCCTTACTGTACAGAACAAACTCTCCAGCCTTCGCTTACCGGTTTACCGCGGAACCTCGACGACCTCGAAGAACTCTAGTACGTCGCCTTCCTTGACGTCGTTGAAGTTCTCGATGCTCACACCACACTCGAAGTTCTGCCGGACAGAACGCACGTCGTCCTTGAAGCGTCTCAAGGAGCCGGGGGTTCCCTCGTAGACTACGGTTCCGTCCCGCACCACGCGGACGCGGTTGTTGCGGAAGATCTCACCAGTCGCCACGTAGCAACCCGCCACGATCCCGGCGTTCGGCACGCGGAAGATCTCGCGCACCTCAGCGGTCCCGGTCTCGTTCTCGACGGACTCTGGGGCGAGCATGCCGCGCATGGCGGCTTCGATCTCTTCGAGCGCCTTGTAGATCACGTCGTACGTCCGTATCTCCACGCCTTCGCGCTCGGCGACCTGCTTTGCCGTGTTGGTAGGCCGCACGTTGAAGCCGAGCATGATGCCATCACTGGCCGAAGCGAGCATGACGTCCGAGTCGGTGAGCGCGCCAACTCCACTGCGGACGATGTTGACCCGCACCTCATCGGTGGAGAGCTTGGAGAGCGCTTCTTTGAGAGCCTCAACCGAACCCGCAACGTCTGCCTTTATGACGAGGTTGAGGTCCTGAATGCCGCCCTCGCCGAGAAGTTCTTCGAGCGTCCGGCGGGAGCCACCCTCGGCGAGCTCTTGGCGGCGCAGGGCGCCCTCGGCCTTCTGGGCTTTGTCGCGGGCGAGACGCTCGTGCTCGGTGGTCTCGAAGCGGGTGCCAGCCTCCGGCACGCCGGAGAGGCCAAGGATCTCGACCGGGGCGCCCGGACCGGCCTCGTCGATGCGCTGTCCGGTGTAATCCAGCATCGCCCGAACCCGACCGTAAGCCGAGCCGGCGAGAACACTGTCGCCCTTGTGAAGCGTACCCCGACTTATGAGGAGCGTCGCCACCGGGCCACGTCCAGGGTCGCGCTCGCCCTCGATCACATACCCACTGGCGGGCGCGTTCGGGTTGGCCTGGAGATCTTCCAGCTCCGCAACGATCAGGATGTTCTCCAGGAGTTCGTCAATTCCTTCGCCGGTCTTGGCCGATACGTGGACGGTAACCGTCTCGCCACCATAAGCCTCCGGCAAAAGACCCTGCTCGGCGAGCTGGCCGAGTACCCGATCCGGGTTGGCGTTGGATACGTCTATCTTGTTGAGGGCGACGACCAGCGGGACTTCGGCGGCCCTGGAGTGCTCGATCGCCTCCTGAGTCTGGGGCATGATGCCATCGTCGGCGGCTACCACCAGCACGACCACGTCAGTCACCTTCGCGCCTCGGGCCCGCATCTCGGTAAACGCCTCGTGGCCCGGCGTGTCTATAAAGGTGATCTTCCGGCCGTCACTCTCGACCTGGTAGGCACCGATGTGCTGGGTAATGCCACCGGCCTCCCCGGACTGAACGTTCTCCTTACGGATGTAGTCCAGTACGGAAGTCTTACCGTGGTCTACGTGGCCCATGACCGTCACAACCGGCGGCTTCTCGACCAGATCCTCTGGGGAGTCCTCCGGCAGTACCTCTTCCGGCGCGGGCTCCTCGACCGCCGCGACTTCTACCTCGGTCCCAATCTCCTCGGCTATAAGCTCTATCTCCTCTATGGAGAGCGTCTGGGTCACGGTCTTCATCTCGCCCAGACCCATGAGCACCTTAATAACCTGGGTCGGCGGTATCCCTAGCGCGTCCGCAAGGTCCTTGACCGTCGCGCCAGGCTCGACCCGGACGGCGCTGGGCTCTTGCTCTTCTTTCTCCTCGGCCGGAGCCTGCCGGGGCTCTTTCGGCTGGGCCGGAGCCGAGCTCGGACGCGCGGAACGGTTCGTTGCGCTCGCGTCTATGACGACCCGTCGCCGCTTCTTGCCGCCGGCTTTCGGCTTCTCCGCTTCGGTCTCCGGCGCCGAAATCGGCTCCTCGGCCGGAGCTTCCGCGATAGCGGACTCGTGCCCGGAATGCTCCGCTTCGGCGCGGGCTTCTTGGGCCTCTTCCTCCTGGGCCTCCGTGCGCCCGTTCTGAGGCTGTCCATTTCCGAAGACTCGATCGAAGATCGGATCCTCCACCGTCGCCGAGTGATGTTTCACGTCCACGCCGGCGTCGTTCAGGCGGCCTATAACCTCTTTGGTCTCAAGATTTAGCTCTTTGGCTATCTCGTATACACGCTTACTCATCTTTCGTCACTCCTTCAGAGCCTTCGACTTCGACCATGCCTTCGAACTCGGATGCCTGAGACTGATGCGACGGTATGCCGCAGAACAGAGATCCCGGCAACGCCATGTTCGCGCAGCGCCGACCATTCGATAGAACGGCCCGGCAGCGGTGCATGGAGGAGTCCTCGTCGGGCTCCCAATCTTCCTCGTCCTCGTACTCTATAGCCTGGCTCTCGGGCTTTATGTCGATCTTCCAATCGGTCAACTTGACGGCGAGGCGGGCGTTCTGGCCCTCGCGTCCGATCGCCAGCGAGAGCTGGTCGTCCGGGACGATGACCTCCGCCATCTTCTCGTCCTCATCCAGGTAGACCTCTCGCACGCGCGCCGGCGAGAGCGCCTTGGCGATAAACCGCGCCGGGTCCGGGTCCCACTGGATGATGTCTATCTTCTCGTTCCGAAGCTCCGAGACAACTGCCCGCACCCGGCTGCCACGCGGCCCCACACAGGCCCCTACAGGGTCTATACCGGTCTCGTTCGACCAAACGGCCACTTTGGAGCGCAATCCCCCCTCGCGGGAGACGGCCTTTATCTCGACCAGGCCATCGTAGATCTCCGGGACCTCCAGCTCGAAGAGCCCCCTCAGCAAGCCTTCGTGCCGGCGGCTGACCACCAGCCCCGGCCCACGGCCCGGTTCCCGGATCTCCAGCAGATAGACCTTGATCCTCTGTCCGTTCTCGTACCGCTCATTCGGAACCTGCTCGCTCGCAGGCAGTATCGCCTCGACCCGTCCGAGGTCAACAAGCGTCATTCGCCGGTGGGCTTGCTGGACGATGCCGGTAACGATGTCGCCCATCCGCTCACCGTATTCTTCGAGGAGTTGCTCGTTGTTGATCTCACTGAGACGCTGGTAGAAGTTCTGGCGCATGACCTGGGCCGCGATGCGCGTGAAGTCGTGGGGCGTTATGTCCTGTCCATCCTTCATCACGCAGAGCTGGCCGGTCTCCTCATCCAGGACCACCTCGGCCCCTTCTTCGGCCCCCTCACGCCCTTCATAAGCCGCGAGCAGGGACTCCTCCAGCACACCCTTGATCGTCTCGAAGGGGATGCCCTTGTCTGTCTCTATCTCTCGTAGTGCTGATATCAGTGCGGTGTTCATCTCTATATTTCCTCCTTGAGGTATGCGCGGCTTACGGAGCCGAACGGTAGCTCCACCTCCGCTCCCCCCTCTAAGAGTTGTAGTGAAAAACTTTCATCGCCGGCGTCCAAGATCTCGCCGGTAAAATTTCGCCGTCCCTCGATTGGCTCCGATACCTTTACCTTGGCCTCATGCCCCACAAATCGCCGGAAATGTTCCGGCTTGGTCAACGGGCGTTCTATACCCGGCGAAGAGACCTCTACCATACCGTCGTAGCCCTCTTCTTCGAGCGCCGGCGAAACTGCGGCAACGACCCGCGAGCAAAACTCATGGTCAACGAGTCCGTCCTCCCGATCCACGAGCAAGGTCAGCAGAGCTCCCCCGGAGAACTGAGCCTCTACGAGCTCTACTTCCTCCGGCAAAGAACCCTCTACAACCTCCGTTAGTTTCTCTAGCCGTGCCGTGGGTCTGCCCCTTTTTAGACGTTAAAAAAGCAACGGGTCCGGTGGGACCCCTTGCTCCAACTCACCATTTAGGATTATACAGCAGAGTATGTAGGTTACAAGGCATCTGGTGTCCACAAAACGCCGGGGCTAACGACTACCCACCATCAGCTCGATGCTCACAAAACACCCTTTACACTACTCCTCTCGGCATAGTCGCCAGCATCCAGACCCGTTCCGCACATGCTTTGTATCGACACAATCACTTTGTTTCTGCATGTGATACTATTCTGAGCATGGCAACAACGATACAGATACGCAATGTATCCGAGGATCTGCACCGTGCGCTAAAGGTCCGGGCGGCGCAGAGCGGCATGACACTCTCAGATTATTTACTGGCCGAGATCGAGCAGGTGGCGACCAAACCCACCTTGAGCGAGTTGATGGATCGCCTCGCTCGTGAAGAGCCGATAGAGTTGGACGAGTCGCCGTCTATCATTATTCGGCGCCATCGAGACGCCGAATAATACGACTTGATAGTCTTGGATGCTTCAGCAGCGGTTGACGTGCTACTCAACTTTCAGCCAAACGCGATACGGGTCCGGGAGAGGATCAAGCAAGAAGACTTAGGGGATCCTCGCGAAAACTTACACGTACCACACCTCTTCGGAGTAGAGGTGCTCCATGCCCTACGCCGTCTAGCTCTGGCAGGACAAGTGTCAGAGACACGAAGTAACCGTGCCATAAACGCAATGCTCAGTATGAGGCTGACCCGTTATCCGCACGAACCGTTGGTCAAGCGAATCTGGGAGCTTAAGGAGAACGTCTCAGCTTACGACGCAGCGTATGTTGCGCTCGCCGAAGCACTCGACGCGACTCTTATCACGACAGATAAGCGCCTGGCTCAAGCATCGGCGCACGAAGCGAGGATCGAACTTTACGGTTAGCTAACGGCACTGCTTTACTTTCGCCCGTCCTTCTCTATCTCCTCGAAGAGGGCGTCGAAGATGTCGTCGCGTTCCACTTTCCGCAAAGGTTCGCCTTTGGAGAAGATAACTCCGTCGTCCTTGCCGCCGGCCACGCCGTAGTCGGCGTCACGGGCCTCACCGGGTCCGTTTACGATGCAACCCATTACGGCTACGGTGAAGTGGTCTTCGTAGTGCTTGAGGGCGTCTTCGACCTTTCCGGCCATCCCGATCACGTCGAACCCCAACGTGCGGGCGCAACTCGGACAGGCGATGACGTTCGGGCCGCGATGCCGCAGGTCGAGGCAAGAGAGGATATGGTAGGCGACCGGGATCTCCTCTACCGGGTCTTCGGCGAGCGAGATGCGGATGGTATCCCCGATACCGTAAGGTAGCAGTTGACCGAGGGCCGCGGCGCTCTTTACCGCGCCCGGAACCTTCGTACCGGCCTCGGTTACGCCGAGGTGCAGCGGCGCGTCGGAGAACTCGCGGAACTTGCGGTTCGCCATGACCATCTCCGGGACGTGGCTCGCTTTGAGGGAGACCTTGAAGTTGAAGAAGTCCATCTCCTCGGCGATCTCGACTTTATTTAGTGCACTGGCGACGAGCGCCTCGTGCTTGGGGAGGTCCCAATATTTCTTCTCGACCGAGCCGGAGTTGACCCCGATCCGCATGGCGACGCCGGTCTCCTGGCACTTTTCGATCACGTGCCGGTAGCGGTCGTCGTTGCCGACGTTGCCGGGGTTGATCCTGACGCACGCCGCACCAGCATCGGCCGCCCCGAGGGCCATCCGGTAGTCGAAGTGGATGTCGGCGATCAGAGGCACCGGCGAGCGCCACACGACCTCCCGGAACCCCTTGAGCGCCTTGGAGCCATTGACCGAGACGCGAACCAGGTCGGCCCCGGCCGCGTTCAGGTCGTAGACCTGCTGGACGGTCTCCTCGACATCGTAGGTCATCGTGTTGGTCATGGACTGGACGGCCACCTGGGCGCCGCCCCCGATGGGTACGCCGCCGACGGTGATCTGTCGGCTCGTGATCGGACGTTCCTGTACCGTTGCCTCTGTCATCTTTCTCCTAATATCTCCGATATCTTAGTTATTTTACTGCGGAATGAAGGGTTGTCCCTCGATTATCTTACTAATATCTGCGTAAGTTGCGAACAAAAACAGTGTCAGGAACAACGCCAACCCCAGGAACGCGACCTTACCCATAGTCTGCTGGCTAACTGGTCGCCCTATAATCTTCTCCGTGGCTATAAAGAGCAAATGCCCACCATCGAGCGGCAGGATGGGCAGCAGGTTCATAATGCCCAATATCAGGCTTATTATGGCTAGGAACCGCACGTAGACTCCCTCGCTAACGAGTTCGCTACTCGCCCCGACTATTCCCACAGGTCCCGAAACGTTGTCGAAGAAGTCCATCTGGCCCGTCACGAGTTGGTACAGTCCTCCGACGTACAACACCGTAAATTCTGCGGTACGCTGTACTCCAAAGCCGAGCGACTGGAGTGGCCCGTAACTCGTGGTCACCGGAACCGGCCTTACCCCGACGAGACCCTGCTCCGGGTCCTGCGGATTCTCGGAGAGTTCGCCCGTAAACGTTCGCCTCTCGCCGTCACGCTCGACCGCCAACGCTACTTCTTCGCCGGGCTTCTTGTCCGCGATAGTCTTTTGGAAGTTATCCCAATTTCCTATTTTGGAGCCGTCCAGTCCGACGAGCTTATCCCCCGCTTTTATCCCCGCCTCGGCCGCAAAAGTCTTCGGGACTACCTCGTCTACCTGGGTCGTGGCCCCCGTTACGACGCCGGAGAACATGTAGGTTCCGGCCAGGATCAAGACGCAAGCAACGATGTTGACGCCCGGACCGGCGAAGATAATGAGCGCCCGCTTCCAGGGCGCTTTGGAGGGATAAGTGTCGGGCGCCAGTTCGCCCTCCTGTTGCTTTACGCTCCCGATGTCCTCCATCCCGGCCATCTTTGCGAAACCACCCAGGAGTATTATGCGAAAAGAATAGACGGTCTCTCCGAACTTCTTTTTGAAGATTGCGGGGCCGAAGCCTATGCCGAACTCCGGAACCCGGACGCCGAGGGCTTTGGCGGTCAGCATGTGCCCCAGTTCGTGGATGACTATAAGGAAGATCAGGCCTAGCAAGGCGACGACTATGGTCATCTGGCGACACCGGCTATCTGGCGTCCGGCTTCGTCCCGCGCCCAGCGGTCTACGGACTCTATGGCTTCCATGCTCTGCATTTCTCCGAAGTCGGGGACTATTTGGAGGACCTCCTCGATCGCGTCGGCTATCTGGAGGAATTTTATCCGGTGTTCAAGGAAGGCGTCGACGGCGATCTCGTTGGCGGCGTTCAACGCCACCGGATAGGCTCCACCGGCCTCTCCGGCCTGGACAGCGAGCGGCAAGCACCGGAACACGTCGTTTCGGGGCTCGTCGAATGTCCACGAGATGCCTCCGAAATCAACCGGCTCCGCGCCGACGTCTATCCGCTCGGGGTACAGGACTCCGTACGCTATCGGGAGGCGCATGTCCGGGAGCGCGGCGTGCAGTATCACGGAGCCGTCCTCGAAGATGGCGCCTCCATGCACGGCGGACTGGCGATGAACGACTACCTTGACGTCGTCGTATGGAACGTCGAAGAGGTGGTGAGCCTCTATGACTTCGAGGCCCTTATTCATCATAGTGGCTGAATCTATGGTGATCTTTCGTCCCATCTCCCACGTTGGGTGCTTTAACGCATCCTCCGGTCCGACGTCCAGCAGTTGGCCTTTGTCCATCTCGAAGAACGGCCCACCCGAAGCGGTAAGCAGGATCTTGTCTATCTCGCCTATTTCTCGGCCGAGAAGACACTGGAAGATCGCCGAATGCTCGGAGTCCACGGGTATTAGGCGGTCCGGCGGAGCGAGGTTCATCACCCACTCGCCGCCGGCCACGAGAGATTCCTTGTTAGCGAGGGCCACCGTGTTGCCGGCTTCGAGGGCTCCCACGGTCGCGGCGAGTCCGGCGAATCCGACAATGCCGTTGAGTACAACATCGGCCGTCATCTGGGCGAGCTTTTGGGCAGTTCCTGGACCGCTTAGGACTTTGGGGTAAAGTCCTTCCAGCGCGGAAGCGTCGCCGTTTTCGAGGGCAACGTATTCGGGCCTGAACTCGGCGGCTTGTTTCCGTAGTAGATCGGCGTTCGAGGAGGCGGAGAGGCCGACCAATTCGAAGCGTTCAGGGTAGGCGCGGACGACATCCAGAGTCTGGCGGCCGATACTGCCGGTCGAACCGAGGATAGTAAGGCGTCTTTTCATGCCGGGGTTTTCGTAGGGGAGAATCTCATAGAAACATGGAGATGTAGTATACCGCAGGCGCTGTAAAGAGCAGGCTGTCTATCCGGTCCAGCATTCCGCCGTGTCCGGGGAGGAAGTTACCGAGATCCTTGAGATCCAGCATCCGTTTGAGGATGGACTCGAAGAGGTCGCCGGTCTGGCTGAAGAGCGAGACCGACGCGCCGAAGATGATCGCCTGGTATAACGAGAAATCGAGGAAATCGTAGGTAACCCAGCCGACTATGAGCATGGTCAGGACAAGTCCCCCTATCGCGCCTTCGATAGTCTTGCTGGGGCTCAGGCTTGGGAGAAGCGGATGCCGCCCGAAAAAGCGTCCCGCGAAGTAGGCGCCGGAGTCGGAGATCCAGGGCCCGACCACGGCTATGAGGATCAACAATACCCCGTTCGGGAGTTGGGAGAGCAGCCCAACATGTGCCATCGGGGTCCCGACCCAGAGCGCCATCAGCAACAGGGCTAGCAGAGCCCGGAGCGTCCTTGCCTCGGGCTTGCCCGCGAGCCAGAACAGCGCCCAGGGCAGGCTCAGCAGGCTACCTGCGAGCACCCCCTGGACGCCGTACGGTATAGAGAGTAGAACCGGGGCGACGCCGGCTCCCAGCGCCGCAGGGAACGGCAATGGGTTGAGTGCTTCGTAAAGTTCATAGGCGGCGATTCCAACCACTACCAGGACCAGGGAGAGCACGGCCCATGGTCCCAGAAGAATAGCCCCGAGAACGACGGGGCCGAGTACGATCGCGGTGGCGGTCCGCCACCTCAGCAAGGGATTTCTATACTCCGCCCCGGCGTCGGGACCGGGAGGCGAAGGACTCTATAGCTTGCAGGAACTCTGTCCGGGAGAAGTCCGGCCACAGGGTATCGGTGACGTAGAACTCGGCGTAGGCGATCTGCCAGAGCAGGAAGTTTGAGACACGAAGCTCGCCGCTGGTGCGTATCACGAGGTCAATCTCCGGCACTTCGGGCGCGTAGAGGTAACGGGCGAACGTCTGCTCGTCGACCTCTTCCGGTTTTAGGCCATCGGAGATCATACGCCGGGTGGCGTCCACGATCTCACCTCTACCACCGTAGTTGAGCGCTATATAGACGTCGATCTCCGAGTTACCCGCCGTAAGCTCTTCCGCTTCCAGCAAAGCTTCCCGGACAGCATTCGGCAAGCTATCCCGGCGTCCGAGAAAACGAAGCCGCGCCCCACGTTTGTTTAACTCGGGTACTTTGGCCCGCGCCGTCTCGATAAAGAGCTTCATCAGGGTGCTGACCTCGTCCTCGGGACGGGTCCAGTTCTCCGTCGAGAAGGCGTAGAGGGTAAGCGTCTTTACCCCCGCCTCGCCGGCGGCCTCGATCAGCGGTTCGAGAACGGAGATACCGGCCCGATGACCGGCAGCCCGAGGGAGCCAACGACGCTGCGCCCAACGTCCATTGCCGTCCATGATGACGGCCACGTGGCGCGGGCCGTTGGACAGGTCGGTGTTTTCCAGGGCGCGCTCCGGGACGCCTGAAGGATGTTTCTGGATGGATTCCAGGGCTCAGACCTCCATGAGTTCGGACTCTTTATCCGAAACGGCGTCGTCTATGACTTTCACGTAATGGTTGGTGAGTTTCTGCAATTCATCCTCGGCGCGGCGCTCCTCGTCTTCGGAGACCTCGCCTTCTTTACGCAGCTCATGAACGTCGCGCATCTCGTCCCGGCGGACGTTGCGTACGGAAACCCGCCCCTCTTCGGCCATGCCGCGGGCCATCCTGATGAAGTCCCGACGCCGTTCTTCGGTCAGTTCTGGGATCGGGAGCCGGATGACTTTACCGTCGTTCTGGGGATTCAGGCCGATATCCGCGTTCTCTATGGCCCGTTCTATAGCCTTGATGGAGTTCGGGTCGAAAGGGGTGACCATCAGTAGCCTGGCTTCTGGGGCGCCAATGTTTGCGACGCTTCTCAAATCCATCCGGGAACCGTAGACCTCCACCTCGACCCTGTCCAGGATCGCCGGGTTGGCCCGTCCGGTACGGATGGTTGAAAATTCACGCTTGACAGCCTCAACAGCCCCCTGCATCCGGCGTTCGGCCGCGCTAAGATCGATCATCTCAGACATATTCGCTCTCCTCCGGTCCCCGATCAGCCTATAGAATCTTCGCCGGAGTTCCAGACCACGGAACCCACATGCTCTCCCTGCAAAATACGGCGCAGGTTGCCAGGCTTTAGTATATCGAAAACTACTATTGGAAGGTTCTCCCCGCTACAGAGAGTGGCCGCCGTGTGATCCATGACGGACAGGTTCTTAGAGAGCAGGTCCATGTAGCGGAGCCGCGGCATGTGAACGGCGTCGGGGTACTTGCGCGGGTCTTTGTCGTAGACCCCATCCACCTCGTTCTTCGCCATCAAAAGCGCGTCAGCCCCTATCTCCAGAGCCCTCAAAGCCGCGCCCGTATCGGTCGTAAAGAACGGGTTGCCAGTCCCGGACGCGAATATTACCACCCGCTTCTTCTCCAGGTGCCGGATAGCCCGGCGACGGATGTAGGGCTCTGCGACCTCGCGCATCTCAATGGCCGACTGCACGCGGCTCTGAACACCCCGGCTCTCTAGCGCGGCCTGCAATGCAAGGGCGTTGATAACCGTACCGAGCATCGCCATGTAGTCCGCGGTGGCGCTCTCTATACCCAGGGCGTCGGCTACCTGCGAGCCCCGGAAGATGTTGCCGCCGCCGACGACCACTGCCAGCTCGGCCCCGGCTTCGAGGGCTTCCACTACCTGATCCGCCGTTGAGCCGAGACTCGGCGGATCTATCCCGTAGCCCCCCTCACCGGAGAGGCTCTCGCCGGAGAGTTTCAGGACTACGCGGTTGAGGGAGCCAAGGTCCGGCCCCGACGCGCCCGCTTTGTTTTCCGGCATGGGAGAAGGTTGGTCCAAATTGGCTTAGAGCTCGTAACGGACGAAGCGGCGGATGATCACGTTCTCTCCGAGCTTCTGGATGTTCTCCTGGAGGAGGTCGCCGACCGTCTGGTCAGGCTCCTTAACGTACTGCTGGGTTAGCAGCGCCCGCTCGGAGATCCACTTGTTTACCCGGCCTTCGACGATCTTCTCCTGCACGTTCTCAGGCTTGCCCATGTCTGCGGCCTGCTTCCGGGCTATCTCCCGCTCTTCCTCCAACTCCGACTCGGGGATATCTTCAGGGGCCACCGCCAGCGGCATCGGGTTGCTCGAAGCGACCTGCAGCGCGACGTTGTGGGCGAACTCCTTAAACTCCGGGGTTCGGGCCACGAAATCCGTCTCGCAGTTGATCTCGACGAGAACCCCCACCCTGCCGTTAAAGTGGACGTAGGACTCGATCAGGCCTTCACCGGCCTCGCGGGCGCTCTTCTTCGCCGCTACAGCCTGTCCGCGCTCTTTTAGTACGCGGCGGGCTCCGTCAAGGTCACCCTCCGACTCCTGCAAGGCGTTCTTGACGTCCATCATCCCGGCGGCGGTCTCCTCGCGGAGCTGCTTGATCTTCTCTATCGTGCTTGCCAACTCTTTTAACTCTCCTCTTTCTCGTCTTCGGAGCTGCCAGCCTCCGGCTCTTTTACCGCTTCGTCCTCTGCGGCAGCCTCAGCCGCTGCCGCCGCAGCCGCCTCAGCGTCGCCACCGGCGGACTCCAAAACAGTATCCTCTACGTCGGGCACGGGCTCTTCCAAAACGCCGTCGTCTTCTTCCACAGCTTCCTCGACGGAGGCCATCTCGTCGGAGACAACGTCTTCGGCGGCCGGTACTTCCACCGAACCACCGTTCCCATTCGCCGCCGCAGCCTCGACTGCTTCTTCAGAGGCCTGGGCTTCTTCGATCACCGGCGGTACCGGGCGCTCTTCGGCCTGTACCTCGTCCTCACCCTTACCTTCCAGAACCGCATCAGCGATAAGCCTGGAGATAAGGTTTACGGACCGTATGGCATCGTCGTTGCCCGGAATGACGTAATCTATGACCTCGGGGTCACAGTTAGTATCGGTTATGGCGACTACCGGGATCTTGAGCCGGTTGGCCTCTTTGACCATCAACTCTTCGCGCTTGGGATCTATGACGAACAAAGCGCCGGGTAGCTTCTCCATCTCGGTGAGACCAGCGAAGTTGCGCCGGAGCTTCTGGTACTCGCGCTGGAGCGCAAACCAATCCCGGCCGGACCTCTCCTCTTCCGGCGTCTCCTCCACCGCGATAATGAGCGACTTGAAATACTCAATCCGGGGCTTTATCGTCTGGAAGTTCGTCAGCATGCCGCCAATGTACCGTTCGGCGACGTACGGCTGTCCGCTCCGGATCGCCTGCTCGGCGAGGGTTAGCTGGGCCTGTTTCTTTGTGCCTACGAACAAAACGTCCCGGCCGGATTCGGCCACACCTCGGACGAAACTGCGGGCGCGCTCCAGTAGATCCAGGGACTGGTCGAGGTCTATGATGTGGACCCCGGCCCGCTGGGCGAAGATGTAGTTTTTCATCTTGGGATTCCATCGCTTGGCCTGATGCCCGAAGTGGACCCCGGCCTCAAGGAGTTCCCTGACGCCTACTTTTTCCGCTGTACTCTCCACGTTGCAACCTTCCTTTCAGGTGGTTGGTAGCCTCCGTCCGTTTATCGCAATCCACAACACCGCTGCGGACCACCACCTGGGTCCAGAGACCCTCATACGGACGTGCGTGATCAAAATCCTGGAGATACTAGCACAAGGACACCGCCTCTTCTACCGAAAAACGCTTATTATAAAGCCCTAGAGGCTGTGCAAAACGAAATCTTCCGCTCGGAGGAAACCGCGAAGCTTTTGAAGCGTCCGGCCCATAATCTGGGATATCCGTCCTTCGGTTAGTTGGAGGGCCTGTCCTATCTCACGCAGCGTGAGCCCTTCGTAGAAGTAGAGCGTAATCACGGTTCGCTCTCGCTCGTTCAACTCGCCGATCGCCGCTACGAGTTGCTGTCGTATCTCCAGCCGTTCTAGAGACTCCGACGGATCCTCTTCACCCGAAGAGATCTGACGTTCCAGCGCAGGGGATCCGGTCTCGGCGCTGGCTCGACCGTCGAGTGGGTCCACCTGTGACTGGGAGTATTGAAGAAGGAACGTCCTATAATCCGTGAGGCTGATATCGAGTTCCCTGGCGACCTCGTCCTCGGTAGGCGGGCGGCTCATTCTCTGTGTGAGGCGGTCTTTTGCCCGTTCCGACTCCTTGGCCCGAGTGCGTATCCGCCGCGACACCCGGTCTCCTTTTCGAAGCTCATCAAGGATAGCCCATCGAATCTTCGAGATCGCATAAGTCTGGAACTTCGCTTCGCGTTCGGGATCGTAGGTCTCTATAGCGTCAAGTAGCCCCAGAACCCCGCTAGACATTAGCTCTTCCTGCTTCGTTGGATGGACTGCGCGGGCCGAGACTTTCCCGACAACGTACTTGACGAGCGGAGAGTAGTTCACGAGCAGCCGATCCCGGAGGCTCTCCGCCCGGCGCGCATCCCTTCTATCATGGGTTCCGTGCTCCCCAATCTCGTCCCGCGTCAGTAGGTATTCCTCCAGAAGCTTTCCTACCGTCTGCTGGCTCATCCCACCGACCGCCTTAGAAAAGCTCCGGCCTCATCCCGCGCCACGTAACCTTTTAGCTCTAGCAACGTTAGCGCGGAGAGTAGCTCCTGCACCGCCATGCCGCTTCGCCCCGCAGCCACGTCTACCGGCGTAGACTCGAACCCGACCCCAGCAAGCGCCCGGGCCTCGTTTTCCGGCAACTCCTCGGGTATGTGAGGCTCCGAAGTCTTTTTCCCTGATTCCCGAATCGGCTCCGGGGCGATAGCTTCCACGAACTCCGGGATATCCCAGAGCACTCCAGCACCATCCGCGAGTAGCTTGTTGGAGCCCCGACATTCCGGCACCCCCGGTGGCCCCGGAACGGCCCACACGTCGCCTCCGGCGTCCAGGGCGTGACGAGCCGTTATTAGCGCGCCACTCTTCTCGGCGGCTTCCACGACGACCAGCACATCGCCGAGACCCGCGATGATCCTATTTCGAGCCGGAAACCTCCAGGCGAGCGGTGCCTCACCCAGATAATACTCGGAGATGATGGCCCCACTATCCCGAACACTGTCGAACAGCCGCCGGTTGCTCCTCGGGTAAACGACGTCTATCCCGGAGCCGAGCACGCCAACCGTTGGACCTCCGCCGTCCAGGGCGCCCTGGTGCGAGGCGGCGTCCACACCCAGCGCCAGTCCACTCACGACGCAAACACCGCGCTCACCCAACGCCCGTCCGAGACTCCGGGCTACTCCGAGTCCCGTTGGGGAAGCTTTTCTGGAACCTACGATGGCGACAGTCGGACCTTGTGGAAGAGCCCCGTCCATAAACAGCGCCGGCGGTGGATCCGGCATCTCGGTGAGCCGTTCGGGATAACCTTCGTCGGCAGGTGTTAGAGCCGTTATTCCCTTCTCGGTTAGTCGTTCCACAATAGCGTCCGGGTCGAAGTCGTGCCGGAGACTGTCGAACGAGCGGACCGCTCGGTCGGTCATCTTTACGCGCGCCGCGAGTTCCTTGGCGGAGATCTTCAGGATGCTCGAAGGCGGAAGCTCCCCGAGACGGGAGATCAGGCTGCTACCGGTACGGGCCTGGAGCAAAGAGAGAAACAGATACGCCGAGCGCTCGCTACCGATCAACGAACCTCGACCTCCGGTAGTTGAGAGCCTCGGCCAGATGCTCCACCTCGATCTCCGGCGCACCGGAGAGGTCAGCCACAGTTCTGGCGACGCGCAAGATGCGATCGTGCGCTCTACCGGATAGGCCCATCCGGTCTATGGCCTGCGAGAACAGGGTCTCTGAATCGCCCCGCAACCGGCAAACTTCGCGCAGAGCGCGGCCAGCGAGGGCGGAGTTCGGGACTCCCTGGCGTCCGATCTGGGATTCTCTGGCGCCTGAAACCCGTTCTCGGATCTCTTTGGAAGACTCCGCTCGTTCCTCGCCGCGCAACTCTTCGCGTGTCAGGCGCGGCACGTCCACGAATAGGTCCAGCCGGTCCAACAACGGGCCGGAGATTCGGCTCTGGTAGCGTTCGATCTGGCCCGCCGTACACCGGCACGCCCGCCTTTGATCCCCAGCGTAACCGCAGGGACACGGGTTCATCGAACACGCCAGCGTCATCCGCGCCGGGTAACTCAACGTGGCGGCAACCCGCGAAATCGTAACGTGCCCATCCTCTAGCGGCTGACGCAGAACTTCCAGGGTAGGGCGGCTGAACTCGGGGAATTCGTCCAGAAACAGCACTCCATGGTGCGCCAGCGACACTTCTCCCGGCCTGGGGTTGCTCCCGCCACCCGCCAGCCCGGAGGTAGAGATGGTGTGATGAGGCGCCCGGAACGGACGCCGGGTGAGCAGCTTGCCGTTGCCCTCTCCGGCGGCGCTATATACTTTCGTAACCTCGATGCTTTCCTCTAGTGTAAGCGGCGGGAGTATGCCAGGAAGCCTCCGCGCCAACATCGTCTTGCCCGAACCCGGCGGTCCACTCATAAGGATATTATGTCCCCCTGCAGCCGTTACCTCCAGGGCTCGTTTAGCGAACCTTTGCCCCGCGACGTCGGCGAAGTCGTCGAGGTTTTCCGGCTCCTCGACTTTCCCGTTCTCCGTCGGGCGGGCGCAGACGATTGGCGCCTCTCCCTTCAGGAAATCAACGGTCTGGCGGAGGTTCTGTAGCCCGTAGGCTTCCACAGCGCCCACCGAAGCAGCTTCTACGGCGTTAACTTCAGGCAATAGCAGACGCGTGAGTCCTTTACGGCGGGTCGCCTCCGCCATGGATAGGGCTCCCCGCACTTCACGCAATCCGCCGTCCAGTGACAACTCGCCGACGACGCCGGCCCCTTCGAGGCTCTCCGGAGGCACCGCGCCGGATACGGCGAGCACGGCCAGAGCAATAGGCAAGTCGAAAGCCGGACCTTCCTTGCGGAGGTTGGCCGGGGCCAGGTTCACTATGACTTTCTTTGTAGGGAACTTGTATCCGCTGTTGGTGATCGCCACCCGAACCCGCTCCCGAGCTTCCTGTACGGCGGCGTCCGGCAGACCTACTACGGAGAATCCAGGTAAGCCAGCGCTTACGTCCACTTCCACCTCGACCGGCGATGCGTCTATGCCCAGAAGCGCGAAGCTCCAGGCCCGGCAAACAGACATTACTTATTAGACCTCGCCGCTGTCGTAAACCCGCTTACGCTACTCCCCTTCACGCAGAGCCACCTCGAAGACATACTTGTTTATACCAGAGATAGTCTATTTATGGCAATAAGTTCAAGGTGGCCCGGCAATCCTGGGTAACCTCAGAAGGCGTCTTCTATGTGTTGGATCTCACGACCGCCCTCCGTTTCTAGTATGCCTACTACATCGAAACGCGCATCCTCGAAGTCCGGCTCACGGTCGGCGATGTAGCCTTCGGCCAGTGTCCGAATCGTCGCCTGCTTGCGCGGTGTCACCGACTCCAATGGATCACCGAACCCTGAACCCCGGCGCAACTTCACCTCCACGAACACCAGAGTAGTTCCCGAGCGCAGGATCAAGTCTATCTCCCCGAATCGGGTCCGGTAATTACGCTCTACCAGGGAGTATCCCTTGCCGACTAGATATTCGAGGGCCAGCCTCTCGCCCCGATCTCCGGCCCGCTTCCGGCTCAGGTTCCGACTCCGGCGTAGCTCATGCGATGCACCCGGCAAGGACCGACCTCCGAGATCGCCAATCGGTGTTCCCGTGTCCCGTAACCCCGGTTGCGCTCGAAACCATACACGTGATGTTCTTCGGATATGTAACGCATTGCCCGGTCCCGGAGAACTTTCGCAACCACGCTGGCGGCGGCGACGGCGGCGCTCCGACCGTCAGCCCTCGGCAGGCACTCTATCTCCGGACCGAGTTTCAAGTTGCCGTCAGCCAGTCCGCATCCGGTCCAGGGTTTTAGAAGACCGATAGCCCGCCTCAGGGCTTCTTTGTTGGCCTCGCCCACTCCCCAACGGTCTATCCACCAGGCGGGCAATGACACCACCGTCAGGGCGGCGGCGTGATGCAGGACTTCCCAGTAAAGACTTTCCCGGAACGCGGGGCTCACGGCCTTCGAGTCGTCGAGGCCCTGTATCCCGATGTTTCTATCATCCAGTATGACGGCTGACGCGACAAGCGGTCCCGCCAGGGCGCCGCGCCCAGCCTCATCGGCGCCGGCCATCGGGGCTTCCCGGTCGAGGACCCAGGCGGCGTCGAATGCGTAGAGCGCGGCGCTATCGCGCAACGGCGGCGCTTACTTGGCCTTTTTGACCCGCGCCTTCTTGCCGACCTTCTCCCGGATGTAGTAGAGCTTCGCCCGGCGGACATCACCGCGGGAGACCACGTCGATCTGGGCTATCTTCGGCGAGTGTAGAGGGAAGATCCGCTCCACGGCCACGCCGAAGGAGTTTTTACGGACCACGAACGTCTCGCTGATCCCACTGCCTTTTCGGGCGATACACAGCCCTTCGAAGTTCTGTATTCGTTCCCGGCTGCCCTCGATGACGCGGTATTGAACCCGCACCGTGTCTCCGGGACGAAACTCTGTAACGTTCTGCTGCAAGCTCTCACTGGTTATCATATACGGCTCCTCTCGCTGGTTTTCTGAACGGGGATCAGGCATGACCCGGTTCGTCTGCCTTAATCTCTTGCTCTTTCGCGCGCCTTACGCTCACGCCAGGCGCGAATTTCCGCATGATTGCCGGATAATAGCACGCCGGGCACCCGCTCTCCATCCCAGTCAGCCGGCCGGGTGTACTGCGGCGGCCCCATAGCTCCCTCGCTGGAGAATGATTCCCCAACCAGACTCTCCCGATTTCCGAGCACATCTTCTTGTAGCCGGATCGTGGCATCAGCCAGCGCGGCCGCCGCGATCTCACCTCCCGACAACACGAAATCTCCCAACGATACGGCTTCGGTAGAGAGCTCCGTCCGAACCCGGTCATCTACTCCGCCATACCGGCCGCATATTATGGTTACGGCTTCTTCGCCCGCGACCTCTTCGATATATCCCTGAGAAATCGTCTGACCCCAGGCCTCTGTGAGCAGAACCCGGCGCTTCCGGCGAATTTCCCTGGCGGGCATCTCGTAGACTTCCTCGAAAGCGCGCGCCACTACGTCCACCCTAACAACCATCCCGGCCCCGCCGCCGAATGGCATGTCGTCTATTCTTCCGCCCGGCGCGTACTCCCGGAGATCGAAGCTACGGTAGTCGACCACGCCCCGCTCGACAGCCCGTCCTACCACGCCGGTCCGCAGTACGGCGTCCACGACTTCAGGGAAAACACAGAAGACGTCGAGGCTCTTCACTTAAAGCTAGGCTTCGTGGGTTTCAGGCGGACGTACTACGAGACGGCCTGACACGAGGTCAAGCTCCGGTACGTGTTCCAGGGTGAAAGGGATGTGTCGCTGCTCCTCACCGGATTCGAGAACCAGGATCTCGTGTGCGGGAGTTGAGATCACTTCCGCGACCTCACCGAAATCTTCACCCGATTCACCATAAGCCCTCACGCCTACGAGATCTCCCACGTAGAATTCATCTTCGTCCAGATCGTCCAATTCCCGGCGATCCAGGCAAAGCTCCTGGCCTCGCAAACCGGCGGTCTCCGAGCGATCCCGGACCCCTTCGAGGTCCACGAGGAACCCTTTCGGCGTAGGGCGGGAGCGGAGTATTCGATATCTCTTGTCGCCGACTACCGGCTCCAGACCCTCCCTGAGATGACGTCCAGAGCCGATAGGCTTGACTCTGACCGTACCCCGAACTCCGTGGGGCGCGCCGACGATCCCGATGATCACCGGATCCGACAGCTTCTCCACCGGAGCTAGTCCTGAACCTCCACGCTGACCCGCTTGCCAACTTTCACCGAGGCCGCCTTGGCGACCGTGCGGATAGCCTTGATCGTCCGGCCCTGGCGCCCGATCACCTTACCTATGTCCTCCTGGGCTACCCGGATCTCCAGGTCCACCCGCGTGTCTTCCTCCGTGCCGGAGACTTCCACGCTGTCGGGGTCGTCCACGAGCGATTTCGTCAGGAACCGAACCAGGTCTTGGAGTTGCTGCATAGCTGTCTAGAGTACGCCGGAGACCTTGAGCAACTTCCGGACCTGCTCTGTGGGCTGGGCGCCCTTGCCGAGCCACTCCTTGGCCTTCTCGGTGTCCACCTGGATGTCCGAGGGCTGGGTGCGCGGGTTGTACGACCCGACGCGCTCTATGTACCGGCCGTCGCGCGGGCTCCGCGAGTCGGCTACCACTATCCGATAAAACGGAGCCTTTTTAGAGCCGTGCCTCGCCAGCCTGATCTTTACTGCCATGTTCTCACCTTTCTGTCTGTAACTACTACTTGAACGGCATCTTGGGCATCTGCGGCATCCCGCCACCTTTACCCATCTTCTTCATCATCTTCTGCATCTCGTTGAACTGCTTGACGAGATTTTTTACGTCCTGCTGGGTCATGCCACTGCCGCGCGCAATCCTACGCGTCCGGCTCGGGCTCTGCAACAGCTTGGGGTTGCGCCGCTCGTTGGCGGTCATAGAGGTTATCATAGCCTCGACCCTTCCGAGTTGCCGGTCGTCTATCTCCACTCCCTGGAGCTGTTTGTTGAGGCCGGGGATCATGCCGAGCAGGCCGGAGATCGGACCCATCTTCTTTATCATCCGCATTTGCTTTAGGAAGTCCTCGAAGGTAAATTTCCCGGACATAAGCTTCTTGCCCTGCGCCTCGGCCTCGTCTTTGTCCATCTGGCCTTCGGCTTTCTCGATCAGGGTGAGCACGTCCCCCATACCGAGTATTCGTCCCGCCATCCGGTCCGGGTAGAAGTAATCGAACTCGCCCATCTTCTCGCCCTCGGAGGCGAACTTGATCGGACGTTCCGTCACCTGCACCACGGACAACGCCGCGCCACCCCGCGCATCGCCATCCAACTTGGTAAGCACCATGCCGTCGAAATCAGCGTACTCCTGGAACGCCTGCGCCACCTCGACGGCGTTCTGTCCCGTAACCACATCCAGCACGAGCATGACCGAATGCGGCTTGACGTTCGACCGCACCCGTTTGAGCTCTTCCATCAGGTCCGCATCCAGAACCTGCCGGCCCGCAGTGTCAACGATGACGAAATCGTAACCCGCGTCTTTGGCCGCTTTTACGCCGCGCTCGGCCACCTCTTCGGGAGCAGGTTCCGTACCCTCGGAGTAGACCGGCACGCCGATCTCCTTGCCGATCTGCTGTAGCTGGTCTATGGCCGCCGGACGGTAGGTATCGCACGCTACCATGTAGGGGTTCTTGCCGAGCTTCCGCACGAAAAGGGCGAGCTTGCCCGCCGTCGTGGTCTTGCCGTGTCCATTGAGCCCCGCGAGCATTACGACCGTCGGTGGGCGCGAGGCAAAGGTCAACTTGTGGGCCGTGCCGCCCATGAGGTTCGCCAGCTCTTCGTCTACGATCTTGACGACCTGCTGTCCCGGACTTAGCGCCTTTGAGACCTCCGCGCCGGTCGCCCGCTCCCGGACGTTCCCGACGAACTCCTTTACGACGCCGTAGTTTACGTCGGCTTCGAGGAGGGCCAGGCGGATCTCACGGGTCACCTTCTTTACCTGGTCTTCGGTCAGGTTGCCGCTGCCTCGTACCCCGTCGAGCGCGGTATTTAGTCTCTCGCCTAGCGTATCGAACATAGTTTAAAGGTCTCCAAACAGTGCTTGCGCGAACTCCCGGGCGTCGAACGGGTGCAGGTCTCCCACCTTTTCGCCGACCGAGATCATCTTTATCGGCACCCCGAGCTCGTTCGCTATCGCGAGCGCGATGCCGCCCTTTGCCGTCCCATCCAGCTTGGTCAAAATAATACCCGTCAGTCCGACAGACTCGTGGAACATCTTCGCCTGCCGCAAACCGTTCTGGCCGGTCGTCGCATCGACGGTCATCAGCACCTCGTGTGGCGCTTCCGGCATCCGGCGCTCTATTACCCGCCGGACTTTCTCCAGCTCGGCCATCAGGTTGGTCTTCGTGTGCAGCCTGCCGGCGGTATCTATGAGCAGCACGTCCGTGCCGTGTCGCTCGGCTTCCTCGACCGCCTCGTGGGCGACCGCCGCCGCGTCGGCCCCGCGTTGACGGGCTATAACCGGCGCGCCGGTCCGCTCACCCCAGGTCTGGAGCTGCTCGATGGCCGCCGCCCGGAAGGTATCACCGGCGGCGAGCATCACGTCTCCCGGCAGATACTGGACCAATTTGCCGATCGTGGTCGTCTTGCCGGTGCCGTTGACTCCGACCATCAGAACTACGGTCGGATCGTGGGATATATCCAGCTCTACCGGACCTTCGAGCATCTGGGTGGCTTTCTCGATCATCAACTCCCGCAGCTTTTCGCTACTCGTGATGTTCTTTTCCAGCGCCTCCTGCTCCAACTCTCCGACGAGCTTCGCCGTAGTATTTACCCCGACATCGGAAGATATGAGGATCTCCTCCACCCGCTCCCAGAACTCCTCGTCTTCGGCGTCCCGGAACTCCGCTATGGCCGCGTTTAGCTGCCCAACGACCGACTCGCGGCTCCGCTTCATCCCGCTCCTCAGACGCCCGAACCAGCCTCCGGACTCATCGGATGCCGCTTCGCCGGTGTCCTCGGACTCGTCGGGGGCGAACTCCGGCTCGAAGATCTCCTCGTCTATCTCGGCTTCTACCTCGGGCGCTTCGTGCTCCCGAGCTTCGGCGGCTTCCTCCAAAACCGGGTCGGCTTCCTCCGGCGTCACGTCCGGCTCGATCGCCTCTTCCAGTAACTCTTCGTCCTGGAACTCAGACTCGACTTCGGTAGCAACCCCGGAATCCATCTGCTCGCCGGGGTTCTTGGACTTCCTGAAAAAATTGCGCCATGAACGTGCCATAAGCGGTACGGTTACTCTCCTGATAGACGTTTCGATACAACTACCGTGGCCCCGGAAGCGTCCTGGGTAACCCCGTATAGAACGTCCGCCGCCGCCATCGTTCGCTTCTGATGGGTCACCAGAATGAACTGGCCGCCGGACCGGTAAGAGTCTACCACAGCCAGAAAACGCGCCAAATTGATGTCGTCCAGCGCCGCCTCAGCCTCGTCCAGCATGCAGAACGCCCCTGAAGACCTGTCCGGCCGACTCAAAAAGATGCTGAACAGGAACGACAGCGCGAGCAGGGCCCGCTCCCCGCCGGAGAGCACGTTCAACGACCGCCAACCTCGCCTTCCGAGCCGCAACCCGATCTCCACCCCCTCCTCGGAGAGTTCCATCCGGCCCGAAGCTCCGCTCAACATTCTCGGCACAATCTCCCCAAAAGCATCCCTCACCCTGCTGAAAGTCTCCGTGAACCGGGACTCTATCTCACCATCCACGTCAAGTATTATGCGGTTAAGTTCGTTTGCGGCAGCTTCGGCGTCGGCGCGTTGGGCGCTGACGAACTCGTGGCGTTCGCGGAGTTGGCTCTCCTGGGAGAGGGCGAGGAGGTTTACGTCTCCGAAACGTTTTATCTTGCGGGCCAGCCGCTGGCGCTCGGGGTCTAAGGTCTCGGGGAGGCTCTCGGATTCTTCGCGGGCGGTTTCGAGGGTCGCTCCCCACTCGGACTGTATCTCTTCCGAGGCTTCGGAGGCTTGGAGTTCGTCCCGTTCCAACTCTTCCCGGAGTCGGTCCGCGGCCGCCCGTGCCGTGGCAAGTTCCCCGGCCAGTTCCACCGAGCGCCGCGAAAGAGTCGTGCGTTTCTCCGAGAGGCCCCGCAGTGACTCGGCTGACTCTGCCCTGCGCTGCCGGAGTCGGGCACGCCGGGCGCGGAGGTTCACGGCCAGGATTTTGGCGGCGTCCGCAGTGCGTGACGTAAGTTGTGTCGTGCGCTGAATGCCGTCTTCGGAGACTTTTCCGACCTTCTCAAGCTCGGCGGCGGTTCTGTCCCGGCGTTTCTTTCCTTCCGAAACAGCGGACCGGAGCGTGGCCCGACGGAGGTCCAGTTCATCGAACTCTTCCCTGGCGGAATCCGCGGTAGTGCTCGCCGCCGCGAGCTTCCGGCGGGCGCGTTCCAGTTCTTGCTCCGTCTCTTGCAACTCTCGTGCAGCGGTGGAAATTTCCTGTTCCAAGACACCGCCGCTCCGCTCGCGTTCGAGCATCCGCTGCCGGGCGCCCGCGGCCCGCTTGCTGCGGCGCGCGGCTTCGCGGACGGTTAGGTCCGAGGCCCGATCCCGCCTGGAAGAGAGATCGGAGACTCTGTTTATTTCACCCTCCAGTTCACTGATACGTTCCGCAGCGTTATAGGCGGCTACCTGGAGACCGTCGAGGATGTTTCCGGGACCGTTCTTGAGCGCGTCGAGGCGTTCGCGTTCCTCTGCGAGCCTAGCCTCGCGCACGAAACGACCTTCGGAGGCGGTGCGGCTGACGCTGGTTCGCGTAAGGCGCAGGCCATCCCGCGTGACAGCGACGTAACCGTTCCGTGGAGCGGCTTCCGGGCCGTCCACTACGTAGATGCCGTCGAGAAGACGCTCTACGGCTTCCGCGTAGCCCCCTTCGACGACCTCCAGGCATTCGAGAAGCGGCTTGCCGGGCGGCGAACCGTGGGCTTCCATCTTGCTGGCGTCCAGCCGCAAGACGACTCGTTCCGAGCTAGAGAGAAGCTGGATGCCCTCATCCAGGTTCCGGGCCAGGATCCCGGCCCCGGCTTCGCCGAGCGCCGCTTCGACGGCGTTCTCGAAACCGGGACGCGCCTTTATCACCTCGTGCAGTCGGAGAACGGAACCGCTGTTTTCCTCCGCCTTGCGGAGGGCGTCTATCTTGGCTTCGCTTCGGCCGATCAGGGCGTCCAGGTTTCCCCGGCGGCGGCTTATCTGAGACGTAAACTCTTGCAAGGCGCGCCGGTGCTTGCGCAGGGCCTTGCGTGGACCATCGAAGCCGTTGTCCGTTCTTGTATTAGAGATCCCGTGAACCTTCTCTGCCAGGTCAGAAAGGTTTTTGACCTCTTTTTCTTCCAGGACCGGCTCGAACAACTCGCGCTGGTCCCGCCGGGCACGGAGTTTCTCAAGGCTCACTGAGAGACGTCGCTCGCGGCTCTCAGCTTCCGCGTGCTGCCGACGGGCCTCCTCCCTCTCTTGCTGTAGACGGATGAGCCGGGACTTGCTCTCCCCGTGCCTTTCGTCCAGCGTCGTAGTCTCACGTTCCAGCCCCTCCAGGGTTTGTGAGACCTTATGAAGCTCTTCTTCGAGGCGGGCGGAGATCCTGGCCCGCTCGCCTTCGCTCCCACGTTGGTTTTCGAGCCGGAATAAAGCCCGGTCGGTGCGCGAAGTCTCGGACTGCAAACTCTCCGAGAGGTCTTCGAGACTTTCGAGGTTCTTCTCAATGTCCCGCAGACCGGCTTCGATTTCCCGGATTTCGGGTTCGAAGTCCGCCTCTTGCCGGCGCAACTCAGACTCCTGCTCGGCGAGCCCTGTGACCCGTCTCTCGCCCTCCGCGAGTTGCGCCCGACGATCTTCCAATCCCTTTGTGGCGACCCGATAGAGGTGAGCGAGGGAGAGCTTGCGATAGCGGGCTTCGAGTTCCCGATACTCACGGGCGGCGGCGGCTTCGCGCTCAATGCGCCGTAGCTGGTCGGAGATCTCGGTTTCGAGTTGGCGGCTCTTTTCGAGTTGGGTATCAGCCTTCTCCAGGCGGCGGCTCGCCGAAAGCCGGCGTCGCCGGTACACCCCCAGTCCGGCGGATTCTTCGAGGGCGAGCCGGCAGGCAGCGGCCCCTCCCGCGACGATGGCGTCCACCGCGCCCTGGCGGAGGATGCTGTGACGGCCAAGCCCGACCTCTCCCGCAATGGCGCGCACGTCCGCGAGCCGGGCGCGGGAACCGTTGATCCTGTAGTCGGCTTCGCCACTGCGGGAGATGCGTCGGGAGATCGAAACCTCCGCGTAGGGCAGGGAGATCACCCCGGATTCGTTTTCGAAGACGAGCGTAACTTCCGACGCGGCGGCGGCGGGCAGGCTATCGGAGCCCGAGAAGATCAAATCCCCCATCCCCCCAGCCCGTAATAGGCCAGGGCTTTGCTCACCGAGTGCGAACAACACCGCGTCCGTGACGTTGCTCTTACCCGAGCCGTTCGGACCGACGATCGCCGTTATACCGCCCTCCAGAGGCATCCTCACCGGACGGGCGAAAGTCTTGAACCCTTTGATGTAGATCGCCGAAAGCACTACCGGGTCATTCTACGCAAATAGTGGCCGTCTATCAGTTTCTTACTCCAGATATCTTCGTAGAAACTCCTGCATAATGGCCGTCGTATGACCTGTTCGAGGACTATGGGTCTTTCAGGGAAAATCTAAGCTCCTACGTGGACCTCTACCGGAGAACGCGGCACGGGACGGACGCCCAGTATCTCTAGCCCGGCGCGGGCGGCGGCCTGCTCACTCTCTTTTATAGAGCTGCCCTCTCCGGTTGCGACAGCGCCACCATCGACCGCCACCTCGGAAACGAAGCTCGGCTGGTGAGGCGGACCGTGTTTCGAGAGAACACGGTAGGTTGGTCGTAATCCGTCGGCCTGGAGCGTCTCTTGTAAGAGGGTCTTCCAGTCCCGCAGTTCATCGGTGTCTACTTCGGACGGGTTGAAGATCTCATCTATCGTCCGGCAGACCAGGTCCCGGTCTATCAGGTAAGCCGCCCCGATTATCGCCTCCACCGTGTCGGCGATCACCGAGTCGTTTATTACGGAACTCTCGATCATGTCTTTGAGACCCTCTTCGCGCCCGACCGTCGCCAGGAAAGACTTGCGCACCAGGTGCGCCCGGATGCGGGTAAGGTCACCCTCCAAAAGCTCTGGATAGCTGTGAAACACGAGGTCCGTAACCCGGTTATTGAGCACCGAGTCACCCAGGAACTCCAGGCGACCGTTAGATTCGTAAGGATCTGCGACACTGGGGTGGGTGAGCGACCGCCGGTGCAGCGGCTCTGGCAGTATCGTTATGAGATCCTTTATAGACATCTCGTATCGCTCTATTCTACACTCGTAAACGCCACTACGACATTGTGGCCGCCGAAGCCCATCGAGTTCGAGATGACGGCCTTGAGATCCGGCATCTCGCGGGGCTCGTCTTTCACGTAGTCGAGCGGCTCGCAGTCCTCCGCAAGCTCTTCGAGGTTTATGGTTGGTGGAACGACTTTGTGCTTCAAAGCCAGGGCGCACATGATCCCCTCGGTCGCGCCTACCGCCCCGAAAGAGTGCCCCGTCATAGACTTCGTAGCCGAGACCGTCACGTGAGGCATCACGCGGGATACAGCCTTTGTCTCGGGGGCGTCTCCTGTTGGAGTCGAGGTGGCGTGGGCGTTTACGTGTCCAACCTCTTCCGCCGTGATCCCTGAGTCTTTGAGGGCCAGGTGCATGGCGCGTTCCACGCCGCGTCCCTGCTCGTCGGGGGCAGTGACGTGATAGGCGTCGGTCGAGCGGCCATAACCCGCCACGGCGGCTATCGGCTCAGCGCCGCGCCGTTCGGCGTGCTCCGGGCTTTCGAGGACTACCGCCCCGGCTCCTTCGCTCATTGCGAAACCGTCGCGTCCGGCGTCGAACGGGCGGCTCGCGCGGTGGGGCTCGTCGTTACGGGTCGAGATGGCGCGTATGGCGCAGAACCCGGCCATTGAGAGCGGCGTGATCGGGGCTTCGGCCGAGCCGGCGATGACTACGTCGGCGTCACCGCGACGGATCAACTCCAACCCTTCGGCTATAGCCTCGCCGCCCGTGGCGCAGGCGAGTACCGGGACCTGAGTCGGCCCCGTGGCCCCGAGCATGATCGCGAGTTGTCCGGCGGCCATATTCGGTACCATCATGGTTATGAGGAACGGGCTGACCCGGTCTGGGCCACGCTCGTTCATCACCTTGTATTCCCGCTCCCAGGTCGAGAGCCCGCCGATGCCGCTACCGATGACGATCGCTACCCGTTCGGGCCTCTCTTGCAAGACATCCATAATGCCGGCATTCTCGGCGGCCTGGATGCCGGCGGCTATGCCGAATTGGGCGTAGCGGTCCATCCGGCGGGCCGCTTTCTTGGGCATAAAGTCGGCCGGGTCGAAGTCCGAGCACTCACCCGCGATGTGCGAAGGGTATGGAGAAGGGTCGAAGAGCGTTATCTCCCCGATCCCGCTCTTGCCGTGCAGGGCCGCGTCCCAGAAGTTGTCGACCCCGGTGCCGATGGGCGTGACCGCCCCGGCTCCCGTTATGAGGGCGTGGCCCCTGCCGCCAGGGTTATCTTTAGGTTCCTCCGTCACTAGGACTGGTGCTCCGCGACGTAGTCCACCGCCTCCTCGACCGTGGTGATCTTCTCGGCCTCTTCGTCCGGTATCTCCATGCCGAACTGCTCTTCGAGCTCCATAATGAGTTCGACAAGGTCGAGGGAATCGGCCTCCAGGTCCTGGCGGAACGAGGACTCAGGTACTACGTCCCCCTCCTCTACACCGAGACGGTCGGCGGTTATCTCCTTGATCTTCTCCAGAATCTCTTCTCTCTCCATATCATTCTCCTCTCTAGTCTCTCCAGTTCCTCCGAGTCGTTCATCCTACCGGAGATAGCGCGTAGTGTAACCTAAATCAACTTACTGCATAACCATCCCGCCGTCCACGGCTATGGTCTGTCCCGTGACGTAACTCGCGCCTTCCCCCGCCAGAAAAGCGACGACCTCGGCGATCTCCTCCGGCTCCCCTATCCTGCCCGAGGGTGTCTGTGCCCGTATCTGATCCTTGACCTCGTCCGGCAACCCACTCGTCAACTCGGTCTCCACGTAACCGGGCGCCACGGCGTTGACCGTGATTCCGCGCGGCGCGACCTCCCGCGCGACGCTCTTTGTAAACCCTATTATCCCGGCCTTGGACGCCGCGTAGTTGGCCTGCCCGGCGTTACCGATGAGTCCAACCACGGAGCTAACGTTGACGATCCTACCCCAGCGGGCCCGCACCATACCCCTCAAAACGGCCCGCGTGCACAGGTAGGTGCCCTTGAGGTTCGTCTGGATCACCCCGTCGAACTCGTCTTCTTTCATCCGGAGCATGATGTTGTCCTTCGTTACCCCGGCGTTGTTGACGAGTATGTCCACCCCACCGAAAGCCTCGGTAACGCCTTTGAAGAGCGCCTCCACATCCTCCGATGACGCGACGTCGCCTTTGAAGATACGACACTCTCCACCGGCCTCGCGGACCATGTTGGCGGTCCTCTCGGCTTCTTCTTCGTTTGATCTGTAAGAAACGGCCACCTTCGCGCCTTCTTTGGCGAGACGGACGGCTATGGCGCGTCCGATGCCCCGTCCGCCTCCGGTGACTACCGCGACCCTCCCCTCGTTTATCATCACTCCCCCTTATCGGCGAACGCGAACATCAAGTCCGCCTCGCAAGCCTTTTCTCCGTCCACGGTCGCGCGGCCTTTTCCGCGGCCGATGCGCCCCTTGAGACGCTCTATCTCGACCTCCATCCTCAGCACGTCGCCCGGAATCACCTGACGCCGGAACCGGACGTTATCTATCCCGGCGAAGAGCGCGAGCTTGTCCCGGTACTCCTCGTTCACCATGACGCCCACCGCCCCGACCTGGGCCATGGCCTCCACGATCAGTACACCCGGCATCACCGGGTAGTCGGGGACGTGTCCCTGGAAGAACGGCTCGTTCTGGGTGACGTTCTTTATACCCACGGCCCGCACGCCGGGCTCCAGGTCTTCGATCCTGTCAACCAGCAAGAACGGGTAGCGGTGCGGTATAAGTTCCCGGATCTCCGCCGGACCCAGATTCACGTCAACACCTCCGAGGCCCGGCGGCCTTCGATCTCGATGTCCTTGAAGTCGCGCAGCATCCTCGTCAACGTGCCGTCGTCGCCGGCTTCGATCACTTCCCCAACCTCCATATCAACGAAACGCCCGATGACCGCCACCCAACGCACCGGCGAGAGCATCTGCCGCTGCAGCGCGTTACGAATGTCTTCCGCCGTGGCGAGCAACGCCCCATCCGCAGCCGAGACCATCGGCGTCTCAGGCTCCTCGAACTCGGTCTCGGACAACATCAACTCCATGCCGGAGGCGGCATCGACCATGAGCGGCGAGTGAAACGCCCCTGCGACTTCGAGCGGTCGGCCCTTGCCACGGACCTTCTCCGCCACCGCTTGCATGGCGGTTTTCTCGCCTGAGATTACGGTCTGGCGCGGGGTGTTGAAGTTGGCGGGTACCACGACACCGCTCTGCTCACGAACCGCCTCCTCTACCTCCCTCGAATCTGCCCCGATCAAGGCGACCATCCCGCCGGGATTCGACTCGGCCGCCTCGTTCATGAGCCGATCCCTCTCAGAAACAAGCCAGACACCGTCTTCCAGACTCAAACTAGCCGCCGCGTAAGCCGCAGCGTACTCTCCCAGGGAATGTCCGGCCACCAGTTCCGGCGTGACTCCGGCCTCGCGAAGCTCGCGGTACAGCTCCACGGATCTCGCAAAGACAGAGAGCTGGTAGGGGACCTTCTCGTCACCCACGACCCTCTGCACTGCATCCCGAACGACACCGGAAACCTCGCCTCCGGCCGTTCCTTGCCCAGGAAATATTATCGCCCTCCGCAAAGCCAACTCCCCCCTCCGTTCCCTATATTTTGTACAGGTTCGCCGCCCACGCGAGCCCAAACCCGAATCCTACGGTGATGACGTATTTCCCCGGCTCCAGATTATCGTATATGTCAGGATAGGCGAGCGGTATACTCGCCGCCGACGTGTTCCCAAAGCGGTCCAGGTTCACCACAATAGTCCCCTCCGGAACGTCCAACTTCCTGGCCGCTGCGTGTATTATGCGTGCATTTGCCTGGTGCGGGATGATGTACTGCACCTCATCGAGCGATATTCCGTTTCGGGCGACGAGTTTTTCGACCATCTCCGGGAAGACTTTGACGGCGAATTTAAAGACTTCGCGGCCGTTCTGGAAGAGTTTGTGGTCGTCGCCAGGGTGTCCGGCCCGTCCCAGCGGCGCTCCACCGCCGTCGGCGCCGAGTATGTGGTCCACAAAGCCCGAGGAGCCGTCGCCGCGTTCCAGAATTACGGCCCCGGCCCCATCGGCGAAGAGGACGGCCGTGGAACGGTCGTTTTCGTCCACGATAGATGTCATGGCGTCGGCGCCGATGAGGAGTACCCGTTCGGCGTTTCCGGCCGAGAGCATCGAGCCGGCCACCGAGGCCCCGTAGGCGAACCCGGCGCAGGCGGCGGCCACGTCCATCGCGCCGACTCCGGAGGCCCCGATCTCCTCTCCCACCAGACACGCCACCGAGGGCATCGACTCCGGCCCGGTAGAGGTAGCGCAAACAATCAGGTCTATGGAATCGCCCTCCACCCCGGCATGCGCGAGGGCTTCCTGGGCGGCCGCGGTGGCGAGTGTCACGCAGTTTTCGTCCTCGCCGACGAACCGCCGCTCGCTTATTCCGGTACGGCCGGAGATCCAGTCGTCGCTCGTATCGAGGATGCGCTCCAGATCTTGATTCGTCACTACGCGGCTCCCGAGGGCTCGTCCGACGCCCACTATCTTGCCGGCCGGAACCTGGACGCCGCTCACTTCGTCTCCTTTACACCGGAGTGTGATGCGGCGAGCGCCCTTTCGAGGTCTTCGGAGAGGCCGGATCCCGTCCGGGCTATCCCGAGCAGCGCGTTCTCAACCCCCCGAGCCTCCGAGTTGCCGTGGCCGATCACCACGGAGCCCCGCACACCGAGCAAGAACGATCCACCGTAGTTCTCTGGGTCCACCTGATCCCTGACCGAGATGAGCCTCGGACGGAGTACCCCGGCGGCGAGCTTGCTGACGAGATCTCCGGTCATCGCCGTGCGGACCATCCCGAGTATCTCCCGCGCGATACCCTCGGCCGTTTTGAGCAATACATTCCCTGTAAAGCCATCGGTGACGAGTACGTCTGCTTTTCCGGCGCCAAGGTCCCGGCTTTCCAGATTCCCGACGAAATGAAGTCCGTCCGAGCTGTCCATCAAGGCGTGGGCCTCTTTGGATAGTTCGTTGCCCTTCCCCGGCTCTTCGCCGACGTTGACCAGGGCTACTCGTGCTTTGTCCAGGCCGAAGTATCTCTCTGCAAACATACCCCCAAGAATAGCGAAATTCAGGAGATCCTGCGGCCTACAGGAAACGGTCGCCCCCGCATCGAGCAACAATACAGGGGAATTTAGCGGCAGCACCGTTGCGATGGCCGGACGCCGGCAGTTCTTGAGCCGTCCTATACCGAGCAGGGCAGCGGCGACCGTTGCGCCGGTATGGCCGGCGGAAAACAGGGCGTCGGCCTCGCCGGATCTGACCATTTTCGCACAGACCGCCACACTGGCATCAGGCCTCGCGCGCAGCGCGGATGCGGGTTCTTCGTCCATACCGATGGTCCCGTGGGCCTCTCGGGTGGAGACGTTCTTCGGGAGTTCATCCCGCAACTTTGGCCCCAGCGTTTCACCATCACCGACCAGGATGAATTCATGGCCGGCCAGATTTCTCGCGGCGGCGAGCGTACCGGCGACTACCTCATCCGGCGCGTTGTCTCCGCCGAGGGCGTCTACCGCGATACGCACGTTTAGTTGATTGCGCCGGGTGGCTACTCGACCGTTTCGACGGCGACCACGTTACGGCCCTTGTAGCTGCCGCATTCGGGGCAGACCCGGTGGGGCATGCGCTGCGCGCCGCAATTGGGGCACGCCACGAGGTTCGGCCCTCGCAGGGCATGGTGCGAACGCCGCAGGTTTCTACGCGCTTTGGCCGTCTTTTTCTTTGGTACTGCCATCTTGTTACCTCCTGTTGGTTACTTTACTTGGCTATCCGAGACTATTAAAAGCCCGAGGCGAACAAATCGTCCAGGCCGCGCCAACGGGGGTCGATCTCATCTTCGTTCGCTTCGGGTGACACCGGCACGGTTCCCGGCGCGCACGTTTTCATCGGCACCTCGCTCGGCAAGGCTTCCCGAGTATACTGCGCCACGTCCAGAATCCAGTCTTCGACCGAAATCTCCCGGTCGTTTGGACCCGAGAGGAACTCGGATTCTACTAGCTCAAGATCCAACTCCAAGGGCTCCAGGGTCCGGTCGCAGGTAGTCGCTATCTTTACGTCCACGCTAAGATCCAGGTGAAGGCCATCCGAGAGGCGGGTTACACCCACGGTGGCCTGGGCGTCCAGAATTTCGTGGCGCCGTCCGTAGAGATCAAAGTCCGGAACCTCGATGCTCGCCTTGTATTCGCGCCGGTCACCGATCTCGGCGGCGGGACGTTTCAGGTTGATCTTGCTGCTCATGAGATTATTCTACTCTTCCTGAACGCCCTGTAGCTGCGAACGTCCGCGCTGTACGGCTTCGAGCAGACGGCCGAGGTTCTCTTCCAGGCTTGCGAGCACGTCGTCGGCGTAGTCTTCGGCGCCGAGACGGATCTCACGCTCCCGGCGGCGGGCATCCTCCATGATCTCCGTGCCCCGCTGCTCGGCCCGTTTGAGGATCTCCTCTTCCGAAGTCATCTTCTCGGCCTCTTCCTGGGCCTGTTTCACGATGCGGTCGCTCTCGCTCCTCGCCTCGTCCAGCATCGCCTGGCGCTCCTTCACGATCCACCGCGCCTGCTTCAGCTCCTCGGGGATCGTCTGGCGCATCTGGTCTATCACGTCGAACGCCGAATCGCGGTCGACCATTGCCGTGTTGCCGAACCCAGGGAAGCTCCGCGCTTCCTCTACCAGCTCTTCGAGCCTGTCTATTAAAACCAGTACGTCCATTGAAACCTAGCCTTTGCTGTTCGTCTCTCCCCGGCCCTCGCCAGAATATTTCTCCCTAACGGTCTGGAGTATCGAGTCGGGGACCAATCCTCGCACTTCGCCACCCAGGCCCGCTATCTCGCGCACCGCGCTCGACGATAGGAAGCTGTGCTCCGCCGCCGACATTATAAAAACTGTCTCAAGCTCAGGATACAACGTCCTGTTGAGCTGTGCCTGCTCGAACTCGGACTCGAAGTCGGATACTGCGCGCAGCCCTTTCACGATAGCCCGAGCTTTTTGCTCCCTAGCGAAGTCTACCAGAAGGCCGCTCATCACCTCCACCGACACGTTCTCTATGTCACCGGTTACTTTCTCTATGAGGCTGGCCCGCCCAGGGGCCGGAAGACCGGGGCTTTTACGGAGGTTGCTACCGACGGCTACGACCACGTGGTCGAATATACGGGCCGAGCGACGGATAATATCCAGATGACCCGTCGTTATAGGGTCGAAGCTTCCGGGACAGATCGCAATTTTCATAGTAACCCGGACCGTTCAAAGATGGTTACGTACGTACCACCGTAACGCCGAGTAATCCCCCTCTTGATTTGTGTACTATCTTCCGAAACATCCCCACTCTCGAAGACTACCTGGCCCTCGGGAACAAGCAGATCCGGCAAACGAGACAGGACGTCCCCCGCCTCGGCAGCCGCGATTTTATATGGTGGATCTAGCAATATCAAACGAAACAATGAGGCCTTATCCAGCAGGCTTTCCAGGGCGCGATTCACATCTGCCCGGATGACCTCCGCCCGCGCTTCCAGCCCGGTTCGCCGCAGGTTTTCGCGGATCGCCGCGACGGCTCGCCCATCTTTTTCGACGAAGACCGCCCGGTCGTAGCCCCGGCTCAAAGCCTCGACGCCCAGGGCGCCGGTTCCGGCGTAGAGGTCCAGCACTTCCCCGCCGTCGAAAAACTGGCCCAGAGAATTGAACAAGCTCTCCCGAACTCTGTCCGAGGTAGGCCGAACTCCGGGCGGAACCGGGGCGAGCCGGAGACCGCGAGCCGTGCCGGCGATGATCCTCACTCTCTAAACAACCACTCGACGTCCGCGCCGAGGAGATCCTTTATCTCCCGGCGTAGCGGACGATGATCCGGGCGCTTGAGCGTGGGATCGGCAGCGACGAGCTCGAAGGCTTCCTTACGAGCCTCTACCAGAACTTCGATATCCCGCAGGAGCTTGGCGACCTTAAGGTCCGGCATCCCACTCTGGCGACTACCAAAGAGCGTGCCCTCGCCCCGGATCGCAAGGTCCACCTCCGATAGCCTGAAGCCGTCTTGATGTTCGCAGAGGGCTTCGAGGCGGCTCCGAGAGTCATCGGTCTTCGGCTCTCCGATCAGGAAGCAATACGGCGAATGTAGCCCCCGGCATACCCGGCCCCGGAGCTGATGGAGCTGGGAGAGACCGAACCTTTCCGCGCCCTCGATCACGATCGCGCTGGCGTTCGGCACGTCAACCCCGACCTCGACGACGACCGTGGCGACCAGAACGTCTATCTCGCCGGCCCTGAACTCCGCCATAACCTCGCGCTTCTCTGCGGCCTTCATCCTGCCGTGAAGGATACCCACTCGGCGCTCCGGGAAGATCTCCTCTGCAAGCTCCTCGTAGAGTTCCTCCGCCGCCCGCACGTCCTCCAAAGCCTCCGACTCCTCGACCAGTGGGCAGATCACGTAAGCCTGCCGCCCCGACTCGAGTTCCGCCCGGACCGCCTCATAAGCCTCTTCGCGCCCGGTCAGGTCCATCAGGCGGGTCTCGACCGGCTTACGCCCCGGCGGCAACTCGTCTATCACGGAGACTTCGAGGTCGCCGTAGAGCGTCAACGAGAGCGTTCGAGGTATGGGAGTCGCGGTCATCACGAGGGTGTCCGGTGTGACGCCCTTCTCCTTGAAGACCGTACGCTGCCCGACGCCGAAGCGGTGCTGCTCGTCAACCACGACCAACGCGAGGTCATCGAACTCGACCCCCTTCTGTATGAGGGCATGGGTCCCGATCACTATATGCGCCTCGCCGCTCTCGACCAACTCCAGCGCCGCCCGCCGCTCTGCCGCGTTCTGAGAGCCGGTGAGCAGCACCACGTTTACCGGGAGCTCCGATAGCGACGCGGAGATAGAAAGATAATGCTGCTCGGCCAGCACTTCGGTCGGAGCCATGAGAGCGCCCTGTCCGCCGGACTCGACCACGGAGAGCAAAGCGGCGACCGCTACGACAGTTTTCCCGCTGCCCACGTCGCCCTGCACGAGCCGGCGCATCGGTTTCTCGGAGCGGAGATCGGTTAGCAGTTCCTCCACGACCCGCTCCTGAGCGCCCGTCAACCCGAAGGGGAGGCTCTTGAGGTACGGGTTCAGGAGTCGGCCGTCTCCCTGGTGCCTCCTGCCCGTCTCGGTAAGCTCCAGGGCGGCTTTACGGGCGGCGAGTCCGGCCTGTATAAGAAAAAGCTCGTGGAATATGAGTCGGCGCATCGCAAGCCGGAGGCTTGCCCGGTCCGTCGGAAAATGAACCTCGCACATCGCGTCGTAGAGATTGGGAAGGTCGTGACGGACCAGTACCTCAGCGGGCAGAGGGTCGAGGACCCTTCCCACGGCGTCGAGGGCGCGGTGGATCAAGGTCCGCATCCTCCGCGCCTGGATACCCTTGTTCACCGGATAGACGGGTACGAATCGTCCGGCGTGGGCGGAGTCGTCAGTCGCCGAGGGGTCGTCCACGACCTCGATGCTTTTCGCGGCGATCTGTATCCCGTATCGCCGCTGGACCTCGCCCGAGACGAGGACCATTACGTCCGGCGTGAGCTGATTCGCCAGCCAACCCCGTCCCCATACCGTCGCCGGGATGTAGCCCGTGCCATCGTATAGTTGGACCGCGAACCCCGGCGAACGGCCTCTTACCGGACGTCCGACGCTGCGGGTGTTGACGACCCGGCCGACGACCGTCGCCTTCTCGCCAACCCGCAGGTCGGAGATCTTCTTTACGTTGGAGAGGTCTTCGTGGCGGGAGGGGTAGTGGGAGATCATATCCGCCAGTGAGACGATGCCCAACTCTTTTAACGAGGCCTCGATCCTGGGTCCGACACCCGGAAGCTCCGTGACGGGTAGTTCGCGGAGCTCGCTCAGCGCTGTACGTAGAACAACCGGACCGGAATAGCCCGGACGCTGGGACAAATCCCCTTTATAAGTAGGCCACGCCATAGGCTCCCGGTCCGACGTGGGCCCCGACCACGCCGCCGATCTCCGTCACGGCGGGGTCCTCCACCCCCAACATCTCGCAAAACTCTTCTAGTAGTTCCGGGGCGGCGACGTGCCCGAAATAGAGTTTCTTGCCACCCTCGATAGCGGGCTTCACCTGCTCGGCGACAGCCGCCATCTGCCTGTTGCGGCCCCGCGCCCGCTTATGTGGAACGACTACCCCATTCTCAAGGCGGAGCACCGGCCGGATGTTCAACGCAGTACCTACCAGCCGCTGCGCCCGCCCGATGCGTCCGCTCTTCGCCAGATATTCCAGAGTACCGACAGCAAAGAACACCTCGCATCTCAGTATCGCCCGCTCCGCAGCCTGTACAACATCCTCAAACGACCCTCCATCATCAGCGGTACGCAACGCCTCCGCGAAGATCAGACCGGAGCCCATCTCCGCACTCCTCATGTCCCGTACTTCGACGTGCCGATCCACGATATCCGCCGCAGCGACCGCAGAGTCGTAAGTGCCGCTAAGCTCGCGCGAAAGTGTCAGGACGAGTATGTCATCGTAGGCCTCCAGGCCTTCATAAGCCTCCACGAACGCCCCAGCGGGAGGCTGTGAAGTAGTTGGGAAATCTTTCGCGGTACGGAGCCGCTCGTAGAACTCCTCGTTGGACATGTCCACTTTGTCCGTATAGGTCTCGTCCGGGCCGAAGTGGAACGTCAGGGGAACTACGCGAACGTCGGGCCTTTCCCGAAGCTCGGGCTGCAGGCTCGTGGTCGAGTCGGTAACTATGGCGGTCGTCACTCGGCCACCATCTGGATCGGGTACATCGGTTGGCCGCCGTCGTGAAGCTCCAATTCCACCTCTTCATCGAGAGAGGATATCTTCGCCGAGATCTTCTTTAGCGCCTCTTCTTCCAGGTCTTCCCCCCTGAGCAACGTGATCACATCGGCCCCTTTATCCAAAATGTTCTCGGCGAGTCGCACCGCAGCGTCTTCCACACTCTCCTCGACGGCGACCAGACCACCGTCCAGAAGCCCGATGTAAGCGCCTTTCGGAACGTCGCGACCTTCTATCTTTGCGTCACGGACGGCCTGTGTTACCTCGCCGCTCCTTATAGCGCCGGCGATCTCACACATCTCCTCGACGACCTCATCCGGCTCTCCCTCACTGTCGAAACCGACCATTACCGCAAGTCCACCGGCTATGCTCTTCGTCGGGATCACGTACGTCTCAGCCTCGACCAACTCGCCAACCTGCTCGACGGTTGGGATGATGTTCTTGTTATTCGGCAGGAGTATTACCGACTCTGCTCCGGAACGCTCCACCGCTTCCGCGAACTCGGCCGCGCTCGGGTTGGCGCCCTGTCCGCCCTCTATGACCAGAACACCCATCGACTCGTAGAGCTTCCGGCTCCCTTCGCCCCGGCTCGCAGCCACAACCGCCAAATTCCTGGCCTCAGCCGGAACTTTATTCTGCTCACTTGAACGGCTCCTTACCTGATCCTCCATGTCGTCTACTTTGACTCCGGCGAGTCGGCCGAAGCTTCCCGCGTAGGACATGGCGTCACCAGGATCCTGGGTGTGGAGATGGACCTTCACCAGGTCATCGTCCGGGATCACCAGCACACTTCTGCCGATTGAATGAATGTGATCCTCGAACTCACCGGCATCGCCGGAGAACCCTGTAACCAGGAACTCAGTACAGTACCCCCAGGCTTCTTCATTCGCGTGCATCGCGTCCAGGTCGGGGAGGGAGTCTTCCGTCTCTTCCTCTACCTCGATCTTCTGCCCGCTCACGCAAGCGTAGAGGCCGTCGAGGATAACCGCGACGCCCAAACCACCGGCATCCACCACTCCGGCGTCTCGCAACACGCTGAGAAGTTGGGGCGTTCTTTTTACTGAGGCATGGGCCTCCTGGGCGGCGGCCCGGATCACCGCCGGGAGATCCGCCCCCTTCTCCAGGGCGGCCTTCGCAGCCTGCGACGCGTCTTTCACAACCGTCAGCATCGTGCCCTCGACAGGTTCCCGGATAGACGCGTATGCCCGTTCACGGGCGCCTTCGAGAGCTTCAGTGAAAGCCTCGGCCGTCAGTGACGCCCGCCGGGCCAAGACTTCCGCCGCGCCCCGGATCATCTGCGAGAGTATTACTCCAGAGTTACCCCGCGCGCCCATCAAAGCAGCGCGGGCCCCGGCCTTGCTCGCCTCCTGATGATCACTGTAAGAAGCGTTTGAGGCTTCTTTCAAGATCGACTCTAAGGTAAGCAACATATTTGTGCCGGTGTCGCCGTCCGGCACGGGATAGACGTTGAGGGCGTTGATCCTGGCCGCCTGGGACTTGAGCGCCGCGTGGGCGGCGGCGACCACGAATGCCATCTTTATCGTCATTTCGTCAACCTTCTCACGGCACCCCCAGGCGCGTTCCCTAAACCCTGCAGCTTCGCACTATATATACAATAAGAATCTGGTACAATCTTCGCCCGACGCTCGAAAGCGGCGTCCGCCAAGAGGCGGTCACCGCGCGGGCTACCAACTTTGAACGGTATCCTAGCACAGGAGATTCTAATGGCGAAAGTCTGTTATTCCTGCAATAAAGGCCCTGAATTCGGCAACGCGCGGAGCCACTCTCTGAGGGCTACCCGCCGACGCTGGAACCCGAACCTGCAGAAGGTTCGCATCCAGGAAGGCCCGGCCACCAAGCGCGTCTGGGTATGCACCTCCTGCCTGAAGGCTTTCAAGGTTCAGAAGGCATCCGCGACGCCCCGGCCAACCGTCGCCGAAGGAGTCTAAGCCCCTCCGAAACCGGCCGTCGTATGCGCGCGGTCGCCATCTAGCGCCCGGCCATCCAGGCGCGGCATAAGGTCCGCCATCTCGATGGCCGTCACGGCGGCCTCGAACCCTTTGTTACCCATCTTCGTTCCGGCCCGTTCGATGGCCTGCTCGATCGTCTCGGTGGTAATTACACCGAATATTACGGGTAGGTTCGTCTCCAGGGATACCGAGGCTATGCCGTTCGTTGCGCCGCCCGCCACATAATCGAAGTGGGCCGTAGAGCCACGAATTACGGCTCCCAGGCAGATCACCGCATCGTAACGCCCGGAGAGGGCCATCCGCTTCGCCGCCAGAGGGATCTCGTAAGACCCCGGTACCCAGGCGACGTCCACGGATTCGAGGTCCCCACCGTGACGTTCGATGGCGTTGAGGGCGCCGTCGAGCATCGGCTTGACGACGAACTCGTTGAACCTGGCGGCGACCACCCCGAAAGAACGGCCCGCCGCCGTCAGGTTGCCTTCGATAACGTTGATCCGCTGCTCGCTCTCCACGTTATTCTCCTTTAGAAATTCTCGAAAACGTGGTTTAGCTTCTCACGCTTCGTTTCAAGATAGTGATCGTTGATGCCGTTCGGTTCCACTTCCAACGGCAGGCGCTCGGAGATTTCCAGTCCGAAGTCCTGCAAACCCTCCACCTTATCCAGGTTGTTCGTCAGAAGACGAATGCGATTGAGCCCCAAATCTTTAAGAATCTGGGCGCCGATCCCATATTCGCGGAGATCCGCCGGAAAACCAAGTTCTTCGTTCGCCTCCACGGTATCGAACCCTTCGTCCTGCAGGTGGTAGGCCTTTATCTTGTTCAAAAGGCCTATCCCGCGGCCTTCTTGCTGCATGTAGACGAGGACGCCTTCGCCTTCTTCGGCTATCGCGGCCATGGCGGCTTCCAATTGGTCTCCACAGTCGCACCGGAGCGAATGAAAAGCATCCCCTGTCAGGCAGGCGGAGTGGACCCTGACCAGGGTGTCTTCTTTGCCCTCGGGCTCGCCCATGACGAGCGCCAGGTGGGTGAGGTCTTCGATATAGTTTTCGTACGCCTTAACCCGGAACTCACCGAACCTGGTAGGCAGGCTGGTCTCTACCGCGAACTGGATCACTTTCTCGTAAGTACGGCGGTACTCGATGATCTGCTCAACGGTAACCATCTTTACGTCGTGCTTGGCGCAGAATTTCTCGAAGTCCGGGACGCGGGCCATCGTGCCGTCGTCGTTCATTACCTCGCAGATCACTCCAGCAGGTTTCAACCCGGCCATCCGGGAGAGGTCTACCGCAGCCTCGGTCTGTCCCGCCCGCTGTAGTACGCCGCCGGGCTTCGCCTTTAACGGGAACACGTGCCCCGGCATCACAAGGTCCCCAGGGCCGGTCGCGTCATCGACCGCTATCCGGCTCGTGTAGGCCCGATCCGCAGCGGATATACCCGTCGTAACGCCTTCTTTCGCCTCTATGGAGACCGTGAACGCCGTCTCGTTCTGGGCCGAGTTGTGCTGGCTCATCTGCGGGATCTCCAACCGCTTCACTATGTCTTCGTGTAACGGTAGGCAGATTAGTCCCTTACCGTAAGTCGCCATGAAGTTGATATCGTCGGCGGTTACGAGCTCTGCAGCCATGGTCAGGTCGCCCTCGTTCTCGCGATCCTCATCGTCGCAAACTATGACCATCTTACCGTTACGGATATCTTCTATTATCTCTTCCATAGGACTAAATGGCATCTTCCATACTCCTCTCAAAGTTTTTACTCGACAGACGCGGCCCGAGCAGCCGCTCCACGTACTTGCCTATTACATCGGCTTCTAGGTTGACATGATCTCCTGTATCCAGCGCCCGAAGGTTGGTAGCGGCGCGGGTTTGGGGCAGGATCGAGACGGTAAAATATTCCTCACTCACCTCGACGACGGTGAGGCTTATGCCGTCTACGCAGATACTGCCCTTCTCGACGGTGTAGCGAAGGACCGACTCCGGAGCCTCGAATTTCCATATCCGCGCGTCGCCTTCATCAGTTACATCCAACACCTTCCCTACGCCGTCCACGTGTCCCTGCACTATATGCCCGCCGAAGCGACTCTCCACGCTCATGGCCCTTTCGAGGTTGACGATGCTACCCTCAGCAAGGCCGCCGAGAGCGGTTCGGCGGAGCGTCTCGGGCATGGCGTAAAACACGAGATCCTGACCTTCGATCTCGTTGACCGTAAGACACACACCGTTGACCGATACTGAGTCACCGATTTGTACATCCCCGGAAACGCTCCCGGCGGCGATTCTCAACCGGGACATCCCGCCACTCTCCAGGTCTACCACCTTTCCGGTGACCTCAACCAGCCCGGTGAACACGATCCTCCTCAACGATCTCTCGTGGGTAGAGCGTCATGGCGACATCATCTTCGAGCTGCCGCACTTCCGATACGCTGAACTTGAGCGCATCGGCCATGCGACTCAAGCGCAGCTTCCCGATCATCGGCACACCCTCACTGCCCATGACCTTCGGGGCGTAGAAGATCGTGGCCTTATCCACCAATCCCTGCTCCAGAAAGCGTCCAGTCGTGTCTCCCCCACCCTCTACGAGCAAGCCGCGAACTCCCCGGCGTCTGAGCTCTTCGAGTACGAAACGGAGGTCGAGGTCGTCTCCTGGCGCCTCGTCCCACACGACCTCGACGCCGGCATCTTCCAGCGCCTTCGCCTGCACGCTTTCGTGGTTCCCCTTGGCGAAAACCAGGACAGGCGTCTCCCGCGCGGTTTGGGCCAATTTACTCTCGGCGGTCATTGACAGGTTAGGGTCCAGGACTACGCGGAAGATCCGCGGCGGTTCGTCAGGGAGCTCCCGAACAGTGAGAGTGGGATCGTCGGCCCTCAACGTTCCGGCGCCGACGAGCACGGCTCCGGCTTCGGCCCGCAACTCGTGGGCGCACCGTCTTGCCGCCTCGCCAGTAACCCACTTACTGTCACCATTGGCGGCGGCGATCCTGCCATCCAGGGTGGCGGCGAGCTTGAGATGCACGAAGGGCCGTCCGTTACGCATCGCGCCAAAGAACTGCTCGTTCTGCCGTTCGAGACGTGGATCGTCGAGCACCTCTACCTCGATGCCGGCTTCCCTGAGAATCCGGACGCTCCGGCCCCGCATCCTGGGGTCAGGGTCTAGATGTCCGATGACGACTTTGGAGATACCGGCCTGAATGATTGCGGTGGTGCAAGGGGGCGTACGTCCGTGATGATTGCAAGGTTCGAGCGTAACGTGCATCGTGGCGTTTTCGGAATCTTCGCCTGCATTACGAAGCGCGTTTATCTCGGCGTGATCCAGGCCGGTCCGTTCGTGCCAGCCCTCGCCCACCGTCTCGCCCTCGCGCGCGACTACCGCGCCCACGAGCGGGTTCGGCGCTGCCGTGTAGCGTCCGCGCTCCGCGAGTTCGCAGGCGCGATCCATGAGGTCTTCCCGTGCCAAGTTTTCCTTTCTCCCATCCGGACTGTAACCGTCGGCGCCGGATTACGACCGTACTGGCCTTCACCGGACTCAACCTCTGGCCTCTGCCAGAAGCTCGCGGGCTCCCCGACACTTCTCGCGTCGGGCTCACCGCCGGTGCGGGAATTTCACCCGCCCCCGAAAGTTATTACTCAGAGAAAATTACCACACAGTCATATCTCTAACAAGGAACGCACCGGCACGGAGACTGGAGGAGGCGCGTCACCCGGCGCGGCGGCCGGCTTCGATGATCTTACGCATCTCGACCTCGGGCTCACCGCGATAGACGGCCGAACCTGCCACGAGGACCTGCGCCCCGGCCTCAACCATGAGAGGGGCAGTCTCCTCCGTAATGCCACCGTCTACTTCGACGGGCGCGTCAGTCATCTCTTTGATCCTACGAACCTTATTGGTCATCTCTTCTATAAACGACTGTCCCCCAAAACCGGGATTGACACTCATCACTAGAACGTAATCCACATACGGAAGCGCCCACTCTACGAAGCTCGGCGAGGTCGTAGGGTTCAACGCGATACCGGCGTCGCAACCTCCGTCCCGGATCACACTGAGCGTCCGGTTTAGGTGGACGACAGCCTCCGGCTGCACCGAGATGGACGTTACTCCGGCCTCGATGAACGGCTGAATAAGGTTGTCCGGGTTGTCCACCATGAGATGTGCGTCAACCGGAATATCCACAGCCTCAACGAGCGAGGCCGCGACGACCGGGCCTATAGTCAGGTTCGGGACGAAGTGGTTATCCATGGCATCGAAGTGGACGAGTTCAGCGCCACCAGCCTGTGCGGCACGCACCTCGTCGGCTAGGTTCGCGAAATCAGCCGCGAGTATGGAGGGTGCCCCAACGATCCTATCGCCCAAATCCGTAAAAAATGCCACGTATCTACCCTCCCGCATCTGAAGTTTGCGGGCATATTCTACAGAGGTTGAGTGTTAGATGCGGAGCAGGGCGTGCAGTGTGCCCGTGGCGGAAGCGATGGTGCGCGACACCTTCCGCTGCGATAATCCGAGCCTCTTCCCGATCTCCGTCTGCGTGAGGTCCTTATAGAAAAACAGATACACGACCTTGCGCTGAAACTCCGAGAGCGATCCCAGAGCATGTTCCAGGGCTATACGGTCCTCGATCGGCAGCGAGAAGTTTTCATATCTCACACTCTTTATGGCCGAGAGATCCGGCTCCCCATCCAACGAAGTAACGTCCGTCTCGTGAAAGAGTCTCATAAGCTCGTGGATACCCTCAAGGGTAACGTTCGCCTCTTCGGCTACCTCTTCGATCCGTGGTGGCCGGCCGAGCTTCTCCGTAAGCTGAACCGTGGCCTGGGAAACTTGCGCGTACAGACTCCTGGCCCATCGCGGCTTCTTGACTAGCCCCGTATCTCTGCGATGGTGACGAAGCTCGCCGTCGATCATTGCGTAAGCGTAGGAACCGAATTTGGCCCCTGAATCCACCTCGTACCCTTGCACAGCCTTTAGAAGTCCGACGTAACCGACCTGCAGCAAGTCCTCGTAAGGCTCTCCGGACGACGTCACGTGCCGCCGGACGATATGGTTCAGCAGTCGATTGTACATACTGAAGAGTTGCTCGACGGCCTGCTGGTCGCCCTTCTTCCGGTACGAGTCAAGCAAGTAGGCAACCTTCTCTTCTTCGGCCCATCGGTCCCGACCCCTGGCAGTTTTTTCCGTTGACGAAACATCCATAGCCGTATGATCGGACGATGACGAAAGAGACTTTAATTATCAGAGGCGTTTCGCGTACTTTGGTGTCCAGAGTATGACGATTACCGTAAGATGTAAATGACTCTACGTCGAAAACAGAATTTACCGTTGCTCTAAGAAATGTCTGATTAGTTGATATTCTAAATCTTCCAAGTTGCGTGAGCTGAGTGTTTCCACAATTTCGCCTATACTCTGGTTGACAACGCTACCTTTGCCCAAGGTAGAACATAGACTAACTCTAACCTCTTGTGGTATGGCACGCCAACGCCACTCGCTTACTTGGATGTTTGCTATTCGCCGTATGGCACGCTGCTTTGCACGTTCTTTCAATTTAGTTTTACGTTCAGATAAACAATTTCGGAGGACATCTTTGTCGATTAAGTGATCGTACTCACCAAAGTCAATGGCCCACACAAACCTTGATCTCTTAATCCACAAATCTCCAGCTTGTCGAACGTGCTCTTTAAGGATCTGCAAATCGCAACCATTTACGTCCATGAAGTGTTCTTCTAAAAATACAATGCCCGCTTCGGCATTACATTTCACGTGACGCATAAACTTTTCCCCATCATCCCACAGATCGTAGCCTCTGCGTCCTTGGCTTGCCCACCCCCAGTGCTTCACTTGGTGACACCGGCTGCAAAGAGATAATAAATCAGATAGTCGCTGTACGGACTCTGTCTCATTGTATTCCCATTCTTCATGGCACTCTAGTCGCCTTTTTCTCAGCCACTTAATTTCTTGCTTACGTTCCTCGTCAACAAACTTCGACTTTACAATCGGCTCAACACTTGGATCGATACCGCAAATACAACATCGGTAATTGTACTTAGCGTAGGTCTCCTTCCTTATCTTCTCCCATCTTGAACTGGGCAACAGGTTGCCTAAACTCAAGGTGGCTGTAGTTAGAGGAACAGGCTCACAAGTTAGCTTGATTTGTTGTAAATTGGACCCTGTGCTAGCTTGCATTCCCTTAACGAGCTTTCAGCAGCTTCGGCACGTTTTCGATCATCAGCTTCACGAAACCGCCTCCTGCAACTGCCTTTCGAGGTCTTTGATCTCATCCCGCAAACGGGCAGCGTACTCGAACTTTAGCTCTTCGGCCGCCTCCATCATCTCGGCTTCGAGGTCGGCTATGAGGTTCTGTATCTCCTCCGGGTCGCGCGGTGTCTCGCGGGACGCCTTTTTCTTGCCGGCTTTGTATAGGCCTTTCGCTTCGGCGGCAACGAGGATGTCGGAGATTCCCTTGCTTATCGTCCTGGGCTGGATGTCGTTGCGTTCGTTGTGGGCGACCTGGATCTCCCGACGCCGATCCGTCTCGCCGATGGCGGTCTTCATCGAGTCTGTTTCTTTGTCGGCGTACATTATTACGCGGCCTTCGACGTTTCTGGCGGCGCGGCCTATGGTCTGGATCAGGGCTCGCTCCCCGCGCAAAAAGCCTTCTTTGTCCGCGTCGAGGATGGCTACTAGCGTCACCTCGGGCAGGTCCAGGCCCTCGCGCAGGAGGTTGATGCCAACGAGCACGTCGAACTCACCCGTACGTAGACCGCGGATGATCTGGATGCGGTCCAGCGTCTCGATGTTGGAGTGCATGTACCGGGCTTTTATACCCCGTTCCAGCAGGTAGTCTGTAAGATCCTCGGACATCTTGATGGTTAGCGTGGTGATAAGTACTCGTTCATTGTGCTCGGTGCGCTTGGCTACTTCGTTGAGGAGGTCGTCGATCTGGTTCTTTGTCGGACGCACCTCCACCTCGGGGTCCACGAGTCCGGTCGGGCGGATGATCTGCTCTACTATCTGTCCCGAGTTCTCTAGCTCGTACGGACCTGGTGTCGCTGAAACGAAGACCAGTTGGTTCGTCTTTAAGAGGAACTCGTCCCACATCAAGGGCCGATTGTCCATTGCCGAGGGCAGGCGGAAGCCATGCTCTACGAGCGTGGTCTTACGGGAGCGGTCACCATTGTACATTCCCCGCACCTGGGGCAGGGTGATGTGCGACTCGTCCACGAAGGTAACGTAATCGTCCGGGAAGTAATCGAGCAAGGTGTATGGCGTCGAACCGGCGGCCCTTCCATCCAGATGCCGCGAGTAGTTCTCGATGCCGGAGCAGTAGCCCAACTCACGCATCATCTCCAGGTCGTAGAGGGTCCGCTGCCGTATACGATAGGCTTCGAGCACCTTACCCTGCTCTTCGAGTTCCGCGTAGCGCTGCTCTAGCTCGGCCTCGATATTCTGCGTGGCGATCTTGATCCGGTCCTCATCCGTGACGAAGTGGGTAGCCGGATAGACCGTCAGGACATCGTGTTCGCGCAGGACTTCCCCGGTTATTGGGTCCACCTCGGACATACCCTCGACTTCGTCGCCGAAGAATGATACCCGGTAGATCGTGTCCTGATAGGCCGGATAGACCTCAAGTACGTCGCCCCTGACCCGGAAAGTGCCGCGGGCGAGCTGGAAATCGTTTCGGGCGTATTGGATGCGGACCAGGTCGCGCAGCACATCGTCCAGGTCGTAGAACCCGCCCTGCTCAAGGAGGACCATCTTCGAGCGGTACTCTTCCGGGCTTCCGAGGCCGTATATGCACGAGACACTGGCTACCACGATCACATCCCGCCGGGTAAAGAGGCTGCTGGTCGCCGAGTGGCGGAGCCGGTCTATGTCTTCGTTGATCTGGGCGTCCTTCTCGATAAAGGTATCACTCGAAGGAACGTAGGCCTCTGGCTGATAGTAATCGTAGTAGGAGACGAAATACTCGACGGCGTTGTTCGGGAAGAACTCCGCGAACTCGCTGGCGAGCTGGGCGGCGAGGGTCTTGTTGTGGGCGATGATGAGCGAGGGCTTGCCGGCCTGCTCTATGGCGCGGGCCATGGTGTGGGTCTTGCCGGAGCCGGTAACACCGAGCAGCGTCTGGGAGCGCATGCCGGCGTCGAGACCGGAGACGAGTTTCTCTATGGCCTGTGGCTGGTCTCCGGCGGGCTGGTACTCGCTGTTTACCTGAAAACCGGGCTTAACTTCCACTCAAGTCCTCCCCGTAGAGCTCTGTGTACACGTCACGGGCTTCCAACACGTTCTCGACGTAGTTACGGGTCTCCTCGAACGGAATGTCCCGCTCTATGTCGAAACCCTCCTCCGAGATCCAGGCGTCGACCTGCCCTTCGCCGGAGTTGTAGGCGGCTAGCATGAGGCGTTCGTGTCCCTCGTACCGGCCTTCGAGGTAGCTCAAGTACCAGGCTCCCATCCTCAGGTTGACCTGGGGGTTTCGATAGTCACCTGCTATGCCACTGCGCCTGCTTATGAAGTCCGCCGTCTGTGGTATAAGCTGCATGAGCCCGTAAGCTTCCTGATGAGACACGGCTTCCGGGTCGAAGCGGCTCTCGGTGTACACCACGCTGGCGACGAGAGCGGGGTCCAGGTCGTATCGCGCGCTGACTTCCCGGATCGTGTCCTCGTACTTCAGAGGGTGTGTGATCCTCAGTATGGTCTCCGGGGCTTTTAGCAAAAAAGGCAGCAGCAGGAGTCCTGAGACGAGAAGTCCCAGGAAAAGAACCGTGCGCCGTCTGCGAGCGGCCGCCCGGCCATATTGCCTATGCTTCTTTCTTCTGTGTCCCGTAGTCCGAGCCCCTTACGTCCAGGACGTTCTTCCATATCTCTTCGGCATGCCCCCTGAGTTTATCCAGCCCGGCGTCGTTTACCACCACCAAATCCGCCCGCCGGGCTTTCTCTTCGCCGGAGAGTTGCCGGGCTTCTATCGCCCGTCGCTGATCCTCACCCACGCCCCGCTCCCCGGCCCAGTTTTTTCGCCGCTCTTCCGGAGCCGTAACGGCTACAGTAAAGTCGAACTGACCGCTCCGTCCCCCCTCGAAGAGCAACGGTATCTCGACCACGAACACCGGAGCCTCGGACGCTTCCGAGAGCCGGTCAGTCTCACGTCTCACGAGCGGGTGCAGCAGGTCTTCGAGGTCCTGTAAAGCCTCAGCGTCTCCGAAGACCTTTCCGCCCAGAGCTTTACGGTCTATTCCCTCCGCGCCCCTTACGCCCTCGCCGAACCGTTCCACGACACGGGAGATAGTCTCGTGGTCGTGGGCGAGCAGGTCGTGGACTATACCGTCGGCGGAGGCGGTCTCGGCGCCAAACTCCCCCAGCATTCGGACGAAGGTGCTCTTGCCGCAGGCGAAAGGGCCGGTGACAGCTACGGTCACCGGCCCTCTCTTGCTTTCTACCTGTCGGTGTTGCGGGGTTATCTGTCTCCCAGGTCCAGATCGCTCAACTTATCGAACGCGCCGGTACGCAGGCCGCTCGACGGGCGCTCGGTGCGCTCCTCGCGGCGGGGCTTGTCCTCACGACGGGGGCGCTCCTCGCGGCGGGGACGATCTTCTTCGGGCTGCTCCTCGCGATCCTCTTTCTTGGGGCGAAGGGATAGGGAGAGCCGGCGGCGCTTGGCGTCCACGTCGATAATGCGGGCATCGACCTCGTCGCCGGAACGAACGATCTCGTCCGGCGTCTCGACGTGGTGCTCGGCCAGCTCGGAGATATGGATCAAACCCTCCACGCCCTCGGCGACCTCTACGAACGCGCCGAAAGAGACCAGCTTGGTGATGCGGCCCTTGATCTGGCCGCCGATCTCGACCTGCTCGACAATCTCCTGCCACGGGTCCTTGCGGGTCTGCTTGAGGCCGAGCGAGATGCGCTCCCGGTCCCGGTCCACTTCGAGGACCTTGACCTCTACCTCTTCCCCAACCTCGACGACCTCGCTCGGATGGTCGACGTGGTTCCACGATAGCTCGGAGATGTGGATCAAACCGTCTATGCCTTCCAGGTCCACGAAAGCTCCGAAGTCCACCAGGTTCGAGACGACACCCTGAACGATCTCGCCCTCTTCGAGGTTGGTCAGGATCTTCTCGCGCTCTTCCTTGCGCTCCTCCTCAAGTACCGCCCGGCGGGAGAGAACAACGTTGTTGCGGGAACGGTTCAACTCGATGACCTTGCACTCAAGGCGCTGCCCGAGGAAAGAGTCAAGGTTCCTCACGCGACGGATGTCCACCAGCGAAGCCGGTAGGAATCCGCGCAGCCCGATGTCGATTATGAGGCCGCCCTTGACGACCTCGATGACCGGCCCTTCGACCGTCTGCTGGTCGTTGTAGGACTCCTCGATCCGATTCCAGGCCCTCTCGAACGCGGCCCGCTTAGCGGAGAGGATCAAACGCCCGTCGGCGTCTTCTTTCTGGAGCACGAGAGCCTCTATGTGCTGGCCGAGCTCCACGATCTCCGTTGGGTCGGCGCCCTTGCGGATGGTCAACTCGTTGGAAGGGATCAAACCCTCCGACTTGTAGCCGATGTCTACGAGAACCTCGTCCTTGTCTATCCGGACGATGTCTCCCTCGACTATGTCACCATCCTTGAAGTCTATGAGGACCGCTTCGTCGACGGGAACGATCTCGCCGTTCTCCTCACGGAAGAAGTCCTTCATTGTTAGCTCTCGGGTCGCGTTCTGAGTGTCCGTCATGTACTAATTGCTTCCTTCTCTTTGCTTGCCGGTGGGATTATACAGGAATTCCTTGAAACGACTATCTTACAATGAGCCCGTTAGTATACCACCATCTCTTCCGAACTCGCCCGAAGTTCTCTTGCCGCTACGCAATGTATAAGCCTTCCACCTGTCCCCAACGGACCCCAACCTTCGCCTCGACCTCCAGCGGCGAATATAGCTCGTAGGCCGCGACCATCCTCTCGACCGCGAGCCGCGCAACCTCTTCGACCCGATCCACGTCAACGTCGAAGACCAACTCGTCATGGACCTGCATAAGCACGTCGGCCCCCAGAGACCGCAGCCGAGGATAAAGGTCCACCATCGCCACCTTTATGATGTCCGCCGCCGTACCCTGGACCCGTGCGTTAAAGGCTATGCGCTCCCCTAGCTTCCGCACGTTCTTGTTTGAGTTCCGGAGTTCGGGGACGTAACGTCGGCGTCCGAAGAGCGTGGTCGAGTAACCTAGCTCCTCTGCCTCCTGAATAGTCTCCTGAATAAACTCAGTAACCTTTGGATAGCGTTCCAGATAGCGCTTGATGTACCGCTCGGCCTCGGCCGGATGGACGTTGCCCAGCCGCGTCGCCAGCCCGAAGCCGGAGATTCCGTAGAGGATGCCAAAGTTGACCATCTTCGCCCGGCGGCGCAACTCGGGCGTCACGCTCTCCAGGCGCACGTCGAAGACCTCCGAGGCGGTACGGGTGTGTACGTCTTCGCCGGTGGTGAACGACTCGATCAGGGCCGGCTCCCGCGTCATGTGGGCCAGGATACGGAGTTCTATCTGAGAGTAATCGGCGACCACGAGCTTACGTCCCGGCGAAGAAGTAAAAGCGTCCCGGATACGGGCACCCATCTCCGTGCGAACGGGTATGTTCTGGAGATTTGGTTTATCGCTGGAGATACGTCCCGTCGCCGTGGTGGTCTGGTTCATCGTCGTGTGGATACGACCCTCGGCGGTGATCAGGTCGCGGAGCCCGTCGATGTAAGTGCCTTTGAGCTTGGCATACTCACGATACTCGACTATGAGCTCGGCTATGGCATGTCCCTGCAGGCGAAGTTGCTCCAGGACCTTCGCATCCGTCGAATATCCGGTCTTTGTCTTACGTATCGGCGGTATCTCCATGTCTTCGAAGAGGACTTTTCCGAGCTGCTTGGGAGAACCGATATTGAACTGCTGCCCCGCCTCCTCGTGGATACGAGACTCCAGGCCCGCTATCCGCCCTTCGAGGTCCTCTCCCACCTCTTCCAGCGTGCCCGCATCGACCGGCATCCCGACCTTCTCCAGCGCTTCCAGGACGTCCGAAAGCGGCAGCTCCACGTTGTAGTAGAGCCGGTCTAGACCCATCTCCTCCAACTCGACATCGAGCAGCGGCGCCAGGGCGAGCACCAGAGCCGCCCGCCGGGCAGCATCTGCGACCTCGTAGTCTTCGTGGTCTACGGATATCTCTGGCAATCCCCTGTCGTGCGCCAGGGTCTCGGGTTCGTAACTACCAAGTCCGGGCTTTATGAGGTAGGCGGCGAGGTAGGTATCGAAGTCCGCGCCCCGAACCCCGGCCTTCTTCGCGTCGTGTATACGCAGCGGCCCGCCCGGCAAATCGTCCGACAGTCGCACCTCGCCCTCCGACACGGCCACACACCAGCGGTCCCCGGCGGGAGCCACCGCGACGGGTTCGAACGTGGACTCAACCGGGGCATCCGTTATCCGCACGGTGAGCTTTTCTGTTGATGGAGCCTCGGCGCCGCCCGCTACCGGAAGCGTGGCGAAGCGGGGCTCCAGGCTACGGAACTCGTAGCGGCGCAGGATCTCCGGCGTCCCTGGCGAAACGCCCTCAAAGCGCAAACCCTCCCGGTCGAACTCGACGGGCGCGTCGAAGCGCATCTTAGCCAACTCCAGCGAGATAAACGCGCTCTCCCGTCCTTCTTCGAGCTTATTGCGGGTGCCTTTGGCGGAGACCTGATCCAGGTTCTCGTAAAGATTTTCGATGGTGCCGAACTGTTGGAGCAGGTTCGAAGCGCCTTTCGGGCCGATTCCTTTGACACCGGGAATGTTATCCGAAGAATCACCCATAAGCGCTTTGTAGTCCGGGATCTGCTCCGGTGTCACGCCGTACTCTTCGACCACGTCCTCGCGCCCGTAGGTCTTCGTCTCAGAAACTCCTCGGGTGGTCCGCATGACTTTCACGTTGCCGTCTACTAGCTGCATGGCGTCCTGGTCCCCGGTTACGAGCATCAACTCCACGTCATCGGGGATGCGCTTCGAGAGCGTCGCCAGGGCGTCGTCGGCCTCGAAACCCGGCGCCCGGATAGCGGGCACGTTCATGGCTTCGAGGATCTCGTCCAGGTGGTCTAGCTGCGCCTTCAACTCGTCGGGCATCGCGGAGCGTTGGGCCTTGTACTCCGGGTAGATCTCCGTCCGGAACTCGGGTAGACCGGCGTCCCACACCACCCCGAGACCGACTTCTTCATCCGTGTCGAGCAGCTTCAGCAGCATGCTCGTGAACCCGTACAAAGCGTTCGTCGGCAGGCCGCTAGACGTAGATATGCTCTGCGGCAAAGCGTAGAACGCCCTGTACAGAAGAGAGAATCCATCGATCAAATAAACGCGCATCCGACTATCAGTATACCGGAGAACCGGGACGTTGAATCACCTGATCTCGAAAGCTCCCTCTATCGAGTTACGGGACAGCTCCCGGTGTGATCCGCCGCCAGAGGACGGAAGGTTATCTCACCATCCGCGGCCTTCGTGAGTAGATAGCGTTCCAGGTCGTAGACTTCGTACATCTCGGTCGTGATCTCTGCGGCGGCCTGATGCGGGCGGCTCCCCGACGCCGCGCGAGCCTGCTCCCTGCTCTCCCACAGGCAGAACGACAGGCATTCGCGGCGTTCGTTTATCTGTCCTTTGAAGTATCGGAGCAAGCCGCCGGACCGAACGGCCTCTTCGTAAGCCCGATCGTCGTGTTCTTTCAACAGGTCCGCATCGGCCGTGGGTCGGCGCACGGACCTGAAAACCACCAGGTACAACCCGGAGAACGACGCGTCCGAGAGCTGAGACGACCAGTCAAAGCCTTCTTCTATTGGCATATTCGCATAATTTAGATCGGTAGGCGCCAGTTTCCGGCAAAATTCATACAGGCTTATAGCCCGGCGTTCGAGATCCATAAAGCATCCTTTGTATTTGTTTTCTAGGCATCACCTCCTTCGGTAAACACCGGGTTGCGAAAACGACTCTTTCTACCGACCGGCGTACCACGTAGCTCTCCGGGCCGACGCCGATTCGTGTGCCCGAAGCCATACCAACCACAGTCCAGACGCTTCAAGCGACACGAAGGCGCGTAAACTAAGCTTTTGGCCCCATACTCGTACGCTTCTACCCAAGCACCACGCTCCTGCTCAAAAGCGAGACTGAGTTTATACGGTGTTGTTGTAATGGCCGGTTCCGTCGCCAACTCTCCTTTTTACTCTACGATTTGTAGCCATTATCGCTTTTTTGTTGCTTTTTTGTCAAATTCCCAGGTACGCGTCTTTGCGGGGAGGTCTCGAAAACCATCGTCAGATTGGTACAATTGCGATGCTCACTCGCCGGAGTGGCGGAATAGGTAGACGCGCCGGACTCAAAATCCGGTTCCCCGAAAGGGGAGTGTCGGTTCGAGCCCGACCTCCGGTACTAATCTTTCCTCTGATCCATGGACCGCTGCAGTTCGGAGAGTGACGTGAACTCCGGTTCGAGGCGTTCGTAGAGCCGGTCGAAGATTCCGGCTAGTTCCTCGTAGACATGGAGGTTTTCCTGTTGTGGAGTCTGGCGGGTGGAAATCTGCGTCATAGCGTTCGCCGTGTCGAGAGACTCGATTTCTCCCAGGGCCATCATCCCCAGGTAGGCCGCCCCCCAACAAGAACTTTCGTAACTCTCGGGAAAGGAGATCTCACGCCCGAAGACGTCGGCCATGATCTGACGCCAGAGCGCCGACCGGGCGAATCCGCCGGTGGCCCGTATTTCGCGCGGTTCACCGACTACGGACTCCAAAGACCGGGCCACGGCGCGCATCTGGTACATAACGCCTTCGAGGACGGCCCGGATGAGATGTTCGCGGCCATGTTGTAGGGTCAGTCCGAAGAACACTGCCCGCAAATCCGGGTTCCAGTGCGGCGCCCGCTCGCCGGTCAGGTAAGGGAGGAAGATCAAACCTCCAGACCCAGCCGGCGCTTCCCCTGCCGCCTCTCCAGCAAACTCGTACGGGTCACGCCCCTTTTCCTCGGCCTCTTCTTCTATTCCAGGAAAGAGACTCTCAAGCGCCCACCGAAGAGCTATGCCTCCGTTGTTGATAGGTCCCCCAACTACCCAACGCTCCTCAGTGAGCGCGTAGCAGAAGAGCCGCAAGTCTTCATCGACCCGTGGCTCGTCTACCACGACGCGCGCGGCCCCGCTCGTCCCTATCGAACAGGCGACGACGCCGGAGTCAACAGCCCCAACCCCGATGTTCGCCAACACACCGTCATTGGCGCCGACGACGAATGGCGTATCCGGGTCCAGACCGAGACGTTCCGCGTACTCCCTGCACAAACTTTTGACGATGTGCGTCGTCGGTACCGGCCTGGAAAGCTTCTCGCGCTGGAGGTCCAGCATTTCGAGCGCCGCTTCGTCCCAGTCGAGTCGGGCGAGGTTGAAGATGCCGGTCGCAGAGGCGATGGAGTAGTCCACTACGTACTCGCCGAAGAGCCGCGAGAACACATACTCTTTGACGGAGACCCACCGGGCCGCCGCCTGGAACGTCTCGGGGTCTTCTTCCTTGAACCAGAGCAGTTTTGCGAGGGGCGACATCGGGTGTACGGGCGTGCCGGTGCGACGATGTATCTCCGCTCCGTCTAGTTCGTCGCGGATCTTCTCCGCCTGCGCTGCCGCCCGGTTGTCGGCGTAGGTAATTGAAGCGGTGAGTGGCTCGCCGTCTTCGTCGAGTGCCAGCAGGCTGTGCATCGCCGCGCTAAAAGAAACGCAGGCGACTTCACCCTCGGAGTTCTCCTTTACCGTTTCCACGACGCCGGACAGGGAATCCAGCACGGCTTCGAGGATTTCGTCCGGGTCTTGTTCCGCGCGGCCTGGACCGGGAGAGAGGAGCGGGTACTTCCTGGATTCATCGGCCAGTATGTTTCCGTCTCGGTCGTAAGCTATGGCCTTGGTGCTGGTCGTACCGATGTCGACGCCGACGAAGACCGTCACCGTTCACCTCCTCATAGAAGCCGCCTTCGACCACGGACTCCCCCGTAAAATCCCCAACGGCCGTGTCGAACATTCTATGGACCTTCGTGAGGCCGGTCAATCGTAGGAGCCGGCGGTTGGCGGCGGGTTCGGTAAGCGCGTAACATCCAACGGTACGCAACCGGAGGAGTGATCCATGACCCATCCCTGGCACGATGTCCCCATCGGCGAAGACGCGCCGGAAGAGTTCAACGTTATAGTCGAGATCCCCAAAGGATCGAAGGTGAAGTACGAACTCGACAAGGAGACCGGGATGTTGCTCGTGGACCGGGTGCTGTACTCGTCGGTCGTCTATCCGGCGAACTACGGTTTTATCCCTCGTACCCTGGGCGACGACGACGATCCTTTGGACATGCTTATCCTCATGCAGGAGCCGGTCCACCCTTTGAGCATACTACGGGTAAAGCCTATAGGTATGATGCCGATGGTCGATGACGGCGAGAACGACGAGAAGATCATCTGTGTACACCTCGAAGACCCGGCGTATAACGCCTACGAACACTACGAAGAGTTGCCCGAGCACGTAACGCAGGAACTACAGCGTTTCTTCCGAGACTACAAGACGCTTGAGAACAAAGAGGTGACCGTCGGAAAGATGGCCGATCCCGAGGAAGCTATGGACACTCTACGCCACGCGATGGACCTCTACCAGAAGAAGGTCGCCAAGGAGGGCTAGGTGAGGGTGGAGCTCGATCTTGGGAGTGAACGCGTCTCTACAGCACTCACTGAGTACGGGATGGCAACCAACAAAGCTGCTGAAAGGAGTAGCGATGTCCGAACTCGCCGATAAAAGCTGTGTACCGTGCCGGGGAGACGTTCCACCGCTAAAGGGTGCGGACCTGGAGAACCTTCTGCGGCAAGTCCCGGAGTGGAACCTCGTCGAGGAGCATCATTTGCTAAGAGAGTTCCGCTTCAAGAATTTCCGGGAGGCGCTCGACTTCGTTGATAAGGTCGGTGAGATCGCCGAGGAGCAAAACCATCATCCAGACATAGACTTCGGCTGGGGCCGGGCCGAGGTAAGAATCTTCACCCACACAATTGACGGCCTCACCGAGAGTGACTTCATCTTCGCCGCCAAAGTGGACCGTCTCTAGAGTTCAACCTCAGGGCGCTACACGAAAAGCGGGACGCCTCTGGGCGTCCCGCTTCGCTGCGTCTGGTGATGTTGCCCGGACCTAGAACTCGAAGATGATACGCGCCTTCCTGTTGCGCGAACGGCCACGCAGCCCGCGGACCAAGAGCAGGAGCAGCAGGACGCCACCCAGGGCAAGCAGGCCCGCGCTGGAGGTCAGGGTCGCCACGGCGCCGCTGTGGGCGTTCGCCGCCGCTATGCGCTCCTGAACTTCCTCGGTAGAGGCGGTGCCTTCGATGATGTCTTTGAAGTTCAATAGGTCTTGCTCCAGCATGGCCTTCGGACCGGCTACGAGGCCAGTTACGGCTTCACCGATTTTCCCGCCCGGCGGGTCGAACCAGTTCATCTGGACCTCGATGCGGGTCTGATCGTCGCCCAGGTCCCGGAAACGCACCTGCCCGGAGGTCTGAACGTCACCGTTCTCGGTATTCCAGCCGAGCGCCTCGTTCCGCTCGTTCTGGGTAGTACGGGCGTCGAACTCCACCGACGCGCCAAGGGGACCTTTGACCCGCCAATGGGTAACGTTGTCTCCGGTAGAGCGCACTTCCTCCACGTTGCTCATGAAACTCGGCAGGTTCTCCAGAGTCTCCCAGTATTCGTAAACCTGCTGAACCGGCGCATTTACTTCTATACTTCCTTCGAGTCTTTGCGGCACGATGCCTCCTGAGATCTTGGACTTTACATTGGAGTAACCTGTACCCTTATGTAGATCTCGCAAACACGCGCGGATCCCTCTTTACTCAAGATGTTTTTACATAAAGATATCCAGCGGCAATAAGGCCGAGACAAGAAGATTCGGTACGTCCACGGTCTGGCTTATACGCAAGTCAACGGCGACGCTACAGATCGCATAGGCCTGCTGACGATCAAAGCCCCGCGTCTGAAGGTGTTCGATCATATTCAGCAACGCGTTCCTGGCGGCCACGCTAACGTTCTCGCTCTCGTTCGTGCCGTCTTTGCCGACGCTGATCCCGGTCGTGGCGTAGAACCGCCTCGGCGCCGCAAGCTCGGGCTCGGCGAAGTAATCGTCCCGGAAATACTGGAGGTCCCGGATGCCCCGGCGCTCTGCCTCGCCCTTGCGTATCCCGAAGCTAAGATGGACCCGGGACCTCATCTCGATGGCCGTCCCGCAAGCCTCACAATCGCCCTGGGCGTAGTGAACGTCCCCGGTAGACACCAGCCCGCCTTCCGCGTAGACCGGTAGCAGGATCGTCGCGCCCGGCGTGAGCTGTTTGATGTCTATGTTCCCTGCGGTCTCGCGCGGCGGTATAGTACGCAGCCCCTCCCGCGCCAGCCTATCGTCCGTTGGCACCGCGTCCGTCGGGTCCGGGGGCAGGACGAACCCGCCACGGTCCGCCAGCTCGTTCTCCCGCTCCACGACCTTCTCCCGGAGCCCGGAACTGGGAGCCAGTCCGAGGATACCCGGATGCGGGTTGCAACGGACTCGAACACCGGGAAGCTGTTCAGATTCGGCGTATTCATTGCCGTTCAACCGCCAGTGGACGATGAACGGATCAGGGAACTCGTCGCGCAGGAAACCGAAACCCGGAACCTCGACCGTGTAGCCCCACTGCTCCCAAGGATCAGCCTCGATGTCCACCAGCCTTACTTCAAGTAGGTCTCCCGGCTCCGCCCCTTTCACGTAAACCGGACCCGTAAGAGGATGGACGACACCGAGGTTCAGGCCCGCCACGTCCGACTCGGTGGAGTCGCCGTCGAGCTGCCCGTCGAAGGCGTCGCGCGTCTCATAGACTACGATGTCGCCCTGCTCAACCTCGGCCAGTGGCTTGATCCCCTCGTGCCAGCGGTTATGACCCGATTCCGGCTCCTGGGCGAGTACTTTCGACTGATCTACGCGGATAACGTGCTCCTGCGGCATAACCTCTCCTAACCTAGTTACGGCTACAGAGCCTATTCTCTTGCAGTCCGCAGCCCGACGCCACCCGAATCAAGAATCGTCTCATTCACAACTAGCAGCCCCCGCCGATCCCGTTGCTGCGGTCCGTCAGCCGGCATAGCTGGCTCTCCGGCAGGCTCCAGATTCCGCGCTCAGCCTCTCGGGCCATCCTCTGGGCGGTCTCGAAACTCCCCAGGTGGCGCACGTTGGGCGGGAAAGTCGCCACCTGCGCGTAGCCCTCTTTCAGCAACGTCTCGTTGAACATCGAACCGTCCGGTAGATAGACATACGCGAGCAAGCGGTCGTACTGATCTGTCTTCTCAACGTCGAACCGCAGCGTGACCCTCTGGCCTTCGAGCTTTTCCTCGGCGTATTCGGCCGCTTTTTCTCCATAGGGCTGCGCGCCACGCGGCGAATCGGCGGTCTCAGGCGCATCGACGCCGATGAGCCTGACATCTTCTTCGCCGTCGATGGCAGGCCGGATCTCTACGGTATCCCCATCCGTCACGCTGGCGACCGTCGCGGTTCTTTCAGCGTCACGGTCCGATTCGGGCAACGTCACTGACCCGCATCCGGTGGCAACGCCCAAAGCCAGGACAGATACAGCAACCAACACACGAGGTGTCATCACCAGATTCCCTGCCGATGATCCATGAGGCAGACGATCACCACGTGCGGGAGGGTCAATGTGGAGATCAGGACCAGATAAACCGCGAGGAGCCCCCCGGCGCCATCCACCCGGCCGGGGACCAGGAAGTAAAGACCTACGAGCAACGCAAGCGCCGCAATGGTTAGCGGAGCCGCGTCGCGCACGAAAGCAGCCAAAGCTACGCTTATCTTTCCTTTCTCGAGAGCGGGGGCGGATTTGGGATCCAACAACATCAAACGGACAATGTGTCGGGGCGAATGCCAAAGACAGAAGTAAAGCCCTAACGCCAGGATCGGCGGCACGATAGTGAAGTATGACGTGAGAATCAGAATCTCAGCCCCCTCGATATACCAGGAAAACCGATCTCGCCCCTTAGACACGCGATAGCTCCAGTAAAGACTAGCGATTACGACCAGGAAGAACCCCACTCCGCACGCTCCCCTGAATACCGGATCGAACACCCAGGCGATCCAATCAGCATCACCCCGAAAGAGCCCTACTATGTTCCCTGCGACGCCGCGATATACCTCCGGAAAGGCTAGTAGCGGCACTAGCATCGGCATTCCGCCACGAACGAATACGGTAAGCGCCTTTAGAAGACGCGGCTTCGCATCAATGTTACGCCTCAATGCGTCAGTAAAGTAGAGGTCTCCCTGTCCCCAGTGAAACCACGTGAGGGTAATAAAAAAGACAAACGCCACGCCGGGCGAGTTCGACCAGAGCAGCAAGTAGAGTACGGCCAGCACCGAGTATAGCGCGACGACCGTCGCGATGGAACTGATCGTGGCCCCACCACCTGAGAGGCGTCCCGGCACCAGGTGATCGACGGCCCCATGTGGCAACCCGAAGAAAACCAGGCTCAATGCGAACGGCGCATACTGAACCCACGTCCCGGCCTCAGCGCCCGCCACGAAAACGAGAGCTACGACGCCAAGAATAACCCAGGAAGGTAATAGGAACACCCGGATGAACGTCCGCCGGACAGCCGGTTTCGTTCTTTCTCCCTGCCCGGCCACTATCTACTTGCCGGACGAAAATACGTCCTCGAACGCCCTGCGGAGCGCGGTCCCGATAAACGGCGCTTTCGGCATAACCATAACGAGTTTGAGTTCGTCAGCGGGAGTGCTTTTCTCGGTTAGAAAGCGTACCAGAGAGTCTGGTGAGACACGGGAGAACATGCGCCGGTATACGGAAGGACATTTCTCCGGGTGGCGCAACATAAAGCTCAGAAAGACTCCGTCGAGCAGATCGTACCGCCTGGAATCCACCCGCTCGGGGGCAGCGACGCCCGAGGTCACGCTCTCCGCCAGGGCCCGACAGTAGCGTTGGATGCGGAGGAAAGTGTAGCCCGTTGAAGGGCGGGACTCTCCCCCGAGCATCCCGATCGAGTACGCTCGCTCTCCGAGCCGACGCCCGAAGCGGTGATCGGTCATGGGTATAAAGCCTCTCTCCTCTCCCTCTACCGTATAGTCGCTTGGCGTGAGCCCGTAAGCGTCCTGCAGATAATCCGCAAGCTCTGCCCGGTGCTCGTCGGCGGAGATTTGCGCATCTGACAGATACACGTTCTCGACGAGAGCCTCACATTCACTGAAGGGAAGTACGTAAGCGAATCTGAGACCCCGACCCTGGTCCACCGAGAAATCCATCAAGGTGCAGACTCCCGGATCAAAGACCTCTTTCTGAGTCCTGAGCCGTAGCCCAAGGAACTTTTGCGGCAGCCAGGTAGACTGTCGCACCTCCTCGAAAGCAGCCGAGCCGGTAGATAGACCGCGCCCGTCGAAGATGTACCGTGCCGTGTATGAACCCTCGGAGGTCTTTACGTAAGTCTCTCCACCGTGCTCCTTATAGCCTTTTATGTCTTCTCCGAGCCTGAGCATGACGTTTTCGTGGGAGGCGAGATATTCGAGGGCATACTCGTAGAAGTCCGCGCCCGTGACGCACAGGTAAGGGTAACGATCCGTCTTCTGAAAGACTGTGCGGCCTTCGGCCTTGAGGCTCCACGAGCTCCAACTATGGATCGCCAGGTGGGAGAACGGGGTAGTCTCTACATCCCAAAAGCACCAAGTCCGGTCATCCGCGAACTCTTCTCTCTGGTCGAGGATCAGGATCGGGCTCTTTACGCCCAACTCCAGAAGGTAGTAGCAGAGGCTCAGGCCGGCACAACCGGCTCCCAGTATGACGAACTCGTAAAATTCCTCTCCATCGTCATTTGAGTCCGCATGAAGAGAATCCGGAACCAGGACCTTACGGCCGCGAACTATAGAGCCTACGCCACTGCAGTTCGCGTTATCTGTTCGCTTCTCGGACACAATTACTCCGCTCGATTCGTTCAGCGTCCCAAGATGGGTCTCGTCAAGATCATATCCGATCCCGAGCCCCGATAGATGTCGCACGGAACTCGCAAAGGGCTACCCATTATGCCAGCCCCGCAGTACGTGAAAAGCGGCCGGGTTCACCGGCCGCTTATGAAAAAAATCTCTCCAGCTAGGCTGTCAGGCGCTGCGGGCCTGATCCTGGTGCTTGCCCTCGCAGATTTCTTCGACCATCTTGTCGCAGAAGGCTTTCAGGTCGCCTGGGTTGCGGCTGGTAACGAGACCCTGGTCAACGACGACTTCTTCGTCAACCCACTCGCCGCCGGCGTTCCTGATGTCGGTCTGAAGGCTGGGGAACGAGGTCAACTTGCGTCCCTCCAGCACCCCAGCCTCTACGAGCACCCACGGAGCGTGGCAAATAGCCGCAACCGGCTTGGCGGAGTCGAAGAAGCTGTGAACGAAGCTGACCGCTTCTTCGTTTTGGCGCAGGAAGTCCGGGTTGGCAACGCCACCGGGCAGTACGAGGCCGTCGTACTCGGAGGCGCCTACCTCGGAGACTACTTTGTCCACGGGGAATTTCCGGTCCCGATCCAGATGCTGGAAGGCCTGGATCTCTCCAGAGTCAGTGGAGACCAACTCCGGTGTGCCGCCGGCCTCTTCGACCGCTTTCCACGGCTCGGTCAACTCTACTTGCTCGACGCCCTCCGGAGCCACCAAGAACGCGACCCTTTTTCCTTGTAGTTCGTTAGCCATAACAACGCTCCTTTTCGATCTTATCGGGGTACAGTTACCCGTGAAACGGAGCGATTAAACGATCTTTCTCGGGTCGCTGTTGGTAGGCGTAAACGGCTCTTCGTTCCGCCTCTTACTCTTCGTCCAAACCATTGCGGCGGATCACGCGTTGGTACCATTCGTAGCTCTTTTTCGGCGTGCGTCGCTGTGTCGGGTAGTCGACGTGGACTATACCGAACCTCTTTGAGTACCCTTCGGCCCACTCGAAGTTGTCCAGCAGGGACCATACGAAGTAGCCTCTCAAGTTCACGCCTTGCTCTATCGCCCCGTGCGCGGCCCGAAAATGGGAATCCAGGTACGAGACGCGCTCCTCGTCGTTGACGTTGCCTTCGGGGTCGGCGTAGTCGTGGACGGCGCGTCCATTCTCGGTGATGTAGATGGGCAGATCGGCGTACTCTTCCTTTACACGCACCAGTATCTCCGTCAGTCCTTCGGGCTCGACGGTCCAGCCCATCGCGGTCCTCTCCGCATCATGCGGGATTATCACGCGGGCGTCCAGTTCGGAAAAGGGCGTCTCGGACGGGTCTTCGTCGGGCGCGTCGCGGACGGCGTGCCGGAAGTAGTAATTGACACCGAGGAAGTCGATATCACCGGATATAACGTCCATATCTCCGCCCTGCACCGGCGGAAGCTCGACGCCGCGCCCGCGGTAATACGAGAGCAGGTCCTCCGGATACTCGCCGTGGAACAACGGGTCGAGATAGAGCCGGTTCGCCTGCCCGTCCACGCGCCGGACCGCCTCTACGTCGGCCTCGCGGTCGCGTGAGGGTCGCGCCGGTTGGAGCACGAGCGTCACACCGAGCTGGTTGTCGTCTCCGGGGCCGGCGGTAGAACGCATGTTTTGCAAGGCTAGGCCGTGACTTAGCAGGAGATGGTGCGTAGCAGAGAGGGCTCTGGCGGGATCCGCGTATCCAGGGGCATGCGCGCCGTAGCCGTGGCCCATCCAGGCAGCGACCCAGGGCTCGTTCAGCGTGATCCAATAAGATACGTCATCCGAGAGCGATTCGTAGACGATGCCGGCGTACTCGGCGAAGCGCTCGCTCGTCTCCCGCACAGTCCAGCCACCGTTATCCTCCAGGGTCTGCGGCAGATCCCAATGGTAGAGGGTCAGCATCGGCTCGATGTGCCGTTGCCTCAGACCTTCTACGAGTCGTCGGTAGAAGTCGAGGCCCTTCTGGTTCGTGGGGCCGCTGCCGTCGGGCTGTATGCGAGGCCAGGCTACCGAGAAACGATAAGCCTTTGCACCAAGGTTTTGTAAGAGATCCAGGTCTTCGTCCAAACGGTGGTAGTGGTCGCAGGCGATGTCGCCAGTGTCACCGTGGAGCACCTTTCCGGGCGTGTGAGAGAAAGTATCCCAGATTGAGATACCACGGCCGTCCTCTTCGACCGCGCCCTCGATCTGGTATGCGGCCGTGGCCGTTCCCCATAGGAAGTCGTCGGGAAATTGATTCACTTTGTCATCCTCCGTTTATAGAAATCCGTCTACGACGATAACTCTCAAGGCCTACGGGTTCTCCTGAATGAAGTTCTCGATCCGTTTCACCTCGTCGTCGCTGAGACGGAGCTCCGCCGCCTCGATAATGCCGTCTACCTGGTCCGGGTGCCGGCCGCCGACGATTGCCGCTGTTACAGCCGGATGACGCAAGGTCCAGGCGATCGAGACCTCCGCTGAGGACTTATCGTGTTCCGCGCCGATCTCCTCTAGCAGGCTCACGAGTTCGAGGTTGCGTGAGAGGCGGGGCTCGTTGAATTGAGGAGCGTTCCGCCGCCAGTCGTCAGAGGGTAGGTTCTGGACCCGGTCCAGGGTCATCTTGCCGGTGAGGAGGCCGCTCTTCATCGGAGAGTAGACGATTACTCCTATATCGTTATCTTCGCAATACGGGAGGATCTCACCCTCCACGCCACGGTCGATCAGGTTGTACGGCGGCTGAAGGGTTTCGACCGGAGAGACCCCTCCTATCCGCTTCATCTGCGCGACGTCGAAGTTCGATACCCCGATGTGACGGACTTTGCCTTCTTCTTTGAGCTCGGCGAGGGCTTCCCATCCTTCCTCGATGTCTTCGTCGGGATTGGGCCAGTGGATCTGGTACAGGTCGATCACGTCGGCCTGTAGCCGTCGCAAGCTATCCTCGCACTCCCGCTTGACAGAGTCTTTCTTGAGTACGTTGCCGGTATCACCGTTCTCGTCCCAGACCAGCGAGCACTTCGTAAACACGTAGGGACGCCCGGAGACGCCTTTCAACGCCCGTGCCACCAGCTCCTCGGAGTGGCCCAGTCCGTAGACGGCGGCGGTGTCTATCCAGTTGACACCCAACTCCAGCGCGCGCTTGATCGCCCCCACGGCCTCTTCGTCGTCCTGGGGTCCCCAGGCGGCACGCCATCCGCTGCCGCCGATGGCCCAACTGCCGAAGCCGATGGTCGTTATCTCCATGTCCGTCTTGCCGAACTTTACGGTCTGCAACCTTCCTCCTTCGAATCCTCCACGACTTATATGTTCAAAACGGCATCGAGATAAACGGCGACGAGTGATCCGGGGCCTTGGAAAGTATCTCCGAGGCCTGTTCGAGTGGTATACGCGGGCTGGCTTCGGCCTCTATCATGGCCGGGATCAACCCCACGTCACCCACCATCGGGATGCCGGTGATCTCCGGCCGAGCCAGTACGAACGAGAGGGCGGCGTCTATGTATTCCTGCTCCTCGAACGGCTCGTACCATGTAGCCCGGCGTTGATCCTCAAGTGGGTTCCCCTCGGGCCAGTTCCGCCGCGAGATGGTTTTTATCGTCATCAAGCCCGCGTCCTGGCGCATCGCCTCTTCCACGAGCGCCTCGAAGTCTGTGCGGTAACTCTCGTCCAGAGAGAGTATGTAGTTCCAGGGCGTGAGTACGGTGTCGAACGGGAACCGCTTTAGGGCTTCGAGGTGTGTTGCCGGCGCGTAATGCCCGTGACCCGTGATACCGACCGCACTGACCAGTCCCTCTTCGCGGGCTTCGATCGCGGCTTCCAGGGAGCCGCCGCTTCCTGTTGCCCGGTCGAGGTCGTCGAGGTCTCCTACCGCATGGAGTTGGATGAGGTCTACGGAGTCAACCCGCAGCCGTTCCAGTGAGGCTTCTATGCTCCTCCGGGCGATATCTTTGTCCCGATCCTCGGTCTTGGTGGAGAGGAATATTTCGTTTCGGATGTCGGCCATCCAGCGTCCGAGGTGCTCTTCCGAGTTTCCGTCGCCGTATCCGGCCGCAGTGTCGAAGTGGTTTATTCCGGCTTCCAGAGAAGCGGAGATAGCTCGGTCCGCTTCATCTTCGCTAACTTCGGAGAGCCCCGCTCCGCCGAAGATCAAAACCGAACTCACGTGCCCCAATCGTCCCAGACGACGCTTTTCCATATCCTCCCCTTTCCGTGGTCGTCCTTCATACTACATCGTCAGCAATCCTACGCGCGATGCAGATATACTGTGAACCGGGAAACGCACGAAAGGAGCAGCATGAGCGAGAAGGTCTACCGTAGCGAACTCACGCCAATGAGCTTCCTGCAGCGCAGCGCATTTATGTACCCGGATAGGACCGCCGTGGTCCACGGCGACCGACGTTACACCTACCGGGAGCTAGAGGAAAGGGTAAACCGTCTGGCGTCCCGGCTGAAGGATGCCGGCTTGAGCAAGGGGGATCGGGTGGCGTTCCTCTGCCCGAACATTCCACCGATGCTGGAGGCGCACTTCGGTGTTCCGGCCGCCGGGTTCGTGCTCGTGGCTATCAACACGCGGCTCGGGAAAGACGAAGTCTCTTACATCGTCGAACATTCCGGGGCGACGTTGGTCTTCGCCGACGCCGAGTTGGAGCACCTGCTGGCGGACGTGGAAGGCGTCGAGGTGGTGCGGGTGGACGATACCGGCGAGGCCGGAGACCCGTACGAGGACTATCTGTCTGAAGGCTCTCCGGAGCCGGTAGAGAGCCTTGTGGAGGATGAGGAAGAGACCATCTCCATCAACTACACATCGGGGACGACCGGACGGCCTAAGGGCGTCATGTACTCTCATAGAGGAGCGTACCTGAGCGCGTTGGGGAACGTGATCGAAGTAGGAATGGGCTACGGGTCGAAGTACCTCTGGACCCTGCCCATGTTCCACTGCAACGGCTGGACCTTCCCCTGGGCGGTGACCGCTATCGCCGGGACCCACGTCTGCCTCAGAAAGGTAGAAGCGCCGCGCATCTGGGAACTGTTCGAGTCCGAGGGGATCACACACTACTGCGCCGCACCAACGGTCCAGATCGCCATCGTCAACGACGAAGCCGCCCACGAGCTGGACGCGCCTATAACCGCCGCGATAGCCGGGGCCCCTCCCTCTCCCACCCTGCTCGGCCAATTGGAAGAACTAAACATCCGGCCGCTGCACATCTACGGCCTAACCGAGACGTACGGCCCGATGACCACCAGCGCGCCGCGAGAGGAATGGGAAGACCTGGACCTGGAAGAGCGGGCGGACCTCCTGGCGCGCCAAGGGCAGGGCTACGTCACGGCGGACCTCGTCCGGGTCGTAGACGAGAACATGGAAGACGTGCCGCGCGACGGGGAGACGATGGGTGAGATCGTCATGCACGGCAACATGGTCGCCAAAGGCTACTTCGAGAACGAAGAAGCGACAGAGGAAGCCTTCGCGGGCGGCTGGTATCACTCCGGCGACATCGCCGTCTGGCATCCGGACGGTTACGCCGACATCAAAGACCGGGACAAGGATGTGATCGTCTCCGGCGGCGAGAACATCTCCACAATCGAGGTCGAGCAGACCATCGCCCGCCACGAAGCCGTCATGGAGGCAGCCGTCGTCGCCATCCCGGACGAAAAGTGGGGCGAGCGCCCGAAGGCTTTCGTCACCTTAAAGAAAGGCGCGGAGGCTACCGAGCAGGAGATCATAGACTTCTGCAAGGAACACATCGCCCGCTTCAAAGCCCCCGCAGCCGTAGATTTCGGAGACCTCCCGAAAACTTCCACCGGCAAGGTCCAAAAATTCGTCCTGCGCGACAAAGAGTGGGAAGGCTCGAAAAAGAAGGTCAACTAGGAGGTACACGTCGTGCCGAAGCTACACGTCCTCAAAGTATTCGTCGGAGACGAAGGCGCCGGCGGCAACCCGCTCGGCGTATTCCTGGAAGGAACCGAGATTCCTGAGAGCGAACGCCAGAAAATCGCGGCAGACCTAGGTTTCTCCGAGACCGTCTTCGTGGACGAAGCCGACAACGGAACACTCCGCATCTACACACCGGAGACTGAGTTGCCGTTCGCGGGACATCCGCTGGTTGGCACAGCCTGGCTTCTGGCGAAAGAGCGTTCGGAGGTAGCAGTCTTGCAACCGCCGGCCGGTGAGGTTCCTGTCAGACTCGACGGAGAAGTGGCCTTCATCACCGGCCGCCCCGAATGGGCTCCACCGTTCGAGCACCTTGAGTTGGAGTCGCCCGCCTCGGTAGAGTTACTAGACGGCATCCCAGAAGGACACGACCTGGTCGGTGTGTGGGCCTGGGAGGATGAGCCGTCCGGCTACCTGCGCGCCAGGGTCTTCGCGCCCCGCCTCGGGGTGGAAGAGGATGAAGCCACCGGCGCGCACGCCGTCCGTCTGGCGGCGCAACTGGGACGGGAAGTTTTGATCCGCCAGGGCGTAGGCTCCCTGATCTCCGCCCGACCGAACGAGGATGGGACCGTCGAGATCGGCGGGCTGGTGCAGTTGGTTGGAACTGAGGAAAGGCAAATATAGGTTGGCTATTATATTACTTGCTCTCGTCGGAATTTCTGTCATTTTGTACATAGCTGTGGGAATCTTGGCTCCCCAGGCAAGGAGACTTCGTATCTTGGGAGAAGCCCTACTATCTCTGTCTGCCTTAGTGTTCGGATTTTGGTGGGTGTCAAGTAATCTTGGAATGATTCCGCCGGATGCAGACCTGTGGCTCGTGTTGCTGATATTAATACTCTGTGCTCTACCTGCTGCGCTTGCTGGAGCATATCTATCTTTCCGTAGAGGAGAACGCGCATGATCGAAGCCGAACAGAAAACCTACGAGCACATCCTCTTCGAGCAGGACGAAAACATCGCCTACGTAACCATGAACCGTCCAAAGCGGCGCAACGCGCTCTCGCTGGAGCATATGAAAGAGTTGATCTCCTGCTTCGAGGCGATCGGCGAGAGCCGGGAGATCTCCGTGGTGATCCTGCGCGGCGAAGGCCCGGCCTTCTGCGCCGGCCACGACCTGTCGGAGATGGTAGGCCGCGACCCAGACTTCTACCGCAACCTCTTCGACGTATGCAGCGCGCTGATGGAGAAGATCCAGGCGATCCCCCAGCCGGTCATCGCCCAGGTCCACGGCGTCGCCACGGCCGCCGGATGCCAGCTCGCCGCGACCTGCGACCTGGTCGTAGCCTCCGAAGAAGCTCGGTTCGCCACGCCGGGCGTCAGGATCGGACTGTTCTGCTCCACGCCGATGGTGGCCCTCAGCCGCTCCGTCGGCCAGAAAAAGGCGATGGAGATGCTCCTTACCGGAGACTTCATCTCTGCCGAGGAGGCCAAGTCCGAAGGCCTGGTCAACAAAGTGGTCCCGCCGGAAGATCTAGAATCCGAAACGCGCTCGTTGGCTGAAAAGATAGCCGAGGCCAGCCCGCTCGTGGTCGGGGTGGGCAAGCAGGCTTTCTACCGGCAACTGGAGATGCCCACCGAACAGGCCTACGCCTATACGAAAGAGGTGATGTCCCTCAATGCCACCTTCGCCGACGCTCAGGAAGGAATGTGCGCCTTTCTGGAGAAACGCAAACCGGAATGGAGGGGCAAGTAGGTGCAGATAGAAACACAAGAACTGATCGACACGTGGTACGAAGTTGCTACGGGAACGAGCATTAGCAAAGGTGATCTCCGCAATACCTATTTTCGGTTCATGGCTTTGTGGCTCGCCTTCAACGCACTTTACAACTCAAAGTTCAGTTATGCTGGCCGACTAGACTGGCAGCAAATTGACGAGTTTGCGGAAGCGGAGGAAGCAAAAACTAGACACCTTGAGTTGCTTCAAAACAGCGTTGAGTATTGGGAAGCCGTTGACTGCCTTAGAGGGTACTGGGCTCAGAAGATAAAAGATGAGAATAACCTTGGTCAAGTCTTATCTGCTGTACGAAAGGTCCGCAACAACCTCTTCCACGGTAGAAAATTGCCTGGCAATTTGGAGGACGAAAGTTTAGTTAGGGCCAGCTATGTAATTGTTGCCGAACTTATGCTCATTGAGCCATTCTTGAACGAAGTATAACGTCCTCCTCCGGAGCCGGACCCCAGAGTAGCAGGCTGTGCAAATGCAATCAGTCGAGCAAAAAACGATCAGGAGTGAAATCGTACGAGGAACACTCCCATACCCACTGTCTGCACTGGCGTGTTAGCGGAAGCTGATTAGCTGGGTCTTTGATAAACGCCACCTCAAGATACGCCCCAGATTGTCTAACAATAGCAAGCCGGTAAGAATCGCCTTTTTGCCTAGCAACGACTTCCTCGTTACTCGTTAGCGTAAAGGCTTGACCAGGGTTGTCGATGGCCTTAACTTCTATAAAAACTTCATTGCCTTCAGGGGTCAGACCTTCAATGTCGTAGCCAACGTTCTGTCGGCTAACGTCTTCAACGCTCCACCCTTTCAAGTCGAGAAGCGCGAGTACCTGCTGCTCGGCACTACGCCACTTTTTCAGGCTCAAACGCTGCGGGCCGGCGGACAAATCGGAGTCTTGCTGGGGCTCTGTTGAAGCAATTTCTGAAGACTGTAGCGTAGCATCTTGAGTATCGGGAAGCATCTTGGCAGCGGTAGGCACGTCTGACAGGTTCGAGACCAACCGGCGCAGTTCACTGCCAACTCCGACCTTTTCGGAAACCATATCAACGAAGCTGCGATCAAACGATTTCGCAGAGTCTCTTGCCTCGTTAAGAGTTAGCGGCGTTTCATCGACCGGCCATAGGCGCCATTTCGCTTCAATTTCAGTAGGAGCGATCTGCTTGGTGGTGTGAAGTTTTGTGATGTGCGAAACCACTTCTGCGGCTCCAGGAGTTGAAGGCGTACTGACTGTGAGTCCGGGCGACAGGTCTTCGAGCGTCGCTTCCCTCGCCCCCAGGAATCTGAGGAACCCGGCCACTCCCTCAACATTCTCAAAATCACGGCTAACCGCACGGATTTTGGATGCTTTGGCAAGCTCCTCAAAGTCGACTGGGTTCAACCATGATGGACAATATCTGAGATCCTTGAAGCGATCTCTTGTGTTTTTCTGAATAGCAGCAAACAGATCAGTTCTGAAAGATCGGCGTTGGAAATTCGCTGTCCTCGGATCAGAAAGAGGAACTAGGGCTGCTATTGTAGCTGGCCTCGGCGAAGATCCTTTTTCCTCACCAAGACCTTTGGCTACGACGTCTACGATCAGTCCAGCGATGTGTTCAATTCCCGATGCAGTACGTTCGTCCAGCACTACGCGCGTCCTGGAAGGATCGGTGCTAATGTCTCCGTTAATCTTGATCGGCAGTCCGGTCTTCTCGTGAGTCGGTAAAAAGGCATGAACAACTGCTTCGTTCTCGCTAAGCCGCACTATTTTTTCATCCTTGGCAAAAGCTAACGCCACCCCATCACGCTCAACTACTTCCCAAAGACTGGCTCCGTGGGAGCTAGCCAAACGTATAGAGTGTACCTGAGCACTCAAGGCTTCGCGTCGAGCAGTAATCACTTCTTCGACATTAGATCTAAGTTCAACTTGCCGAATGTTTCTCAGAAACAACAGCGAGGTAGGATCAAAAGCAGAGAACTCCGCCTCGATTCCGCTTGCTAGGAGATCAGTAAAAGCAAACACGGTATGGAAACCTTCTTGCGTCATTCGATCTAGCGCAGTCGCAATCTGGCGACGCTGAGATCCATCAACAGAATGCGGAATTCTGATAAGGGGAACACGAACTGCTTCTGGTATCTCTCTAGCAGTTCGCTCGCGAGAGAATGTTACTTCAAGCTCCCCGCTGAAAATGTGAACTGTTTGTGCAAAACCAACAACCGACTTAAAGCCGATCCCACGATAACCGATACTCGTACCGCGCTCTTTCGACGAAGCAGCACTCCGACACAAACTTTCAAAGTCAGAACGCGAAAAAGGTCGCCCATCGTTTGCAACAAGTAGAGAATCGCCTACTCGTTGAATAGCGAATCTTATCGCTCCCGCATCGTCTGCATTTTGCAGCAGTTCCACAAACGACCTGGCGTCATAACTCTCCGCAATGTACCGCTCTAGCCCTGCCAAGTCTGATAGAAGAGTCGGAGAACTCCGGGCTTCTTCCAATAATGGGCGACGAACTTCCTCAAGTACAGGCATCTCAACGAACTTTCGGATACACGCGAATTTTTGCTGGTTGAATATCACCAATATCCATCGGGAAGGAAAAAACTTCGAATCCAAAGAAGGAGTCCGCAAAAAAATATTGATATGACGTGTCTATAACTCGACCATCCGAATCGTACACCGTTGCTACAACCTCCACATCCTCGTGCAACCCTGTTCCTACGTGTGGATGGATTTCTCCATTTAAGCTGATTCGATCGATATCCTCATAAAGCCTGGCGAATAGTCCCTCTAAACTCACGCCCAAACGATCCTCAAAAGCTTCAAGCCGCTCGATTAAGTCTGTGACATCTCTTTCAACCAAGCTCTACTCCGAACCATTAGAAATCTTAATCACCTGTCGTAGAAGTGTATGTTAGCAAACGAGCCACCATAGGCGTTGTTGCTTGAATAGAGGTATATGTATACTCTTCCAGAGAACTGTAACAAAGTAGCCAGTAAGAGCACAAAAATAGAGCGATGATGAGCACTACCACGACACCACAGAAGAAGAGTCAGCGCAAGGTCGAGGGATTACCACCTTACAACGTGGTCCTGCTCAACGACGACGACCACAGCTACGATTACGTGGTCCTCATGTTGAATAAGATCTTCGGGCATCCACCTGAGAAGGGGTTCAAGATGGCCCTTGAAGTGGATAAGACGGGCCGGGTAGTGGTGGCGACAACGAACCTGGAACACGCCGAGCTAAAGCGAGACCAAATCCAGTCATTCGGCCCCGACCCGCTCATCCCGCGCTGCAAGGGGTCCATGTCGGCGGTCGTAGATCCCGCGTAGGTTTGACTCTTACTCTTCCGCCGGGGCGAGCCGGATGATCCGGTCGTCTTCGGGCACGGGGTTGCCGCGTCCGTCGCGGTTGTTGGTGAGTATCCACAGTGAACCGTCGGGGGCCTGGGCCACGTGACGGAGTCTGCCGTACTCGCCGCTTAGCAACTCTTCCCTGTCGGTCACGGCACCGTCAGGTCCGAGCTCCAGCCGCCAGAGACGCTCCCCACGGAGCGCGGCCATGAAGAAGTCGCCGTTCCATTGGGGGATAGCGCTATCTTTAGGAATCTCCGCGCCGCTCGGAGAGGCTTCGTCGGTCGAGAAGACGGCTACGGGGTCTATGTACTCAGGTTCGCCGCCTTCGCCCTCTACTTCGGGCCAGCCGTAGTTGCCGCCCGCTTCGATCCGGTTCACTTCGTCGAAGCGGTCTTGTCCGAACTCGCTGGCGTAGAGTTGTCCACCTTCGTCCCAGGCTAGGCCCTGCACGTTGCGGTGTCCGTAGGAATAGGTCGGGTTGTCCGGAAAGGGGTTGTCCGATGGTATTCCACCTTCGGGCGTGAGGCGCAGTATTTTCCCGGACAGGGAGTTCGGGTCCTGGGCGCTCTCCGGAACTCCGGCGTCCCCGGTCGCAACGTAGAGCATACCGTCGGGTCCGAAGGAGATCCTGCCGCCGTCGTGGTAGGAATTTACCGGGATGCCGGTCAGCAGCGGCTCGGGCTCTTCGCCGGGCCGGAAACGGACCACGCGATTCTCCTGCCCGGTCGAGTAGTAGGCGTAGAGGTACCGGTCGTTCTGGTAGTCGGGTGAGGGAGCAAGGCCGAGCAGTCCGCCTTCGCCGCGGCCTTCTTCGGGAAGCCGGTCTATCTCTTCCGTGTTCCCGGAATCATCTACCGACAGGATGCGCCCGGTGTCGCGCTCCGTGACGAGCGTCCGGCCATCAGGCAGGAACGCCAGCGCCCAGGGAGCTTCGAGCCCGGTAGCTATGACACGGGCCTCAACCTCTACCGGCCCGGACCTCGTGGCTCCTCCGGCGGAGGTCGTAGTTTTTCCCGCAGAGGTTGTGGCGGAACCGGATGTCGTGGCAGGTTCTTCCTGCTCTGCGACAGTTATGTTCCGAACACTATTTTCGCCCGAAGAAGCGTCACCGGATGGTTCGTTGCAGGCCGCCGCTAAAAGCGCAATCACGGCAAGGATCAGGGAACGGCCTACTGTTTTTACGAAGGTGCTATTCATACGAGTATCCTCTTATATACGACGCTGGCCGGGTTGCGGTTCTGTTTCGAGGCTCATGTTATATCGGACCCAGAAATGTATAGGGATTTGAGTCACACCGCGCATTAGAGATTTCGCGACCATTACACAGGATAATAGGCGATGCTCCCATCGTACTCGGCGCGCCCGGCCCGTCCTTGGAGGGCTAGGAGGTCCAGGTGTGCCAGCGTCTCGGTCAGGGCGAAACATCGCTGGTAGAGGGTAAGGGCGCCACGAAACACCAGCCGGGAAACCTCGAAAGAGGTCTTTGGTCCGTCTTCGAGCGTGGCGCGCATGGCATCCAGACGCTCTTCGTGGTGGAGAAGGAGTTCCTCGATACGACCTTCCAGGTCGTGAAACAAGGGTCCGTGACCGGGTAGCACCAGGTCCGCTTCGAGTCCCCGGAGCGTCTCCAGGGATTCCAGGTAGCGCGATAGAGGATGCGGCTTCGACTCGGGCCACAGGCCGATATTCGGTGTTATCTTCAACAAGATGTGGTCCGCCGCGTAGAGAATATTGCGCCGCTCATCGTGCAGCATTAGCTGGTTGTCGGCGTGGCCGGGGGCGTGGATTATTCGTGCGGCGCTTCCTCCGAGTTCCAGCTTCTCGCCCGCGTTGAGTGGGAACATTCTTTCCGGAAGTGGGAGGCCAGCCCGCATCTTGCTCGCGGCGTCATCCGCCTCCCGCCGGTCCATGCCGTGGAGCACTAGATGCTCGATAAACGTCCTGGTATTGTGGCCCCCGCCCCAAAGCTCTCTGGATTGCGAAATCTCATCTTCGAGCATATACACCGGCGCGCCGGAACGCTCCTGGAGCCACCGGGCCCCGCCGAGATGGTCGGGGTGGAAGTGGGTGACTACTATCCGGGCCACGTTGCGAGTGAGGTCGCAGCCAACCTCGGCGGCCCCGCGTTTCCAGACGTCGTAGGTATCCGGATAATCGAAGCCGGTATCCACGATCGTCCATCCATCATCACCTTCGATCAGATACACAGAGACGAACCGCAGCGGTAGCGGCACGGGTAGTTTTAGCTGGTATACGCCCTCGGCCACGCATGCGGTCTCGCCAATAGGCTGCGTGCCGAGGCTCGATGAGGGCACATCGTCAGTCAAGAAAGCTCCCTCCCACTACCGAAAAGGTCAGCGGCCAGCTTTTGTTAGCTGACCGCTGACGAGCTGGACTATTTATCGGCTAATTCTGCAGGTTCTCGAAGATGCCCGCGGCTCCCATTCCGCCGCCGATACACATCGTGACCAGGCCGTATCGTCCGCCGCGACGCTTCATCTCGTGGAGAAGCTGGACAGTGAGCTTGGCGCCGGTCGCACCCATCGGGTGGCCGAGGGCTATAGCGCCGCCGTTCACGTTCGTCTTTTCGATATCCATGCCGACCTCCCGGATCACCGCCAGTGCCTGGGCCGCGAACGCCTCATTGAACTCGATGAGGTCTATGTCGTCCATGGTGAGTCCGGCCTGATCCAGAACCTTCGGGATGGCGACGGTCGGCCCGATACCCATGACCTCCGGCCTTACGCCCCCGACGGCGAACCCAACGAACCTGGCGAGAGGCTTCAGCCCCCTTCGCTCCGCTTCCTCGCGCTCCATCACGACGACTGCGGCGGCGCCGTCCGAGCGCTGGGAGGAGTTACCGGCCGTCACCGAACCACCGTTAGCAAAAGCCGGCCTCAGTTTGGCGAGCGCCTCGGGCGAGGTATCGCGCGGGCCTTCGTCGCGCTTGAAGCTGGTCTCTTGCCGATGAACCTCGCCGTCGTCGTCAACGTAGTCGAACTCCACGTCGAGCGGCACTATCTGCTCGTCGAAGACGCCGCCGTTTACAGCCTCCTGAGCCAAAGTGTGGCTCCGGAGAGCGAACTCATCCTGGTCCTCACGCGAGACCTTGAACTCCTTTGCGACCTGCTCTGCGGTCAGGCCCATGCCCATGTAGGCGGCGGGGTTCATCTCTAACAACTTCGGGTTCGGCGAGAAGAGCGGCGCGTCGATGGTGGAGGACATGTGCTCCGTGCCACCCGCGATCATGGTTTTGGCGGAACCGACCATGATCCGCTCGGCGGCGTTGGCGATAGTCTGCAAGCCGGAGGAACAGAAACGGTTTACGGTCTGCCCCGGTACGTGATCCGGGAGTCCGGCGAGCAGCAGGCTCAACCGCGCCACGTTGTGCCCCTGCGTCCCCTCGGGGATGGCGCACCCGAGTATTACGTCCTCTATTTCATCCTTATCAAGACCCTCGGCCCGATCTATGGCGGCGTTGATAGCGGCGGCGGCCATGTCGTCGGGACGGCTCGCCCTGAGCGTACCCCTAGGCGCGCGCCCCACGGCGGTCCTGGCCGCCGAGACGATTACTGCTTCTTTCATTGCTGTTTCTCCTTCTGCTCGAAAAGCTGGTCAGCAAAAAATCTGCCCGGCTCTAATTCCTTAGCGGCTTACCTGTTTTTAGCATGTGCCCGATCCTCTCCTGAGTCTCCTTGTTCTTGAGGAGGTCCAGGAAGGCTTCTTTCTCTAGCTTTAGCAGATACTCCTCGGTTACCCATTGGGGTAGCGTCAGGTCGCCACCGGCGAGAACGCGGGCGGTGTGGCCGGCTATTACGCCATCGTATTCGCTGGCGTAGCGGCCCCACTGCAAGGTCTTTATCCCGACTTCCAGGGCCGTCCTGACCGCGCGTCCGGTTGCGTAGACGTTGTGCCCGTGCTCAGGAGGGGCGTAACCGTCGGACAGGTCGAGGACTTCACGCTTGGCGGCGGAGATGAGGTGGTCCGGATTCATGACCACGCGATCGTCTTCGGTAAGAAAGCCGATCTCCTTCGCTTCCAACGCGCTGGTCGCAACCTTTGCCATGGCGATGGTCTCGAAAGCCTTCTGGGCGAACGGCAGCGGCGGGGCGCTCGAAGCGGCGTGTACCGGCGGCGAGATAAGCCTGCGGGCCAACTCTTTAGTTCCTCCGCCGGCTGGGATCAGGCCGACCCCCGCCTCGACGAGGCCCATGTAGGTCTCACCAGCGGCGACTACCCGGTCGGAGTGAAGGCAGATCTCCAACCCGCCTCCGAGCGTCTGCCCGCGCGGCGCTGACACCACCGGCTTCGAAGCGAACCTGAACGCCATAAGAAGGCTATGAAGCGCGTCGATCGTCTCGCCTACCTGATCCAGCATTCCGTTCTGGGCGGCGTGGGCGATCTCACCTATATTCGCCCCGACACAGAAGTTACGGCCCTCGTTGCCGACGACCAGCCCCACCACATCGTCGCGCTCCAACTCGTGTAGCGCCCGGTTGCCCATCTCAAGGATGCCACCGTCTATGGAGTTTCCCCTGGAATGGAACTCCAGGCAGAGCACCCCGTCGCCCAGGTCGAGCAGGCTCGCCGAGTCGTTTCGGCCGATCTCCTTGCCCTCATCACGCAGCCCGTCGAGCGAGACGTACATCGGGTCTTCCCGGACCGGTTCGTACTCCTTGGATACCGGGCTGTAGACGTGCTCCCGCCCGTTCTCTTCCTTGTAGAAGCTCTCGTGCCCTGAGTCCAGCATCTCCCTGACCCATCCGGCGACCTCGATGCCGAGGTCCTCCATCTGGTCCGCCGTCTGCTGCACGCCGAGCAGGTCCCAGGTACGGAGCGGGCCGGTCTGGTGTCCGAAACCCCACTCCATAGCGTGGTCAACGTCTTCCAGGGTGTCGGAGATCTCCGGCACCCGCCGGGCGGAGTAGGCCATGTACGGCAACATGGTATCGCGGAGGTAACGGGCGTGCCGGTCGTCTTCGGCCCGGCCCATAAGAAAACGGAGCCGCGCCCCGAGATCCCCCTGCTGCTGCGCCTCTTCAACTATTGGGACTTCCGGGTTTTCGGCCGGATGGTGCTCGAAGGTTTCGAGATCGAGCACGTCGAAGACGGTCTGGCCGTCACGCTTTGTGCGTTTGTAGAAGCCCGCGCCGGTCTTGTTACCGAGCAGGTTGTGATCCAGCATCTCCTTCAGCTTTTGAGGAGGATTGAGTTGCTCACGCGACTCGTCTTCAGGGACTGCCGTGTACAGGTTCTCGGCGACGCCGACGGCTATATCCAGACCCACCTGATCGTTGAGCCGAAAAGTCGCCGTCTTGGGATGGCCGACTAGCGGGCCCGTTATGGCGTCTATCTCTTCGATGCCGTAGCCGTTATCGAAAGCGTACTGGACCGATTGCATCCCGGCGAAGCTCCCGACCCGGTTGCCGATGAAGTTCGGGGTGTCCTTGGCGATGACACCGCCCTTGCCCAACACCCGCTCGCCGAAGTTCCTCACACGCTCGACGATCTCCTCGTCGGTGTCTTCGGTCGGGATGATCTCCAGCAGCTTCAAATAGCGCGGCGGGTTGAAGAAATGGGTCCCGAGAAAACGCTTCTTAAAACCTTCCGAGCGTCCTTCGGCGACCTGGTGTAGCGGGATGCCGGAGGTGTTGGAGGAGATGATGGCGTCTTCCTTGGCCGTGTTCTCGACCCGCTCCATGAGCTGCTGTTTGGGCTCCAGCTTCTCGAGGATCGCCTCTAGCACCCAGTCGGCGTCGGCGATGCGGTCGAAGTCGTCGTCGAAGTTGCCGATCCTCATCCGCTCGGTTACTTCCTGGCTCATCAAAGCCGCCGGACGGGCTTTCTTCATCCGGTCGAAGCCTTGTTTCACCACGCCGTTCTTGTCGTCCCCATCCTGCGGGGCTATGTCCAAAAGTTCCACTTCGAGACCCGCGTTGGCGCAATGGGCGGCGATCGCGGCCCCCATCGTTCCGGCCCCGAGCACCGCTACTTTCCTTATCTGACGCGTCATGCTACCTCCCGTATTATTGTCTTAACTTTACGAACCGTAGATCTCGGCCTGCAACGACTCTATAGCCTCTTTGACCCGGAGCAGGTGCTCCTCGAAGAGGTCTTTTATCTCCTCGTACTTCTTCTCGCCTTCATGGGTGATGCTGTAGAACCTCCGGGTCCGGGTATCCTCGTCCTCCCAGGCGCCTTCGAGGTAACCCTTCTCCTCCAACCTCCGAAGCAACGGGTAGACCGTGTTGGGCGAGGCGCTCATGGCGCCTGCGGTCATCTCCTTGACGCCCTTGATGATGCTGTTCCCGTACTCTGGCTGCTTGTTGACCATATGCAGTATGAGCAGCGGGAAGATGCTTTTTGACTTGACTTCGCTGAGGAAGATCTCTTTCGGTGTTGCCTGCGTGCGGTTTATGAACTTCTCCCCTCGCCGGTTTTTGACTGTCCTCGAACCTGATCTTTGATTATCCCCTAAAATCGCCTGATTCAAAAGTACAAACTCTCTATTGCCTCACCGTAGTGCTCCCGGACCACGGGCATCTTCACCTTGAGCGTCGGCGTCAACTCTCCTTCTTCTTCGGAGAGTTCCCGCGAGAGAAGAGCGAACTTTTTTGGACGCTCGTAGGAGGCGAAGTCTTTCGTGGCGCCTTCGATATCTTCTTCCACGAGGTTCCGCACCCGTTCGTCTTCGGATAGTTCTTCGTTAGTCGCATCCGTACCAAGTTTCTTACGCACGGCCTCGTAATCCGGCACGACGAGGGCCGAGACGTACTTGCGGCCGTCACCGAGCAGGATGCTTTGTGAAATGTGCGGCCGGGCGACCAGGTTGGTCTCTATCTGCTGGGGCGCTACGTTCTTGCCGGTGGATAGAACTATAAGGTTCTTTGCCCGGTCTGTGATCTTCAGGCAACCTTCGTCGTCGAACTCCCCCACGTCTCCGGTCTTGAAGAAACCATCCTCCGTGAAAGCCTCGGCGTTGGCCTCCTCGTTGTTGCGGTAGCCGCGCATCACGCTCGGTCCCCTCACCTCGATCTCACCAGCTTCGTCGGAGATCCTGACTTCCAGATTCGACAGCGGCTTCCCAACGGTGCCGAATCTCAGACTCCCGATCCGGTTGCAAGAGATAACCGGAGAGGTCTCGGTCAAGCCGTAACCCTCGACTATACGGACGCCAGCGGCGTAGAAGAATTTACCCACCTCGGCGTTCAGCTTCGCCCCGCCCGCGACAAAGAACCGGAGCCTTCCACCCACGACGTCCCGCAGCTTCTTGAAGACTATCCAATCGTAGAGCTTGAGCCGCAGCGCCAGCCCTTGTCCAACGGTTCCTCCCGACTTCTCGATCTCGTACCTGCGTTTGCCGTCGGCGATGGCTGTCTCGAAGAGCTTGCGCCGCAGGGCCGAGCCTTCGGCGACCTGGGACGTTAACCGATCGTACATCTTCTCGTAGAGTCGCGGTACGCTCGGAACCACGGTCGGACGGACCTCGCGCAGGTTCTCCAGTACCTTGTCTATTGACTCGGCGTAATAGGTGCTCGCCCCGAGGGCAAGCGCCGTGTACTGTCCCCCCGTCCGCTCGAAGACGTGGGAGAGTGGCAGCAGGGAAAGGAATACATCGTCCGTCCTGAGCGGCAGCGCGTCGGTCACACCCTCTACGTTGGCGAGGATGTTTCCGTGCGTAAGCACCGCGCCTTTGGGTGGCCCAGTGGTGCCGGAGGTGTACATGATCGTCGCCACATCGTCCCGATCCAACGATCGCCAGCCTTGCTCCCAGTTGGAGATCGGGTTACTGACCCCGGCTTCCTCGACGCTCTCGAAGCTCTGGACGGCCCCGTCCTCCAAACCGCCTTCGATGGTCACTACATGCCGCAGACTTTCGGCGCTCTCCCGCGCCTGTTGCAACCTCTGCAGCATCTTCTCGTTCTCGACGATTACGACGTGGGCCCCGGAGTCTTCGATGATGTGCGCCACCTGCGCCGCCTCCAGCGTCGGGTAGATCGGGACGTTTATCGCCCCGAGGCTCTGGATGGCGAGGTCCGAGATCGGCCACTCCGGACGGTTCGTGGACATGAGCCCGACTTTCGAGTCACGTCCCACCCCAAGCGCGGAGAGTCCGGCGGCTACGTGACGAATCCTCTCGTACAACTCGGCGTAAGAGATCGTGCGCCACTTTCCCCCGACTTTAGAGCCCAGGGCCTCCTTCGTTCCACGTAGGCCGGCGTTTCGGTAGACCAGATCTACCAGGTTTTCGGACCTCTTTTCATCGCTCCTGGACTCTGATGTCGCCGCATCCCGCTGCAAAACGCCCCTTCCCTTCAAGACGTTGTTAGTTTTGACAACACTAATTATAATAGCATTCGGCTCGGACATCCGGAGGATGGCTTCGTCTCTTGGCGGACGATACTTTCCGGGCCGTGCTAGAGTTTGGTTTGCAAGGGAGCTGCGGGGTTCCGTGGCACAGAGAAGGAGGAGATCTTGATAGCCGACGTAAGTACGTCTCTCGGTACGGACTACTATCAGCTAGACGACCTGTTCACGGACGAAGAGCGTCAGGTTCGGGACAAGGTTCGGGCCTTCGCGGATCGGGAGGTCATCCCGATCATCAACGACTACTGGGAGAAGGCCGAGTTTCCGTTTGAGTTGGTCCCGAAGATTGCCGAGTTGGATGTCGCCGGTTCCACCATACAGGGCTACGGATGTCCGGGGATGAGCCACGTCGCGGCGGGTCTCGTTGCGATAGAGCTCGCGCGGGGCGACGGCAGCTTCAACACCTTCTTCGGCGTCCACAGTGGTCTTGCGATGGGGACCATCGACATGCTCGGCAGCGAAGAGCAGAAAGAGAAGTGGCTGCCGCCTATGGCCCGGATGGAGAAAATCGGGGCCTGGGGCCTTACGGAAGCCAAGCACGGCTCCGATTCGGTCATGCTGGAAACGACAGCCCGGCGCGACGGCGACGAGTACGTACTGAGCGGTGAGAAGCGTTGGATCGGCAACTCCACCTTCGCGGACATAGTAATCATCTGGGCCCGTGACACCGAGGACGGCCAGGTCAAAGGCTTCGTGATCGAGAAAGACGCGGACGGCAACCACCCAGAAGGTTACTCTACGGAGCTTATCACCGGCAAGATGGGCAAACGGGCCGTCTGGCAGCCGGACATAAAGCTCGAAGACGTACGGATACCCGCCGAGAACAAGCTCGAAGGCGCGAACTCCTTCAAGGACACCAACAAAGTCCTGACGGCGACCCGCAGCGGGGTGGCCTGGGAGGCGATCGGGCACGCCATTGCCGCCTACGAGGCGGCGCTCCAGTATTCCAAGGAGCGGATCCAGTTCGGCAAGCCCATCGCCAGCTTCCAACTCATCCAGAACAAGCTCTCCAACATGCTCGCGGAGATCACCAACATGCAGCTCATGTGTCACCGGCTGGCGCAGCTTCAAGAACAGGGCAAGATGACCGGGCCTCAGGCCTCGCTCGCCAAGATGAACAACGCCAAGAAAGCAAAGGAAGTCTGCTCCAACGCCCGCGACATCATGGGCGGCAACGGCCTACTCCTCGAATACCACGTCGCGCGTCACCTCTCGGACATGGAGATCGTCTACACCTACGAGGGCACCGACACCATCCAGTCACTCATCGTCGGCCGCGACGTTACGGGCATTTCGGCGTTTGTTTAACTTTTAGCCGTCAGCCGTCAGCAATACAGTAAGCCCTGGTCCTTCGCCTACCTACTTTCGGCGCGAAGGACCGCTTGCCTTCCGCCGAGCACGAAACATCCATTCGTAATAAGCTGACTGGCTGAAGTGCCGACCGCTTCTCGACCGAAGGGAGAGCCGATGAAAGCCATCAGGTTGCACGAACTCGAAGGCCCCGATGGACTACGCTACGAGGAAATAGGCGAACCGGAACCCGGCCCTGGTGAGATAGTCGTCCGGCTCCGCGCCGCGGCCCTGAACCGCCGCGACCTGTTCGCCACCAACGGACAGTATCCGGGCGTGAAGCAAGACATCCTGCCCGCCATCCCAGGCTCCGACGGCTCCGGCGAAGTCGCGGCCCGAGGCGATGGCGTGGAAGGTCCCGAGGAAGGCCGGGAGGTAGTCATCCACCCCTCCCTCTACTGGGGCGACAACCCGCGCGTTCCGGATAAGGAATACCGCATTCTCGGCCTACCGGATGACGGGACCTTCGCCCAGTTTGCAAAGGTCCCGGCGGAGAACGTCTTTCCTAAACCTTCTCACCTCTCCCACGAAGAGGCGGCGGCGTTGCCGCTCGCCGCGTTGACCGCATACCGAGCGCTCGTTAGTCGCGGAGGGGTGCAAGAAGGTGAGACGGTCGTGGTGCCGGGCGTCGGCGGCGGGGTAGCGACGTTCCTGGTCCAGATCGCCAGCGCGTTGGGCGCGAACGTCTTCGTCACCAGTGGGAGCGACGAGAAGATCGAAGCCGCCAAAGAACTGGGAGCGGAGGGCGGTGTCAACTACAACTCCGAGGACTGGTCCAAGGAACTGAAGAGCATGGCCGGCGGCGTGGATCTGTCTATAGACAGCGTCGGTGGTGACGCCTTCACCGCGCTCGTCACGCTCGCCAAACCCGGCGGACGAATCGTGGTCTTCGGGGCTACGGCGGGACCGGCGCCGAAAGTCATGACGATCATGGCCGCGCTAAAGCACCTGGACATCCTGGGCACCGCGATGGGAACAGCCGAAGAGTTCGGCGCCATGCTCGACCTGTACGCCGAGCACGGCCTGAAGCCCAAGATCAACGAGACTTTCGCGCTCGAAAACGCCTCTGACGCTTTGAAGCACATGGAAGAGGGCGCGGGGATGGGTAAGATCGTGCTCGACATTCCCGGCTAGAGTTCGACGAAAACCTAGGAGCCCTGTTCCGGGTACAGTAACGGGATGTGGAGAGTCCTCAAAGAGCCCCGCGCGTCGGGACGGGAAGCAATGTTGACCCGTCCGGTGGTGTTGTTGGTCCTCACCACGCTCGGTTTTTTCCTCGGGTTTCAATTGCTGCTCTCCGTCGTACCGCTCTACACCGACGAAGCCGGCGGCGGGAGCTCGGGAGCGGGGCTGGCGACCGGCGCGTTCATGTTCTCCACCGTGCTGACCCAGATCCAGATGCCCCGGATCTTGCGTTGGCTCGGCTACGGATGGACTCTGGCCGCCGGGTTGCTGTTTTTCGGGCTCCCCTCCTTCCTGTACGTCGCCGTGCGCGACGTCGGACCTATCATCTCGGTGACGCTGCTACGAGGAATAGGCTTCGGCATCGTCACCGTAGTCGTCATCTCTCTGATAGTGAAGCTCGCCCCGGCGGGCCGTCCGGGAGAGGCGTTGGGGTTGCTCGGCATCGCTATCACGGTGCCGGCGATCTTCGGCAACCCTCTGGGACTGTGGCTCGTGGCCCGGTTCGGCTACGACGTGGTCTTTGTAGTTGGCGGCCTCGCACCACTCCTGGGGCTGGCGGCGCTCCCCAGCATCCGCCACTCGACGTCGTCCGAGCAGGGGCGCGAATCCGGCGCGGGTATCTTCACAGCCCTGAAACGCGGTCCCCTCTTGCGCATCTCACTGGTGTTCACCGCCACGACCATGGCCGCAGGAGTCGTACTGACTTTCCTCCCCCTTGCGGTCCCCGGTTCGGGCCTGTTCTCAGCCGTAGGCGGACTCTTGATCGTCGGCGCCACTACCACGGCGTCGCGCTGGTGGGCAGGCCGCTTCGGTGACCGCCATGACCCCCATCTACTGCTCGTCCCCGGCCTCCTGGCCTGCACACTGGGGATGATCTGCCTTCCATTCGGAGGACTGGCGCTACTGGGCGGAGCCGCGCTCTTCGGCACAGGATTCGGGTTACTCCAGAACGCCACCCTGATCCTGACCATGAACCGGGTATCAGAGTCCGAGCACGCCATGGGCAGCACCCTGTGGAACGTCGCCTTCGACGCCGGTACGGGACTCGGGGCCTTCCTGTTCGGCTTTGTCATAGCGGCGACCGGGTTTACCTGGGCCTTCGCCCTGTCCGCCGGACTCGTAGCATCGGCTCTAATTCTCGTATACCTCGACCGTCACCTACCCGCCAAGTCCTCCTCCGTGTAAGCGTAGATTCAGCCGTCTCCCCACTACACTTTCTCACTTGGGCAAGCTCCACAGATCATTGGATTGCTTTCACTGGCGACGTTCCTGCTGGCGTTGAGTTTGCCCAACACTATCGTTGCCTGGACCGAGCCGGATGTGTAATGAGTAGCTTCAGTCTTGTGCCGAATAGAGTCTTGGATCCTCGCCCGGCCGGGCTTCAATCTTCTGTATCTCTCCCACCACCGAACGGTCGAGCGTACTCACATCCGGCCAGTTGATCTCGACCATGTTCCCTGCGGGATCTCGAAGATATAGCTGTACCGCGCCACACGGCAACTCGTAGACTTTGGAGAAGTAATCCGAGTCGTCAACGACACCAAGCGTCCGCGCCTTTTCGTAAACAGCCTCGAAGTCGTCCACGTCGAGGCCGAAGTGGTGGCCGGAGGGAGCAGGAGCGTCACTCTGGAACAGGTGTAGCTGCAGTTCGCCTACACGGAGCCAGCGCACCGGAAAAGGGAAATCCGGTGCGGGTATCTCCTCCATATCGAAGAACTCTTTGTAGAATCTGACCGATTCGTCAAGGTCATGAGCGTGAACGCTTACGTGGGTGAATCCAATGGTTCTCATTGTCTAAGCTCCTCCTAAAACGTTGCCAGCAGCTTACAGGCCCCACATCTTGGCGTAAACGTCCAGGACCAACGATCGGCATCCTTCGGGAAGATCCTTGAACTCGATCTCCCAACCGAACTCTCCATAAGATGGCCGTCCGCGATGCAGTACGTATTCCCCATCTCCGAGTGGCTCCTCACTCATAGTCAGAAAAGAGTATTCTCCGGGCTTCTTCATATCGAATAGCCCCGTAAACACTACCGTATACCGTTCGGCGGTCACGCCACCGTTGTCGTAAATTCAGGCGTAGAGCGGAATGCCGCCTGGCAGTAGCCGCTCTCTTCTATTCTTCAGGCTCATGCTCTGTTTATACAACGAAGTGGGGCTGCAATTCCGATTCTCTTGGCTAACTGGCTGGTCCACTGGGAAGATCGACTCGACTTTATGGTCTTTTCAGTTTTTGTTTTCGGGACATATTGTCCCGCCGAAATAGTGACGCCGGTCTCTTTACGGTGGGACACTGCGCTTCGTAGAGTGCTTTACGTAAAGCAAACTCAAGAAGAGAGGAGTTACTGATGTCAAGGAGCAATAAACTGGGTGGGGTCTTCTTTATCTTGGCAGCGCTCACGGTATTTGCCGCCATCATGGTCCGCTCGGACCACAGCCAGATCAACAACGCTGAGATGTTCGCGGACGTGGAGGCGAGCCGCATCCCCGAGTTCATCTCCGCAGCCCTGTTCGCGCTCGGCGCGATCCTGTTCGTGCCCGCAGGGCTTGGCATCGTCCGCATGGCGCGTGGTCGTGGGGCGGCGCTCACTTGCGTGGGTGCTTTTCTGCTAACCGTCGGCGGTATGTGGTTCGCGACGGGCAGGGCGATCTCCAACGTCTGGTTGTACGCCATGACGGCGCCTGGCCTTCCTCGGGAACAGGCACTGGCCGCCTATCAGCATCTCGCGAGCTCGCCGGCCTTCGTCATCTGGCTACCGCTGCTGCTGGCCTTCATCACGGCGCCGATCGTTCTAGGGCTGGGCCTCTGGAGAATGGGTCTCATGCCGGTGTGGGTGGTCCCAGCTTGGATCGTCAGCCTGGGCTCGTTCCTGGCTGTCGAAGGCACCGATGTCGGAGAGTTTGTCGGCTTCGGGCTGATGACCGCCACACTCTGCTGGATAGGGTTGACGGTGGTCCGATATCCCCGCGCAGACCAGGATGCCATGTCTTCCACAGACCTCGCGATCGATACCGAAGCCCGACCACGAGTGCAGTGAACGGACGGCCGCAAGAGGAGTCGGGGTCTATAAGCCACCCGGCTCCTGCGCTGTCTGATGGCACATCGGTCTCGTTTAATGGCATTATTCCCTTGGCGGCCAAGGTTTGAGAGAGGAGAACCCTACCGTGCAGCTATGGCTATCTAAACGGGCTCTGGTCAGACACCCGGGTGCAGCTCCGCGGATGGGGGTGCTGATCCTGGTCGTTTTCGCGCTGGTGGTTTTCGTCGCCAACGTCCCAACCTATATCGCCGAACTCGGGACCGTATGCACGGGGCCGGGATGCAACACGGACCAGCTTACTGCGGAGGGTGCGCGCGCCCTCCGTGGGCTCGGCCTCTCAGTAGGAGACTACGCAGCGTACTTCGGCGGGCTCACTATCGCTTCGGCGTTGGTATGGTTCGGCGTCGCCGCCCTGATCGTCTGGCGGAAGTTCGACGATCCCTTCGCGCTATTCGTCGCTCTCACGCTCGTCCTGACCGGAGCGTTCCCTGTGACGGGGTCAGTGAGTGAAAGTTCCTGGCTCTGGTCGTTACCGACACGCGTGGTGAACAGTCTGGAGTTGGTTTGCTTCTTGCTCTTTCTATGCCTCTTCCCCGACGGGCGGTTCGTGACGCGCTGGACACCTTGGGTGGCGCTTGGAGCGGCGACGTTGGGTGTATTGTCCATCCTATTTCCGGAGAACCCGCTCGGTCCGCTGTGGTTCGTCTTCGCAGGGAGCCTGGTAGGAGCGCAGGTTTACCGCTACCGGCACACATCGACACCCGCGCAACGTCAGCAGACCAAATGGGTCGTCTTCGCCATTGCGATGGTCGTCCTGACGGTGCTAGGCATGTTCCTTGCGACGCAAATCTTTTCCTCGTCCGGCACACCCGGAGTGCTTACCAGCCTGGTGCTTGCGCCGGTTGCGAGCGTGACGCTGCTTCTCATCCCACTCTCCATCGGGATCGCGATCCTGCGCTACCGGCTGCTCGACATAGACTTGATCATCAACCGCACCCTGGTCTACGCAGCGCTTACCGCCTGCGTCGCCGGCATCTACATCCTCGTGGTCGGCTACCTGGGCGCGCTCGTACAGACAGAAAGCAACTTATTCATCTCCCTGATCGCTACCGGAATCGTCGCTGTCCTCTTCCAGCCACTGAGGGTACGCTTGCAGAGGACAGTGGACCGCCTGATGTACGGTGAGCGCGACGACCCTTACGCCGTGATCTCACGCCTCGGGGAACGCCTGGAGGCCACGCTGGAGCCTCGCGCCGTGCTTCCGGCGGTCGTCGAGACGGTACGCGAGGCGCTTCGTCTGCCATACTCCGCCATCGCGCTCGAAGTAGACGGTAGTTCCGAGGTCGCCGCTTCATCAGGGGAGCCGGTAGAGGAACCGCAGCGGATGCCGCTAACGTATCAGAACGAGCCTGTCGGTGAACTGCTGCTCGCCCCGCGCCCTGGCGAGGAAGACTTCTCGGACGCCGACCGGCGGCTGCTCGAAGACCTGGCCCGACAGGCCGGTGTCGCCGCGCACGCCGTCCGCCTCACTGCGGAACTCCAACGGGCGCGCGAACGGCTCGTAAGCGCCCGGGAGGAAGAGAGGCGGCGTCTACGGCGCGACCTCCACGACGGCCTGGGTCCGCAACTCTCCAGCCAGACGCTCACCATCGACGCCGTCCGTTCGCTAATGCGACGGGACCCGGACGCCGCCGAGGAACTGTTGGTGGACCTCAAGTCGCAGGCGCAGGACGCCATCTTCGACATCCGCCGCCTAGTCTACTCCCTCCGGCCTCCGGCGCTGGACGACCTCGGCCTCTTGGGCGCCCTGCGCGAGAGCGCCGCGCAGTACGGTCACAACGGTCTCGACGTCAGGGTCGATGCCCCGGAGGAGCTGCCGGCCCTGCCCGCCGCGGTCGAAGTCGCCGCTTACCGCATCTTCCAGGAGGCCGTCACCAACGTCGCCCGACACGCTCAGGCCGGGAGCTGTACCGTCTCTCTGACGGTGGACGAAGCCGCGAATCTACTGCGGCTCGAAGTCCGGGACGATGGACGGGGCATGCCGGAGGACCGGAACCCCGGTGTGGGCCTGGCCTCCATGCGTGAGCGTGCGGCAGAGCTCGGCGGCAGGATGAGCGTCGAGGCGCTCCCTGAGGGAGGCACGGTTGTACGCGCCCAACTGCCGTTACCGGAGGAGGCATCGGGCTTCGAGCAACAGACGACGGGGAAACGGCCTGAAAGCTGACACCTGATGACTGAGACCTCAAAGATACGGGTCCTGGTAGCCGACGATCACCCGGTCTTCCGTTACGGTATGCGCGCCATGCTCGGGGCAGAGCCGGACTTTGAGCTTGTCGCCGAGGCAACGGATGGCGAGGAAGCCGTCGCCCAAGCGCTGGAGTTGGAACCGGATGTGATCCTGATGGACATAAACATGCCGAAAACCAACGGCATCGAGGCGGCGCGCAAGGTCCTCGAAGCCCGCCCCGACACCGCCATCCTGATGCTCACCATGTTCGAGGACGATGACTCGGTTTTCGCTGCCATGCGGGCCGGGGCGCACGGATACGTCCTTAAAGGCGCCGATGGGGAAGAGACGATCCGGGCCATCCGCGCCGTGGCCGGTGGCGAAGCCATCTTCAGCCCCGCCATAGCCCGTCGCCTCGTGCAGTACTTCGCCAAACCTCGCCAGAGACCCGGCTCGGAGTCCCAACCATTCCCGGAGCTCACCGAACGCGAGCACTACATCCTCACCCTCATCGCCCGAGGCTACACCAACACCGCAATCGCCGACAGTCTGTACCTGAGTCCCAAAACGATACGCAACTACGTCTCAAACATCTTCACCAAGCTACAGGTCGCCGGCCGGTCGGAGGCCATCGTCCGCGCTCGTGAGGCGGGGTTGGGAGATCCTTAGAAGTAAGAGAAGACAACCCAAAATTGTTCAGAAAGACGAAAGCGGGACCGGATAATCGGTCCCGCTCTGTTCACTAGCTAACCCGCAGAAATGTCGAACAGCTTTACTTCAAGAACTGCTCATTCTCCGTGGAGCCGGGCAGCCCGGTATTCGGGTTCTCTGCGGTCTTGAACTGCGCCTCTTCGGTGGAGCCGGTGAGGGCCGTGGTGGAGGCGGTGCCCCCGGCGACGACCTGGGCGACCTCGTCGAAGTAGCCGGCGCCGACCTCGCGCTGATGCTTGGTGGCGGTATAGCCGTGCTTCTCGGCGGCGAACTCTGCCTGCTGAAGCTCGGAGTAGGCGGCCATGCCCCGCTCCTTGTAGTCGCGGGCGAGCTCGAACATGGAGTAGTTGAGCGCGTGGAAGCCGGCGAGGGTAACGAACTGGAACTTGTAGCCCATTTCGCCGAGCTGCTCCTGGAAAGTGGCTATCTCTTCCTGCGAGAGCTTGGCCTCCCAGTTGAACGACGGAGAGCAATTGTACGCCAGCAGCTTGCCGGGGTACTCGGCGTGGATCGCCTCGGCGAAAGCCCGAGCCTCGTCGATGTTCGGCTCGGAAGTCTCGCACCAGACGACGTCTGCGTACGGCGCGTAAGAGAGGCCGCGGGATATCGCCTGATCCAGACCCGCCCGCACCCGGAAGAAGCCTTCCACCGTACGCTCGCCGGTCATGAACTCGTGATCCACCGGGTCAACGTCGGAGGTAATGAGATTCGCCCCGTTCGCGTCGGTCCGGGCGACGAGCACCGTCGGCACGCCCATCACGTCGGCTGCGAGCCTCGCGGAGATGAGGTTCCGTATCCCCTGGGCCGTCGGCAGGAGGACCTTGCCGCCCATGTGGCCGCACTTCTTCTCAGAGGAGAGCTGGTCCTCGAAGTGGACGCCGGCGGCTCCGGCTTCGATCATGGCTTTCATCAACTCGAAGACGTTGAGCGCGCCACCGAAACCGGCCTCTGCGTCGGCGATTATCGGGGCGAACCAGTTGATGCCGTTCTTGCTCTCGGCGTGGTGGATCTGGTCGGCCCTCTGGAGCGCCTGGTTGATCCTCTTCACCACGTGCGGCACGCTGTCCGCAGGATACAGGCTCTGGTCCGGGTACATCTGGCCCGCGACGTTCGCATCCGCCGCGACCTGCCAGCCGGAGAGGTAAATTGCCTTCAACCCCGCCTTGACCTGCTGCACTGCCTGGTTGCCCGTGAGGGCCCCCAAAGCATTCACGTAGTCCTCGCTGTGCATGAGATCCCACAACCGCTCCGCCCCGAGCCGGGCCAGCGTGTGCTCTATCTTGATCGAACCCCGAAGCCGAGCCACGTCCTCAGCCGTATACGGGCGCTCTATGCCTTCCCAGCGCCCGCCGTTCCAGCTTTCGGAGATCTCCCGAACCTGTCCGTTTCCGTTCTCCACAACCAAATCCTTTCTCTCTGAACTCTATGCCATCTTGCAAACTTCGGTCCCGCTATCACCTCATTATGTGCTTGTTACATTTATGTGTATACCGCACATTATGTCCTGTGTGTAACAGGAAGTCAAGGGTGTAGCGAGCTCGGTACTCGGAAACCGAAGGGAGGCACCGGCGGCGCGGCGACCTTCACGCCGCCGGGTTCGATCCTGGTGTGGATAAACGGGATCACTGCCTCCTAGTCGAAGTACTCGTAGCCGGGGAGGGTCAGAAAGGTGACGAACTCGTCCTGGGTCGATATACGGTCGAAGAGGGTGACGGCCTCGTCGAAAGCGTCCTTCTCCCAGCGTTCGGGGCCGACGATGTCGGTTTTGATCTTCTCGATCTCCTCTTCCATAACCTCGCGGAACAGCTCCTCCGTGACTTCCGTGCCGTCTTCGAGAACGCCTTTGGGGTGGTGGATCCACTGCCACACCTGCGCCCGGCTGATCTCCGCCGTCGCCGCATCTTCCATGAGGTTAAACACCGGCACAGCCCCCCTACCGGCCAACCAGGCGCCGAGGTACTGGATGCCGACACTGATGTTGTTCCGGAAGCCGTCCATTGTAATGTTGCCCTCGGGAACCTCCAGCAAGTCCGCCGCGGAGGGGTTGGCGTCAGGCATCTTGTCGAGTTGGTTGGGCTGTGGCATGTGCTCGTCGAAGGCTTCCTTGGCGAGCCCGACCATGCCGGGATGCGCCACCCAGGTGCCGTCGTGGCCGTCCTTGGCCTCGCGCTCTTTGTCCTCGCGCACCTTGTTGTTGGCGAACTCGGTCCACTCCGGGTCGTCGCTACGCGGGATCTGGGCCGCCATACCACCCATAGCGTGCGCCCCGCGCTCGTGGCAGGTCTTGATGGTCAGGAGCGAGTACGCCCGCATGAACGGGACGGTCATCGTTATCTGGTTGCGGTCCGGGAGGAGCATGTCGTGCTCGCGGAACTTCTTTATATAGGAGAAGATGTAGTCCCACCGGCCGCAGTTGAGGCCCGCCGAATGCTCCCGCAGTTCGTAGAGGATCTCGTGCATCTCGAACGTCGCCAGGATCGTCTCGACCAGGACGGTAGCCTTGATCGTACCCTGCGCTATCCCGAGCTCGTCCTGCGCCGTCACGAAGATGTCGTTCCACAGCCGCGCCTCCAGGTGGCTCTCCATCTTCGGCAGGTAGAAGTATGGGCCACTACCAGAGTCGAGCAATTTTTGGGCGTTGTGGAAGAAGTAGAGTCCGAAATCGAAGACGCCGCCCGGCACTTCCTCGCCATCCACGGTCATGTGCTTCTCGTAGAGGTGCCAGCCGCGTGGCCGGGCGAGGAGCACCGCGACCTCGTCGTTTAGCTCGTAGTGCTTGCCGGAGTCCGGGTCGTCGAAGGCTATGTCCCGGTTTATGGCGTCGCGGAGATTTTTCTGGCTTTCGAGCACATTGTGCCAGGTTGGGCAGTTCGCGTCCTCGAAGTCCGTCATCCAGCAACTCGCGCCCGAGTTCATCGCGTTGATGGTCATCTTCCGATCCGGGGGGCCGGTGATCTCCACGCGACGGTCCTGCAAATCGTCCGGGATCGGGGCTATCTTCCAATCACCCTCCCGGATCTCCTTCGTCTCGGGAAGGAAGTCCGGCATCTCACCGGCGTTGATCCTCTCCTGCCGCTCTTCCCGAGCCTGCAAGAGTTCTTTTACCCTCCCACCGTACTCCCGGCTCAATTTCGCCACGAACTCTACGGCTTCGGGTGTCAGAATCTCGTTGAACTCTTCCGACGTCGGGGCCGAAACCTCGATTCCCTCGCCAAATTTTTGCTGTGTTTCCATACTTCTCAGGCTCCTTTCTCCCGTCATAGCGACGGCTTGCTAAAGCATCTGGCTACTTTAGCAAGCCGTCGCGTGTAACGCTCGGAACCCTGGGCGAACGGCTAGGCCGCAACCTCGGTGCGCGCCTCCCTCTCGGCATGCCGCTCGGCCCGCCGCACGTAGACGATGCAGGAGGTCGGCACACACTGCCAGCGGAACAGAACCTGGTAATCCGTGAAGCCTATACTGATCCGCGTGCCGATCGCCGGCGTCCCTTCCTCGTAGCGATACTCCAGAACCTCTTCCGTCTCTGGGTCTCTGTACTGTACCGGGATCATATCTGTCCTCCTCGTGTCCGTGTCTCCTTCTACTCGTAAACAGTAACAACGCCCTTGCTATTAGTCCAATTGTTTGCTTGAATTGTTCGTATAGAAAAAATTTATACCAGGGAGTAACGAATGCTGTTCAGGCAGGTCGAGTGTTTTCTGGCGGTGGCCCGGACCGGGAACTTGAGCCGGGCGGCTGAAGAAATGTTCCTCACGCAGCCGACGCTCACGGCGAGATTGAAAGGTGTGGAGGAGGAGCTTGGAGACCAACTCTTCGTGAGGACGAGCCGGGGGATGCGCCTGACGGAAGCCGGGCGGGAGTTCATCCCCTACGCGCAGCGGATCGTGGACAGTTTCCAGGAAGGCAAGCACCACCTGGAAGAGATGCGGGGCATAACTGGCGGGAGGCTGGTGCTTGGGGCGTCGCCGGGGGTTGGCACTTACGCCTTGCCGGGGCTGCTGGAGAGGTTCTCAGGGGCTTACCCGCGGGTATCGGTCTCGGTCAAGACGGGTCATTCGGAGAATATTTTGGAGATGACGCTCAAGGAAGAGGTGCAACTCGGGCTGACGCGGGCGATGAGCCACCCGGAGATCGAAAACCTGCCGCTATACGAGGATGAACTCGTGCTGGTGGTTGACCCGGACCACCGCTTTACCCGGCGGGGGTCGGCGGAGATATCCGAGATCGGCGAGGAACAGCTCATTTTCTTCGACAACGACTCAAGCTACTACGACCAGACACAGACGCTGTTCAGAAACGCGGGCTTCCGCGAACTAAGGACTATGGAAGTAGACAACATAGAGGCGGCCAAGCGGATGGTCGAGCACCGGCTCGGGGTCGCTTTTCTGCCGCGGACGGCGGTGGTGAGGAGCGTGGCTGCTGGGAACCTCGTGATCGTGGCGGTCGAGGACGCGCCGGAGACGAGCCGTTCGATCTCCGCCCTAAAGCGCCGGGACGTACCGGCCACCGGCCCCGTCGAGGCGTTCCTGGAGATAGCGGCGACGCTGGGAGAGACCCAGGACCGGGCGCATCTCTCCCCCACCCTCGCCGCCGAGTTCGAGAACCTGCAGTTGATCGACCTGTTTACCTGAGCGCTGCGCTTACCTGACCCGGCGCTCTTCACCCCAGCACTCAGTGTTCTTCACACTCGTGATGTCGCTCGCCTTGAATACAGGGTCCTGTCCTGCGTCTCGCTGGCGCCGGTAGTCCTTCAAGACGGCCGAGGCTACCGGCGCAAGGAGGGCTATGGCGATCAGGTTGACTATAGCCATGGAGGCCATGAACAGGTCGGCCATGGTCCACACGAGTTCCAGCGCAGCGACCGAGCCGAACAGGATCAGGGCCATCACGGCGAACCGATAGTAGGTTACCCACTGCCGGGACCCGGTGATGAACTCGATGTTCGTCTCCCCGTAGTAGTAGTTGGCTACGATGGAGCTGAACGCGAACATGAAGACCGCGAACGAGATAAAGCCTACGGCCCAGCCACCGATCTGGCTTTCCAGGGCCTGCTGGGTCAGGGTGATCCCGGATTCCTCCGTAGACTCGTAGATGCCGCTAAACAGAATCACGAACGCCGTCGCGCTGCAGATGACGATGGTATCTACGAATACACCGAAGCTCTGCACCAGGCCCTGCTTTGCCGGGTGTGAGACGTCCGCGGTCGCCGCAGCGTTCGGGGCGCTACCCATGCCGGCTTCGTTGGAGAAAAGTCCGCGCCGAACGCCCTGCATGATCGCCGCGCCGAAACCGCCGCCCACAGCCGGTCCTATGCCGAAGGCATTACCGACGATTAGGCCGAACACCCGCGGTATCTCGGTGAAGTTGATCACGACTACGTAGAGTGCCATCAGCACGTAGGGAATCGCCATCACCACCACCAGTATCTCGGCGACGCGGGCTATCCGGCGAATGCCGCCGAAGATAACGAGTGCTGCCACGATGGTGATCACAACTCCCACCAGGAAACGATTGAAACCGTAAGCCTCTTCGAAAGCCAGGGCGATGGTGTTGGCCTGCACAGAGGTAAATACGAGGCCGAAGGTGAAGGTGATGAGAACCGCGAAGAGTATGCCCATCCACCGCTGCCCGAGGGCCCGCTCCATATAGTAGGCGGGACCACCCCGGAAGTTCTCTCCATCCCGGACCTTGTATACCTGGGCCAGCGTGCTCTCGACGAATGCCGAGGCCGCGCCGACGAGGGCTATCATCCACATCCAGAAGATCGCACCCGGACCTCCGACGGCGATGGCGAGCGCCACCCCGGCCAGGTTGCCCGTACCAACGCGGGCGGCGGTACCGACGGCGAAAGCCCCGAACGACGAGACTCCACTCCCGGAAGCCGTACCCGCACCCAAAAGCCGTACGCTGTCTTTAAAGAGACTGAACTGCACAAAACGCATGCGGATGGTGAAGTAGATGCCGAGTCCGATGAGCAACGCTATCAGGATGTACGTCCAAACAAAGTCGCTAACAACAGTGATTAAACTTTGCAACACACTCACCGTCCCTTCGGGATCAACTATTTGCTGGGCAGCTTACCACCGCTTCCCGTTCGCCGCTCCAAACCCCAAAGGTAGTTATTTGATCCCAATATCATGCTGTCCTTACCCTTATACTAAGCAGAACTCAGACGAGAGAATCAGAGGTGCGACATTGGATAAAAAGACCATAGTGGTAATGGACGGGGATCAGACCGGCCAGGAGCTTCTGGATGAGGCGCTCCGGGTTCTTTCCCCCGAAGTGACGCAACTGGATCTGGACTTCGAGCACTACGACCTCTCTCTGGCAAACCGGGAAGCTACCAGGAACGGCGTGGTGGATGAAGCGGCGGAGGCGATGCGGAAGCACGGGCTCGGGCTGAAGGCGGCGACCATCACACCGGAGAAGAGCAGCCTCGGCTCGCCGAACGCCATCCTTCGAAAAGGGATAAACGGAACCGTGATCGTCCGCACCGGCCGCCGCATACCGGGTGTCAACCCGCTGCCCGGCATCCACTCCCCGGTCTCGGTCGTCCGGATGGCGGTGGACGACGCTTATGGGGCGGAAGAGAAGCGTGAAGGCGAAGGGCTCGACGAAGTAGCCTACCGGACGGAGAAGATCAGCCGCCGCGTCTGCCGGGGCGTCGCGGAGTTCGCGTTTATCCACGCCCGACGGATGCGGGCGAAGGTCTTCGGCGGGCCTAAATGGACCGTATCCCCTGTTTATGAAGGTATGCTCAAGGAGGAGATGGACCGGGCCGCCGAGAACAACGGCGACATCCGCTACGATCCGCAACTCATAGACGCCACCTACGCGCTGCTGCTCACCGCCTCCGGCGAGCCGCTCGTCATCCCCTCGCTCAACCGCGACGGCGACTGCCTCTCGGACATGGTCATGCAGATGTTCGGCTCCATAGCCGGGGCGGAATCGCTCCTGATCTCCCTGGACGAAGATGAGAATCCCGAAACCGTAATGGCCGAAGCCCCGCACGGCACGGCCCCGTCCCTCGAAGGCAAAGACGTAGCCAACCCGATGGCGATGATACTCGCCGGCGCCGGGCTACTAGGTTTCGTCGAGGACGACCAGGCTCGCCAGGTCTCCCGAGCCCTCTACGAAGCGACCTTCGAGACCGTTCTGGACGGCACCCGGACCGCCGACATGGGAGGCTCATCGAGCACCACCGAGTTCACCAACGAAGTCATCCGGCACGTCAGGAACAAGCTCGAAGTGTGGAGCGCGTTGGCTTAAAAGCAGTCAGGTATCAGCAGTCAGCTTTTTATTTGCTGATGGCTGAAGGCTGATTGCTATCAAATATCAGACTCCGAAACGGCTAAGCGTATTCTGGACGGAGCCCAGGTATCCACCGCCGAAGAAGTAGACGTGTACGAGCAGCGGGTAGAGATTGTAGACGTCGCGGCGAGTCTCGAACCCGTCCCGGATTCCCCTGATCTCCCGGTAGCGGTCGAGAAAGTCCTGTCCGAACGAGTTGAAGAGGCTAATAAAAGCAAGCTCCATCTCGCGGTCGGCGTGGTAGATGGCCGGGTCGAGGAAGGCGGAGATTTGGTCTCCATTTGCCAGCACGTTGGCGCTCCACACGTCACCGTGGATTAGAGATGGCTGCTCGGGCTCCCTGATCAGGTCTTCCAGCTTCCCGGCGAGCCGGGCTATCCGCTCCCGGTCTTTCGCGGGCAGTCGCCCCGACTCATGCGCTACATCCGCCAAATATAGAAGACGGTGATCCCGGAAGAACTCTACCCAGCTCTCATTCCAGTTGTTCGGCTGATCCAGGCTTCCAATGAGCGTGTTCCGCTCGTGTCCATAAGCGTCCGCCGTAACGTCGTGCAACGCAGCCAGAAGCTCCGCAGCGTGATGCTCGGCTCCCTCCGAGAACCGGCTATTCCCCTCTATAAACTCCATCAGCAGCAACGTCTCAGAGCCATGATAGACCTCCGGAACGGGGAGCCCGCTATTCTCACGCAGGTAGCGGAGCATGTACGCCTCCCGCTCCAGGTGGGCCTCGGCCTCCCGGTCAACCTTGGCTACGAGCGGCGTGCCGTCCTCCAGCTCGACCCGGTACACCTCGCCGATGCAGCCGCCGCCCAACGGACGGGCGGAACGCAGACGTTCGCCCAAAGAGACCTCTACCCCTTCGGCTATTATCTTCTCAGACATGATTGCTCAGATACCGCTCGCGGATGTCGTCGAGCAAGCCCTTCACCGCGGGCTCCACGAGGTCCAGTACGCGATCGAACCCCTCCGGCCCGCTGTAGTAGGGGTCGGGAACCTCTCTCACCGGAGGATCCGGCGCGTAATCCAAGAGAAGCCGCACTTCGGTGTCGGACCGGCGGCAGAGCGCGGCTGCCGTATGGTGGTTCTCCTCGTCCATGGCGATTATGTAATCGAACCTCTCGCAGTCTTGCGGGTCCAGCCTCCGGGCACGCTGGGAGTCGAGGTCGTAGCCCCGGCGCTTCGCGCTCTCCCGGCCACGGGCATCCGGCGGCTCACCGACGTGCCAGGCTCCGGTGCCGGCGGAGTCCACGGAGATATCCGCCTCCAGACCCTCGGCCCGAACCGCATGCTCCAATACCCCCTGCGCGATGGGAGACCGGCAAATATTCCCCGCACAAACGAACAGCACGTTTACCAAAAGCACCTCCGGATCAGGGTTTCACAGATTCGGAGTATAACGATACACAGTTGAGGTATCCTTAGAATAGAGAAACTCGAAACACAAAGGAGCAAAAATGGGAGAGACGATAGCCATCATAGTCCTCATCATAACTACAGTCGTCCCCTTCGCCCTGATCATCTTTGGCGTGTCCGGAGGAGACTGAGAAGCGGTCCTTTATACGCAGACGATGGACACCTACTCACACCTGCTAGACGACGTGGACGACGAGGTAGGAGAACTCGAAGACGCCTTCGGTTCTTGACTGGATACGCCATGAACGTCTCCCTCACAGCTAAGCAGAAAGCAGCACCGACAAGCAACTACAGTTCTGGTGACGTACACTTTCTGCCATGCAACGAGACAGCTTTTGGGAGATCGTTTGGTCAAGCTTCAAGAAGATATATGGTGGTTTGACTGGAGCAGTGGGCCTCCTGGCAGCCGTGATATTCTACATCTTTGCCTTGCCACAAAGCCCAGGCCAGCGAGCTGTGATTGCCGTAGTCATAGTTGTTAGCACTCTATTGTTAGTGTTATTACTTACCTTTATCGACGCCGCTTACACCCTCTATCAGACTAGGCCGAGTGTGTTACCTAGAGTTCTTACGGGAAGAGAGCCGTTCCAGGGCACTAGCGCAGCCCTGATTTGTTTGCTGGAACCTTCGGATTTGTTTTTCCATGGAATCTTGGTCTCTCTCTATCGCGTTGCCGAAGAGGGAATCGAGCTTCCTATAGGTGCTGGCTCCGTTGCGAACATCCAAGAGGATGGCAATATACTTATCGAGGTGACGCAGGTTTTTAAGGAACAAGAAGATTTTGCCCAGAGCTTACGGCAGAATAAAGCTGGGGCTTTGAAAGTTACACGGGTGAAACCTTATATGCACCAGCTGATGTTCAGAACCAACGAGGAGCAAGAGTGACTGACAACGCAGCAGATAAACAGAAGAACAGACCTAAGGACATCCCATCCGTCGCCTCCATACTGGATAGTGATCGGGTAGTTATAAATCGTGGAACCCAAGACGGCGTAAGGGTTGGTCAAACATACCTCGTGTACGCACTGAGTGATAAAGAAGTGTTCGATCCTACTACTGAGGAGTCGTTGGGGTTGCTAGAGATTCCGAAAGGAACAGGAAAGATCGTACACGCTCAAGAGCGCATGGCTACACTGGAGTCAGACAAAGGACTAACGCAGAACCAGAGCCACGCAGACACGATGCTAACCGGTAACCTTTCTACCCCCGGCATGAAGGCTCCGTTCCGAAATCCACGAGTAGGAGACTTGGCAAAGCGCCTCAGTCTTTGGTAAGGAAGGTTCCGCGGTGATGTATAGGTGATGTAGTAAAGCCCTGGAGAGTGTACCGGGGCTTCTCTCTATTCAGCGTATTCCCTTTACCTATGGGCTTTCGAGGGGGTGACCGACGGGGCTCGAACCCGCGACCTTCGGAGCCACAATCCGATGCTCTACCTACTGAGCTACGGCCACCATGCGTACGAGAGGATTTTATCAGGTGAGGCTAGGGCTGACCGCTCAGTAACACGACGGCTTTCAAAGGCAACTTCGTAGCCATTAGCGGTCTTGTCTATGGTGCTCTCAGGACGCTATCTTTCAATAGCCTCTCGGCTCAGGTGTAGATCTCCCGTCGCCGGAAGACCAGGATCGCCAGTAGGATCAGGGCTACGGCTACCGCTGCTAGCCCGGCGAAGTTTACCCAGTCTACGCCGTCCAGAACCGCCGAGCCATAGTAATGGAATGCGGAGAGGGGCTTGTAGTCCTCTATGTCATCCGAGATGTTGCCGAGGGTGTCTAGCAGATACATCCCGAAGAGCACGAAGCCCGGTATGGCGATGGCGAGCGCCCGCCGGTGGAAGATGGCCGAGCACAGCATCGCGAGCCCGCCGAACGCCAGGCTTATCGGCCACAGGTTCAGGTAGCCCTCGGCCGTAGCCCGGAGCGAAAGGTCTATGTCCATCAATGCCGCCGTCACCCAGGTCATCGCCCCCGCGAGGGCGAGGATGCCGAGCAGTGAGATAGCCGTGGCGGCGAAATTGCCTACTATAAGTTGCCAGCGGGGAAGCGGATTACCGAGCAGGACGTCCAGCGTGCCGCGTTCCTCGGCGCCGGCGATCGCGCTGGACGCCGTCAGGATGGTAAAAAAGGCGACGGCTAGCGGGGCCAGGATGAAGATCTGGCCGTCCAGGTAGCCCTCTACGGTGGTCATGTCCGTCATACCGAAGGCTTCGAGAAGGTCTTCGGGGTAGGCTTGCATGATCTGCTCGATCTGCGCCGGATCGCCGAAGGTTTTGTAGGAGGCGGCGATGGCCGCACCGTAGGCGCCCACCACCACGCCCCAGATGAGCAAGCTCTTGAGTTGCAACCTTAGTGTGTGGCGGATCAGGGCCGTCAGCGTGCCCCTCGGCTTGCGCACCTCCAGCGGGCTGACGTCTACGTCTTTACCGGCGCCGACAGCGCTCACTTCGACTCCTCTCCATAGTAAGCCAAGAAGATCTCTTCGAGGCTCGGACGCTCGTACTCCATGTTCACCAGCTCGTGTTGGGCTGCGAGCTTTACCATCGCATCCAGGTCGTCGTGGAGGGTAAATGAGATTTCCTCTCCGTCGGCACTCAGATCCTGGATTCCGTTCAACTTACCGAATGGTTCGGCGTCAACCCGCTCGTCGAACTGCAGCCGCACGTGCCGAAACGACTTGTTCACAAGGGTGTTCGTGGTCTCCACCGTCACCAACTCGCCCCGGCGGATGATCCCGACCCGGTCGCAGATCCGCTCGACTTCCGGCAGGTTGTGCGAGGAGAAGAAGACCGTGCGGCCCTCCGCCCGGACCTCCTCGATCATGCGCAGGAACTCTTCCTGCACCAGCGGGTCCAGCCCGCCGGTCGGCTCGTCGAGGATAAGCAGCGGCGGCCGGTGGAACATGGCCTGTATCAGCCCGATCTTCTGCTTGTTGCCCCGCGAGAGCCGGCGCATCGGACGTTTGAGGTCCGCGTCCAGACGCCCCGCGAGCTCGTGGGCATGGTCGAGGCTCTTTACTCCTCGCAACCGGGCGAAGAGCCTGAGAAGCTGCTCGCCGGTGAGCTTGTCTTCCAGCGTGAACTCCCCTGGAAGGTTGCCCACGAGCGCCCGGATCTTCACACTGTCCTTACGAACGTCCATCCTGAAAATCTCGGCCCGGCCGTACGTAGGCTGCATAAAGCCGAGCAATGTCCGGATGGTGGTCGTCTTTCCCGCGCCGTTGGGACCGAGGAACCCGAATACCTCTCCTTCGTTTACGGTAAGGTCTACGTCCTCGATACCCCGGCTCTTGCCGTACTTTTTGGTAAGCCCGCTGGTCTCGATTACACTGCTCATGCCGTACCTTTCATGCCCTCCTTGCGCCAACGTTCCGTTAGCGCAGGCAGCTCCCGCTCATAGAAAGCCATCACGTCGTGCATCTCCTGTATCCGGCGCCGCGACTCGGCGTCCTCCGAACTCATGGTCGCCAGGCCACGCTCGGCAAGCCGCCGCCAATCCGAGACGATCCTCGCGCGCTGTTCGAGAAGATCCGCCCACACGCCGGGTCGTATGCGGAAGTAATCCCGCCGCTCGCCGGGAAAGCTAACCTTGTCGATCAAACCCATCTGCATAAGAGAGCGCGTGGTCGTGCTTATGGAACCCCGGCTCGCCTGCAGGGCTTTCGCCAAACTCTCAGCCGACTGGTGTGGCGGGTCCGAAATGAGCAAATATCCCCAGATACGCCCTACCATCCGCGGCAGCCCCGCCTGCTCCAACGCCAGCCCGAACTCCTCGACAAAGTGCTGCTGATCTTCGTCCATACACCGTCCTCATTCTCCAGTCAATTCTTTCTGTATTTATAGTATATTCAGTTATTTTAGTCAATACTGAAACTAAAGAATGCAGATCTGTTTTTGCTTGCTCAAAAGTAGGAGCAACGCTGACCGACTTATGGTTAGGCAGAACCAACCACTACCTAAAGAGAGGGTCAATGACCTCTCGTGGGCATAGATTCTTTTCCAAACGGCGCTCACGGACCGGGCCACACCACCGCTTCTATGGCGTCCGGTCGGGTCTGTTCCGAGACTGCTGGCCTCCCCGGTTATTCTGGTTACTCACGGCCGGTTTGGGAGCCGTAGGTCCGCTGCTGTAGCCTATGGTGACGGTGGAGCCGGGCAAGATGCGGGCTCCCGTCCCAGGATCGGTGTAGAGTACGGTGCCCCTGGGCCACTGGTCATTCGGAATCTCCAGCACGTTGTAGGCAAATCCCGCCCCCGCCATGTTCTGCCGCGCCTGGCCCAGAGTCTGGCCGACGACGTTGGGGATCGGGATCATCTCCGGCCCGGAGCTTATCGTGACGCCCACGACCGTGCCGGGCTCCACGCTGGCTCCCGGCGCGACGCTCTGGACGATAATGCCGCCCTCCGCCACCTCATCGCTAGGAGCGGTATCGCTACCGCCGAGAACGAGGCCAATGCTCTGTAACTGCACCGCTGCCTCATCCGCCGTGTAACCGTAGAGGCTGGGCGCCGTGACCGGCGCGGGACCCGTGCCTACCACGATCTCCACCGAAGACCCTACACTTGCGGCGCCACCGCCCGCAGGGCTCTGGGAGATTATCAGCCCTTCCGCGGCTGCGGTGCTCTCGGCCTCCGCTACCGTCGGCTCGAAACCCGCTTCGGAGAGGGCCTTCTGCGCCTCCTCCAGCGGGCTATTTTCTACCGCCGGAACTTCGTTCTGGCCGCTGGCGACGACGGCCCGGATCTCCGACCCTTTCTCTGCCTGCTCGCCGGACGGTTTCTGACTCAAGATCGTGTTCTCGGGTCGGCTGCTGTTCTCCTGCCCGTCCTGGACGACATCGAAGTCATCGCCTAACTTCTTTTGGGCTTCGTCCAGCGTTATGCCCTCAAGGTCAGGAACCGGGAGCATTATCGGTTGGGGTTCAGGTCGAGGATCTGGCCGTGGCTCCGGCTGCTGTTCTGGTTGCTGTTCCTGGGTTGAGGTCGTCAACAGTCCTGAGCCGGCCCAGGCGAGCCCGGACAGGAGCACGACGGCGAGGAGGGTCAATACTACGAGAAGTATTCGACCGGGAAACCTGCTCCGTCTTAGTTCCGCCCGGCGCGGCGCTTCCGACTTGTACGGTACGAGCTGGAGGCTTGTCCGGGTTCCGGCATTGTCGGGTTCGAGGCCCGCGCCCGCCCGCTTGAGGTCTTCTATAAGTTCTCCGGCATCAGGGTAACGATCATCCGGATTTCGGGAGATCAGGGCCATGACGATGGCGTTCACGCCCTTCGAGACGGGATCATCGCCAGTGACGGGATTCTCCGGAAGGCCGGGATCTTCAATCTCTGTGTTTCCTGCGGACATCCCATTATCTTGAGGTGGTTCGCCGGTTAGCATCTCGTAGAGGATGACACCCAGAGAGTACAGGTCACTCTTACGGGAAGCCTCCCCGCCGGCCGCTTGCTCCGGGGAGAGGTAAGGGTCGCTGCGCCGGTTATCCGACCCATCGGTAGTGGTTGAGGAGACAGCCCCCGCTATTCCGAAGTCTTTCACCTTGACGTCGCCCGATTCGGTGATCAGGACGCTGTTCGGCTTGAGCCCCCCGTGGACCACGCCGCCCTCGTGGGCCGCCCATAGCGCGCGGGAGATCTGGAGCGCCACCGCCGCCGCCCTCCGTGCCGGTAGAGGCCCGAGCTTCGCCAGCCGCTCCTTCAGGTTGCCGCCGGGGAGGTACTCCATCGCGATGTAGTAGGTACCATCCTCCGTCTCACCCTGATCGAAGACCGAGACGATGTTCGGATGAGAGAGGCGTGCTGAACCCCTGGCCTCCTTCCGGAAGTGCTCGACGAACTCCTCGTCATCCGTGTAAGGACTGCTCAAAACCTTGAGTACGATGTCCCGCCCCAGGATGTCGTCCCGGGCCAGATGCACCTCGGTCATCTCGTTACTGGCGAGCGTCCAGACTACCCGATAGCGGTTATCTACGAGATGCTGCACAGCCTCGCATTATAGCGGCCGCACTCTGTCCTTGAAACATCCCTAGGCCCTCTCCCATTGTGTCCCTGCGAATCTGGTAAGTTATTCTGCCACAGTGGATACTGGGAGCCGCTCCGAGAGAGCCTGCCACGGCGGGCGGGAGCCATGCTCATCGGTCTCCTGTCTCACGAAGGCGACTAGTTCCAGACTCCGTTCCGGTATTGCCTGCTTATCGCCTCCGAGTATCTGTCGGCGCGCTGCGCAGTAAGCATTTGCTACCTCTTCCACGTCCGCCCACGCGTCCGCCGTGACAGAAATGCGGGCAGTGTTATTGGTACTGGCACCCGGCCACCACGATAGTGAACTATTGGCTAGACAGTGTGGAATGCGTTGCGAATTCTCAAGAGGAGGAATAAAGCAGGAAAAAAAGCACCCCGCCAACTACTACGCCTATCACTATACTTCTACCGTCAATGAACAAAATTCGCACCATGAGGGGACCATTCATAATGCTGTGCACCGTATCTTCTATCGGCTGTAATATCCGCCAAGGCCCGCTGAGCTGATAGGGTCCTGACTGCTCCGCGGCTTCGTCTTCCACAAGGCTTTCGAATTGCTCTGGCTGCTGTATCTCGTCCGGCGCAGTGACCGTGGGCTGCTCTGGGGTGGTGAAAGTCCGCGGTTGGTAGGTTGGAGGTGTATACGTTGGGAGTGTCTCTGCTTGCACGTCCCTCAGTTGATGGTCCCCAAAACCATCGGTGGCGCGGATGGCCTCCGTTATCCCTTGAAACAGCGAATCATCGAAAGCCTTTGGTGTTTGAACGCCGGCCGCTAGTTTGAATGCTTTGGAATTCTCTAGGTCCGCAAACCGCGTGGTGGATATTCCATAGGTCTGCGATAGGACTTTCGACACATTACTCATTGTTGTTGCCGCGCGCATAACGCCACTGTGAGTAGAGACATCGGAACTGAATCCGCGCATCAGTACAGGCCGCCATGAATTGATGCTTTTCTCACGCGCAACGGCCACATTGCTTATGGTGTCGAAGAACGATTGATAAGGCTGTAACCGTCTGTCTAGGTTGGACAGAGCCGTGGCTAAGCTAGAGAGTACCGGAAGCTTCGGCTCTATGATTTGCTCGGCAAGCTTACCCGCAGTGTCCATATGCTTGGCGAACACACCAGCTGCATTAGCGTAGGGTCGCATAGCTTCAGACACTTGGACAGCCACGCTTTCCATGCGACTTATCTTATCCGTCCAACCGTTGGCCTCGGCAAAACGCTGGAACACCATAGTGCCCACGTTAGCGCCAACGGATCCCCGAGCAATGTTGAACTCATGGTAAGGCGGTTTGTATAGTCCGCTGTCCAGAGGTTTGTAGCCACCACCTTTACCGTTAAAACGGCTGTAGGCAGCCATCCCATTGTCCCTTAGATTTTGAAACTCGCTGGCGTCGAATCCCATAATATTCTCCCCATTAGATGTGCCATCCTATATATTTTACTGCATAGGGTACCACCCCCCAATACGATGATGTTCGTGCACACGGACCTGTATGCACCTAGTCAAGCACGCTGTAGAAAGAACGGCGACAATACTACCCATGCGACACAGAGGTTGGATAGCAGTTGGAGCGATTGCTTTGACTATCGTTGCGATAGTAGTAGGCAGTCTCCTAAGTTGGTGGGATTGGAAGGCATTGATTGGCTGGAGAGCGCTAGTCGAATACATCAAGCCCGAGAACGCGACCCAGCGCAAAGATACTGTGCAAGTTTACGCCCTAGTTGTGGCTGGTGCGATAGCAGCCATAACTGCTGCCGTCGGTCTCACTAATCTTTACTTCTCCCGCAGGAACTTGGAACAGCAGCAGGAAGCCCTACGTCAGCAGCGTAAGCTGGAAGCGCGGCGCGCCCAAGACACAGCGCTGCAGGCATATTACCAGCAAGTTGGGCAACTCTTAATTGAACACAATCTATTTGCGACTGAGCGTGAGGACATTAAGCTATTAGTCAGGGCACAAACTCTAACTGTACTGAGAGAACTAGATGGACAGCGCAAAGAAGGAATAGTGGTTTTTCTGTATGGGGCGCAATTGATAAACGGCGACGAGCCGATAATAAATCTTGAACATGCCGACCTTACAGGAGTCAATTTGAATGACATAAATCTATGGCAAGTCGAACAACAAAAGGGCACACGAGTAAGCTTAGTTAAGAGCGATTTGCGTAAGGCCAGCTTTATTCATAGTAGATTGAACAACGCAAATTTGGAAGGTACAGACCTAAGAGGCGCAACATTTCATAAAGCAATCTTACCAGCAGCCAACCTGAGAAATGCTGACATCCGTGAGCAAACCGACCTGACACAAGCCGACTTGAGGCACGCCGTACTTATGAATGCGCGATTGAACGAGGCAGACCTACAGGGCGCCAAACTAACCGATGCGAACCTAGCTAGAGCCACACTGAAAGGTGCAAATCTTACAGGAGCGGACCTAACAGGGGCAGACTTGACCGCTGCCGACTTTGAAGGAGCTACAGTCACCGAGGAGCAGCTCTCTAAAGCTAGGTCGCTCAGGTTTACCAAAATGCCGGATGGTTCAAGACCCGATGCTAGTTGAAGGGATAAGCCAGAGTCAGGCGTGTCCAAGCCTTACACTCTGTCGTATTACATTAGCGGCCGTTGAAAGCAAATAAGGCGCGATGGCAACTGCCGACACCGAATCGACTCAGAAGCCACCGCAAGGACCAGCTAGAGGAACACGACGTATGGCGCAGGCTGGTCTGTGGCAGGAGAACGGCCTTGTATTTGCCTCAAAAACTGGCACGCCCATCGGCGGGTGCAACCTTATCCGACACTACAAGATTCGTTTGCAGCGGGCCAGACTATCCCCACCTTCCGCTTCCATGACCTGCGCCACACGTGCGTTACTCTCTTATTGCGCCAGGGCGTCCATGTGAAGTTTGTACAGGAACTGCTAGGGTATGGTGACGTGGCCGCCGGCACCATGGACGATGTACTAGGGTAGCTTCTTGGTTAGGATCAAAAGCCCCCGCTACAAAATCGGCGGCTTTCCCATTCCCGAGTATTAGCTATAGGTAAAGGGTTTTTGGAAGCACGCCCGGCAGGATTCGAACCTGCGACCTGCGGATTAGAAGTTCTTGGCCTACCGGGGCGCTTGGCTCTACAGCGTGCTTTGCGGTGCGCTCAGGTGCGCTCAGTTACGCCCGAAGCGGGCATTTCGGTACCCATCCGGTACCCGCCTGCCTTCTCGACGAGCGCGGAGAGACGGTCGGCGGCGTCGTGCTGCGGTCGGTGGTGAACGTAGATCATGGTCGTCTGGACGTCGCTATGGCCCATGTACGCCTTCACGTCGGAGAGCGGGAAAGCCTGCACGGCGAGCGTCCCGAACACGTGGCGCAGGTCGTGGTAGCGCAGGCGCCGCAGACCCGCGCGGTCAAGCGCCTTGCCGTACCGGCGACGCAGCCGGTCACCGTCGACGTGACGGCCGACGCGGTTGACGAACACGAGGTCGTCGGGGTCGGTGAAGTGCTCGC
>JBGTJJ010000025.1:0-34833 GCA_041745215.1 Rubrobacteraceae bacterium | reverse complement strand
CCGTGCCGAGCGTGTCGCCGTCAAGGGTCAGGTCGGCCCGCAGCGTGTTGATGCCGGCGGTCTCCAGCCACTGCTTTGACCAGTCGCCGAGGTCGCGGCCGGAGCCCTGTTCCAGCGCGGAGAGGAAGTCGCTGAGCTCGGCGTTGCTGAACTCGTGGCGCGGGAAGTAGCCGCGCAGCCCGGAGACGAACGCGTCGCGGCCCACCCAGGCCACGAGCTGCTTGAGCACCGACGCACCCTTGGCGTAGGTGATCCCGTCGAAGAACACGCGGATGGCGTCGGTGTCGACCATGTCGGCCGAGATCGGGTGGGTCGAGGGGAGCTGGTCCTGGGCCGCCGCCCACGACTTCATCCCCGTGGCGAAGGAGGCCCAGGAGTCGGTGAACCGGGTCGCCTCCGACGCGGCCAGGTAGGCCGTGTAGGTGGCGAAGCTCTCGTTCAGCCACAGGTCGTCCCACCAGCGCATGGTGACGAGGTCGCCGAACCACATGTGGGCCATCTCGTGCAGGGTGGTGTTCGCGCGCGAGCGGCGGGCGGCGTCCGTCACCTTGGAGCGGAAGACGTAGCTCTCGCTGAAGGTGATGCAACCGGGGTTCTCCATCGCGCCCGCACTGAACTCGGGGACGAAGAGCTGGTCGTACTTGCCGAAGGGGTAGGGGTAGGCGAACGTCTCGGTGAAGAAGTCCAGCCCTTGCCGGGTGATGGTGAACATCTCGTCGGTGTCGAGGTGCTCCGCGAGCGAGCGGCGGCAGTACAGGCCGAGCTCGATCTCACCGTGGCGCGAACGTTCCACGTGAAACGGACCGGCGACCACGGCGGTGAGGTAGGTCGACAGCGGCAGCGTGGGCGCGAAGGTCCAGTTCCTCGCGTCACCGGCCTGCTCCGCGGTCCCCGCGCTGTTCGAGACCACCTCCCACTCGGCCGGCGCGGTCACGGTCAGTGCGAACGGGCCCTTGAGGTCGGGCTGGTCGAAGCAGGCGAACACCTTGTGCGCGTCGAACGGCTCGAACTGGGTGTGCAGGTAGACCGCGCCGTCCACCGGGTCGGCGAAACGGTGCAGCCCGGTCCCGTCCCGGCGGTACCCGCAGCGCGCGACCACCACCACCTCGTTGTCTTCCGCGAGCTCGTCGAGCGCGAGCCGCCCCGACGTCACCGCCTTGTCGAACACCACCGCCCCGTTGAGCTGGACGCGCTCCACGGTCTCGGCCTCGAAGTCGAGGAACGTCGCGCCGCCCGGCTCAGCGCAGCGGAAGCGGATCGTCGTCGTGCTCCCGAAGGTCGGGCCGTCACCCGTGAGGTCGAGCGCCACGTCGTAGCGAACGTCGGACAACAGGCGCGCACGGGCGCGTGCCTCGTCACGGGTGAGGGCGGTCTGAGGCATCGGTAGGGCTCCTCGCAGGCGCGGTGACGACACGGCAGGGCCGCACCGTTGGGCCAGCATGGCACAAGCGGCTATGGGAGGACGAAACCGCGAGGACGCGCTGACCTGCGCCGTTGTGGCCGTCGGGGCAGGGTGGGTCAGCCCGTCATGGAACGCGCCGGCGATCTTGCCAGCCGCAGCTCCCGCAGCCCGAGGAACAGGGGCAGGGTGAAGGCCAGGGCGACGAGGAAGGTCAGGGGGATCAGCGCGGCACTTCAGCGCCAGCCCCGGGGGCATCGGTCAGGTGCCGATGTAGGCCGCGAGGTGCTCGCCGGTGAGGGTGGAGCGGGCGGCGACGAGGTCGGCGGGTGCGCCCTCGAAGACGATCCGGCCGCCGTCGTGCCCGGCGCCGGGGCCGAGGTCGATGATCCAGTCGGCGTGCGCCATGACCGCCTGGTGGTGCTCGATGACGATGACCGACTTGCCGGAGTCGACGAGCCGGTCGAGCAGGCCGAGCAGCCGCTCGACGTCGGCGGGGTGCAGGCCTGTGGTCGGCTCGTCGAGGACGTAGACGACGCCCTTCTCGCCCATACGGGCGGCCAGCTTGAGCCGCTGCCGCTCGCCGCCGGAAAGCGAGGTTAGCGGCTGGCCGAGGGTGAGGTAGCCAAGCCCGACATCGGCGAGCCGGTCGAGGATCTTGTGCGCGGCCGGCGTGCGCGCCTCGCCGACGCCGAAGAACTCCCCGGCCTCGGTCACCGGCATCGCGAGCACTTCGGCGATGTTCCGGCCGCCCAGCGTGTACTCCAGCACCGACGCCTGAAACCGTTTCCCCCCGCACTCCTCGCAGGTGGACTCGACGGTGGCCATGACGCCCAGGTCGGTGTAGACGACGCCGGCGCCGTTGCAGGAGGGGCAGGCGCCCTCGGAGTTGGAGCTGAAGAGCGCCGGCTTCACGCCGCCCGCCTTCGCGAACGCCTTGCGGATCGGGTCGAGCAGCCCCGAGTACGTCGCGGGGTTGCTGCGTCGCGAGCCGCGGATCGAACCCTGGTCGACTACCACCACGCCGTCGCGGCCTGAGACCGAGCCCTGGATCAACGAACTCTTGCCCGAGCCGGCGACGCCCGTGAGCACGCAGAGCACCCCGAGCGGGATGTCGACGTCCACGTCCTGAAGGTTGTGCGTCGAGGCGCCGCGGACTTCCAGCGTGCCGGACGGCGGTCGCACCGCGCCCTTGAGGGTCGCCCGGTCGTCGAGGTGGCGGCCGGTCATGGTGTCACTCCTTCGCAGCTCCTCCACGGTGCCCTCGAAGCAGACGGTGCCGCCCTCCGTCCCGGCGCCGGGGCCGAGGTCGACGACGTGGTCGGCGATGGCGATCGTCTCGGGTTCGTGCTCCACGACGAGCACCGTGTTGCCCTTGTCCCGCAGTTGCAGCAGCAGGTCGTTCATACGCTCGACGTCGTGGGGATGAAGCCCGATCGTGGGCTCGTCGAAGACGTAGGTGACGTCGGTGAGCGAGGAGCCGAGGTGCCGGATCATCTTGGTCCGCTGCGCCTCGCCGCCCGAGAGCGTGCCCGAAGGCCGGTCCAGTGAGAGGTATCCCAGCCCGATCTCCGCGAACGAGTCGAGGAGGTGTTGCAGCCCGGTGAGCAGGGGGGCCACCGAGGGTTCGTCCAGGCCGCGGACCCACTCGGCCAGGTCGCTGATCTGCATCGCGCAGACGTCGGCGATGTTCTTCCCCTGGACCTTCGACGACCGGGGCTCCTTGCTCAACCGCGTGCCAACGCACTCGGGGCAGGTCGTGAAGGTGATGGCCCGCTCCACGAAGGCGCGGACGTGAGGCTGCAGCGCGTCGACGTCCTTGGACAGCATCGACTTCTGGATCTTGGGGATCAACCCCTCGTAGGTCAGGTTGACCCCCTCGACCTTGATCTTGGTCGGCTCCTTGTAGAGCAGGTCGCGCAGTTCCTTCCTGGTGTACTTCTTGATCGGCCTGTCCGGGTCGAAAAAGTCGCAGCCGCGGTAGATGCGACCGTACCAGCCGTCCATGCTGTAGCCGGGGATGGTGAGCGCCCCTTCGTTTAGCGACAGGCTCTCGTCGTACAGCGCGGCCAAGTCGAAATCGGTGACCGAGCCCATGCCCTCGCAGCGCGGGCACATGCCGCCGAGACGGTTGAAGGTGGCCTTCTCGGTCCTGGTCTTGCCGGCGCCGCGCTCGACGGTGATCGCACCGCTGGCCTTCACCGAAGGGACGTTAAACGAGTACGCGCCCTGCGAGCCGATGTGCGGCTGACCGAGCCGGCTGAAGAGGATGCGCAGCATCGCGTTGGCGTCGGTGGCGGTGCCGACCGTCGAGCGGGGATTCGATCCCATCCGCTCCTGGTCGACGATGATCGCCGTCGTCAGGCCTTCCAGTACATCGACCTCCGGCCGGGCAAGCGTCGGCATGAAGCCTTGAACGAAGGCGCTGTAGGTCTCGTTGATGAGGCGCTGCGACTCCGCGGCGATCGTGCCGAAGACCAGCGAGCTCTTGCCCGAGCCGGAGACGCCGGTGAACACCGTGAGCCGGCGCTTCGGGATGTCGACGTGTAAGTCCTTGAGGTTGTTCACGCGTGCGCCGTGTACGCGGATCAAGTCGTGGCCGTCGGCAACGTGTCGCGCGGGCGACTCCTGGTCCGTCCTCGTGTCCATGCTCAGCGCAACTCCTGGATGCGGATCATGTTGCCCGCGGGGTCGCGGAAGGCGCAGTCGCGGACGCCGTACGGCTGCTCCATCGGCTCCTGGACGATCTCAGCGTCGCTGGCCTGCACCCGTTCGAAGGTGTCGTCGAGGTCCGTGGTGGCGAGGAGGAGCATGGCGTAGGTGCCCTTGGCCATCATCTCGGCGATGGTGCGACGCTCGTCGTCGGTGATGCCGGGGTCGGCGGCCGGCGGGTGCAGGACGATGGACGTGCCGGGCTGGTCTGAGGGGCCGACCGTGAGCCAGCGCATCCCGCCGTACCCGACGTCGTTGCGGACCTCGAAGCCTAAAGTGTCGCGGTAGAAGGCCAGGGAGGCGTCCGGGTCGTCGTGCGGGAGGAAGCTCGCGTGGATGGTGATGTCCATGACAGTCACTCCTTGTATACGGGGATGTCCATGGCAGTCATTCTACGTGCGGCTCGGGGCTGATCCTTCTCGATTCCTGATCGGTCGGGTCACCTGTTTCGCCACGCAGGATGGCATCCCCGCCGTCGAGCGCGCCGCCTGGAGCCGATAGACACTGGGCGGCACACCGACAAGCTCGGTGAACCGACTACTGAAGGTGCCCAGCGACGAGCAGCCGACCTCGAAACAAACCTCGGTGACGTTGAGGTCACCACGACGCAGCAGCGCCATCGCGCGCTCGATGCGCCGCGTCATCAGATAGGAGTACGGCGACTCGCCGTAGGCGATCCGGAACTGGCGGCTGAGGTGCCCGGCCGACATATGCGCGCCCTGGGCGAGCGCCTCGACGTCCAGCGGACGGGCATACTCCCGGTCGATTCGGTCGCGAACGCGGCGGAGCCGCACGAGGTCACGCAGGTGCTGCACTGCGGCGGGTCTGCTGGTCACATTCTCGATCGTGCCAGGAGGCACCGGGGTTGTCAAGCGCCGCTGGCGTCCCACCCCATTCAGCGTCCGCTCTGCCCCGGTCTGCTTCACGTTCAAGTACATCGACCCGCACATGGAGGAGTAGGGCAAACAATCTGTCGTCGAGTTACCACCTGCAGCAACGGCCGGATGCTGCTTTTGCTTCAGCCGTCCCAGTGGACCTCAAGGTGATACTTGTCTGCGGCCCGTAGCACGATGTTGCGGAGCGTAGATATCTCCCCCTGCTCTTCGACCCGCAGCTCCCTCGCGCAGCGCTCGGGGAAGAGACAATAGTTCCGGTTCTCGCCGGCGTGGCGCGACAGGTAGCGGATTCCGTCGGCCTCTGGGAACCAGCGGAAGATACTGAGTGCCCATCGCTGGGTGACAGGATATTGTTTCGACATCCCGATCCGCCCGTCGAGGCCGAGGCGTTTCTGCACGCCTGGATCGTCGAGCGGTACGAGACGAAGACTCTCCCGTGAGATAATTCGGCACAGCCGTCGCTCTCGTTGGCTGGCTTCCATGACCCGCACGTCTCCGTACACCTCGGCGAATACGGCGAGGCGGTCGGCGTTGCAGTACAAAGCTGCGTATTCCCCGGAGGGCGCGTCGAAGCGGTGCCGGCCCGTAGGGTAGCGCCGGACTTCGAGGGGAGCCTCGTCCCAATGTAGCCGCCAGGCGGAGATCTCCTCTTCCACCAGTTCGAAGGGGACGGGCAGCCGCTCGGGGGGCTCGGGCAACCGGTCGCCTCCTAGCACCGGGGAGCGCCCCTACGAGACGAGTTCGGAAGTTTCAGGCTCCCCCCGAGAGCGCCGCGTGGACCACTCCGAGTACATACTTCTCGGCCTCCGGGTCGTCCGACCGGAGGAGTTCCGCAGGCGTGTTCTCGCCGGCTCCTCTCTCCATCGTGCCCGGATTTGTCATCAGGGCGTCGAGGGCGAGCGCACCCATGCCGGCCTCTTCGGCAGCTTCGATCAGGCGTGGCAAGACCGCGAGCGGCCTGCCGTCCTCACCGAACTGCCACAGCGGATAGTAGACTTCGCGCCGGATCGGCAGCCGCAGCCCCAGGAGCTTCTCTTCCTTGCGTAGCTGCCCGAGCCTCTGGCGACTCACGCCCAGCCGCTCCCGCAACTCCGGGCCTGAAAGCGAACGCTCCTCTATCCCCCTGTAGCGGGCGAAGACACGCAGTTTGTTGCGTACCTCCAACTCTTCGAGGCTATCCGAATGCTGCTCGTTCTCCTCCTCTCGCCGGAGCTTGCTCTCCAAAGCGGCGATGTCTTCGGAGGAGCCGTCGAGCAGGACGCGCGCGACGCCACTGACCGCGCCAGACAACACCTCCCGTTCGCCCCTCGGCAACTCCAGAAAGCTCTTTTCAACCTCCGGGTCCAACAATCTCGGCGCCACGGTTACTCCTTTTCGCGCAAGAACGTCAAGTGAAGTCATTTTATCCGCGTAGCGCAAGAACGTCAAGAGTCCTCAAAGGCCCAGGGCGTCGTCCATCGCGTCGGCTAGTCCGTCGCCCATGCCGGGTAGGACGTGGGAGTAGGTGTCGAGGGTGAGTGAGATGTTGGCGTGTCCCAGGAGATCCTGGACGAACTTGGGGTGCTGTCCCATCTTGAGCAGCGTCGTGGCGCAGGTATGACGGAGGTCGTGGAAGCGTATGTCCGGCAGTCCCGCCTTCTTGAGCAATGGTTTGAAGCTGCGCCGGTCTATGTTGGACGGTTCGAGCGGCGTGCCGACCTCGGTGGTGAAGACGAGCCCCTCGTCCTGATACAGAGAGCCGGCTTTTAGCTTCTCTTCTGCCTGTCGCGCCCGGTGGGCTTTCAGTGCCTCTACTGCACGACGGGGCAGTCGGATGGCCCGGCCCTTGCCGCTCTTCGGGGTCGTGAACTTCAGTCCGGAGCCGTCGCGCATCCTCTGGAGTTGCCGGGTAACCCTGAGCGTGGCTTTGGGGCCGAGGTCCAGGTCCGTCCACTTCAGCCCAAGAAGCTCGCCGCGCCGCAACCCGCACGAGAGAGCCAGCACGTAAATGGCCTCGAAGCGGTCTCCAGCTTCCCGAGCCGTTTCGAGCAACTGCCTCGCTTCCTCGGGGGAGAGCGCCCGCACCTCCTCGCGCACCAGCTTCGGTATGTCCACGGCATCCGCCACGTTACGAGGCACGAGTCCCCAACGCAGTGCTTGCTTGAGCGCGCGATGCAGCACCGCGTGTATATAGCGGACGCTCGAAGAGGAGAGACCGGAGTCGAGCTTCTGACGGTAGAGGCCTTGAACGTGTGCGGGAGAGAGGCTCTTCAGCTTGATCCTCCCGAGCGCCGGCACGATATGACGCCTCACCTGCAACTGATAGTTCGAGAGCGTTCGAGGCCGCACGTTCTCCCTCACGGAATCCTTGAGCCACCGCTCCAGATATCCTTCGACCGTGAGACCCTCGTCGTCGAAGAAGAGCCCATCTTCCCTATCCGAGAGAGCCTTTGCAAGCCTCTTCGCAACTTCGGCCCTCGTCTTACCGTAGATCGTCTTCCGCTTGCGCCCCTCAGCCGTGAACACCACATACTCGGCACGCCAGGCGCCGTTCTTGCGGCGGCTGATACTCCCCTCGCCGTTACCCCGCTTACCCATCTCCACATCTCCTCTCTACTGGTCCGCTACGTTGAACGATCTTTGATCTCTTCTCCGGCGATGTCAATGATCCACGTGCTACAAGCCAGATATTTCTCCAACGCACTTACCTGCGCCCGGCCTCCGGCTGCCGATGCTCCTCCAACCAGCGGTCTAGCTCCTTCCGGCTAACCCGGACGCTACGCCCGATCCTGACCGATGGGATCTCCCCACTCCCAACCAACTCATAAGCCCGGCTGCGAGCAATCTGCAACATCTCCGCCACCTCCGGGACCTTCAAATACTCTCGCCTCTGTTCGTCCATTCCTTCCTCCCCTGAGTCATCGCTTACTAGAACATACTACAAAATTATATTTGTAGTCAAGGTAAACATGCGCTACAGTACCTCCGGAGGCACTTTCGGGAAGGATGGTTCGGATGCGGGAGAACTTCGAGAAGCGGGAGGAGATACTCATGTATCTCGCCCAGAGGGCCGTGAGGCATGAGGGATCTCCGAGCATCAAGGAGATCGGCGAAGCCGTCGGTTTGAGTAGCACCCAGACCGTCTTCAAGCACCTCAAGAAGCTCGAAGAAGCTGGATACGTCGAGCGGCGGAGCGGTCGAGCCCGCGGCCTGATGCTCTCCCGCATGGGTTGGGAGGCGGTGGGGAGGACGCCTCTCCTGGGCCGTATCGCCGCCGGTCGCGGCCTGGAGGCCATCGCCGACGAGAGTGAGACTTTCTCCCTACCCGCCGAGCTAATGCTCTCGCCTTCTGGGAGAGGACGCTACGCGCTCCGGGTCGTCGGCCAGAGCATGACCGGCGCCGGCATCGAGGATGGGGATCTCCTGGTCATCGAGGAAGACGAGAACCCGCCCGACGGCACCGTGGTCGTCGCCCTCCTCTACAACGGTGAAGAAGTAACCGTCAAGCGGCTCTACCGGGAAGGCGAGCTCGTGAGGCTCAGTCCCGAGAACGGAGACCATGAGGACCTGATCATCCCTGCCGGAGATGTGATCGTCCAGGGCGCAGTGGTCTACGTCGTGCATCCACCCAGGACCCGGCCCTAGAGTAGGCTCATGAGGCCGCTGGAACGAGTCCTGGACGTCCTGGAAATCGTACGTGCCCAGATGCTGCGGGCGAGCATTGGGCGTTCTGTCCTGCCCACGACGACCGCAACACCCCGAACCTGCACGTCGGAGAGGCCGAGGACGGTAGCGTTCTACTGCGATGCTTCGCGGGCTGCGACCAGACCAGGCTACTCTCCGCCCTCGAAGAGCGAGGCGTCCGCCGACACGACCTCTTTGCCTGCAATGGCGACGGCGGAGCGGGGGAGGGGGATGACCTCCCCTCGAAAGAGACTGCAACCGTGCAACCCCACCCCGCATCTGGCATAGATACAAGCGAAAAAGCGTTGCACGCTGAAACGCAACCGGCTGCAACGGTGCAACCCTCCTGCACCCTCGAAACCTACGCCGAAGCGAAGGCGCTGCCGGTTGCGTTCCTAAAGCAACTCGGACTCTCCACCATCAGCTACATGGGAAACAAGGCCGTGCGGATCCCGTATCTGAATGAGGGCGGCTCGGAGGGTGCGGTGCGGCTCCGGATCTCCCAGGAGAAGACTTCGCAGGGAGACAACCGCTTCCGCTGGCGCAAGGGCTCGAAGCCAACCCTCTACGGTCTCTGGCGTACGGACCGGATGAAAGAGGCTGGCTACGTCGTGCTGGTAGAGGGCGAGAGCGACTGCCACACCCTCTGGCATCACGGCATAGAAGCACTCGGCGTCCCCGGCGCGGCCAACTGGAAAGAGGAGTGGGCCGCACACCTGGACGGCATCGAGAAGGTCTACGCTATCGTGGAGCCCGACGAAGGCGGCGCAACCTTCGAGGAGAGACTCTCCACCTCCACCATCCGAGACCGACTGTATCTTGTCCGGCTGGAAGACGTCAAAGACGCCTCCGATCTCCACCTCCGGGAGCCGGACTGTTTCAAACAGAACCTGCGATCCGCCTTCAAACAGGCGAGGCTCTGGACCGATACGGAACGTGAGGAGACGGAGGCCCGCGCCCGTGAGGTGTGGGAACAGTGCAAGGAACTGGCCCACGAAGAGCGCATCCTCGACCGCTTCGCCGCCGAGCTCGGACGCTCGGGCCTCGCCGGCGAGAGCCGGGCCGCGAAGCTCCTCTACCTGGCCCTCACGAGTCGCCTTCTGGAGAAGATCGCAAGCGTCGCCGTCAAAGGCCCGTCCTCCGGTGGCAAGACCTACCTCGTCGAGCGCGTCCTCTCCTACTTCCCCGAGTCTGCCTACTACGCACTCACCGCCATGAGCGAACGTACCCTCGCCTACTCCGAGGAGCCCATCCGGCATCGTTTCCTCGTCATCTACGAGGCCGATGGCATGTCCGGTGACTTCGCAACTTACCTCATGCGCTCCCTGCTCTCCGAGGGCCGGGTCCGCTACGAGACCGTCGAGAGCACCAAAGACGGCATCCGTCCCCGTCTCATAGAGCGGGAAGGCCCGACCGGCCTGATCGTCACGACCACCGCCGTCAGGCTCCATCCCGAGAACGAGACTCGGATGCTCTCCCTGACCGTCACCGACACCCAGGACCAGACCAGGGACGTGATACGCGCCCTGGCAAAAGGCAAGACCGAGCCGTCAGACTTCACCCCCTGGCTCGCCCTGCAAGAATGGCTCGAAAGCGCCGAGCATCGGGTCGCCATACCTTACGCGGAAGCTCTCGCAGAGCTCGTCCCACCCGTGGCCGTCAGGCTCCGCCGCGACTTCGGAGCAGTCCTCAACCTCATCCGCGCCCATGCCGTACTCCACCAGGCCAGCCGCGACCGAGACGCCGATGGCCGCATCATCGCCTCTCTCGACGACTACGAGGCCGTTCGGGAACTAGTCCAGGACCTCGTCTCCGAAGGCATCGACGCGACAGTCAACCACGGTCCGGGAAGCTGTCGCCGCGGTGAGCCGGCTGCGCGAAGACTCAGAAGGCGAACCCATCTCCATAGCCGAAGTCGCCAAGGAGCTCGGCCTCGACAAGTCCGCCGCCTCCAGGCGGGTCCGCAACGCCACCGACCAGGGCTACCTCAAGAACCTCGAAGACCGGCGCGGCAAACCTGCCCGCCTGGTTCCCAGTGACCCGCTCCCGGAAGACCTCCGGATACTGCCCGCCACCGAAGAGTTGCACCGTTGCACGACCGATGCAACAGAGCAACGCAACGGTTCGAGTCCTGAAAAGCCCATAGATACACCACTTCCACCTGACCGTTGCAGTGTTGCAGGCGAAAACGAGGGAAGAGAGACCCCCCTCCCTGCGCCTGACGAGAACGGGCGGGTGAAGTTCACGCTATGACTGCCGTAGCGACAGCTCGTGAACCGCGGACCTCGAACGCCAGCGTCCTATTGGAGGACCTGCGCCGACAGGGCGTTCGTCTCCAGGCCGCCGGCCTCACGTTGCGCGTAGACGCTCCGGCGGAGGTCGTCACTGACGAGTTGCTCGCCACTTGCCGGGAGAACAAGCGGGACCTCATAAGGATTCTCGAACGGGAGCGTCTCAGGCTCGAAGCCGCCGACCGGCGCGGCCTCGTCATAAGGTGGGCGAAGGAGTCCGGCTACATAGCACTCCACGACCCCACCACCGGAGAGTGGCACGAGGTCAAAGCCTCCGAGTGTCCACCCTCCATAGTGGAATCCGCGAAGGCAAACCGTCGGAGGAGTGCGGGTAAATGAGCAGCTATACGGAAATGGACCGCCGCCGTAAACGCGCCCGTTCCCTCTACCTGGAGCTCCGGGCGCTCGGCCTTGAGGTCTGTGTCGAAGGCGACGGTGATTGTGCCACGGGCTACCGCATCGTAGTCGGCGGCTTCAAATCTCTTTCTCCAGTACACGCGGACGCCATCAAACGCCGCGTCCTGGAAAACGAGGCAGGGCTCGCCGAGATCCTCTTGAGCCGCTACGATCCCGACCTCCACGCCGTCCGTAGAGAAGGCAGTTGCAGGTGAGCAGAGAGCCATCAGCCGTGTGTGAAAAACCCTATATAAGAGAGAAAGTCACACACACGCACGGGACAAAGAGAGGCGCTTGGACTTCGACACTACATCGAACGGCAACAACGGTGGAAGACCAACCCGAGGCTTCTCCGATTTTTCAACGGGCAGTGGTGGTGAGGATGGACGCCGCCAGCGTCGATCTTCGGAGGCGGAGTCCACAACAGGCGATTTCCGGATACCCGCTGGCTCCAGGAAGTCCGCACTTGTCTACTGCGCTCTCGCCGCGTATCGTGCCGGCAAGGTCGATCCGAAGGAGCTCGGAGAGGTCCGCGGCCGGGACGTTGACGAAGCCGGTCTCCAGCGTGCTCTATACCGCTCCTCGGTTGGAGAGATCGAACACGTCCTCGGTCCCATCTTGAAAGGTCGCAAGGTAGTGGTTGAAGGACATCTTGCCGGTGCGGGACGTACCGCTCTTGAGAGATTGGGAGCCGAAGTCGAGGAACTGCAGCTTGAGGATGAGAAGCGTTACATAGATATGACACCAGCAATCTTCGTCTTCGCCGCCGTAGCAATGGCCGTTCGGTACATCTCACTTGGTCTCGATGATCAGGACCTCTACATCCTGGCCGGTATCGGCTTCGCCCTGATGTACGGTCTGCGGCCTTTCTTCTCCAAGATGCAGCGTCCCAGAGAGTAGGCTCTCTCCTTGAAGGTAGCGACACACCTGATCTTCGCCGAGTGCTGCGGCTTTGCCACCTCAGCAATCTTCAACGTTCACTACGAGACTCCATCAGTGCTTATAGCTGCAGCTACCTCAGTACTGCCAGATGCCGATTACCCGAAGAGCTGGATCGGCCACCAGATAGGCTCCATCTCCGAAGACCTGAACCGCTTCTTCGGCCACCGCAGCTTCCTTCACTCGCTACTCGCCCTGGTACTCGTGACTGTCTTACTGGGCTTGCCGCTATGGTGGATCTTCGGACGTCCCGCTGTAATCGTGGCGGTCTTCGTAGGCTACGGCTCTCATCTCCTCGCAGACATGATGACCCTTGGAGGAGTGCAGCTCTTCTGGCCCTCTCGCCTCATAGCCGTACTTCCTGGTAGAGACGAGTACCGGGTCGTGTCCGGCGGAAACTCAGAGCGTGTCTTCGTCGCCCTGGCTCTCATCTTCGCCATTCTTTTCTATCCGGTCTCACGTGTAGGCTTCGACGGACTGATCTACCGCATGGGCGGCTCCGACCAACTCTACGGCGAAGTCACCAAAGTAACCGACGGCGACACCATAACCGTCGAGACCCAGGGCCGTAGCACGCCAGTGCGTCTGATCGGTGTAGATACACCCGAGACCGTAGCCCCCGATCAACCCATCGGTTGTTTCGGTCCCCAGGCATCCGAGTACACTAAGCAGGTGCTCTACGAGCGCGAGACCGGCAAAGAAGGCAAGACTGTGCGCGAAGGCCGCCTCGTAAGGTTGGAGATCCCGCGCATCGGAGACTCCGAGGACGCCTACGGTCGCACCCTAGCCTATGTTTACCTCGATACGAACGATGACGGAGTCTACGAGCACCTCTACAACGAGGATCTCATAACTCTGGGCCTTGCCCGCACCACCACATTCAGCCATGCCTATCGTCGCGAGTTCGAGCGGCTTCGAGAAGAGACCGAGGAGCGGGGCGCGGGATTATGGAGCGTCTGTCCCGAAGTGAGCCAATGAAGATCTCGTCAAGACCACCAAGCCCTCGTTGTAAACTCGCACATCCACCTCCCAGGCGACTTTACGCCGCCCCTTCGGGGTTGCCTCTGGCAACCTGGCGGGGACCGGGCTGTGCTCTGCCGGTCGCGAAAAAGCGCAAGACGAGCGAATAGGGTCGGTAGTGCGGCAAGCTAACGCTAGCCGACTTCGGCTATTGACGAGGGTAAGAAAAATGAGAAGATGTCTTGATACGTGGGTGAGATGCTCGCCAGTGATCAGGAAAATTAAGGGGAGGGTGCCTGGATGCCGGAAAGACAGAACTTGCCAGAGCGCGAAGGATACTCGCAGTGGTTCGTGATCGTCGTCGCCGTCTTCGTTACCTGCCTCATAACCGCCAACATCACGGCGGTAAAGCTGGTGAGCATCTTCGGCCTCATTCTTCCGGCCGGCGTTATCATCTTTCCCATAAGCTACATCGTCGGCGACGTGCTCACGGAAGTCTACGGTTTCCACAGAGCCCGGCGGGTGATCTGGCTCGGCTTCTTCTGCAACGTGATCGCCGTCCTCGCTATATGGCTCGGCGGCATTATGCCCGCCGCCCCGTTCTGGGACGCCCAGGACGCTTACAATACCATCCTCGGTTACACGCCTCGACTCCTGATCGCCTCATTTCTCGCCTACTTGATCGGGGAGTTCGCCAACTCTATCGTCCTCGCCAAGATGAAGGTCGCTACCAACGGCCGCTGGCTCTGGAGTCGCACTATCGGTTCTACGCTGGTGGGGCAAGGACTAGACTCACTCGTGTTCGTCCTCGTGGCGTTCTTCGGAAACATACCGCTTGCGGGACTGATCGCAGCTATCATCGCCCAGTGGCTTTTCAAGTCGCTCTATGAGGCTGCCGCAACGCCCCTGACCTACCTGGTGGTCAACGCTCTCAAACGGCGCGAGGGCGTGGACGTCTACGACCGCGACACCAACTTCAACCCGCTCCCAGTAGTCAGATAAATGATTGCGGAAAGACCGGCGGCGGATCGAAGACTGATCCTGGCCTGCTCCCAGCGCAAGCGCCTTGACGAGAGACTCCTACCGGCCGTGGATCGCTACAATGGTCCCGCTTTCCAAGTCCTGCGTCGCTTCCTACGCGAAAGCCCTTCCGAAGCACCAGACATACTAATACTGTCGGCAGAGCATGGCCTAATTCCCTATGACTTGCCCATCGCTGCTTATGACAGAAAGATGACCCCGACCCGTGCCCGCGAGCTCCGCCCGCTAGTCCTCGCAGAGCTTGACCGGGTAACCACTCACCGCTCGTCACCAGATACGCTGATCTTCGCCGGGAAACACTATCTGCCCGCTCTAAACCTTGGCGCCTCACCTCCCCGAAACGCGGCTACGAAGGTGTGCGCCGGCGCACTGGGAAGGAAGCTCGCCGAGTTGCACGACTGGCTCCACGGCAGTCCACCCAAACTACGCTACAATTCCACCATGCTTGCGGAGGGGAACAGGGCGCGCATCCGAGGAGTGGAGTTATCGCTGACACCCAAACAAGTTTTCGAGATTGCAGCGGACGCCTTAGCAGAGGGATGGGGGGACCCTGAACGCTACGAGTCCTGGTACGTCGAAGTAGACGAGCGACGAGTGGCGCCGAAGTGGTTAGTCAGCCAATTGACAGGTATGCCCGTGGCATCTTTTCACTCTGATGAGGCTAGGCGATTATTGATGCGGCTGGGCGTGGAAGTGAGGCGCGCATAGAAGAACGGGAAGCCCCTCGATATAGTTTGACGGAAGAAAGCGTCCGGGAAGACCTTCGGCGTCAGCCGCACCTGCTGATGAAGCTGGCCGAAAACTCCCTCACCGTCGCCGAAAGCCTGCGCGATAACTACTTCAAGAATACAGCGAAGTTCGTGGCGCATCTGCGAACGGCGATGAGTATGGCGGTCTCAGGTAAGCGGTCGGACAGCATCCTGGAGACAGTCAATGTAGATGACGCTAATTGGTCCGAACTGCAGGGCGAAGTAGTGACGTTCATGGACGGCGGCATCGGAGAGGTCGAGATCTCCGGCCAAGTACCCATTCTCTTGCGGGTCGGGTCTTACTCGGTACGCACTGGCGAACGACGCCTTGCAGAGCGCGAACAGTTCGGCTACTACCCTGTGATCCTGGGCAATTTAGAGGGTGGAAGCAAGGAACGGAAAGACTTTGTGGACGTGGTGCGTATAACGGCCGAACTCCTCGGAGGTCTATCAGCGATGGTCCGCAACCCGGATCTGCGTGTCCTCATGTTCCACGGCCCGCTTGTATATCTAACGGGACAATACGCCGGTCATGCTCCCTTTACCGAATATGACATAGACATTTTCCTGGGCCAGTATGCCCAAAGCTCGGATCTCGCTGAAGAACTAAAAGAGCAGTTTCTGGAGGAAGCTAGGCTCGAACTTTACCCGCAAATCGTTCCGGGACGCTCGGACGAGTTGATCGGACGCCGACTGTTCGAGCCTCTGTGTTGGATGGCCTTCCTCTACCGCAAACTTGTGCAGGAAGCTCGCAAGCGGGACCCTGTTCCAATCATCGCGGGCGTTGTGGAACGTGGGACCTCCAGCGGATTCAGTAGAGAGGTCTTATTGCCGAGGATCTTCCACGGACTTCGAGAGAGGGGCAACGAGAACTACTTCAATGACATGTACGGCCGGAGCGACCTCAAGACGGCCGAATCATTGCTCTCTCGGCTAGGCTACACGGACGCACTACTACTCGCCATGCTTCTCTCCCCCGGACAAGCCACGGAACCGTGGCCCTTGAGGAAATTCGAGGGCCTTCGCAAAGGCACGGCCACATTGCCAGGCGAGTCTTTCGAGACGCAGTTCGATTGGTCTTCCTTGCGACCACCTGCGCCTCTAGGGTTCCCCTTGGTGCGTGGCTGCTATGTTCATAACAACGAAACCACAGAGCCGATTCGGATAGAAGTATTTGAAGATCTGGGGGAGCATCAAATCCTGGAGACAGCCCGCAGAGTTTACCTGTACTCGCGGTTACTCCCTGGCTACGGCTTCCCGGTGGGCCTGGACATCGCAGACAAACACGCTCACATCCCAGCATGGTTGACCGACGCCTACGGCAAACTCATACGCCATCATCTCGGCGTCAGTCTGCAGCGCGGCGAGATCAGCGACGCCGAAATGCGCCACATCCTCGTACAAGCTATCTACATGACTCACCGTGACTGGCTCTACCGTCCCGGAGTCTGAAAGGAGTCGAGCATGACAGACACTCGCCAGAGCCAAGAACAAGGGCAAAAAATCACCCGCTATGTTGGTACGTTGGTAGGAGAAAGCACGAGCCAGGAATTCCGACTCGCCGTGGCGCACGAGGCGATCCGCGAGCAGGACATCATCGCCGTGGATGCTCGATTGCGAGTACCGAACATCGCAGGAGGCTCAATCAGAGACGGACAGGAACCTCCGGCGGAGAACATCCGCGTATGGGCCAAAGTGCAGCGCATCGAACGCCTCAACCCACTTTTCCCGTCCGAAGCCGGACACGAACTCGCTGCTACGCAGACTAACCCACTCGACACCGTGCTGTCCCTGAGTCGGGAGATGGTAACCGCAGTCTGCCAGGTGCTTGGCAGCGAGCCGCTGGGAGGAAGCAAGGGCGGCAAGCTAGACCACTTGCGCTATCCGCCGCAACCAGCTACGAATGCCTATGGTCCGGAGTCCAAGGACATTGCCCGTGTCGTCCTCGGCGAGTTGGAACAGAAGCGCAGCCGCGCCCTAGATATTGCGGAACTCTCCAATCGTAAAGACGTGGACGTAAAGGTGGACGGCCACGCTATAGTTACCCGACACCTCGCCATCCTCGCCATGACCGGCGCGGGCAAGAGCTGGACCGCTAGGCGCATCATCGAGCAGTTGGCCCAGAAAAACTACCCGATCGTCATCTTCGATCCACACGGCGACTACACCGGCCTGGCGGATGTACCCGCGATGAGGGGCAAAGTGCGTCGCTACTACGCAAAGTTCCCGGTGTTCGAGGAAGACAGCGAGACGGTAGCGCGAATAGTGAACTCGCTCGGGTACGAGCTCTCGCCCACCATGGAAACGCTCTTTTCCGATGTCTTCGAGGCCGCCAAAACCTTCTACGTCGAGGACGAGTCGGAGATGGAAGAACGGGTGGATTGGTTGGCGGAGAAAACCAACAAACCGAACTTAAAGATCCACGGTGTCAAGGCGGATATGTGGCTTATCGCTAACGTGGCCGAGGCTGGCGAAAGGGTGATGCGCGACGATGACGCGGAAGGTCGGCAGCGGTTACAAGATTATGGCTGGAGCGGGATCTCTGGCTACTCGAAGAGGGACGCTGGTACGCTAGAGGCCATCAGAAAGCGCACCTATAAAGCCGCTGGGGTTTTGAGTCGTATGGAGCGGACCAACAAGAAGATCGCTCGCAGTGCCGAGCCTCTGCCCACGGATCGCAAGGAGCTGGTGCGATACGGGGGCATCAGCGTAGTGTCGCTGGCCGGTTACACGGGAGATTTCCAGGCCACGATATATAGTATCGTCGCAGATGCGATCTTCGAGGCTAGGGTTAGTGAGGATCTGGGTCTGCCCGTACTTCTCTTGCTCGAGGAGGCGCATAACTTCGCTCCCGCGCGCGCTGCCACTTCCGCCGAGCGACGTGCTATCACGACGACCAAGCAGATCGCCCAAGAGGGACGAAAATTCAATGTCGGGTTGATCCTCATCAGCCAGCGACCCTCTCGCCTGGACGAAACTACGCTCGCCATGTGCAACTCGTACATCATCATGCGGATGCTCAACCCCGCTGACCAAAGGTTTATCCGAAATGTGGTCGAGACTTTGGGCGAAGACGAGGCGCGAATGCTGCCTGACTTGGACGTGGGCGAGGCCATTCTCTCCGGCCAACTGATCAACTTCCCCGTGCTAGCTAAGATCAAGGAACCCGAATCGCAAGGCGAAAGGGAGGAGAAGGACGCCTTCGAGGCTTTGGAGGAGGCACGCATAGGTGGACGAGTAACCCACTGATGGAATAAGTCCTTCAGGAAGATTTCTGGGGTGTTGATCGCATCCGTAATGAAGTGCGCCGAGCAGCGTAGAAGCAGCCTTCAAGAAATTTTCGTTTCGCTGTTAAGGTTTTTCTCCTCCCACGACAATAAGTAAGTATAAGGACCTATAAACCGACGGGAGAACTTGTTGGGCAGGCGGAGCGAAGAGACATCGGATATGGTCGAGGGTTCCGACCTCGAGCAGAAACGGCGGTTGCTCAGTGAGGCGCTGAATGAACATCAGCGTAGATTGCTGGGCGACATCCAAGTCTACATCAAGAAGTCTGGCCTGACCTCGGATCGCGATCTCGTGAAGGAGTTGGCTCGGGATGTTTTTCAGAACACCGCCGAGATCGCCTTCAAGAACGCGGAGAAGTACGATGATTGCCGCTCTCCTACGCCCTGGTTGCGTGCGATCGCCCACAATGTCGTACGCAATCGCTTAGCCGATAAGGAACGCGGTAACCGCCCATTTCCAATAACAGACTATCTGCCGCGCGCGAGCGCCGAGTCTCGGAGGCGAGAGCTGGAGGCGCCGACGGAACAAGAAGAGTTCGACGCATTGCTTGGAAATGACGAGTCGGAGGACGCCATTTCTCGCCTCACCGTCGAGGAGCTTCTCTCTTTGGTCGGAGACAACAGCCGTCGGGTACTATGGCTGGCTCTCGTTCAAGATCTGAAGGGCAAGGCGTTGGCGGCGAAGCTGGGCATCCGAGAAGGTTCCGCCCACGTTGCGTTGAACCGAGCGAAAACCCAGTTGCGTGAGGCTTATTACGAAGCTTACGGACGAAGCCCCGGCTAGGAGAATGAGTATGCGAGAGCACGACACTGGTATCAGGGAGATCGAGTTGCGAGATAGGGCGCTACATCGCTATATCACAGCCTTAGAGCGAGGCGACATGGACGGTATCGCCACGATACTCGAGGTTGCTGTGGACGATCCAGAGCTGGACGAACTTATCTCTGAGGTCAACCAAGCCTACCAAGAGGAAGAGGGCCTGACTCCGACCGCTGACGATGCCAAACTGGTGAGAAATCTGCTCCAGAATAACTTCGCCAGCGCCTTCGAGGACGAAGAGGCGAAGATAGCGCCGCTTGAGGTGAAGGAGGTGGTCGCCCGTCTGGAGTCGGATCGCCGCGTTCCGTCCGCCGATCAGGAAGCTAACCGCTCCTTGCGGGATGTTCATATCGTGTTGCCGAGGCAGTTGGGCCGGCAGGAGATGGAGGGATTGAAAGAGGGCCTCCACGTGGAAGCCAGCGAGCGTTTCTGGCGTCGGTTCAAGGACACGGCGATCATGATGGAGATTGGACGTGCCAATGACCCGAGCCGGCTGGCGGCTCGGGAAGAGAGAGCACGACGCACGGGACGCAAAGGGCGCGTCGCAAGCCACGAGAGCGAAGAGCGGCGAGCAGCCGTGGAGCTTGCCGCTTCCGGCGGGGAGGTCACGGCGCTGGTCGAAAGCATCTACCAGGACGCCGGCAAAGAGCCTGGCGTCGGGATCGCGCCGCTCCACGACCTTATCGGCGTGTACCCTCTGAGCCTTCACGAAGTGAAAGATCTGACGTACAAGAGTGCCGCAAAGGCGCTGTCGTCCCTGACGGGGCAGAGAATTTCCTTCCCAGACGAACGCCAGAATTACAAGCTCGCGGGTTTCTTGTACACCCAGGGACATCATGGCTGCATACTCGTGAAAGGGGACGATCCCATCGAACGGCGGCGCTTTTCGGCGGCGCATGAATTAGGCCATTACGTACGGCACTTCTTGCCATTACTGGAGCAGCAAAACCAGGGCGCGTTGCCGGAGGAACTGATCCTCATGGAGGGATTACCTGCCCTGGATGACGAAGGGCCAGACGACGAGATGCCGGCCGGTCTACCGAAGTTGACGCACGTGGCAGCGGACCTCTCACTGGCAAGCGATGTCGAACGAGTGGAGCGCGAGGCCAACGAGTTCGCAGCCGAGTTACTCATGCCCGCTCCGGCCTGCAGAAAGTTGGTCGAAGATTATAGACGGCGGTATGGGCAAAAGCTCTCGGTGCCGCCCAGACTACTGGCGACCGAACTGCTGGTAAGCCAGTGGGCGATGAGGTGCAGGCTGCGAGAACTGGGACTGGTGGATGGATAGCCGAGCGCCAGCAGGTTTCGTACTCACGGATAGGAGGATGTGACACCAATGGGTCTGGACTTCGTGAGTAACTTCGGCGGCCGTCGTTTACAAGAGTATGATCCACAACCACCCTTGGTCAATGCTCCATCGGATAGCGACGAGCAAGATGAAGAAGAGGTGGATCTCGACTACGAGATGCCTCGGGACGAATGGACGGCGATAGGCCTCAAGCTGCCCACGCTCTGGCGCCCAAGCAGTTGGCCAGAGCGGCCGGTGCGTTTCATAGACGGCAAGGATAGTGGGCAGACAGTCGCCTGGTTGCGGGCGCCAGGCGGTTACCCGGTTCCGGTTCGCCTCTCCGAGATCGGAGGCGTAGAGGTGCGCGTGCTAAACGGCGAGTGCCGTCGCACGTTCGCCGCCCAGGAACGGGTGGTCTCCATGGTGGCCGACAAAGTCTTCCCCTTCGAGGAGGTGGAAGGATTCGCCGCCGAACTGCGGACCCACGGTTTTCGTTTCCTGGTCGCCAAATCTCCCAACGGAACACCGTCCTACGACTTCGAGGAGATGCGAAAGGCCGCGCAAAACCGCTCCAACGACGAGATGGGCGTGTTGGAGGAGGCCGTGCTCGCACGGGAAGACAACGTATCTACTGTCGTTGACGGACGCCTCGAACCGAGGAGTGGAGGGTTTGATGCGTCGAGTTCGCCGGTCTTCGGAGTGATTAAGTCCCATAGCAAGAACTACCTCCACCCTCGCGGGTTGCAGCTTCAGTACCAGCTCGAGGTGGGGCAGCGTACACCGTTGTTCAAGCTGGAAAAGGGTAAGTTGCCGGTGGTTTCCTGGTTCGTTCGCCTCTCCGGTGGAGGAGGCGTCACCCCAAACTGGGGGATCGTGAGGGTCGAGATTTCAGCACAGTGGTTCGAGGCGCGCGGAAAGGACCGGGACTTTGTCGATCAGTTATCGGGAACCCTGTACGAGTACCGCTGCCGCGAGAAGAGCTACGCTCGTGCTGCGGTCTCGCTACATCCCATCGTAAGGGCGGAGCAGACACTGGGCGCGCTCTTTTCACCCGCAAGCGCCATAGCAAGCCGATTCTATCGTTTGACGAGTCTATAAGGAGGTTCAACATATGAATGATAAGAGCACAGTCTCTGAGACTACTGGTGTCGAAGATGACAGCCAGCGCGACGGCCAGACCGAGAGCGTCGATGAAGCTTCGAGAAACGGCGCTGGCGGAGCAGCCACTGATACCAGGGTCATGGGGAAGGTGGCTTCGCCGCCCCGCCGGGAGTCTACATCGGAACAGTTCCACTTCTGGGTGCCGGGCGACAAGCTGGTGGAGAAGACCCAAATAGTTCGCACGGACAGTCGCGTTGGAGGTCGTGACATCTCATTCTACGCCACGGTAGATGAAGTGTACCGGCAGAGCCGTAGGAGCAGTATCGATCAAGAGTTCGACGCTTATGATGGTGATCCGGGCTACGTGCCGGAGCTTGCGACGCCCGGGGTGACCTTCGCGACCGCCAGCATACTGCGTACCGATCCGCCAGTGTTCACTCCGCCGATCGACCAGAGCCTAGTTCTCTTGGGCGGAGAAGAGGAGGCGAGGCTAGCCTACGGTGCCGACGAGATCGAGAACCCGTTAACCGTCGGCCTAATCAAGAACGGCGCAGACGTAATCGCCGGGCCAGGCGTGATCGATCTCGATTACCTGCTCGGAGCCAACGGCGGGCACATGAACGTCAACGGTGTCGCGGGTCGTGGCACGAAGTCCAGCTACCTTCTATTCGTGATACACCAATTGCTCCGGGAGGCGCGTCGGCGTCAGCTGAAGAACCCGTCCAGCCCGAGACCGATGATGGTCGTGCCGATCATCCTCAACGTCAAGGGTTACGACCTGTTCCACATGGACAAGCCGAGCAACAAGTACGATAGTGAAAAGCACTTGGCGGACTGGGAGGCTCTTGGCGTGGACGAACCGCAGCCCTTTCAGAACGTCACTTTCTACGCTCCCCAGACACCTCGTGGAAGCGTGGCAGAGCAGACCGGCCGCGACGGCAGGGTGGAGCCCTACAGTTGGAGCCTCGCCGACGTTATACGGGAAGACCTCCTGCAGTACCTGTTCGCTGATGAAGACGCGAACGATCCGAACTTCGGTGCGTTGGTGCTCGACCTCAAGGAACATTTGACGCAGGAGCGCACCTTGAATGACGGTGCGACCCGCCGCGAACTGCGTCGCGGCGAGGGACGGCCCGAGACGTTTCAGGGATTGCTTGATTGGCTCGACGGATCAGCGCAAGGCGCTGTGGGAGGAGCGCATCATCTCGGCACATGGGGCAAGTTGCGTAGGAGGCTTTTGAGGTTGGTGCTTGACGGGGAGGGGGTGTTGCGCCGTCACGACCAGAATGGCAATCCCCTCAATCTGGGAGTCACAGCCACGCGGGACCCGATCGTGGTGGACATCAACGCTTTGACCGGAAAGCCGGAGTTGCAGCGATTCGTTGTGGCGACCATCCTCAGGAAATTGATCTCAGAGCGAACCGGGACAAATGCCCAACGAGGGCTTACGTATCTTGTCGCCTTGGACGAGCTTAATCGCTTCGCACCCAAAGGGTCTCGAGACCCGATCACGCGCCTAATCGAGACGGTCGCCGCCGAGATGCGCTCGCAGGGCATCATCCTGCTCGGCGCCCAACAGCAGGCCTCTAAGGTCTCTGATCGGGTGATCGAGATGTCCGGTATCCAGGTCCTCGGGCGCAGCGGCAGCCTCGAGCTGTCTCAGCCCATCTGGCGTTCCCTGAGCCAGAGCGCCCGACGTAAGGCCGGGACGCTGACAGTGGACGAAAAGATGGTCATACAGGATAACTTCCGGGAGCCGATGCACGTGCGCGTGCCGTTCCCGCCTTGGGCGATGCGTGGGGAAGAGGTGGCGCGGAGCCCTGGCGGCGACCCGGATGAAGGATCGGAAGACGACGTAGCCAGGTACTAGGCAAAGGGAACCAGATGCGTATATTGCACACTGCGGACTGGCACTTGAACGATCGTTTGGGTCGGCTCGATCGCCAGGACGACATAGTCGCCCGGTTAGAGGAGATCGCAAGCTATCTGGAAGAGCGCCAGGTGGACGTGATGGTCGTAGCCGGCGACCTTTTTAGCCAGCACACCAACGTGGAGAAGCTGAAGGAGGCGGTGGGACAGATCAGCAGGATCTTCAAGCCGTTCCTCGCGCGCGGCGGGACCATCGTCGCCATAAGTGGCAACCACGACAACGAGGCCCTGTTCAACCTGTTGTGGCTCGCCCTTGATCTGGCGCAGCCATTGGATCCGCACCAGCCCGGACCGCGCCCGCGCGGGAGGCTTTACCTGGCGGCGCGACCCACCCTTCTCCTGCTGGAAGATTCGGCCGGACAGCAGGTCCAGTTCCTGCTCATGCCCTATCCAACGCCCGTGCGCTACCTGCGCGGCGAGGCCACCAGCTACGGAAGCCTCGAGGAGAAGAATCGCTCGATGCATCAGGCCCTCTTGCGAGAGCTGCGTCGCATCCAGGAGCGGGACATGGATCCGACGTTGCCGACCGTGCTCGTCTCCCACATTCACGTCAGGGGCAGCCAGGTTCACAACCTGTACCGCATCACCGAGCTCGATGATGTCGTCTTCGACCCTGCAGACGTTCCCACGCAATTGGCCTACGTTGCATACGGGCACATCCACAAGCCGCAACCGCTTGCTGGGGCCGACAACGTGCGCTACGCTGGCAGCATCGAGCGATTCGATCGTGGGGAGAGTGAGGACAAGAGCGTTACGCTCGCCGAGATCGGATCTGCGGGGATAGTCGGAACACCCGTGGTGCTGCCGCTCAATGCGACGCCGATACATCGCGTGGAGATCAACGACCCCGAGGACATCCCGCACCTCGAGGAACGCTACCCGGACCACGAGAGGGCTCTGGTTTCCTACGTCCTGCACTACGATCCCACCAAGCACAACAGGGACGAAATCTCGCGAGAGATAGAACACGTATTTCCGCGCTGGTACGAACGGAAGTTCGTTATCGAGGGCACCAGCGCGATCCTGGACGGTGCTGCGGGAACAGAGATACAAACAAGAGACGTACCGAGTACCGTGAGGGAGTACCTACGGGAGAGCATTCCCGAAGACGGCGAAGATCGAGAACTGGTGCTGTCCCTCGCCGATAAGCTCCTAGCGGAAGAGGTGACCCGATGATCCCCCTCCGCGTGTACCTCAAGGGCTTTATGAGCTACCGTGATGAGGCAACGCTGTCTTTCGACGGTGCCTCTTTGTGGGTGCTCTCGGGACCGAACGGCGCGGGCAAGTCGGCGATCTTCGACGCCATAACCTTCGCGCTGTACGGGACCCACCGAGGAGGATCCCAGAACGCCAAAGACCTTATCAACCACCAATCCGACGCCCTCGAAGTCGAGTTCGACTTCATTATGGATGGGGAGGCATACCGCGTGCGGCGCACCGTTTCCCGCCGGGGTCAGGTCACACGCGAGGCATTCGTCCTACGTGCGACGGGACCAGAGCCCGAGTCCGATACAGCAAGCGTCCAGGGCTTCAAGGATTGGCGCGAGAGGGTAATCGGGCTGGAATATGAGACGTTCACCTCGTCAGTCGTCTTGCTGCAAGGCCAGAGCGAGAAGCTGCTGGACATGCAACCTCGTGAACGCCACAAAGCCCTCTCGGAACTCATAGACCTCTCGCCCTACGAGCGACTGCACAAAACCGCTGGCGAGCGCAGACAGCATCACAAGTCTCTAGCCGAGCATCACGTGAGTCAGTTGCAAAACACGCCCGCCGTCAGCGACGAGGAGTTGTTGGCAGCCGAGAACGCGGTGAAGCGAACGGACAAAGAATGGAGGGAGGCGGGCGATCGTGTAGATGGGCTCATCGAACTGGTCGGTAGTGCGAAGTCTTGGGAGCGCCTGTCAGGAGAACTCGTGGAGCGACGTGGCGAAGCCGAGAAAGCCCAAGGGTTGCTCGACCGCGAAGAAGAGATCCGCGCGAGCTTCGAGCGCCTGCAGCAGATAAAGCAAACGCTCCCTGTGCTCGAATCATTCGTGAGTGATAAGGAGAGGCTGGCAAACAACAAGCGAGACACGACGGAAGCTCAAGAGAAGCGCCAAGTTATCGAAAGTGAGCTCGAAGAAGCGACCGGAGAAAAGAAGGCAGCCGACGGCGAGGTCGAGAGGCTGACAAGCCTGATCGGAGAGTTGAAAAGCACCGATGCGGGTCTGGCGGAGCTCGTGAGCAAACTCAAGCCTGAAGCCGAACACTTGGAGCGTTTGAACGAAGCCCAGGTGGAGTTGGATGAGGCGAAAGAGAAGCTGGACGCTCTGCCGCCCGATCTTGAGCAGACAATACGACACGCGGAGAAAGAAGATGATCGTCTCGCGCAGGCGGAACGGGCGTTGCCCTGGCTAAAGCAGCTTGTCCGGGCCAGAACTTCCTTGGGCGAAGCGGTGCTCGCCGAGCGTAGGACTTCGGATGGACTCGAAGCCCTTATCCCCCAACTGCAGGAGCGCGAAGATGAGTGCGAGTGCCTCTCTAACGAAGCTGAGGTAGCACGCAAAGAAGAGGACGAACTAAACCACTGCGTCACCCGTGACCAGGCGAAGTGCGACGATGCCCGCAAACGGCATGCCAGCTTCGATGGCGTGTCCACCCGACCGACCTGCGAGTTGTGCGGGCAGGAGATCACGCAGGAGCACGTCGAACAAGAGATGGCGCGTTTGGACGCCCGCGTGACGGAGACCGAAGCCGAGCTAGAAGACTCGAAGAACCGGCGCGAGCAAGCCACGAGCCGGCTGAAGGAACTCCAAAAAGAACTAGGGGAGGCGGAAACGGCGCGCGGAGGGCTGCTGAAGGAGCGTGAACGGCTCGAAAACGAGCGCAGGCAAGCCGGACGAGATGCGCGCCGACACGCAGAGCAGGCTGAAGACTCTTTCAATAGTCTGCCGATCTCCTACCAGTCGCGCGTTGCGTCACAGGTCCCGGAAGGTGCCGAATGGACAGCAACTATCTACCCTACAGACCCTGAGCTGGAAGAATTGAAGAAGGAAGTTGATGGCAAAGTAGCTCACGCCAAACACCTGCGGGAGCTGCGGGAACAACTCGGACGGAAGCAGCGATGGGATGAGTCGTTTCGGTCGGTCAGCCAGCGGTTGTCTAAACTCCTCGAAACTCTTTCGTGGGACGAAGCTCGGAGTGCCCGCGATGACCTTGCGGCCCACCAAACTAGTCGTCAAGAGCTTCGCATCGAGATGGCACGGCTCGAAGAAACGCATCGGGAGGCTGCGGAGGAGGCCGGTAAGTGCGACGAGATAGTGGAGAAGTTGAGCCGCGAGCTGCAAGAAAACGAAACCGAGACCAAGACTCTACAGGCCGCACGTAAGGAGATCGAGCGCACGTTACATGTCGGCCTCGAAAGACTACCGAACGGCTGGCGGGAGCAAGCGGAAGCGGCCGGGTCGGAGGAACTCCAGAATTGGCGAGAAGATCGCGACGAGTTGGATCAGTATGAAACTCTCGCCTCCGAGATGGAACACGCTAGGCGCTCCAGGACGGGCCTCGAAAAGCGAATTTCCGAACTTGGTGTTTGGATCAACGAGATCCCCGAAGAAGCCCGGCGGCCGGCGGGAGAAGTCGAGGAGGAGCTATCTGACGCGCGGAGCTGGGCGGAGGAAAAGGATACCGAGCGCCGCAAAGCTGAATGGCACTTCGGTGAGCTTCGGCGACGACGTGAACAGCGCCAGGAATTAGAGAACTTGCGTCGGGAAGCCGAGCGTCAGCGCAGGGCCTACGACACGCTGCACAATCTGCTGGGGCCAAGAGGGGTTCAGGCTCGTCTGATGCGCGTCGCCGAGCGGGACCTCGTGTCTCTGGCGAACGAGACACTGGATGGACTCTCACGCGGGCGTATGCGACTGGAATTGCGGGAAGGCGGAGACCAGCAGAAGGCCCTAGACCTTGAAGTCCTCGATAACGATACGGGATCGAACCCGGTGGCAGTGAGCTTGACGAGCGGGTCTCAGAGATTCCGTATCGCGGTCAGCCTTGCGCTGGCCATTGGTCGGTACAAGGGACAGCAGGCACGCCGCATCCGGTCGGTTATCATAGACGAGGGATTCGGCAGCCTGGACAAGAATAGCCGAGATGACATGATACGGGTCCTCGACGACTTGCAGCAGGCGCTCGACAGGATCATACTAGTGTCCCACCAAGAGGAGTTCGCCAACGCTTTCTCGAACGGCTACGCCGTTTCACTGGAAGATGATTCCTCGAAGGTGGTATTGTCACAGTTACCGTAACGAAAGCGGCCTACCTCGCCACCCCGCTAGACTTTGCTCAATCCAAGCCTTTGGTGTCGGATCGAGGACGGGGAGTCGTTGTGAGGATTCGGCCGAACAAAGCAATAACTCGCGGTTACGGATAAACTCCGGATCTGTGAGCGCACATGAAAATAGATCCTATCGAGGGGTTAACGAGCGGGGCAAAGAGCCAGGCTCTTGCTAGTAGTCGCAGGCCTGAGCCTGAAGAACCTGCAACCGCGTGTCTGGGACGCGAGATCCCCGTACCACCTGCCGCACCTACGCGCGGTTATGGTCTCCTACGCGGATTTTCACAAAATGCCTGTCCGGAGGGCTGCGGCGATGGAGGCAGGGCTGCGCGAGTACCTGGGCGTCTCCGAAGAGACGAAGGTCTACCTGGACAATGGTGCGTTCTACTTCCTGTCTCGCGGCGGGGACACGCCCGTCGAGGAGTATGTGGAGTTTGTTGAGCGAGCTGAACCGGACTGGCACCCGATCCCCCGAGACTACATCCCCTCGCCCGCTATGACGGAAGACGAGCAGAGAGCGTGCTTAGATCAAACTATGCTGGTCAATTCCGCATACGAGCACGATGGCTACGCGCCGGTGGTTCACATCGGACAGTTCCTGGACGACTACGTTGCGAGGATCCAGGCAAACGAGAAGCTCCTCAGAAAACCAACCATCGCACTCGGCGGCATCGTGCCGAACCTGCTGCGTAAACCGAAGGCCGTACCTTATCAGGTGATCCTGGATGCTCTCGTCCACGTTAGACGGACTTTCGCGGACAAAGAGGTACACGTCTTCGGCATCGGCGGCACAGCTACCCTGCATCTGGCAGCCCTGCTGGGCGTGGACTCGGTGGACTCCAGCGGCTGGCGTAACCGCGCCGCACGCGGCATCGTGCAACTCCCCGGCAGTGGCGACAGGATGATAGCCGATCTCGGCAGTTGGAGGGGACGCAAGCTGAGCCTCGAAGAGCGAGAGATCTTGCTTAATTGCCCGTGTCCGGCATGCACACTAAACGGCTTGGCTGGCCTTGCGGCGAGCCGCATCGAAGGATTTTGCAACCGTGCGACCCACAATCTTTGGGTGCTCCTTGAGGAGGGGCATTGGGTCGAGGATCATCTGACGGGCGGGACCTACGTGGAACACTACAAAGATCGTTTGGATAACTCCACCTACAAGCCGCTCATCGAAAAGGCGGTCGAAGCGTCAGCGCGAACCTTCGGTGACGTTACTTGAAGGCGGAAAGGATATGGTGGCGAGCAGGATTGGCCTGTCGTAGGGAGTGGATAAAAGCATGGTGAGAGGCGAGAGAGCGGTCGCAATAGTCAGCGGCGGCATGGACTCCGTGACGCTCGCCTATCTTCTGGATTCCGAAGGCTACGAATTGCATCTGCTCTCCGTGGACTACGGTCAGCGCCACAAGAAGGAGATCTCCTATGCTAGACGCTGCGCCGAACGACTCGGGGCATCCTTCGATACTGTGGATATCTCGCAGGTCGGGCGGCTCCTCTCCGGTTCGGCGCTCACGGATGATGTGGAGGTGCCGCACGGCCACTATGCTGCCGAGAATATGGGCGTAACCGTGGTCCCGAACCGTAACGCCATCATGCTCTCCGTGGCCTACGGAGTAGCCGTGGCGAGGGAAGCCCGGATCGTCGCCGCCGCCGTACATGCCGGAGACCACTACGTCTATCCTGACTGCCGCCCGCAGTTTATCGAGGCGTTCGACGCCATGCAGCGTCAGGCCGTCGAAGGCTTCGGAGATCCGGACCTACATCTACACGCTCCTTTCATGAACAAGACGAAAGCAGAGATCGTACAGACGGGAGCGGTCCTGAACGTCCCATATGAAGATACCTGGAGTTGCTACGAGGGCGGAGACCTCCACTGTGGTCTCTGCGGGACTTGCAACGAGCGGAGAGAGGCATTCCAGCTAGCCAGCGTGCCGGACCCAACCGAGTACCGTAAGTAATAGCTCTCGCTGCACAGTTCCTACTCAGCCTTGCCTATGAGCGCGGAAGCACACGCCAACGAGTCGGCTAGGTCAGAGACGTTCAACTAGATGCTAACCTATCATTTAAGGCAAGAACTTCTGCAGACTTCAACTTCCAAACCGATATCGAAACCCCGTTGGAACGGAGTACACACTGCCGGAGAGTCACTCTGCGAGATCTCACGTCTACAACCTAACGTACAGGTCGTACCCGCAGAGCCACCCGAAAAGCGGCCTTGATGGCCGCCCTACGGGTTGCTCCGGCTCCGCCTCCACAACTTTCCGGGACCCGGCCTCTGATCTCCCGGTCGCGTAGCCGATAGCGAAACTCACCAAGACGGGCCACAGGGCTCCACGGCGCAAGGCCGTTCCGTCCCGAGCCCCTGAACCCACGTCCGTGCGGGGCGACGTGGGGAAGAGGCGGCTAGCGGTAGCTTGCCGCCACCTATCGTTACCCGGACGGGCGGGCCGCCGAGCGCCCTCGACGGTCGCCCCGCGTCCCTATACAAGTATTTTGGTCGGACAGACAGTATATGCGACCGGCTAACGCCCGTCGCTAGAGAACACCACCACCTAAGGCGCGGCAGTGTAGCGGCCTCCTCGCTCCACGCAAGGGCACCCCAAAGCTCGGCCTTGATGGCCGCCCTCCGGGTTTCGCTCCGCCGAAGGCTCCACGAAAACCTTTCGGGACCCGCACCTTGCGTTCCACTGCGGGGTCGCCCTTATGCGCTCAAGGGTCGTGGTGCATTCAACTTCACATTCGTTTCCTCTCTCCGGTGTCGTTGCCTTTGCGGGCTCTCGTCACGGCTCTCCTTTTCCGGTGGCGCCGGTAGTCTCCTCCGTGTGCTCCTCTGGTGGCTCGGTGCGGGTAGGATGTGCGCCCGGTGTAGATGCGGCCGTCCGCTCCTGCTGCCCCTCGGCGGTCGTGGTCCGGGCATCGTTTTTCTCCGGTCCGCCTCGCGCCCGCCTGGCTGCTCGTACCCGCGCGGTGGTCGCCGGCGCTTCCGCTCTTTGCGTCTTCCCACCCGCCGGCAGCATCCTCGGCCCTGGCTCTTCGCTGGCTATCCGGCGCGCTTTGTCCGCGGGCCTCCCAGTGTGGTGCGCCGGTCCTCGTCCGGCTGTCTCGGCATCCTGGTCGCCGCTGCGATTGGCAGGCCTTCCCGGCTTCGTCTGTCTCTCTGCTCCTTCTCTCTTTTAGTTGTGAAGATTTTCCTGCAAAACGAACATATTAGGGATTGGAAATTCAGAGCATTGCCGTAGTATTACTGTACGCGCACAATGTAGCGCGACATATAAAACGCTCCGGCGGTGCGCTAACACCCCGGAGCCCGGCCCAAGGGGGTAACCTTGAGCAAGCAGAGTGTACCGGAAGAGAATAGAGGGCGGCGGTCGAAGCCGGCACCCTCACGGGCGTTGCGGGGCGTTGAACTCTACCGCGAGCATGGCAGCGGGATCCAGCCGATGGAGAACGGGTTCTGGAGTGTCCCGTCTTGCTCGGGCCGCAAGCCCTACGCGGTGGATCTCACCAGCGAGTCTTGTACGTGCCCGGACTGGCGCGAGCAGCGCAAGCCCTGCAAGCACGTCTTCGCGGCTGCGATAGCCGTCTCTCGGCGGGGTAGGGTGACTGGCCGGATCGAGGAGCTTCGGGAGCGGCGTGCCGAAGAGGTCGCGTTGAGGATCTCCGAGCCGCCAACGGCATGTCCGACGCTCGCTGACTGCCAGAGGTCATATAGGCTGTTCCTCGCAGCGCGCGCGCTGTACCCGCGCGATGGTGTACTCGTCGGTGAGGCTCGGAATAGGCATCAGGCAATTCTCGCGGCGCATGACGATCACGTGGCTGCGGAGCTTTCGGGAGGGGTGGCGTGAGTGCCGCCCTCTTTCCCCTGGGACGACTGGTGGCGACGCCCGGAGCCCTCGTGCTCCTGACGAGCGCTGGTGAGAATCCGGCCGCGCTCCTCGACCGGCATCAGAGTGGCGACTGGGGCGAGGTTCCACCAGAGGACGCGAGGGAGAATGAGCTCTCCGTCCGCGAAGGCCTCCGGATCGTGAGCAGCTACGCGGTGGGTGAGAAACAAGTTTGGATTATCACCGAATGGGATCGCTCCTTGAGCTGTATTCTTCTCCCCGAAGAATATTAGGTCTTGTGAACTTCGTGGTGTCCGCGCACAATTACAGAATGGCAATGAGCGGACACCAGGGGAGGAGCGCTGATCTGGAGCCGATGCTCTCGGGTCTGAAGAACCTCGACCGGGATGATCTCATCCGCCTGCGGGACGACCTCGACAGGAGGCTCCGTGAGCTCGGAGAGGAGAGTCCGCCGGTCTCAGGAGTCTTGGAGTACCGGCCCTACGCCGATGGTACGCTGCAGGCCGAAGTCCGCCGATACTATCGTAAGGACGGCAGCGTAAAGGAGCAGGGACCTTACTGGTACTTCCGCTACCACGAAGGCGGGAAGCAGAAGAAACTCTACTTAGGCCGCACCGACGATCCTGAAGGGGAGCTCGCACGGAAGCGCGCGGAAAATCGGGATGGGAACAAGCGATCGTGAGTAAGTGCGCGACTGTAGAAAGGGTAGATCTAGCATGAGCGACATGTCTATATCCATGAGCCTTCCGCTGGACGAGGATGGTTTTCTGCGTCGGGAATGTCCCAACTGTGAACAGCAATTCAAATGGTGGCAAACACCCGAGGAAGACAGTCCTACTGAAGAAGCGCGGGAAGAAATAGAAGCCTACTTTTGCCCGTACTGTTACGAACCGGCACCGCCAGGCTCATGGTGGACCAAGGAACAGTTAGAGTACATGCAGCAACTCGCTGCAGCCGAGGCGCTAGGCCCCCAATTACGGAGCATGAAGAATAACCTGGAGCGCGGAAACCGCCGCTCTAAGGGGATAAGCATCGAGATGTCGGTTCCCGATCTGCCCCAGCCGGCACCGCTCGTGGAACTCGAAGACATGGTGCGTGTCGACGTGCCATGTCACCCCGAAGAGCCCCTCAAAGTAGATGACGCCTGGGGTACGGAAGTGGCTTGCCTGATCTGCGGCATTCGTTATCCGGCCGATGTGGTGCGAGCTCTGCCTGAAAATGAGAGCGGAGATGCTGGGTGAACGTCGGCAACGGCCCAGAGGACTTGTCTTATTTTGAGGACCGCTTCCTCTACCACCTGGTGGACATTGCGGGGGACCGTCCAATGGGACATCTGGATGGCGTGCTGGCAGAAAATGTAGCGGCGCGTCTCGCGAGCGACACCGGAGTTCTCGAAGGACTCGCCGAGAACGATGGCGAACCTGCGTCTCCACCTCGCGACGTTGTCTCGGGGACGGTAAAGGAATTGGAGACCGAAGGCTTGCTGACAGTGCCGGTTAGCGACAAGATGTCGCAGTACTTGAGGCCAACCAAAGAAGGTCGTCGTCGTGTAGTCCAGTGGCGCGAGGAGTGGAACCGGCAACAAAACATGCAGGACCGTACGGTCCAGCGACTGATCCTTCAGGAGCTTGAGCGCCAATGGCGCGCCGATCCAGAGATGTACAAGTTTGGGTCTATTCTCGACGTTGAGACATTCTGTGAGGCCAATGATATCGAACACACCGTATACTTGGCTAACGCTCACCGTCTTGTAGATCAAGGGAAGGTTGGCACACCAAGCATCGCTGGAGCAGGTCCCGATTCTGGCTTCATGCACATCACAGAGTCTGGGCGTAGATCATTGGAAGTCGTGGAGTCGACGTCGCGTCCTCAACGCAACGAACAGGAGGCATGGGTACAAGTTGCTCGTCTCAGGCGTCGCCTACAGATTGCGGAGCGCGATCTGCCTTCCCTCGTAGCCGACCAAGAGCTGCGCCAGCGTTGCGAGGACCTGCTGGTGGCTGATGCTCACTACGACCGTGTGATCCGTGAGGCGTGCGTGATCCTGGAGGATCGGGTTCGTAAGGCGATAGGCGTGGGCAAGAGCTCCTACGGTGTATCCCTTATGGAAAAGGCTTTCGGTAAAGACGGATTGCTCAAGCTAAGTAATGAAGGGCCAGAGCAGATAGGGGCGATGCAGATCTACCGGGGCGTTATGGCATTCTTCCGTAATACCGCAGGGCATAATCTCATTGACAGTTACGATCAGGACGACGCCCTCCGGTTCGTTGTCCTTGTGGACCTCCTGTTGAAGACAATGGACGAGGCCCTCATTGATCTTGCGAAACAGAGCGACGCCTAACTGTTTTGTGGAATCAGTCAATAGTTGTGACGTTAACGCGACTGTTGATCAGGTTCTCGTGCTCCGGTGGTAAGGCTAGAATTCTATACGTTCGTGGATAAAAACGTAGACACATCGCGTTTATGTGTGTACAGTTTTATCCGGTTATGAATGGACAAAGCGTATTGAAGAGTATGGCCCAACTTTCTGGTGGCGCCTTCACGGCTGGAGATGCGGCGAAGGCCGGCGTTCACCCGCGGGATTTGTACGCTTTGCGGGATGAGGGTTTCTTGGTCGCGATTTCGCGAGGAGTCTATCGCTTGGCGGATGCCGAGATGAGCCCTTACCTGGACCTCGTGGCCGTCTCACGCCGTAGCTCCCAAGGAGCTATCTGCCTCAATTCAGCTCTCTCCTTCTGGGACCTGACCGACGAGGTTCCCGCAGAGGTCCACTTAGCGGTTCCCAGAGGAGCACATCGGCCTGTCATCGACTATCCACCCGTCCGTGTCCACGTTTTCGCGGCTGCTACCTTCGACTTGGGGCATGAGCGGGTACGCCTCGACTCTGGCGAGAAGATCTCCATCTACTCTCCCGAACGGAGCGTGGTCGATGCCATGCGTTTGAGAAGCCAGGCAGGTACCGACATTACCTACGAAGCCCTACGGCGCTACCTCAAGCGCCCAGAGGCTTCTCCAGGTGACCTGCTGCGCCTTGCTCGACGGCTGAGGGCTGGCGGCCTTATGTCAGACACGTTGATGGTGCTGATGGGCTGAAGTAGACGGCAAAAGGTCTTCTATACAGTTTCGTAGTCTCTGTATTACAATGAATACCGTAGTGCTATACGGAGGTCAACGATGCCCAAATCCAAGCCGTTTACCATAAGGCTCTCCG
>JBGTJJ010000024.1:0-25231 GCA_041745215.1 Rubrobacteraceae bacterium | reverse complement strand
CGGGAGAGGGGTGCTACGGACTTCGACCTCCTCTGCGCCACGGGCGGACGGCTCGATGCCGTCTTCGCCCTGCCGCACCTGCTGCTGGCGGCGGAGCGGATGGGGGTTCGGGCGACCGTCGTCGCCGGGTGGGGGGAGATGTTCGTGGTCGAGGACGGCCAGAGGGTCGTGGCGGGCGGGCCGGGCGAGAGCGTCTCGGTCTTTCCGGTCTCCGGCGCGGCCGAGGGCGTCACCCTTGAGGGGTTCGAGTACCCGTTGGAGGCCGCACGGGTCGAGGCTGGAGACACTTTAGGGTTCCACAACGAGTTGCTCAGGGAGAGGGGCTGGGTGGCCGTGAAGGGTGGGGCCTTGTTGGTGATCCACGAGTTAGAGAGAGACGAGGCCCGGATGGTGCCGGGCGGGAGAGGAGAGTTGCCTTGAGCGTTCTTGCGGGAAGGGTCGCCCTCGTTACTGGCGCCAGCCGGGGAGTCGGGGCCGCCATCGCCAACGTACTGGCCGACGAGGGCGCCGCCGTGGTCGTCAACTACCTGAAGAGCGAGAGGCTTGCGGAGAGGGTCGCCGGCGGAATTCGCGGGCGTGGCGGAAGGGCCATCGCCCACCAGGCGGACGTGACCGACGAGGCCGCCGTGAAGGGTATGGTCGAGACGGCGGCCGGGGAGTTTGGGTCCGTCGACATACTCGTGAACAACGCGCTTCCCCACTACAGGTTCGACCCCGCCAGGCGTAAAGACTTCGGGAGCGTGGGGTGGGGGGACTTCTTGCAGCAGCTCGGTGGGCTCAAGGGCGCCTTGCACTGTTCGCAGGCCGTGGTACCCGGGATGGTGGAGGGTGGTGGGGGTAGGATCCTGAGCATCCTCTCCAACCTCATAAACAACCCCGTCGTTCCCTACCACGACTACACGACCGCTAAGAGCGCCTTTCTGGGCTTCTCCCGCAACCTCGCCGCCGAGCTCGGCCCGCACAACATAACGGTCAACATGATCTCCGGCGGCCTCATAGACGAAACCGACGCAAGCGCCCCCACCACTGAAGAGGTCCGCCAACTGGTCGCGGGCTCAACGCCCCTGCGCCGCCTCGGCACCCCCGAAGACCTCGCCCGCGCCACCCTCATGTTCGCCTCCCCGTGGTCGGACTTCGTTACGGGCCAGTACGTCACCTGCGACGGTGGGTTGGTGATGACATAGAGGTTTCAGGCAGCAGGCTTCAGGAGCGGGTTTTGGAGGGGACTTTGAAACGGGTTATGAGCATAGCTACTAGCGATTCGGGGGCCGGGGCCGGAATTCAGGCTGACTTGAAGGCGTTTCTGCGCTGCGGCGTCTACGGTACGACCGCCATCGTCGCCACGACCGCCCAGAACACCGTCAGCGTAACGGACATACATCCGTTCCCGCCGGAGGTAGCCGTGAAGCAGATAGAGGCCGTTGCGGAGGACATCGGTGTGGACGCTGTGAAGACCGGGATGCTGTTCAACGCCGGCATTATCTCGGCCGTTGCTGGTGTGGTGCGGCGTCTGGGGCTGGCAAACCTCGTGGTGGACCCTGTCATGGTCGCGGAGAGTGGGGCTACGTTGCTGGAGCCCGAGGCCGTCGAGGCTTACAGGGAAGAGTTATTTCCGCTCGCGAGCATCGTGACGCCTAACGTGAACGAGGCGTTCGCGCTGCTCGGCGAGGAGGTAGACGAGGACCGTGTTGAGGAAGCCGCCCGCGCGCTGTACGAGCTCGGGCCTCAGGCGGTCGTCGTCACCGGGGGACATACTTCGTCAGGCGCGGACCTGCTCTACGATGGCAAATACTTCGTGGGGATCGAAGGCCCGATCCATTCCCACGCCAACACCCACGGGGCGGGCTGTACCCACTCCTCATCCCTGGCGAGCTTCCTGGCGCTCGGCTTCGGAGTGGAGGAGGCCGCCCGCCGGGCGCGCGCCGTCGCTTCGGAGGCCGTCCGGTACGGGCTCGGAGAGATCGGGGAAGGCGCCGGTCCGGTTCATGCGCTGGGAAGGATACTGGAAGGAGAGAAAGCATGAGAGCTGAAGAAGCGCTGCTGAAGATAGGGGAGGATCGACCGCTGATCCACCAGATCACCAACTACGTTACGGCGAACCTGGCCGCCAACGCGACGCTGTGTACCGGGGCGTTGCCGGTGATGGCCCACGCCCGGGAGGAGGTGGTGGAGATGGTCTCGGCAGCCTCTGCGCTCGTCATCAACATCGGGACGCTCGACGCCAGCTCGATAGAGTCGATGATGCTGGCGGGCAAGCATGCCAACACGCTTGGCAAACCCGTGGTACTGGACCCCGTCGGGGCCGGCGCCACGACGCTCCGGACCCAGACCTCCGAACACATCCTCTCCGAGATCGAGGTCTCGGCCGTCTGTGGCAACGCCGGGGAGATCGCCACGCTCGCCGGCCTGGATGCCGAGGTGCGCGGTGTGGAGAGCCTGGCGGGCGACGCCCGCGCCGCCGCCGAGGAAGCCGCCCGCGTCCTGGGCGTCACCGTCGCCGTTACCGGAGAGAAGGACTACGTGTGTGACGGTGACCGCATCCTGGCCGTCGGGAACGGACATCCGCTCATGGGGCGGATGGTTGGGAGCGGGTGCGCCTCCACTGCCGTCGTGGGATGCTTCGCCGCAGTCGGCGGGGGAGGCGTGGAGACCGTAGCCGCCGCCCTGGCGTACTTCGGCCGCGCCGGGGAGATTGCCGCCGCGACAAAGGGGACGGACGGCCCCGGAACCTTCGAGCCCCGGCTTCTAGACGCGCTCGCTGCCCTCGCTGAGGACGCCTCCGGTCTCGACGAGGCCGTCAGGATCGAGGAGTTGGCCCATGACTAGGGACTTGCGGAACCTCACGAATAGCACGACCCGGAAGCTGGTGCTGGCGGCGATCTTCGCCGCCCTCGGCGTCTTTCTCTCCTCGTTCGCGGTCCCGGTGGTCGGGGCGAGGGTGTTCCCGTTCCAGCACGCGATCAACGCTATCGCCGCGGTCCTGCTCGGTCCCTGGTGGGCCGCTGGCTCCGCGCTCGTCACGGCGACTATAAGGTTCTCCATAGGGACCGGGAGCCTCTTCGCCTTTCCGGGGAGCCCGTTCGGAGCCCTCGCGGTAGGCTTCGCGTATTTGCTCCTGCGCCGGGACGAGGCGGCGCTCTTCGAGCCTCTCGGTACCGTGTTCATTGGGGCTACATTGGGGGCGGTCCTGATCTCTCCCTTCATCGGGGAGGCGACCGGAGGACTCTTCGCCCTCATGGTTGCCTTCGCGCTCTCCAGCATTCCCGGCGCCATCATCGGCTACGTGGTGCTGAAAGCCCTCCGTAAGACGGGTGCGCTGTGAACGGATATCTGGACGGCCGCGCCCCGGTGCCATAGGATTGTCCGTATGTCGGCGAGGGATAAAGTTCTAGATCTAACCGAGCATCGTCCGTACCCGCTCCCCGGCGGACCGTGGGCGCTCGCCATGGAGTGGCACGACCTGCTCTTTATGCACTGGCCCGTCCCGGCGGATGCGCTGCGGCCCTTGATCCCGGACTCACTCCACCTCGATACTTTCGAAGGCAGCGCCTGGCTCGGCGTCGTGCCGTTCCGGATGAGCGGCGTGCGGCCCCGCTTCCTCCCGGCTGTATCGCAGCTCTCCGACTTCCCGGAGTTGAACCTCCGTACCTACGTAAGCGCGGACGGCAAGCCCGGCATCTGGTTCTTCAGCCTGGATGCCCACAATCCGCTGGCCGTACGCCTGGCGCGGGCGACTTTCAACCTGCCCTACTACGACGCGGAGATGTCCTGCCGCGTCTCCGATGAGGAGGTACGCTACAGGAGCGTCCGCACCCACCGGGGCGCGCCGCCGGCCAGGTTCCAGAGTCGCTACAGGCCCACCGGAGAGGTCTTCGAATCGAAGCCGGATAGCCTGGAGAACTTCCTCACCGAACGCTACTGTCTCTACTCGGCGAATGGACGGGGCCACGTCAGTCGGGGAGATATCCACCATCACATGTGGCCGTTGCAGGGCGCCGAAGCCGACGTGGAGACTCTAGACGTGACCGCCCAGATCGGTTTGGACTTGCCGGACACCAAACTGTTGCTGCACTACGCCCGCCGACTCGACGTAGTCGCCTGGACTCCGCAGCGCATTGGCGAAAGATAGTCTCGTGAAGCTCCGCGAAGCACGACTTCTCCTCGTCACCGACCCCAGGCCGGACCTGACAGAGAGGGTGGCCGCAGCCGTCCGCGGCGGAGTGGACATCGTGCAACTCCGGGACAAGCACGCCCTGAGAAAGAAACTCTTGCCTCTGGCGGAGGAACTGAGAGAGGTCTGCGACCGAGAGGGCGTGATCTTTACTGTCAACGACGATCCGGAACTTGCCCGGCTCCTGGTAGTCGGCCTCCACGTCGGCCAGAAAGACGCCCCTCTCGAAGAAGTCCGGGATCTTCTCGGCCCGGACTACATAATCGGAGCATCCGCCGGCGGCGTAGAGGAGGCCCGGAGAGCCGTCCGGGATGGGGCCGACTACCTGGGTGTCGGGACGGTTTTCGCCACCCCGACAAAGAACGATGCCGAGGTCTCGGGACTCGCTCTCGTCGAAGCTATCGCCCGCGAGCGCCTCCACGTTCCGTGGTTCGCCATCGGCGGCATAGACCTTGAGAACGCACCCGAGGTCGCCGCGGCGGGCGCGCCGGGTTTCGCAGTAGTTCGGGCGATCCTGGACGCCGCAGACCCGGAGGCCGTCGCCCGGAAGCTGTGCGCCATACTGGTGGATCAACGTGGCCGTTAGCGCGGACCTGGTCTCCGGCATCCTGCCCGTACGCGAGGACGGACGAGTTCTCTTGCTCCAGCGACCTACTGGAACCTGGGACCCACCGGCGGGCCGGCTCTCCACCGGCGAGACCTTCGAGCAGGGGGCGGTCCGCGAACTGTACGAGGAGACGGGCCTTCTTGTAGAGCCGCAGCGCATACTCGCGACCTGGGTGGGCGATAGTCCAGGTGGGGAGCCACTGGCCGCAGTTACCTACGTAGGGCGCACTGACAAGGACGAGGTACGGCTCTCCCACGAACATCTGGATCACCGTTGGGCGACCGTCGAAGAGTGGCTCGAACTACCAAGCTGGTGGAGCAAAGAGAACCGCCGCCGCGTGGATCACCATACGCGATCGCTTTCCGAAACGCCTTCACCTCAAACACAGCCGCCGGAGATCCACCACGAAGACACAGTAGTCCATGCCAACCTGGGCGCTGGAACAGTGCTCGTGGACCTCGACGGCGCAGAGCCCCGAGCGCTCCTCATGCGCCGCCGCAAACCCCCGAAAGGCCTCTGGGAGAACCCCGGCGGCATGCTCGAACCGGGCGAGGATTTCGTCGCTTGCGCCCGCCGCGAGACTCTGGAGGAGACCGGACTCGAAGTAGAGCCCGCCTCCCCGTGGTGGGCCAGAGTCGAACCCTGGCAGGGCCCGAAAGACCGCGAGATGTACGCCGGAGCGGGCTTCCTGGCACGTCATCCCGGCGGCTCAGTAAAGTTGGAAGAGGCCGCCCATGATACCTACCTCTGGGCCACGCGAGACCAGTGGAGATCCCTCCATACTTGGTACACGACAAAGGAACTCGATGCTCTCTGGTCCGCAGTGCACCTGCTCGAAGCAGGGTAGATAAACGCAATGAGTCATATAAAACATACAATTGTGCGGGCACGCCAAAAGGCTCTAGCGGGATGAGAGAGTTCGACGTTATACGCCGGATCTCCGGCAGCCTGCCGGACGCGCCGCCGGAGGTGCTGGTGCCCGTCGGGGACGATTGCGCGGTGTTGCGCCTTGGCGACACAATATGGGCCGCCGCCGCGGACATGCTGGTTTCGGGCCATCACTTCAAGGATTGGGCTTCGCCCGAGGACGTGGGCTACAAGGCGGTCGCCGTCAACGTGTCGGACGTTGCGGCTATGGGGGCCGCGCCTCGGTTCATCCTTACTTCCGGTGGCGCGCCGGAGGCGGAGATCACCCACCGGTGCTTCCAGGGAGTGATGGAGGCTTGCGGTGATTTTGGCGTGTATCCGTTGGGCGGGGATACGACCCGGGCGGACGCGCTAACCGTGGACGTGGCGATCCTCGGACAGTTGGAGCATGCGCCGGTGTTGCGTTCCGGGGCGCGTAATGGAGATCTTCTAGCCGTGACCGGCGAGCTAGGGGCTTCGGCGGCGGGATTCCTGGCGCTGGAGAGTGGTGATCGGGAGCCCGAGAGGTTGATCCGCAAGCACCTGCGCCCGGAGCCTCGCGTAAGCGCCGGTAAGACCGCCGCTCGGCTCGGCGCACACGCCATGATCGACCTCTCCGACGGCCTCGCTTCGGATGTGCGGCACATCTGTGAGAAAAGCGACGTGGGCTGCCGGATAGACCTGGAACGATTGCCGATAGCCGGCGACACCCGCGAGTACCTGGATTCCCTCGGGAGAAACCCGGAATCCCTGGCTGCTACCGGTGGAGAAGACTACGAGCTACTCATAGCCGCTCCGGGGCCGGTGTTGGAGGGCATGGCTGAGGAAATGGACGTCCCGATGACCATTATAGGAGAGGTTGCGGGCGAGGGAGTGTTGTTTATGCTGAGAGGAGAGGTTATGGAAGACCTCTCGGGCTGGGACCATTTCGCCTAGCGGAGGTTCGCCTGGCGGCGGTTCGGTTTCCGCCGGGCCGGGTACAGAGATGCCTGCGGTCTCAGAGAAAGAGGAACGAAGATGCCATACGACAAAGTAACCGAGCTACCCAAAGGTGTCCGTAACAACCTGCCAAAACACGCCCAGGACATCTACAAAGAAGCCTTCAACTCCGCCGAGGAGCAGTACGATGAAGAGAGCCGCGCTCACCGCGTAGCCTGGAGCGCCGTGGAGCAGAAGTACGAGAAGAACGACAAGGGGAACTGGGTCAGGAAAGACGAAGGTAACTGAGCACCTCATCCGTTTCCGCCCTCCGCCCGATGGTAAGATCTCCCCCGGATAACTTGTACGTCGCTATTGTGGGGAGACAGGATAGAAAGCTATATGAAGAGAGTCCTCTTTGTCTGCACGGCTAACATATGCCGGAGTCCGATGGCCGCCGGTATATTCGATGCTTTGGCCGGGGAACAGGGGATAGAAGTCATGGCCGGGAGCGCGGGAGTCTCGGCGCTGGTCGGCGAGCACGCCGCCCCCCACGCCCACCAGGTCGCCCGGGAGCTCGGGATAGATATAGACGGTCACCGGGCTCGGCAGGTGGACGTGTCCTCCCTCGAAAGCGCGGACCTCGTCCTCACCATGACCCCCTCGCACCGGGACCTGCTGCGACGGGAGTTCGACGGCTACTCCGGAAAGGTCTACACCCTCCCGGAGTACGCGTCGGACGACGAAACAACCGGCATAGCCGACCCTTACGGTCACAGCGTCGCCGCCTACCGGGCCTCGGCCCGGGAGATCCTGGGCTACGTCGAGCGGACCGTGGAGCGGCTCAAGCTGGATCGGTGATGCGCTCGTCCTCTGTCTTGGCATTTAGTCTCCATAGCGTTTAAACTCCCGTTTCGTGGGTCACCTCATAGTTAACGGGCTCTCCGCGGGTCTCGCAAGAAGACAGAGGAAGTAAACTACGCAGATGAACACTGAAGCCAGGCCGGGCACGACTGTAGAAGCCTCCGAAGGAGAGTATGTGATCTCCCTCGGAGACCTCCTCCGGGTCGTATGGAAGCGGATGTGGGCCGTACTTCTCGTGGCCGTGGTCCTCACGGGCGCGGCGGTCGGTTTCAGCCTCTGACAGACGCCCATGTACGAAGCTTCGATCAAGCTACTGGTCGGCCAGGAGCAGAGGAGTGGGACGGCGAGCCAGCTAGGGAGCGACGTCCAGGGGTTGCAGCAGCTCACCCAGACGGTCGCGGATCTCGTGAACACTCGACCCGTCGCCGAGGCCGTAATAGATCGGTTGGACCTGGAGGTTAGCCCGGAGGGTTTCCTGGAGAACCTGGGCGTCGAACCGGTAGCCAACACCCAGACCATACAGGTGAGCTACACGGACCCAGACCCGGAGCAGGCCCAGGAGATTGCGAACACCGTTGGGGACGTTTTCTCGGAGCAGGTCTCCGAGGTGAGCCCGAGCGCCAACGCCATAACCGCCACCGTCTGGGAACAGGCCGTCGCGCCGGATGAGCCCGTCAGCCCCGACCCGGTACGCAACGGCGCTCTGGCGCTCGTCCTGGGGCTGATGCTCGGTGTGGGACTCGCCTTCCTGCTGGAGTACCTGGACGATAGCTGGCGCTCCCCGGAGGAAGTCGAGCAGATCTCCGGCGTGCCCACGTTCGGGATCATACCGGAGTTCAAGGTTCCCAAAGAGGTCAAGAAAGACCGCGCTAAGAAGACCAAGAACAAGGCTCCGGAGAAGTCAGCGTGAGCAACAGCGTCTGGAGGACGCAAAAGGATGACCAGTGGGAGGATCTCTCCGGCCGCCTCGTCACCACCCTGGACCCGATGGGCGTTGCGGCGGAGTCCTACCGCACCCTGCGCACCAACCTGCTCTACGCCCTCGTAGACAACCCACCGAAGGTCATCGTCATGACCAGTCCCAGCTCGAAGGAAGGCAAAAGCACCACCTGCGCCAACCTGGGCGTCGTGCTGGCCCAGGCGGACAAGCGCACCCTCATCGTGGACTGTGACCTCCGCAAGCCCGTCGTACACCGCGTCTTCGGTCTGCGCAACCTCCGGGGCATCGTGGACGTGCTCGTGGGCCAGCGTACGCTGGAGGAAGTGTGGCAGGAGCCGCATCCGGGTCTCAAGGTCGTCCCGGTCGGCCCGCTGCCGCCCAACCCCGCCGAGCTACTCGACTCTCGCCGTTTCGCCGAGTTCCTGGCCGGAGTCCGGAGAGACTTCGACTACGTACTCATAGACGCGCCACCCGTGGGCCTGGTCTCGGACCCCGCCATCGTCGCCAGCCAGGGCGACGGGGTGTTGATTGTTCTGGACGCCCAGAACACCCGCAAGGGAGCACTCCGAGAGAGCGTGCGCAGCCTGGAAGCCGTCGGGGCCAGGGTGCTCGGCACGGTCATGAACAACGTCAAGGCTGGCAAGGGCGGCTACTACTACGGCTACAGATACGAGTAGAGAGAGTCGGTGCGTGTCGCATGGAGCCGGCGTTCCGTTTGACAACCTCCACGCCCTTCCGGCGGGCTCCATGTGGAGAACAACCCGTTAGCGTGTAGCGTGACACCGCACCTGGGTCATCTCCCCGGAGGATCCCGTGGACGAGCATCCACCGGACGCGATATCCGCGCCACGTATAGTAAAGTTACGCCGTGATGCAGGACCGTACCGGACAACCGTTGGCCGCGCCCGGTCGAAAGGCTTCGCCTCCGAAGAGTTGGAGGACCAGCGGATCCACGACGAGGCTATGGACGAGTTGCGCGCCGGAGCGAAACCCAGGACGCTGGAGGAGGTCGCCGCGGAGATCAAGCGGGAGGATAGCGGACGAGGAACGCGACTCCTGAGCCAGCAGGAGCGCCGGTCCCACCGGGTGATCCACCTGGTGGACGACGAGGCACGAATCGTGACGATCCTCGGCGTGGGACACAGGAGAGAAGTATATGATAGGTGATCGTCGAAGGGGCTCTACCTTTAGAGCGGACATGGGCCGGGACGTGGGCCTGGTTGACCTCGCGGTGGTTTGTGAAGGATGGTATAGCGTAGTAAGGTGCCGGCGTGAACAGATATAGGGACTGGCTCGAACAGGCCAGGGCTAACCTGGCGCATGCGGACCGGAGCCTGGAGATGGGCGACTACGCCTGGGCCTGTTTCGCGGCTCAACAGGCTGCTGAAGCCGCGCTCAAAGCGCTGCACATGCGGTACGGACAGGTTGCGTGGGGCCACTCCGTTCTGGACCTGATCTCCGGATTGCCCGAAGAGGTACGGCCGGAAGAGACCTTGGTGGAGAAAGCCAGGGTTCTGGACAAATACTACATACCAACGCGTTACCCTGATGCCCATCCGGCGGGCTCAGCGGCCCGGCACTACACCGGAGACGAGGCTCGTCAGGCGGTAGACATGGCCGGGGAGGTGATCTCGCACTGTGAGCGTGAGAGTCTGGAGACTTGACCGGGAGGCAGTATTGGCCCGGTTGGAGGACTGGGCCGGGCGGCTCGGCCAAGACCCGAACGTCCTGGCGGTCGTGCTCTTCGGCTCGCTGGCCCGTGGTGACGCCACCGCCGCGAGCGACGCCGACGTGCTGGTCTTGCTGCGCGACTCATCGGCGAGCTTCTCCGGGCGGCTGGTGCAATACAAGCCGGTGGGCCTTGGAGTGAGCGTGGAGGTCTTCCCATACACGCTCGAAGAAGCCCGGCAAGCCTTGAGCGAGCGGTGGGGAGTCGTCGGGGTCGCGCTCGAAGAGGGGAAGATGCTATCCGGGCGCAAGGATGAGTTGGGGAAATTGCTACGGATCGCCCCGAGGGCCTGGTAACGGAGCGCGGCCTTTACCCGGGCGGCCCGGCATCTGCGGGAGAGCAGCCGCCGGGAGCGCCGTCCGCCTGTGTAGTAGAGTTGCCCCATGATGCAGGATCGCACCGAACAGCCGCTGGCCGCGCTGGTGGACGGGCTCAGGCAAGGGTTCCCGGAACTGTTCGCCGTCTACCGATTCGGCAGCTTCGGGACCGAGTACGGTCTCTCCTTGCCCGTGGGCCTGGTCTCGGGCCCCCCTATCGTCGCCAGCCAGTGTGACGGGGTGTGCTGCTCGTCCTCGACGCTCAGGAGACCCGCAAGGGCTCCGTGCGCGGCCTGGAGGCCGTCGGAGCCAGAGTCCTCGGCGGGCCGCGCCATGAATAACGCCAAAGCCGTGCAGGGCGGGTACTATTACGGGTACAGGTATGGATAGAAGCGTGACTGACAAGGCTCTCTCTAGCGTTGCTCATTCCCGGCAGGTAGAGTTGACCGCCGAGCTAGACCGGTTGGCGGCGCTTCTGCGTGAGACGGGCGCCAACGAGGTGTGGTTGTTCGGCTCGCTGGCGCGGGGAGAGGTGCATGAGGGCTCCGACCTGGACCTGCTGGTGGTCATGGACACGGCACTTCCCTTCGTCGAGCGTCTGGCGCACCTCTATCGCAAGCTAAAGCCCAGGGTAGCCACCGACCTCTTCGTCTACACGCCCGAGGAGATGGCGGACCTGCGAGAGAGCAACCCGCTGGTGCGTGCAGCCTTGCAAGAGGGAAGGCGCCTGTGAGGCGGAAGCCGGTGGAGGAAGGACGGCGCTGGCTCGCGCAGGCCGAAGCGGATTTGGACGCAGCGCGCTACAACTTCGACGGGGAGCGGTTCTATATAGCCTGTTTCCTGGCCCAGCAAAGCGCCGAGAAAGCCATCAAGGCGTACCTGTACGCCAGGGGAGAAGAACGCGTCGTTGGACATTCCGTCACCGAACTGCTGAACAGAGCCGGCGGAGCGTTCGAGTCCCTTGGTGAAGACGCTCCGATCCTGGATGCCTATTACTTACCGAGCCGCTATCCGGACAGTTTGCCGGGCGGCATTCCAGCCGAGGTCTTCGGACGTAACGCCGCCCAGACAGCACTGGACATCTCTAAACGAGTTTTGGATCTAGCCGGTAAAGAGATACACGCTCTGGATGAGTCTGCTATCGGATAAGGGGATCTTCGCTTTCCTGGCGTTCGCGGCGTTCTCCGTGGGGTTGTTGGCGCTCGCCGCCTACAACGCGTTCTACAGGAAGCGGAGCGTGCGGAGTCGGGCCATCATAGCCGGTAGCGCCGCCGCTGCTACGGCGTACCTGATCTCCTCGTCCATAGACTGGAACTGGTACATCCCGGCCGCAACACTTCCGTTCTTCGCACTGGCGGCGGTCGCAGCGGGCATGACCAGCCGCCGGCGGAAGAAGTCTTCCGGTTCCCTGTCCCGGAGTACGGAGAGCCTCTCGTAGCCGGGCCTATCCGACGGGCCACTCCTCCAACGTCCAGCCCATGTCCCAGAACATCCACTCGTAGCGGCTGGTAGTGACGAAAGATTCCGTTACCCTGGATTTCTGCGCCGGGCTCAGATCCTCGCAGGCGTGGTCGGTCACGTCCAGGACGGCCTCGACCAGCGCGTTGAAGTCTTCCCCTCCGTAAGTCTCGATCCACTTTTGGTACATGGGGTTAGGGGAGCTTCTTTCGAGAAGAGCTTTGCCGACCTCGGCGTAGATCCAGTAGCACGGTAACACCGCACCGAGCAACTCGGGATAGTCTCCGAGAGAGGCGGTCCGCAGCAGGTAGCTGGTATACGCGAGGGTAGTGGGGGCCATTCGGGTACGGTCCAGTTCGTCGGCGGGAATGTTCAGGTCTTTCAGGAAGCTATCGTGGAGGCTGCGTTCTACCATGATCGCCCCGGCGGAGTGCTCGTTGAACATAACGAGCGCATCTTCGCCGGGAGAACGAACCCCGGCGAGGCTAAGGGCGCGGGCGTAATCTCGCAGATAAAGGGCGTCCTGCAGGACGTAGTGACGGAAGCATTCTTCCGGTAGCGTGCCGTCCGTAAGACCGGCCAGGAAAGGATGCTCGAGTATCCTGGAGTAGATATCTTCTATCGAGCGCCAGAGGTCGGCGGTGAACCTTCGTCTCTGTTCCATGAGAGGCTCTCCCCTAGTGTTGGATCCAGTCTACGTAAGTATAGCTGTCCCTGGTGGGCCTCTCTCCGGGGAGCCAGGTCGGGAACCAGGCGTTGGCATAAAGGTTCATAGGCTCTTCGGGTAATCCCTCGTCGAAGCTCTGCATCAGCCCACCGTCCACGTAAAATTCCACCCGGCCCGGATAGAAATCGAAGCGGTACTCGTGAAAGTCCTTTGTCGGGTCGAAGGGGAGTCTCTTACGGACGTTGTTGGTCTCCCCGCCGTTCGAGTAGGTAGTGAAGAGTATGCGGCCGGAGGGGGAGTTGAAGATCTCGATGTCCAACTCCTTCTCGAAGTCCGGCTCCCGGTAGAGGAAGAAGCCGGTGAGGGAGGATGGCGCATCCGCAACCTTTACGCGGGCGCGGTAGGAACCATACTGATAGAGCTTCCGGGACTCTATCTCCCCGCCGTCGAAGGTGTCCGCCGGGATCTTCAACCGCAGCCGACCGTTCTCTACACTGGTGTTCTCCGGTTCGAGCCGGCCGCGTCCCAGTTCTTTGGATGAAACGCTCCATCGCTCTTCATCCAAACCGCCGAAGTCTTCCCGCAGTCCGGTTATCTTGAAAGACTTGTCCTGTTCGACTCCCGCCAGCCGTTTCTCTCCGTCACCGCTTCCGGGACGGTCACTCCAGACGGCCATCGCCACCTTGTAGTAACCGGACGGGGGTGGGGGGTCTTCCGGCACTTCCCATGAGCGAGTCACCAGAGCTGACTCTTCGCCTTCGAGTCGAACGGGCCGGGCGGGCGCGTCGTGCCAGCCGCCGCCATCGTCTTGCACGCTGTAGCCTACCCAGAAGGTGTGCTTCTCGGAGGTGTTGTTCTTGAGGCGAATGGAAGAAACGGCTTCTTCTCCCGGCTGATATTTCCCGGAGGCTGGGATGAAGCCTGAAATACTGGCGGCCTTCTCTTCACTGGAGCACCCGACGATTATTACGGTCGAGATCAGCGATGCCAGACAGGCCAGCACGAGTATGCCGCTTCTCATCCGGGCTACGGGCCGTTCTCACTCGCCGCGCTCTCCGGCTCCAGGAGAGGCCGGTCCTCGCCGTAAGCCGCTTTCATTATTCCGAAGCTCTTCTTTTTTCGTTCGTGGAAGGCCGGCTGGTCCCAGTCACTCCAGGTGTAGTTGAGGGGTGTTATAGTTTGCGGACCGTCTCCATCCGCTGAGCCTGTCGAAGGGTATATCCTGAGTCCGTCGGTCTCTACCGCTTCTAGCTCGCCCGCTCTGTACGGGTAGTTCCACACCCGGTGGGTGCTCGGATCGGTTGCGCCGAGAAGCATCCAAGGGATGCGGATCTCCAGCGTGTCGCCCTTGGCGTTCCAGTCGGCCAGGCTATCGTAGTTCGGGCTCGATGGATCGCTATTTCCTTTCCGCAAGATGCCCGTTTCGTAGTCCTGAAAGGGGATCTCCCTGCCGCTCTGTGGCAGGGTCAGAGGGCGGTTCAGTGCGAGCCGCCAGGGCAAGAACTCGCCCGCTTTCGGGTCCGGTTCTATGGTTGGGTCCGGCATGTACTTCAGCTCCTTGCCGTAGAGCCAGGTGTGCGGATCATACGCGCTGTTGATGAGCAGGCGAGAGTCTTCCGTGCCGTTTAGCTGCATTAGGAACTGGATGCCGCCGCCGGGGAATACCAGCCCCGGCGCCTGGTCCGTTTCGACGCTACCATCGGACAAAGTGCCGAATCCGATGTTTAAGTTGTCCTCGGGAAAATCCCATTCTCCCTCACGCTTTTTCAGCAGCAGGTAGACGTAAGCCTCATCGTGGGTCGTGGAGAGCGCGTAGTCTTCGTACTCCTGCTGTTCGATGCCGGCGGGCTCTTTGGTGAAGAGGCCCGAGATTCGCTCTATCAAACCCTTCGCGCGCTTCTCCCAGTCATCGGTCTCGCCGTCTAGCAGGATCTCATCTTCCTTCTCACCTGCTTCGGCGGCTATTACGCCGTAATTCTGCTCGTTGGTGAGGTGGTTGAGCCACATCGGCCGGCGCGTCGGTGGGAGCTCCAACGCGCCGGTGTTCCAGGCGAACTTGAACCACTCGTCTTCCCAGGCGAACAGGATGGCTCCATCGTATTTTTCGTCGTGGATGTTATCCAGCAACTCGACGTTCTTCTCGCCCTGGCTCTCTTCGGTGTGCTTCCCCTGATCGCGGCCCAACGGCGCCCGGTGGGCCATGCCGCGGGAGGTCGAGAGTCCGTACTCGGCGACTATCAGGGGGATGTCCTTATGATGGGCGCGCAGTTCGTTCAGGTAACCTGCGTAGGGGTCTTTCTGGCCGTTTGGCTTACGATAATCCAGGTACTTCTGCTCGTAGGCTATGAAGTCCGGGTAAGCAGGGTAGACGTGATAGGAGGCGAAATAGCCCGCCTTCCACGCGTCGGTCGGACCCATGTGCATCGGGTCCACCGAGACGAGGTCTTCCTGCTCGTTCGACTCATCCGGATGGTCCAGGGGATCGGTGGTCGGCCAGTTGGTCAACGAGACCGGGTGCTGCCAACCGTATTTCATCTCCTCTTCGGCCACCAGGTCGAGCATCCCGGCGAGCCAGCTCTCGAACGGGGAGGCTTGCTCGGTCGCGCTGAAGTATTCGCCCTTATAGGGCTCTACTCCGGGGTTCGAGTCGTTGGTGACCTTGGCGGCATAGGGATACCATTCGGTCCCGACCATCCAGCCTAGCATGTACTCGGCGACGTCCGCCCGGTAGCGGCCGCTGGCGTGTCCGGGACGCTCGGGCAGGTCCGCGTCCCCGTGGACTACGGAGACTGCGTCCGTGATCTCGTTCTCGAAAGTCTCGGTTATCTCCGGCGTGTAAGCGTCGCGTCCTTCCTCGTCTTCGCCGACCAGTTCCTCTTCGGGCGACCAGATGCCCTGGATGAGCCAGAGTGGTTCTTCCTGCTTGGAGTTGAACTCATCCAGGGCCTCGTAGAACTCCGGGCCGAGTATGGTGTAGACGCGCAGGACGTCCACGTTCATCTCTTTCATCTGGGGGAACCACCGCAGGTAGTCTTCCTTGGTCGGCGCCACCTCACCCGGAGCGTGACCCGGCAGTGAAGCTCCGAGGTTCATACCGTTCCAGAACCGGGACTCCCAGCCCGCGCCGTCGTAGATGGCGAGGTCTGCGTCCTTGACGGCCGAGACCTGTTTTATGCCGTCCACTTCTGAGACGGGGCGCTCCACGTCACCCCATCGCACGAAAGCTACTACCGCCACAACGCTTATAGTCAACGCCGAGAGGACTATCAGGATGCGTAGGAGCCTCACCCCCCTGCTCGGCCGGCGACGTCTTTCATAGTTCTGGTACAAAAAGGCTCCTCGGGAATGCCGGTTATCGTACAGGTTTCATTACGTTTTTGATCCCGGCTTGGATGTGTCCCACTCGTTCGCGGATTCTCCCTTAACGGCCTCGTCCCGATCAAAGCCCTGACGCTGCATCTCGCCCCACTGCTTGTTGCGGCGGAGGAACGAGAAGATCGCCAGAAAGCGCCAGAGTGTGTTCAACTGCCGATAACCGAAGTTTTCCAGAACGCCGAAGAACGTGAGCTTTGCGAGGTCTCGCCAGTTCGGGTACCGCTCCAGCCGCAGTTCTTCCAGAAAGACGGCGGCGACGGAGAGAAAGGCCCCGAGGCCCACGGCTGCCACGAAGAAGGCTATCGCGAACGGCAGGTTCAGAAGTCCCAGGGCCAGACCTATAGCAAAGGCTACGTAGCCCAGTATCTCCACGACGGGACCTAAGAACTCGAAGAGGAAGAAGTAGGGCATGGCTACCGTGCCGACGATACCGTATTTGGGGTTGAAGAGCATCTTGCGGTGGCGCAGGGTCGTGTCTATGAGCCCCCGGTGCCAGCGGTCGCGCTGGCGGCGGAGGATTTTGATGGTATCCGGGACTTCGGTCCAGGCTATCGGGTCGGGGATAAAGGAGATGCGGTAGTCGCGGTCGTTCTCGCGCAGGACGCGGTGGATGCGGGTGGTGAGTTCCATGTCCTCGCCCACCGTATCGTCGGCGTAACCGCCGGCCAGGATCAGGTCCCGCCGCCGGAACATGCCGAACGCCCCGGAGATGATGAGCAAACAGTTGAGCTTGCTCCACGCCGTGCGGGTCGTGATAAAGGCCCGAAGGTACTCGACGATCTGGAAGTTGGGGAGCAGCTTCTTGGGCGTCCTGACCTCCAGGATGCGACCTTTGTCGAACTTGCAGCCGTTGGCGATCCTCACGATGCCCCCGACGGCTGCCACGTTGGACGACTCTATGATCGGACGGGCCGCCCGGAGCAGCGCGTCCTCCTCAAGAATTATGTCGGCGTCCATGCAACAGACCAGCGGATAGCCCGCGACGCAGACCCCGGCGTTGAGGGCGTCGGACTTGCCGCCGTTCTCCTTGTCCACCACGATCAGGTCCTCCGAGTTGGAGGTGTAGATGCCTCTTATATACTGGGTCTCCAACTGAACCCTCACGGGCTGGTCCGACTCGTAGAGGTCGAACTCTTCCATCAGGACCTTCAGGGTGGTGTCTTTCGAGCCGTCGTTCACGACGACGACCTCGTGCTTTGGGTAGTGGAGCGCGAGAAAAGACCGTACGCTGTCGACTATGGTCGCCTCCTCGTTGTACGCGGGAACCACTACCGAGACCGGCGGCGCATAGCTTGAAGTAAAGAGCTCGGAGAGGCCGGAGAAGACCTCCCGCCGCACGTAGTCGGCGATCTCGACGAAGGAGATCATGTATAGCGCCAGGTACACCCCGTTTATGACCAGGAAGTACCCGAGCACGAAGTAGTTTACGTACACTATGAAGTCGTTAAGCGTCATCCGGCTCCGCCTTCGCTTCGGCTCTCGCTTCGGCCAACAATTCTCCCAGGGCCTGTCTCTCTTTAGCTTTAGGCAGACTCCGGGAGAGCTGTTCCAGGTGACGCGTGGCCCCCGCGCGGACCAGAGACCGTATCACCCCGGCCGCATACTCGGACTCGTCGGTGTCTTCCGCCAACTCCTCCGCCAGTCGACGGACGACACCATATGATTCGAGGGTCGCGGCGGCCCGGTCGCGGGCGAAACGGTCCGGGTTGTCGAGTATGCGTACCAGGGCTTTCTCACCCTCGGGACCAATGTTGACGAGTGCGCGGCCGGCGTTCAGACGCACCCACCACTCTTCGTCGGTGGCGAGGTATTCGAGCGCCGGGACCGTTGAGACCTCCCCGATCATGCCCAGTGCGTTCGCGGCCTGCACCCTCACGGGCCAGGAGCTATCTCCGGCGGCTTCGACTATGACGGGCAAGTCGTCGGGGTCGCCGATCTTGCCGAGCGCCTGTGTCGCCTGGGCGCGGAGGTCCGTGTTCCAGTGGCGCTGTATCGAATCACGCAAGGCGGCGCGGGCGTCCGCGACTCGCAGGTTGCCGAGTATCCGGGCGGCGAGCACCTGGGCCCGGCGTTTATTCTCTTCCTCGCTTTCTACGAGCTCCACGAGCCGGCCCACCGCCAGAGGACCTATTCTTTCCAGGTTCTCGGCCATCCGGAGCCGCGTCAGTTCCGAGTCGGAGCCGAGGAAGTGGGTCAGAGACTCGGCAGCTTCTCGCGTTCCTATCCGGGATAGGGCGCGGGCTGCGACGGCCCGGACGGTTTCATCGTTTTCTTGTAAGAGGCCGCCGACTGGGGCCGCCGCGTCCGGCCCGCCGTAATAGCCGAGGTTCTCGGCGGCCTTCGCCCGCCGCCATCTTCCGCGGGAGTCGATCCGGGCGAGGTCTCTCTCGACCAGACCGAGTTCTCCAGCGAGCTCGACCATCTTCCCGGCCTCCGAACCTCGCAGCGCGCCCAGGAGTTCGATGACCATGTTCGTCAGAATAGTCAGGTCTCTTCCCTTTACCTGCCGCAGGTCCGGGGCGACTTCGCCGGTAACCAGGTAGTCGTAGAGGGGTGGTTCCAGTTGTTCGCGGAGATTTTGAACCCGGCGACGCTCGTAGGAACGCAGGGCCTTCACCGAGATCGTCGCCACGACCATCAGGACGTTCAGCAAGATCATAAGTAGTATCGCTATTATTATGAGTCCGGGAGTTTGCATCTACACTCTGCTACGGCGATGTCGATAAGATAGATCAGGTAGAATCAAGAGCGGTTTCATTCGGCGGACTGTGGCAGCTAATACGGGGGCGCTTTGAATTTCGACAACGTCCGAATCCTGGTGGCCGACGACGACAGGATGATCCGGCGCATAGTCGTTACAAAACTCACCGGGCTCGGCTACACGGTCGAAGAGGCCGAAGACGGCCAGGAGGCTTTGGAGCGGATCGAGAACGGCCAGATCCCCGACCTCCTCATAACGGATCAACTCATGCCCCGGATGAACGGGCTCCAGCTCATCCGGGCCATACGTGGCGACTCGGATGGGGAGAGAGCCATCCTGCCGGTTATCATGCTCACCTCCAAGAGCAGCGAACAGGATGTCCTCGAAGGCCTCGAAGCCGGGCTCGACGACTACGTTAGCAAACCATTCTCCCCGAACGAACTCGCCGCCCGCGTCAGGACCGTGCTCTGGCGTGCCCACCGGACGCGCGGCTAATTCGAGAACGAGTGTCATATCTCTCGTTCAGGCTGTGGCTCTACACGGTTACGTCCGGCTTTCTTCGCCTCGTAGAGCGCTGCGTCGGCCTCTCTTAGCAGGGCTTCGGAGTTTTTCTCTTCCCCTCTGGAGATCGCGGCGACCCCGGCGCTGATAGTCACTATCTCCGAGGCCTTTTTCGCGCCGTGCGGGATACCCAGATCTTCTATGGCCTGGCGCAAACGTTCCGCCATGACGATGCCGGATTCCTGTGTCTGCTCGGGCAGGATGATCAGGAACTCTTCGCCGCCGTAGCGGTATGCGAGGTCGCCGCTTCGGCAGTGATCCTTTATGGCTCCGGCCACCCGATGCAATACTTCGTCTCCCTCCGGGTGGCCGTAAGTGTCGTTGTAGGGCTTGAAGAAGTCTACGTCGCAAAGTACGGCGCAATACGTCTGATCGTAACGTTCTCTGAGGGCCTCGAAGTATGTGAGGTCTTCTTGCATCCGCAACCTGTTGCCGAGGCCCGTTAGAGGGTCCGTGCGGGCCTGCTCAGCGAGCTGGACGTTGAGTTTCTCCATCTCGGACCGTTGCTCCGCGAGTTGCTGGTGAAGCCTGGTAAGGCGGCCGGCGGAGATCAGGCGCACCTGCAACTCCTCGCGGTCGAGCGGCTTGGAGAGATAGTCGTCGGCCCCGGCCTCGAAGCCCATCAGCAGGTGCTCCTTGTCCCCGAGGGCCGTCAGGAAGATGAAGTACGTGTACCCTTCCCGTTCTTCGGTTCGGACCCGGCGGCAGAGTTCGAGGCCGTCGACGTCGGGCATCATCCAGTCGCTGATAATGACGTCGAACTCGGGGTTCTCCTTGTAGAGCCGCCAGGCTTTCTCTCCGTCCTCGGCCGTCACGCACTCGTGCCCCAGTTTCTCGACGGCGCGGCGCAGGATGAGGAGCGAGACGGAGTCGTCTTCGGCGATCAGTATCTTCAACCCTACGACTCCCTCAAGGCGTCGAGCTCCGGGCGCGCCAGCTCAAACTCTTTTTCGAGTTTCTCCAAAAGCTCCGGGGCGAGTTCTAGGTCCCCGGATTCGGCTATCTCTTCCAGCCGGGCGCAGACATCCCGGACGCGACAGGCCCCGATGTTGCTGCTGCTGCCTTTGAGCGTGTGCGCCAACGTTTGAATGGAGTTTGCGTCTTTCTCTTCGACGGCTGTTCGTAGGGTGTCCAGGCGGGTGGTCGTGTCTTTGAGGAACATGCCGGCGAGCTCGGCTACTATGCTCTCTTCTCCGTCTTCGTCGAGTTCCCTGAGCCTCTCTATCACCGATGGGTCCAGGACGGCGCTATCGCCGTTGCCCTCATTGTCGGCTCCCGGCACGCTTTCTCGGTTGGAAGTTTCTTCCCCGACGGAGACCCAGCGTTGCAGCACCTCGTCTAGTTCCGCGGCTTTTACGGGTTTCGCTATGTAGTCGTCCATACCGGCTTCTAGAGCCTTCTCCCGGTCGCCTTGCAGGGCGTTTGCGGTCATGGCGATGATGGGGATACGTCCGCCGCCGCTCGCCTTTTCCCGCTTCCGGATCTCGGCGGTCGCCTCGTAGCCGTCCATCTTCGGCATCTGCACGTCCATTACTATCGCCGCGTAGCCGGTGCGCGAGGCAGCCTCCACGGCTTCGAGGCCGTCGTCGGATACGTCTACCCGGTAGCCGAGCTTCTCCAGTGTCCGAACGGCGACCTTCTGGTTTACTTCGTTGTCTTCGGCCAGCAGGAGCCGGGTTCGGGACCGGCCCTCGGCTTCTTTGAGGGTGTGGGCGGTTACCAGCGGCCGGGCGTCGTCCGAAGACTCCATCTCCGCCTCGGTAGAGCCCAATACCGTCGAGAGCATGTCGTAGAGTTGGATCTGTCGGACGGGCTTTGTCAGGTAAGCTTCTATGCCGGCTTTGCGGGCTTCTTCACCGTCGCCCCGCTGGCCCATCGAGGTCAGAAGTACGAGCCGCGTGGATGAGATACCGGGGTCTTCTTTGATCGCGCGGGCGAGTTGTAAGCCGTCCATGCTCGGCATCTGCATGTCCAGAAGCGCCAGGTCGTACGGTTCGCCGCCCTCGGCGGCCGAACGCAGCTTCTCCAGCGCTTCCCCGGCCTCGCGAGCCTCGTCTACCCTCATGCCCCACGGCGCGACCTGTTGACGCAGGACGGCGCGATTGGTGGCGCTGTCGTCGACGCCCAGGACTCTCAGGCCGCGCAGGTCCGCGCGCGGACGCGGGCCATACGGAACCTCGGAAGAGTGTTTTTTGAAACGGACGGTGAAGTAGAAGGTGCTTCCCTCGTCCGGTTCACTCTCCACCCAGATCTCCCCGCCCATGTGCTCCACCAGCCGGGCGCTGATGGCGAGACCCAACCCCGTGCCCCCGTATCGGCGGGTCGTCGAGGCGTCGGCCTGGACGAAGGATTCGAAGAGGCGACCCTGCTGCTCCTCGGTCATGCCGATCCCGGTGTCCCGGATCTCGAAACGTACCAGGGCTTCTTCGTCGGTCTCCTCAGCCAGCTCCGCTTTTAGCAAGACCTCGCCTTCCTCGGTGAACTTGATGGCGTTGCCGAGCAGGTTCGTGAGGATCTGTCGCAGGCGGCCGGGGTCTCCTCGCAGGGCGGCCGGCACATCGTAGTCAACGAGGCTGGCGATCTGGAGTCCCTTGCTCTGGGCGCGCTCGGCCAGCAGCACGGCGGTGTCCTCGACCGAGGTCCGCAGGTCGAAGATAATGCTTTCGAGCTCGACCTTCTCGGCCTCGATCTTGGAGAAATCAAGGATGTCGTTGATCAGGGTCAGCAGTGTTTCGCCGGAGTTGCGGACGGTCTCTACGTACTCGCGTTGCTCGGGGTCCAGGTTCGTGTCCATAAGCAGGTCGGATATCCCGATGACGCCGTTCATCGGCGTGCGGATCTCGTGGGACATGTTCGCCAAAAAGTCGCTCTTTGCCCGGTTGGCGGACTCGGCCGCTTCACGGGCGCGAAGCATCTCCTCTTCGGCCTGTTTGCGCTCGCTGACGTCGCGGAGGTTGATCACGACACCTTCTACCGTTGGGTCGTCGAGCAAGTTGTTGCCGCGGCACTCGACGTATCTCCACGTGCCATCCGCGTGCCGGATTCGCAGCTCGGTAGACAGAATGCCGCTCGAATTTCTCAGGGTATTGTCGAGAAACTCCCGCATTTGACCAACATCGTCGGGGTGTACAAAGGTGATGCCGCCATCCTCGACGAAGTCGTCCGGAGTATGCCCCAATACCCGCTCGACCGTCGGGCTCACGTAGTTTACGAGGCCGTTGCCATCGAGGATTACGATGATGTCGGATGCGTTCTGTATCAGGGACCGGAAGCGCTCCTCACCCTGGCGTTCGTACTGGTCTTCGAGGAGGTCCGCGCGCTCCAGCGCGAGCGCCACCTGGGAACCGAGGGTCTCCAGCGCGTACCGGATCTCTACTGGGAGCGCTGAGTCGCTGGCTACCGCGATCCTGCCTTCGAACTGCCCCCGGACGCATATTGGAACCATGAAGATCGCCCCAAGCTTCGTCTCGAAGCGAAAGGCTTGCTCGAACTCTTCGACCTCGCCGGGACTAATCTGGACGGATTCCCCTTCGAGGAGAGGGCCACGGACCCAGCCGGGGAACTCGCTGACGTAGGTCTCTTTGCCTTCGATCTCCGACGCGTGATCCCCCGATGCGCCTACACAGAGATCCTTTTCGTCCGATCCCGACCAGACGCTCACCCGTGTGCTTGGAGCTTCGTCTACAAAAGGAAGGACAGCTTCGAGGGCCGCCGCGTAGATCCCCTCCCGGTCCGCAGCCGCCACGAGCGCGATACTCGCGCTCCTCAAAGCGCTCTCCCGGATCGCCGCCCGCTCGTTCTTCGCCAGGGTAGCCCTGAGCTCCACGGTGCGCCGTTCGACCCGCTCTTCGAGTTCTTCGTTGAGCTGGCGGATCTCCTCCTCGTCCCGCTTGCGGTCCGTAACGTTCTCCACCACGCCCATTATGAAGCGGGGCTCGCCCGACTCGTCCCGCACGATGGAACTGGCGGCGTTCGCCCAGACTACCTCGCCGTTCTTGCGGATGTAACGTTTCTCTCTCTGGTAGTTGTCGGATTCGTCGGATGCGAAAGCCCTGCGTGTGCCGGTATCTCTCGGCCGGTCGCCGGGATGGGTGAGATCCAGGGTGGACATGCCCACTAGCTCTTCTCCGCTGTATCCGGTTATCTGCTGGTAGGCCTCGTTGGTCTGGATCAGGCGTCGGTCGAGATCGGCGACGCACATCCCTACCGCCGTCTGGTCGAAGACCGCTCGGAACCGCACCTCGCTCTGCCTGAGTGACTCCTCGGCTCTCTTGTGCCTCGTGAGGTCGCGGTAGTGCCACATGTGCCCCCGGTACTCCTCGCCCACGAATACCGGCACGTAATCGCGCTCGTAGACGCGCCCGTCGGCGAGTGGTACCTCCTCGCCTATTACGGGGTCGCCCGTGGCGAGGATCTCCTCGACGCGCTCCGCGAAGCTCTCCGGGTCGGCGAAGAGGTTCATCACGTCCCGGGCGGCGGTGTCCCATTCGCCGCTCGCAAGCTCCTCCGCCGTGGCCTCCATCTCGAACATCCTGGCGATCTCGTCGTTGGCGTGGCGGATGTTGCGGCCCTCGTCCTCGACCAGGATGCCGGAAGGCATGTTCTGTATGAGCGAACCGAGCCGGGCGACGGTGGTTGCGAGCTTGTGCTGTTCCCGGCGGCGGTCAGTGATGTCGCGACTGACGGCCACTAGACCCTCTATTCTCCCACTGAAGTCTCTCAATGGGGCTTTAGTGGTCGAGATCCACATCTCGCTCCCGGAGGCGCCGCGGACTCTCTCCTCACGGTCCACGATGGACTCTCCGTGGTCTAGCACACGACAGTCGTCGGAGTGGAAAGGTGCCGCTGTCTCCTCTCCCCAGTACTCGGCGTTTGTTCTGCCCAGAATCTCTTCCTGGGAGCCCGCGCCCATGATTCTCTGATGAGCGGCGTTGCTGAGACGGAAGCGATGCTCGCTATCCTTCGCGAAGATGGCGTCGCTGGTCGAGTCCATGACGGATCTCAACAAGTTGCGCTCCGAATGCAGCGCTTCCTCGGCTCGCTTGCGCTCCGTGATGTTCCGGGCGAGAGACTGCACCGCCGGACGTCCATCATAGGTAATCGGCAGGCCCGTAACCTCGACCTCCACGCTGCCGCCGTCCACCCGGAGGAGCCTCTCTTCCGCGGGACCCATTTGTCCGCCCCGGGCATGTAGCCGGCTCACTCTTTCCTGCGCGGCGTCTCTGTCGTCCGGGTGCACGATGCTCATTACGGGCTTGCCGAGTATCTCTTCAGGCCGCTCCGCACCCAGGAGACGCGTCCCGGAGAGATTTATGTACTCTATTATGCCTTCGCTGTGAACGATGACGGCATCGGGCGAGAGCTCGACCAGGTTTCGGAACCGCTCTTCACTCTCCACCAGGGCGCGCTCGGAGGCTTTACGCCGGGAGATGTCCTTGCAGATCGAGGAGGTCCCGATAATTTCGCCAGCCGCGTCCCGGATGGGAGATCTGGTCACGGACACCTCCATCCGGGTCCCGTCTTTCGCGACGCGCACGGTCTCCTGATTCTCCGGGGCCCCGGTGCGGCTCACGCGCCAGATCTGCTCCAGGGATTCCGGCTTCCCGGGGATATTCAGGATAGAGACAGACTCACCTATCATCTCCTCTGCGGAGTATCCGAAGAGCCTCTCCGCGGCCGGGTTCCAACTCGTGACGATCCCGTCCAGCGTGTTGCCGACTATCGCATCCTCCGAGTTCTCGACAGTGGATGCCAGTAGCGGAAGGGCATTCTCGTCCCGCTTTTGCGCGGTGAGGTCTTGCGCGGTGGCAAAGTCCATGGTGACCTTGTCGTTCTCTGGGCGTATCCTCGACTCTTCGCCCTGTCCGTGCCCGTTTTCCTCTCTGAAAGAGACCGCGATGCCGCTCTCAAGAGGGTAAGCCCGGATCTCGAACCAGGCACCGAGCTCCGGGTGGTGCTGCTGAAAATCTATGGCGGCTTGCTCACCTATACTCCGGCGAAGCTCCCGGTACAGCGGC
>JBGTJJ010000023.1:0-8321 GCA_041745215.1 Rubrobacteraceae bacterium | reverse complement strand
GCGCAAATTGAAGTTGCAGGTAACGGGGGGGCAGGCAAACCCGGCCCCGCCGGTCGGGCCGGCTCTGGGCCAAGCCCAGGTGAACATCGGGGAGTTCGTGCGGCAGTTCAACGAGGCCACGCGAGACCGGATGGGCCAGGTGGTGCCGGTCGAGATCACGGTCTTCGAAGACCGCTCTTTCACGTTCGTCACCAAGACATCTCCCGCGGCGTACCTGCTCCGCCAGGCCGCCGGCATCGACAAGGGCAGCGGCGAGCCGAACCGCTCGAAGGTCGGCACCGTGAGCCGGGCTCAGGTCGAGGAGATTGCCAGGACAAAGATGCCGGACCTCAACGCCGCCGACCTCGATGGTGCGGTCAGGATCGTCGAGGGTACGGCCCGGAGCATGGGGATTACGGTAAATGGGTAAGCGGCTGCTGGAACAGAAGGCAAAGATAGATGTAGAGCGACGGTACGCGCCGCGTGAGGCGCTGGAGCTCCTGAAAGAGATGGAAGGCGCCAAGTTTGACGAGAGCATCGAGGCGCATGTCAACCTCCACGTCGACCCGCGTAAAGCGGATCAGATGGTGCGCGGCACGATGATGCTGCCGAACGGTACGGGCAAGACGCGCCGGGTAGCGGTCTTCGCCGACGGCGAGAAGGCCCGAGAGGCCGAGGAGGCCGGCGCGGACGTAGTTGGCACCGATGACCTCGCCGCCCGCATCCGGGACGAGGGCTTCATGGACTTCGACGTAACCGTGGCGACTCCGGACCAGATGAGTGTCGTCGGTCGGCTCGGACAGGTACTCGGCCCGCGAGGCTTGATGCCGAACCCGAAAAGTGGGACGGTCACGATGGACGTGGGCCGGACCGTCGAGGACATCAAGCGCGGTAAGATCGAGTACCGGGTAGACCGGTACGGGATCATCCACTCTATCCTGGGCAAGAAGTCCTTCGACCTCGACAGCCTGGTGGAGAATTACTTCGCTTTGCGAGACGAGCTACAGCGGGCGCGTCCGGCGGCGGTGAAGGGCCGGTATTTCCAGTCCATGACGATCACCTCTACCATGGGACCGGCGATAAAGGTTGACCCGATGGTGGAGAAGGATTAGTATCTAGCCCGATAAAAAATACAGAGGCCAGAGAAAGTCGGGACTCCGAGAGGAGTTTAATAGCCGGAAGGCTCCCGATCGAGGTCGCGGAAGCTTTGTGGGATCTTTTAGCCCCGGGCGCCTCTGCGGCCCCGGGGTTTTTAACGTACAGAGGATGTAGAGGAGTCACATGAAACGGGATGAGAAAGCGCGGGTGATCGAAGAGCTAACCGGTAAGCTGCAGAGCGGCTCGGTGGTGCTGGTCGATTACCAGGGTATGGACGTGGCGAAGAGTACGGACCTTCGTGCCCGCAGCCGCGAGGCCGGGGTGGACTTCGTCGTCGCCAAAAATACCCTCGCCCGTCGGGCGGCCGACGGCGCCGGAGTAGGAGAGATCTCGGAGTTCCTGGTGGGGCCGACGGCCCTGGCGTTCTCCGAGGACCCGGTGGCGAGCGCCAAGTTGATGGCGGAGTTCGCGGATCAGGTAGAAGCGTTCTCGCTCAAGGGCGGAATGCTGGAAGGCGGACGGGTGCTCGGCGAGTCGGACGTGGTGGCTTTGAGCAAGCTGCCCTCGCGCGAGCAACTCATCGCCCAGGTCGTAGGCGGCATCTCGTCGCCGCTCACCGGCCTCGTTACGGTGCTGAACAACACCGTCCAGGGCCTGGTCGTCGCGCTCGGCCAGATCGCCGAACAGAAAAACGCGCAGTCGTAGGCAGTAGACAGCAAGTAAACCTAATAAGTCAGGAGGACTTAACATGGCGGTAAATCAGGAAGAGTTGATGGAGACTATCGAGAACATGACCGTTCTCGAGCTTTCGGAGCTAGTAAGCGCTCTGGAGGATCGCTTCGGTGTATCGGCGACAGCCGTAGCGGCTGGGCCCGCCGCCGGAGCCGCGGCCCCGGTTGAGGCCGAGGAGGAGCAGACCGAGTTCGACGTCGTCATCACGGCTGCGGGCGACAAGAAGATCCAGGTCATCAAAGAGGTCCGCGCCGCTACCGGTCTCGGCCTGAAAGAGGCGAAGGCCCTCGTGGACGACGCCCCGAACCCGGTGCAGGAGGCGCTCTCCCAGGAGGACGCCGAAGCACTCAAGACCAAGCTCGAAGAGGCCGGCGCCACTGTCGAGCTGAAGTAAGCGCGACGACCAGTTAACACCTCAGCCAGGTGCTAACGAAAAAGCGGCGCTCCTGTCCAGGGGCGCCGCTTTTCTTCGCGCCGTGAGCAAGGATCTCAGGCCGGTTGGATAACGGCGCCGACCTCTAATCGCGAGATCCAAAACGCTGCCCGGCCAACAGAGAAACTTGCCGACCTGCTACGAAAGATGCTACACTTTCCTTCGTCGGCCGGTTGGCTGGCGACATATTTTGACTGTGAGGCTTTTTAGGCCTTGACTTGCTCGCATGTAGCGGGTAAGATATTCGATTGCGTGTTAAACCGTTCTTCAAATATCCATGTGGAGGAGAGCTAATTTGGTGACCCCTATTATGCGCCGGGAACGGCGTCTTTACGCACGGACTCAGACTGCGGAATTTCCGTTGCCCCCCCTCGTGGAGATTCAGCGGGATTCATTTAAGAAATTTCTCGACGGGGGCATTCGCCGGACCCTCACGGATATTTCACCCATAGAAGATTTTACGGGTTCCTATGCTGTCGAGTTTGGTGAGTCGTACTTCGAGGAGCCGCCGGCTTCCATCGAAGAGTGCATTTCGAAAGACAAGACGTACTCCGCGCCGCTTTTCGTGCGGGTTCGCTTTATTATCAAGGAGACGGGCGAGCTCAGGGAGCAGGACGTCTTCATGGGCGATTTTCCGCTCATGACCGAGTCGGGGACCTTCGTCATCAACGGTACTGAGAGGGTTGTGGTGACTCAGCTCGTGCGTTCGCCGGGCGCGTACATCATGGAGCCGAAGGACCAGACCAAGCAGGTCTTGACGGCGAGCCTGATGCCGAGCCGCGGTTCGTGGCTTGAGTTCGAGGTCGAGGCTAAGGGGTTCGTGTCGGTCCGGATCGACCGGAAGCGGAAGCTGCCGGTTACTGTGCTCTTGAAGGCGCTGGGCCTCGGTGGTCCGGAGGAGATCCTGAACCGCTTCGAGGACTCGTGGCTCATACGGAACACGCTTGAGCGGGACGATACACCCTCGCGCGACGACGCGCTGCTGGAAGTCTTCCGGCGTCAGCGTCCGGGCGAGCCGGTCAACATAGACAACGCGCAGAACCTCGTCGAGGGGCTGTTCTTCGATCCCAAGCGTTACGACCTCTCCGAGGTGGGACGCTACAAGGTCAACAAGAAACTCAAGCTCGACGTGCCGATGGATACGCACACGCTAACCATCGAGGACATCGAAGGGCTGCTCAAGAGGCTTCTGGGTATCTCCCAGGAGGTGGCCGAGGAAGAAGAGTTCGGACGGGTCAACTACGAGCGCATCCGGCATCGTCTGGACGAGTACGAGCACTTCGGCAACCGGCGCCTGCGGACCGTCGGTGAGTTGGTGCAGGAGGCGTTCCGGATCGGGATGTACCGGATGGAGCGGGTCGTCCGGGAGCGGATGACCACCCAGGATACCGACACGATAACACCGCAGAGCGTGGTCAACACCAAGCCGGTGGCGTCCGCGATCAAGGAGTTCTTCGGTTCGTCGCAGCTCTCGCAGTTCATGGACCAGACGAACACCTTGAGCGGGCTCTCGCATAGGCGGCGCTTGAATGCGATGGGCGCGGGTGGTTTGAGCCGGGAGCGGGCGCCCATAGAGGTCCGCGACGTGCATCCGACGCACTACGGCCGGATGTGCCCGATAGAGACGCCGGAGGGTCCGAACATCGGGCTTATCGGGCAGCTCTCCACCTACGCGAAGGTCGACCAGTACGGCTTCGTGCAGACGCCGTACCGGAAGGTCGAGGACGGGAAGGTTACGGACGATATCGAGTATCTCTCCGCCGACGAGGAGGAAGACCTCATCATCGCCCAGGCAAACACGCCTGTTGACCAGAAGACCGGTGAGATCACGGAAGAGCAGATCCTGGCCCGGACCACTGGCGGGGATGTTTCCACGGTCTCACCCTCCGAGGTTGATTACATGGACGTTGCGCCCCTTCAGACCGTATCGGTCGGCACGGCGCTAATACCGTTCCTGGAGCACGACGACGCAAACCGGGCGCTCATGGGCGCGAACATGCAGCGTCAGGCCGTGCCGCTACTCAAGAGCCAGGCTCCCTACGTCGGCACCGGGATGGAGTTCCGGGCAGCTGCGGATGCGGGTGACGTGCTACTCGCCCAGAACGCCGGGACCGTGGAGCGGGTGGTATCCGACAGGATCACGGTCCGCCGCGAAGACGGCGAGACGGACGAGTATCGTCTGAAGAAGTTCCTCCGCTCCAACCAGGGCACATGCGTCAACCAGCGGCCGCTCGTCAATGAAGGCGAGAAGGTCGAGGCCGGATCGATAATGGCCGACGGCTCCTCCACCGACCAGGGCGAACTGGCGCTGGGTAAAAACCTGTGCGTGGCTTTTATGCCGTGGGAAGGCTACAACTTCGAGGACGCGATCATCATCTCCGAGAAGCTCGTCAAGGAGGACACCCTCTCCTCGATCCACATCGAGGAGTACGAGGTGCAGGCCCGCGACACCAAGCTGGGCCCCGAGGAGATAACCCGCGACATACCCAACGCCTCCGACGACGTACTGATGAACCTCGACGCCGACGGGCTTATCCGCATCGGGGCCGAGGTCAACTCGGGCGACGTGCTCGTTGGTAAGGTCACGCCCAAAGGCGAGTCCGAGCCGACGCCGGAGGAGAAGCTCCTGCGTGCGATCTTCGGTGAGAAGGCCCGCGAAGTAAAAGACTCTTCCCTCAAGGTTCCGCACGGCGAGGGCGGCGTCGTTATAGACGCCAAGCGTTTCTCCAGGGACGAGGGCGACGAGTTGCAGCCCGGCGTCAACGAGATGGTGCGGGTCTTCGTAGCCAAAAAGCGCAAGATCTCCGAGGGCGACAAGCTCGCCGGCCGTCACGGCAACAAGGGCGTCATCTCGAAGATCGTGCCGGAAGAGGACATGCCGTTCATGGAGGACGGTACTCCGGTAGACGTGCTCCTCTCGCCTCTGGGCGTGCCGAGCCGTATGAACATCGGCCAGATCCTCGAAACCCACCTTGGCTGGGCCGCCAGCAAGGGGCTTGGTGAGAACGATGGCGAGCCGACCTTCGTCTCGACGCCGGTCTTCTCGGGCGCCGAAGTCGGTGACATTGACGAGGCCATCGAGAAGGTGAGAACCAACGGCAGTTCCGACGTCGGGATGGGCCGCGGCGGCAAGGTGACGCTCTACGACGGGCGCACCGGCGAGCCGTTCGACGGTCGTATCACCATTGGTTACATGTACATATTGAAGCTCCTCCACCTGGTGGACGACAAGATTCATGCGCGGAGCACCGGCCCTTACTCGCTGGTTACCCAGCAGCCGCTCGGTGGTAAGGCGCAGTTCGGCGGACAGCGCTTTGGGGAGATGGAGGTGTGGGCGCTTGAGGCTTACGGCGCGGCGCACACCCTGCAGGAGCTTCTCACGATAAAGAGTGACGACCGGGTCGGACGGGTCAAGACTTACGAGTCGATCGTCAAGGGCGAGAACATCCCGGACCCACAGGTCCCGGCGAGCTTCAAGGTCTTGCTGAAAGAGATGCAGTCTCTCGGTCTCTCGGTCAAGCCGGTCTACAACGCCGAGGCCGCCGCCGAGGACCAGGATCGCACCGATTGGGACGAGGCCGCCCGCGCTTTGGGCATCAACCTCACCCGCGAAGAGCCTTCGGGCAACCTAGACGACACACCGGACACATTCTCCACGGGGGGTATGTAGATTGCAGCAGGGCGCAATACGCGGCAACACTGAGCGCGACATAGACATAAACAAGCTGGACAAGATCTCCATCGGCCTCGCTTCGCCCGAGGAGATCCGGGAGTGGTCCCGTGGCGAGGTTACCAAGCCCGAAACCATCAACTACCGGACGCTCCGCCCCGAGAAGGACGGGCTGTTCTGCGAGCGCATCTTCGGTCCCTCAAAGGACTGGGAATGCTACTGCGGTAAGTACAAGCGCATCCGGTTCAAGGGCATCATCTGCGAGCGGTGTGGCGTCGAGGTCACCCGCTCGCGCGTAAGGCGTGACCGGATGGGTCACGTCGAGTTGGCCGCCCCGATAGCCCACGTTTGGTTCGTCAAAGGCGTGCCGAGCCGGATGGGCTACCTGCTGGACATCAGTCCCAAGGACCTCGACCGGGTTCTGTACTTCGCTTCCTCAATCGTTACCTGGGTAGACCGGGAGGAGCGTGCGAACGACATAGACACCTTGCGGACCCAGGTCGAGGACGACATTCGTCAGCTCGAAGAAGACCGGGACGAGGACATCCTCCAGACGCAGGCTCTACGCACCAAGCGCGAGAGCGTAATAAAGGGCGAAAGCTCACCGGACGAGTTTACCGAGGCGTACGCCGACATCCCGGAAGACGAGCGCGAGAAAGAAATAGAGAAGGTCTACAAGGAAGCTGACGAGACCGTTGCGGACATACAGCGTTCCATTAGCGACCAGATCGAGCTGACCCGTCGCGCCTGGGAGGAGTTCCAGACATTGGAGCCCCGCCAGATCGTGGACGACGAGGAGCTTTTCCGCGAGATAAAGGACCGCTTCGGTGACGAGTACGGCTACGGCGTGTACTTCCGCGGCGGCATGGGCGCCGAGGCGATCCGGGATCTCATAAAGCAGGTAGACCTCGAAGACGAGGCCCAGGATCTGCGCGACATCATCGCAAACTCGAAGGGTCAGAAGCGCCAGAAGGCGATAAAGCGCCTGAAGGTCGTGGACGCTTTCCGTACCAGCGACAACGACCCGGTGTGGATGATCGTGGATGCCGTACCGGTGCTTCCGCCGGACCTCCGGCCGATGGTCCAGCTCGACGGCGGCCGTTTCGCCACGAGCGACTTGAACGACCTGTACCGGCGGGTGATAAACCGCAACAACCGGCTCCGGCGCTTGCTCGATCTGGGCGCCCCCGACGTGATCGTGAACAACGAGAAGCGGATGCTCCAGGAGGCGGTGGACGCCCTCTTCGACAACGGTCGTCGCGGCCGGGCCGTCACCGGCGCCGGCAATCGTGCTCTCAAGTCGCTCTCTGACATGCTCAAGGGCAAGCAGGGACGCTTCCGGCAGAACCTGCTCGGTAAGCGCGTGGACTACTCCGGTCGTTCGGTTATCGTTGTCGGTCCGAACCTCCAGATGCACCAGTGCGGCCTGCCGCGACTGATGGCGGTCGAGCTGTTCAAGCCGTTCGTGATGAAGGTGCTCGTAGACCGGGCGCTGGCTCCGAATATCCGGAGCGCCAAGCAGATGGTCGAGCGTTTGCGGCCCGAGGTCTGGGACGTGTTGGAGGATGTGGTTAAAGAGCACCCCGTGCTCCTGAACCGCGCCCCGACGCTTCACCGTCTCGGTATTCAGGCTTTCGAGCCGGTGCTCGTGGAGGGCAAAGCCATCCAGATTCACCCACTCGTTTGCTCCGCGTTCAACGCGGACTTCGACGGCGACCAGATGGCGGTCCACGTACCGCTCTCCCCCGAGGCGCAGGCCGAGGCCCGCGTGCTCATGCTCTCGACGCAGAACATCCTGCTCCCGGCGAACGGGTTCCCGATCGCCGTTCCCTCGCAGGACATGGTGCTCGGGCTCTACTACATCACCTCCACGGGCGAGGACTTCGAGAACGAGGAGCCGAAGGCCCTTATCTCCTCCTACGACGAGGCCGAGGCCGCGTACAAGGAGGGGTCGCTCAAGATCCACAACAAGGTCATCACCCGCCGCAACGGCGAGCGGCTCGAGACCACGCTCGGGCGCGTCCTCTTCAACGAGAACGTCGAGCAGACCATGAGGGACTACCTGGGCGACTCCTACGACCCGGCGGATTACCCGTACGTCAACCACGTGTTGAAGAAGGGTGAGATCAAGTCCCTCGTCTCCGAGTACGTGGAGCGCTTCCCGACCGAGCTCGTGAGCCAACTTCTCGACACGCTCAAGCGCGTCGGCTTCCACACGGCGACGAAGGCGGGCATCTCCGTCGGCAAGAACGACATCGTCGTGCCGGAGCAGAAGGAAGGCATCCTGGAGAACTACCAGAGCCAGGTCGATGAGGTCGAGGAGCAGTGGGACCAGGGCTTTATCTCGGATGACGAGAGCCTGGAGCGGACCATCGCCTTGTGGACGCAGGCCAAGAACGAGGTCGAGGC
>JBGTJJ010000022.1:0-96006 GCA_041745215.1 Rubrobacteraceae bacterium | reverse complement strand
TGCACTCTCGGTGAAGATACCGGGTACCCGCGGCAGGACGGAAAGACCCTGTGCACCTTTACTATAGCTTTGCAATGGGTCTAGGGTCAGCATGTGTAGGATAGGTGGGAGGCTTTGAAGCCGGGGCGCTAGCTTCGGTGGAGCCATCCTTGAAATACCACCCTTGTTGTTCTTGGATTCTAACCGACGGCCTGTAATCCAGGTCCGGGACATTGCATGGTGGGTAGTTTGACTGGGGCGGTCGCCTCCAAAAGAGTAACGGAGGCGCGCTAAGGTTCCCTCAGGCTGAATGGAAACCAGCCGTCGAGTGTAAAGGCATAAGGGAGCTTGACTGCGAGAGAGACATCTCGAGCAGGAACGAAAGTTGGGGTTAGTGATCCGGCGGTAACGAGTGGAAGTGCCGTCGCTCAACGGATAAAAGGTACTCCGGGGATAACAGGCTTATAGCCGCCAAGAGTTCACATCGACGCGGCTGTTTGGCACCTCGATGTCGGCTCGTCGCATCCTGGGGCTGGAGTAGGTCCCAAGGGTTGGGCTGTTCGCCCATTAAAGCGGTACGCGAGCTGGGTTCAGAACGTCGTGAGACAGTTCGGTCCCTATCTTCCGTGGGCGTTGGAGATTTGAGAGGAGCGACTCCTAGTACGAGAGGACCGGAGTGGACGAACCTCTGGTGTACCGGTTGTCATGCCAATGGCACTGCCGGGTAGCTATGTTCGGAAGGGATAACCGCTGAAAGCATCTAAGCGGGAAGCTCGCCTCGAGATGAGATCTCCCATCCCCATGAGGGAGTAAGACTCCTGGTAGACTACCAGGTTGATAGGCCACAGGTGTACGCACAGCGATGTGTTTAGCCGAGTGGTACTAATTAGTCGAGGGCTTAATGGTCTTTTTACGGATTCGCAGCTATACAGTTTTTAAAGGTTAGGCGCCGGCTTTTAATACGGGCTTTACAATTGAATAGCCTTTTTGAAAGGGTGACGATGGCGGCGGGGATACACCTCTTCCCATTCCGAACAGAGAAGTTAAGCCCGCCCGCGCCGATGGTACTGCAGGGGAGACCCTGTGGGAGAGTAGGTCGTCGCCCATTTCTTTTTATTTGAGTCGGTCAGTCTTTCGTTCGGTCAGTTTCGCTGGCCTGCGTCAGGCGGGCCGTTTTTTGTTGTAAGGTTTTCTGGGTAGAGAGCTTGTTGGATTCGTATCGGGAAGGAGTTTGTCTTGGCTAATACACAGCTTGATGAGCAGTTCGTTGAAGAGCAGCGCGGGCGCCTGGAGGAGTTGAAGCAAGAACTACTCGACATTCGCCAGGGGATGAACGAGGACGAACAGGACCGGAACGAGGAAGAGCAGGATACTGAGCTGGACTCCGGGGACGAGGCGCAGCAGATGTTCACCCGCGAGATGGACGCGACTATCGGTGAGCAGACGGAGCGGCGGCTTCAGGACGTAGAGCGGGCGCTGGGGAAGATCGAAGAGGGCTCGTACGGCGTCTGTGAAGATACGGGAGAGGAGATAGCGAAGGGTCGCCTGGAGGCGGTGCCGGAGGCTATACGGACAATGGATGCGCAGCAGCGTTTCGAGCAGGAGCGTCGGCCCGCCGGGGGCGGAGAGGTATAATCTAGCACGTGCGTACTATCCTCTACACCGGCAAGGGCGGCGTCGGCAAGACGAGCGTCGCGGCGGCGACCGCGCTGCTCTCAGCGCGGAGTGGCAAGAAGGCGCTCGTGATGAGCACCGACCCCGCCCATTCGCTCTCCGACGCCTTCGACGTGGAGATCGGGCCGGAGCCCAAGGAGTTGGAAAGCAACCTCTGGGTGCAAGAGATGGACTATACGACCATGATCGAAGACCACTGGTCGGAGATCCAGACCTACATCACCAGCGTCTTCGAGTGGCAGGGGGCGGACGCCCTGGCCGCCGAGGAACTCGCGATGCTCCCCGGCATGGACGAGCTATTCGGGCTGTTGATGATCCGGCAGCACCACCAGGAAGGCGAATACGACGCCCTGATCGTCGACGCCGCCCCGACCGGCGAGACGCTAAAGCTTCTCAGCTTGCCGGACCAGATGAGTTGGTACGTCGAGAAGATCTTCCCGATCCAACGAAAGGTAGCCGGTATTGCCCGGCCGTTCGCCCGCCGGACTCGGGGCGCATTGCCGCCCCTTCCCGAGGACAGCTTCTTCTCCGCCGCCCAGCGGTTCTACGACGCGGTTATAGGGGTTGAGGACATCCTGACGGACCGGGATAACGCCTCGATCCGGCTGGTCGCCAACGCGGAGAAGATGGTCGTCGCCGAGGCCCGCCGGGCTTACACGTACCTGAACCTCTACAACTACGGCGTGGACGCTATCGTGGTGAACAGGCTCTTGCCGGACGCGGTACAGGACCCGTACTTCGAGTCCTGGCGCGAGTCCCAGGAGAAACACCTGCGGGCCATCGAAGAATCCTTCGCCCCTATACCGCTACTCAAAGCTCGCCTCTTCGACCGGGAGATGTACGGGATCGAGGCGCTCTCCGCGCTCGCGGAGGACGTGTTCGAGGAGGTGGAACCGCTGGATATACTGTTCCGGGGCGCGACACACGATATAGTGAAGAAGAACGGCGGGTACGAGGTGACGCTGAACCTGCCGCTGGCCGAGAAGAAGAGCGTGGACCTCTCCAAAAAAGGCGCGGAGCTTCTGGTCCGGGTCGGAGGGTACAAGCGGAACATCCTACTGCCGGACTCGATGGCGCGCCTCGCTGCGGCGGGGGCGAGCATAGAAGACGGGAAGTTAAAGGTGAGGTTGGAGGGTGACGATGTCTGACTCCGGGTCCGGTCGTAGAAAAGGTTCTCTGCTCGGGGCCGCTGCTTACCTGCTCGTTCCGGGTGAGCGGCGCGTGAAGGCCGCCGGACATTTTCGTAAGGCGGGTTTTGAGGCACTGCGGGGCCTGGGCGCACTGACCCGGACGGAGCCGCCGCCCGAGAACAAGGCCATGCGCCGGCAGAGCATCCGTATAGACTAGTGCTCATTCGATAATTTGAGCTACGGAGTTCCGATTCGACGGTTGATATGCTGGGCATTGGTACCACAACGTTTCTGAAAAGCTATGCTGCAACCGATCTTATAGTAACCAGCCAAGCCATCAAGGTAGTCTAGTGAAAGATATTTGGTACGCTGACAAACGGGACTTGATCAAGTGGGGTGTTCTGCTTCGGCTCGCAAGCCTTTTCGACGCGGAGCGCATACTCCAAGTGGCATACTATCGGTACAGCGATTGGAAACAGAAACAGATCTTAATTAATGATCGTCCGTTTGAGATTCCTCAAGAGGTCATTTCTCACTTTCGAGATATTCGATCTGTGTCAAACATCAATTCCAAACAAGAGCGGTGCGTGGTGTTCCTAGATCCAGACACGGGTCTTGAACCTCAAAATAGCCCTAAGCTGGACCACGTACTTGAATCAGAAGTTAGTGATATTTGGGAGGCGATGGAGATGAGCGATCTGCTCGTTCTTTATCAGCATCAGACAAATCGCAATGGCCAACCCTGGATCGAACCAAAGCGAAACCAGCTTGCGGAGGCTATCGATATACCGACACAATCGATCAAGATCGCAGAAGGTTCGTCAATCGCCAAGGACGTGGTGTTTCTCTACGCGCAAAAGGTTTAGCTAAACTGCTAAACCTACGGCAACCCATGTTGGCGGCGGGGGCCGCCGGTAGTAAGATATCTTTACAGTTTCAAGTAACCAACGGGAGTAAGACATGGCGGATAATGGACAGCTAACCGGCACGTTCCGGGTAAAGAGCGGTATGGCCCAGATGCTCAAGGGCGGCGTCATCATGGACGTAGTTAACGCCGAGCAGGCGAAGATCGCCGAGGAGTCCGGGGCGGTCGCCGTCATGGCTCTCGAACGGGTCCCGGCCGACATCCGGGCTGATGGCGGCGTGGCACGCATGAGCGACCCGGAGATGATCTCCGAGATCAAAGAGGTCTCCACAATTCCCGTGATGGCGAAAGCCCGCATCGGGCACTTCGTCGAGGCCCAGGTCCTGGAAGCCCTCGAAGTAGACTACATCGACGAGTCCGAGGTCCTGACGCCCGCCGACGAGGCCCATCACATAGACAAGTGGGGCTTCACGGTACCGTTCGTGTGTGGGGCGACCAACCTCGGTGAGGCGTTGCGGCGCATCGGCGAAGGAGCGGCCATGATCCGCTCGAAAGGCGAGGCCGGGACCGGAAACGTAGTCGAGGCCGTCCGCCACATGCGAGCAATAACCGGCGGCATCCGTCGCCTGACCACCCTCGGTCCCGAGGAGCTTATGACGGAGGCGAAGAACCTCCAGGCGCCGTACGAGATCGTCAAATGGGTGGCCGAGAACGGCCGGCTCCCGGTGGTCCTGTTTACCGCCGGCGGACTGGCTACGCCAGCGGACGCGGCCATGATGATGCAGCTCGGCGCGGACGGCGTGTTCGTCGGCAGCGGCATCTTCAAGAGCGGCGACCCGGCGCGGCGGGCCGAGGCCATAGTCAAGGCGACGACGCACTACAAGGACGCGAAGGTCGTCGCCGACGTGAGCCGGGGTCTCGGCGTGGCGATGGTCGGCAAGGAGATGGGCGACCTGCCGGAGGCGGAGCGTATGGCGGTACGTGGCTGGTAACGGCGACAGGCCGAGGATAGGGATACTCGCGCTCCAGGGAGACTTCCGGGAGCACGTCCAGATCCTCGAAAAGCTCGGCGTCGAGCCCGTCGAGGTACGGGCGCAGGAGGACGTGCAGGACCTGGCGGGAATTATCGTGCCGGGCGGCGAATCTACGACTATCGGGCGGATGATGGTCGAGTACGGTCTTCTGGACAGCATCCGGGCCTACTTCTACCAGGGCGGCCCCGTGTGGGGCACGTGCGCCGGGATGGTGCTCGCGGCTTCCGCCACGACGGGACCGCGCCAGCCGTTGCTCGGCCTGATGAACGCGCTGGTCGAGAGGAACGGGTTCGGGCGGCAGGTACACTCGTTCGAGAAAGACCTGGACGTGGAGGGTTTCGACGGGCCGTTCACGGGGGTGTTTATCCGGGCGCCGTTCTACGAGGACGTTGGGCCGGGGGTCGAAGTTTTGTCTAAGATAGACGAGCGGGTGGTCGCGGCGCGGGGGGATAACATCCTGGTGACGGCGTTCCATCCCGAGTTGACGGACGATACACGGTTTCACGAGTACTTTTTGCAGGAGGTGTGTGGCATTGAGCGGTCATAGTAAATGGTCAACGATCAAACGCAAAAAAGGAGCGGCCGACGCTAAACGCGGCGCGCTCTTCGGCAAGCTGAGCAAGTCAATAACCGGCGCGGCCCGCGAAGGCGGCGGCGATCCTGACATGAACCCGGCGCTGGCCCTCGCGGTGGCGAAGGCCAAAGACGGCAACATGCCGAACGACAACATCGCCCGTGCCATCGAGAAGGGAACCGGAGCCGGAGCCGACGCTGACACCTTCGAGCGCATAACCTACGAGGGCTACGCCCCAGGCGGCGTCGCGGTGCTGGTAGACGTGCTGACCGACAACCGCAACCGGGCCGCCTCCGACGTGCGCTACATCTTCTCCAAAAACGGCGGCAACCTGGGCACGACCGGCTCCGTGTCGTACCTCTTCGACCGGAAAGGGATCATCCTGGTCCCGGCCGGCGACGTGGACGAGGACGAGCTGATGGAGCTGGCCCTGGAAGCCGGGGCCGAAGACATGGAGCCCCAGGAAGAGGACTACCGCATCCTCACCGAGCCGGGCGATTTCATGGCCGTGCGCGAGCGGCTTGAGTCAGCCGGCATCACCTACGAAAACGCCGAAGTAACCATGCAGCCCCAGAACACCATAGACCTCGACGCGGCCACCGCCCGCCAGACCCTCCGCCTCATAGACGCCCTCGAAGACAACGACGACGTGCAGGAAGTCTACGCCAACTTCGATATTAGCGATGAGGTTATGGCGGAGGTTGCTGGATAGCAAACGTTATAGGGTATTAGGGACCGACTTGGGACTGCGCTGGATAAACACAGATGTTGCACAAGTAGGGGGAGGTGGTCCGATCTCTCCGAAAAGTTTCGTATGTGGGTACTGTAATAATCCGTTATCTGGCATAGTTGGCTACCATGCTGTTCGTACTGATGAAAGAGGCAATAATTCAAAAGATATCCTAGCAAAAATCTATATTTGTCACCATTGCGAGGAACCTACATATTTCTCTAATGACGGTAGACAAGTGCCTGGTTCAGCCTTTGGAGGACGTGTTAGTCATATTCCCTCTAAGGACGTTGAAGTACTGTACGACGAGTCTCGTGACTGTATGAAGGTGAATGCTTATACTGCCGCTGTCATGTGTTCCAGAAAGCTACTAATGAACGTAGCGGTATCGGAAGGAGCCGATGAAGGCCAAAGCTTCGCCTCCTACGTAAGATACTTAGCTAATGAAGGACACATACCGCCGAAGGCAACGTCTTGGGTCGATCACATCAGGGAGAAGGGAAACGAGGCCAACCACGAAATCCGCATTATGAGCCGCGAAGATGCAGAGCGCTTGATCAAATTCAGCGAAATGCTATTGCGGATTATGTATGAATATCCATCGGAAGTTGAAGACCCGTCCTCAAAATTGCCTGAAAAGTAAGGCCGACTATGTGCGATCCTCGAAATCCGTAAGACGTAGTCCCGCGACCCGGCTGAACTCCCGCCGGTTGAGGCTCACGATGGTGAGGTCACGTGAGCGGGCCAGGGCGGAGATCGAGGAGGTCGTTCGGTCCTATCGGAGTGCCCGCCCGCTCCAGGTCCGCCCTTGTGATGCCGTACTCCTCAGCGGTAGGAATAACCGATATGTACACGACTTGCGTTTACACACGCGATGCGTTAGTATTGGAATGTGGCGATAAAAGGCTTCCGGGATAAAGAGACGCACAAGGTTTTCGCTCGGGAGCGTTCAAAGGCATTGCCGGTACAGTTGCAGAGGAAGGCACTCAAGAAGTTGAATCAGATCCACTATGCGGGCGACCTGAAGGATCTCAGGTTGCCTCCGGGCAACAGGTTGGAGAAGTTGTCCGGTGACCGGGCGGTCCAGCACAGCATAAGGATCAACGACCAGTACCGGGTGTGTTTTGTTTGGGATGAGGGCGATGCTTACGACGTGGAGATCGTGGACTATCACTAGGAAGGAACAGGATGGCTACTGAGAAGATCATGGCTCCGGTGCATCCGGGAGAGTTGTTGCGGGAAGAGTTCTTGGAGCCTATGGGAATAACCGCATATCGGCTGGCGAAGGACATCAGCGTGCCGGAGCAGCGTATCGGCGCTATCGTTCGGGAGCAGCGCGGCATAAGCACGGACACGGCTTTGAGACTTTCACGGTATTTCGGTATGAGCGAGAGCTACTGGACGAATGCCCAGGCGCACTACGAGCGAGAGCTCGTTAAGGACGAGAGGGGGGATGAGATAGAGCGTATACGTCCGCTTGCGAGTGCTTGACCGGAAGGCTATTCTCCAGGCGTTCGCCGTCTATGCGGAGCCTTCGAAGTCCGTAAGGCGTAGTCCCGCAACCCGGCTGAACTCACGCAGGTTGAGGCTCACAAGGGTGAGATCGCGTGAGCGGGCCAGGGCGGAGATCAGGAGGTCGTTCGGTCCCATCGGAGTGCCCGCCCGCTCCAGGTCCGCCCTTATGACACCGTACTCCTCGGCCGCCCGGTCGTCGAAGGCTAGGCTCCTGAAAGGCTTGAAGAAACGGTGGAGTACCCCCAGGTTATGTTCGACCCGTTGGCTCTTGCGGGCTCCGTAGTAGAGTTCGGCCCCCGCTCATCACTATCTTCATCGGCGCGTCGGCGCAACCCGGCTGCCGCCGTCTCCCGCCCTTTGATGAGGGCTATGGCGGCGTCGGTGTCGAGAAGAAACCTCGATCCAAAGTCCGCGAAAGGGAATCCGGACGACATCCTCCGGGTTCCCTACATATACCGAAAATATTACTTCTTGACGGTGAAGCTCCAGACCTTGTTTTTGGCGAGAGCGTTGCCTGCTAGATCCTTTGCCCCTGTAGTGACGGTAGCCTTGTACGTGGCGCCTCGCGTCAGGTTCTTGCTAGGGTTCAGGGTGGCCGTTTTGCCCCTGTAGCTAATAGTTGCCCTGACCGGCGTGGTGGTCCCCTTCTTGACGAGCTTAAAGGTGAGCCTGTTGACGGTGCTCGCCTTCATAACCTCGGAGAAGGTGGCCGTCGCGTTGGCCGTTGGCGCCACGTTTCTAGCCAGGTTGGCGGGCGTGAAGCCCCTGACGGTCGGCTTCGTCGTGTCTATGGTGAAGGTGCGCTTCGTCGGAGTACCGTCGGTGTTTCCGAACGCGTCAGTGGCGCGCACCTCGAACGCGTAGGTTCCGGGCGAGAAACCGCTTGCTGCGTGCGAGCCGTCACCCGAGCAGGCGCCGAAGGCGGGTGCGGTCAGCGCTGCCGGATAGACCCGGCACTCGAAGGTGGAGCCGGTCTCGGAGGAGGAGAAGTTCCAGGTGAGGCTCGTCTTGTTGGTCCTGGCGCCGTTCGCTATACCGGAGGTGATCGTGGTCTCCGGTGGCGTTGCGTCGATGGAGAACGTGCGGCTCTGGATGATCTCCAGGCCGCCGTTGTCGCGCGCCCGGACCGCAAAGGTATACGTGCCCCCGTCCCTGTTGCTCACCGAGTGCGAGCCGGCGCCCCCGGAACATGGCCCAAAGCTTGGCGCCGAACCGCTAGGGACGACGCTGCACTGCACCGAGGCGAGTCCGCTCGTTGCCTCACTGGCGGAGAAAGTCCACGTCTGGGTCGAGCTTGGGCCGAAGGTCTGGCCGTTCGGGCCGCCCGTTACGCTGAGGGTCGGGGCAGTGTTGTCGATGGTGACGGTGGATGCGGCTGACGAACTGTTTCCGGTTCCGTCGAACGCTATGGCTCGGATCTCCGCCGCGCCGTCGGCAATGGAAGCTGTGTTGAACGACGCGGAGTAGGGCGCGGTCGTATCGGTGGCGACCAGCACGCCCCGGACGCGGAACTCGACGCGGCTCACCACGCCGGAGTTGTCACTAGCATTGGCGCCTAGCGTGATCGTGCCTCGCTGGACGCCTGAGCTTGGGGAGGGGGCCGATACGCTCGGCGTCGCGGCGTCGCGGAAGCGCGCGGTTACACCCCGGCTGGCGTCGACCGTGAGCCCGCAGGTTCGCCCGGTAATCGTGTCGCAGCCGGTCCATCCATCGAAGACGTAGCCGTTACTATCAGCGCCCGCAGTGAGTTCCACGGTGGGAGACTCCGTGACCGTGATGCACGGCGGCTGACGCGTAGGATCGCACTCCTGGAACGTGTTGTCTGGATAAAACTCCGAGCAGTCGGGACCTCCCGACTCGTTGCAGTTGATGCCCGTCCCCGTCACATCCCCTTTCCCGACGACCGAGACGGTGACCGTACCGGATGCGAAGGCCGGTTTCGCATCCAGGACCAGCATCAGGGTGAGCATCACCAATGTGAGAGACGCTATGGCGGCGAGCCTCCATCCCCTTACTCTCGATATCCCCCCCGACATCCTAACTTCGCTCCTCATTTTCGCATTTCCTCCTTTTTATGGCGCGAAAGCCGCTGCGCTTCGCACACTACGAAACACCTGTATCATAAAGTATCGGCAGGGTGCGGCGCATACCGCAAATGAAGTATCTTTGCCCTCGCGAACATATTTTTCGAAACGGAGGTAGCAAGACCTATCCTCGCAGCCCTCGCCAACATCGAAGGTATTCGAGATACTCGCGTCAGTGTCGGCGGGGGCTTATCCCAGTGGTATGTTGGAAGAGAACGAGATTACCACCCGCCGGATGTCGAAGATCTCTTCAATACGGGCGCTACCGGCATAGCGGACGAGGTTTTCGACGCCGGATACGTGGACCACACACGCGACGCATCGGGGTGAATTCATGGGCGTCGCGGCTACCTTCAATGTTCGGGAACTGATGCGGCGGTTGGATGAGCCACCGGGGCAGGGGAGGCGACGGCGGGAGTTGCCTGGATCCACGAGACTATTGCGAGGATCACGGATAGGGTATATTGAATACCTCGTAATAAAGATGAGAGGAGTGCCCAGCCAGCATGGATAAGCCGGATCTTGCCCGGAGCCTCACCGAAAGGCCGAGCGCCGCGCGTATATACGACTACCTGCTGGGTGGTTACCATAACTTCGAGGTTGATCGCATGGCGGCCCAGAGGTTCATCGACATCCTTCCTGATGCGCCCATGATCATGCGGACCAATCGTGCTTTCTTGCGTCGGGCCGTCAAGTTTCTCGCGGAGCAGGGTATTGATCAGTTCCTCGACCTGGGGTCCGGCATACCGACGGTTGGAAACGTCCACGAGATAGCCCAGGAGATCAACCCTTCGGTACGCGTCATGTACGTGGACATAGACCCTGTCGCCGTGCGCCACAGCGAAGAGATCCTGAAGGAAAATCCCAACGCTACCGTTATCCAGGCTGACATTTGTCAAACAGATCATATCCTCGAACATCCGACGGTTCTCCGCATGCTGGATCTGAGCAAGCCGACAGCGGTGCTGATCACCTCTGTGCTGCTATTTGTTACTGACGATGAGGAAGCGTACTGTGTGGTTCGCACTGTGCGAGACGCTTTGGCGCCGGATAGCTACATCGTCCTCTCGCACGGAATATTGGAAGGTGTTGTTCAAGAACAGGTGGATCAGAGTGAGAGCCTGTACGCTTCTATCGGGACTCCCATCAAGATCCGTTCCCGCAACCAGATAGAGAGCTTCTTTGAGGGGTTTGAGCCGGTCGAACCGGGACTGACTTTTCTCCCTTTCTGGCGTCCGGAAGGTCCCGACGATCTCTCCATTGGCGAACCGAAGTCGATGGGACAGTACGGTGGCGTCGGGCGCAAGTTATAGGACAGTCGGGGGTTTATAGAGAGGGCATGTACAACGCGCGATGATGGGCACAGGGGGTGTATGATGTAGCTGTTAGGAAGGCTCCTTGAGGAGGGTTTACACCACGGCCGCATGGGTATGATGGAGCGATCTCCACTTATTTTGTCGTTAGACAAACGCCGCGCTGCGATCATCAATAGTTGGTACAACGCTATCGTGGGTACCGGCTTTACGCCCCTCGGCGTCACAGAGGTGCGTCGGCGTCTCGCCGAACTGACGGACCGGATCCTTACTTTGCTGTCCTCGGAAACGTTCGAGCCTTGCAAGGCGCGAGCGATCGGTGCGGATTTGGCGAGCATGCACTATCTTAGTCCTGAAACACTGAGCAAAACGCAGGAGGTGTTGAACGATCAACTCACCGAGGGGCTTGTTGCAGACCATATGGTCGCTTTACAGTACCGATTGACGAGACTGCTATCCGAAATCTCTGTCGGCTTTATCGAACGATCCCGCGATCAGGTCCTGAAGGAGCAAGAGGAGATCAGGGAGGCGCTTCTCGGCGAGCGCGACCGGGCAGAGGAGGCTTTGCGCCGGAGCGAAGCCAGCCTTTCTGAAGCGCAACGGATCGCTCATCTGGGCCACTGGGAGTACGACTTCGATACAGACCTCGTGCTCTGGTCCGATGAGATATACCGCATCTTCGGCGTGTCGGAGCAAGCGTTTGGAGAAACACTGGAAGCCTACCTGAGATTCGTCCATCCCGAAGACCTGCAAGTCATCGGGCAGGCGGCACAGGAAGTGTTACAGGGAGGGCCGGCGGTTACTTATGAGTACCGTATAGTCCGGCCAGACGGCGAGTTGAGAACAGCCCAGCAACGAATGGAGCTCATTTTTGACCGTAGTCAAGTGTTGCTCGAAGATTTTGCGGATGAACTGGCTGTAGAAGGCGAAGAGTATTTTGATCGCTTTCGTGAGGTTATGCAGCGAGTAGGCCGGATTACCGGTCAACCGGTCAGGCTGGTCGGAACCGTGCAGGACATCACCGAGCGCAAGCAGGCCGAAGAGGAGTTGCGGAGGGCGCGCGACGAGCTGGAGGTGAGGGTAGAGGAACGGACAGCGGAGCTGGCGCGGACAAACGAAGGGCTGCGCACTGAGGTTTCGCGTCGCGAGCGGGCCGAGGAGACTCAGCGTTTCCTATCCGAAGCGAGCGCCGTGCTGGCGTCGTCGCTGGATTACCGGGGCACGTTGTCCGACGTGGCGCGCCTGACCGTTCCGCAACTGGCTGACTGGTGCGCGGTGGATGTCCTGGAGGGTGAGTCGCTGAATCGGGTCGCCGCGGCGCATCAGGACCCGGAGAAGATGCGCTGGGCGCACGAGCTTCAGGAACGTTACCCTGGCGACCCGAACGCCCCGCGAGGAGTAGCCGCGGTGACGCGCACCGGCCGCTCGGAGTTCTATCCCGAGATCCCGGACGAGATGCTGGAGTCCGTCGCCCAAGACGCGGAGCATTTGCGGATCATGCGCGAGATCGGGTTCACTTCGGTGATCATCGTGCCGCTTGTGGCCCGAGGGAGGACGCTGGGGGCGATCACGCTGGTCTCCGCAGAGTCGGGGCGGCGTTACGGAGAAGCGGATCTGGGGTTGGCCGAGGAGCTGGCGAGGAGGGCGGCGCTCGCGGTGGACAACGCCAGGCTGTACGAGGAGGCTAAAAAAGAGATCGAGGAACGCCGGAGAGCCGAAGAGGCGCTTCGCAGCTCCCGCAACGAGCTCGAGATCGTTCTGCTCGGGGTCGCCGACGGCATCACCGCCCAGGACCCCACGGGACGCCTGATCTACGCGAACGAGGCCGCCGCCCGGCTTATCGGGTACCCTTCGGTCCAGGCGCTCCTGGAGGCGCCTATCCACGAGATGATGCGCAAGTTCGAGCTATTCGACGAGTCCGGGAGACAGTTCTCACTCGAGAATTTGCCGGGACGAAGCGCGTTGCGAGGCGAGCAACCGCCCGAGATGATGCTGCGGTTCCGGGTGCGGGAGACGGGTGATGAGAGATGGTCCGTCATCAAGGCGAGCCCGGTCTTTGATGAGTGGGGGCAGGTGTTGCTCGCGGTCAACATCTTCCGCGACGTAACAGAGCGCAAGCGGGTACAGGAGAGGTTGCGCGAGGTCCGGGAAGCCGAACGCAGCCGCATGGCCCGTGACCTCCACGACGGGGCCTTGCAGGATCTCTCCTACGCAATGGCCGAGATGCAACTGGTCCGGCGGCTCTCCGAAGCTCCTGCGCTGATCGAGAGGATGGACAGCGCTATCGACGTGCTCAAACGCGGCGGACGGTCGCTGCGGGATGCCGTCTACGACCTGCGTCAGGAGGGCATAAGGGGACAGTCCTTCGTACATTCGGTGCAGTCTCTGCTCGATCTCAACCAACAGATGAATGCTGGATATGATGTGGAGCTTACGGTGGGGGAAGGGTTCCCGGACGACTTGCCGGAATCGGTCGGCGGTGAACTTTTGCGTATCGTTCAAGAGGCGCTAACCAACGTTCGCCGTCATTCGGAGGCGGGCCGCGTCATAGTATCGCTGACGGCGGCCGGAGAACAAGTGCGCATCGAAGTCTCGGACAATGGGCGGGGCTTCGACCCGGACAATGTAGAGTTTGGAGTAGGATTGAGGAGCATGAGAGAGAGAGCCGGGATTCTCGAAGGTGAGCTACAGGTTGAAAGCGAGCCGGGCAACGGTACCCGGGTGCGATTGATCACCTCGGTGCCCGGACACCTTTTGGACGTCTCGGAAAGCAGATCCCTCGTGGATCGCAACGGCGCGGATGACACCGGATGAGCATCGGTAACAGGGAGGAAGCGATTATGTCCGACGAACTTCCACCAAAGCAGACTCGCGTCTCGCTGATCGAAGACCATGGCTCTTTCCGCCAGGCTCTCGCGCTCATGCTGGACATGGAGCCGGACTTCACAGTAGTCTCACAGGCCGGCTCGCTGGCCGAAGCGCGGGTGGTGTTGGAGGCGGCGGACCTGGCGATAGTAGACCTTGCGCTCCCGGATGGAGACGGGGCGGATCTCATAGCGGAACTGCGCCGCGCCAACCCCGACGTGAAGATACTCATCTTGAGCGCAACCCTTGATGAAGCCAACCGGGCCCGGGTGATGAAGCGGGGAGCCGCGGGCGTGCTGGACAAACTGGCCGGGGTGGATGAAATCCTCGAAGAGTTGAGGCGCCTCGGAACAGCGGGAGAGGTCACGGACCGCGAGCAAACGTAGAAGCGCCCCGCGTCGGGCTACCTTAGCCCCGGCTCAAGATCACCGCACGTTGCGAGTTCCGGCCTCGCCCCTGTACCCGATGTGAAGATGGTCCTCGTGCAGATCGAGTTGATCCTCAGCCGTTATCCAGCCTTTCGCCCATCCGTAGCCCAGCCTCTGTGTCCAGTCGGGCGGGCCGATGATCTGGTCGGGCCGCCGCCCCGGCGGGATGCTGGCGATGGTCCTGCCTACGTCCAGAACGGCCGGGTTTGCGCCGTTGCTTTCCACCGGCTCGCCGTCTACCCAGTAGATGTCGGCGGCCCTCCCGAAATAGTGGGTGTTTGGCAGTCCGCCCGCTTCGCCGTAGCCTTCGGGAATGGTGGGGCCGTCCGCCACGCCCGGCAGGAAGGAGTGGCCTTCCTTGAACGTCTGGACGCAGACGCTGTGCTCTTTGGAAACGGCCAGAAGGGTGGAGACTATTCGTTCGTCTACTATCCCGGCTTCCAGGTCGTCGGCGGCCTCGGGCGTCGCGCCGAAATTGGGACGGGAAAGTAGTTTCTCCGTGCCGGTGGCGGCGGGGTTTGGCTCGCCGGCGAGCCAGCGGAGGTCCCAGAAGCCGTGGCCGACGCCCCGCGGGCATGCGGGTTCTTCCCACCGTACGTTCTCCAGGCTCCAGAGCGCGGCGGAGAGAGCCGCGCCACCCAGGATCAGGAAAGCCAGTAGCTTCACGACCGAGTTAATCAAGGCTGTGGCGGAGTGATGACTCTACGATTTTACGGGATGATTGATTTGACACCCTCTGATTGTACGATACAGGTCGCGTGAACCGTCCGAGGCTCTCAGGCACTTGCGCCGGATGACGGGACGTAGATAATATGGGCCGTTGTTGGAGATGTATTTGCTCTAGGGCGAAAGGTGTTGACGTGAAACCGATGGGCGGCGTTTATTGTTCCGGGTCTTACAGGGAGAGGATGGGGTTCGTAGTCATCTCTTTGTTGCTCGCGCTATCAGCGGGGGCGCTTGTTTTTACCGGACATTCCGCAGCCCGGACGACGGCGCCGGACTTTCTCATCGAGGAAGGAACGCCTCCTCCGGGGGCCAACTTGCCGTGCGAACCTGACGCGGCACATCCTTACCCGGTGGTGTTGGTACACGGGACCTTCGAGACGATGGACCAGAATTGGGCAGTCCTCTCGCCGCAGCTCAAGGAGATGGGATACTGCGTATTCGCGCTCAACTACGGTAATCGGGGTCTCGGGCCTATTCAGGACTCCGCGCGGGAACTCGGGACTTTCGTGGACAATGTCTTGGGATATACGGGCGCCGAGAAAGTCTCGCTCGTCGGCCACAGCCAGGGCGGCATGATGCCGCGGTATTGGATCAAGTACCTCAGCGGCAAGAATAAAGTCGAGGATCTCGTCGGTATAGCGCCGTCCAACTACGGCACGGAACTCGAACAGGTTGATTTCCAGGAAGCCCTCGGCATCTCGAATCCTTGCCGCGCGTGCGAGCAGCAGCAAGCCGATTCAGAGTTCATCACCAGGCTCAATCGCGGCGACGACACGCCGGGCAAAGGCTCTTTCACCCAAATCGCCACTGACGACGACGAGATCATAATCCCTTACACTCGTTGTTTTTTGCGGGGGGAGAAGCGTACCGAGAACCTTACACTCCAGGACTACAACGGCGGCCTGCTCGTCACCCACCAGAACATCTACAACGACCCATTCGCCCAGAGGCTGGTCTTCGACGCTCTGGCAAATCCCGGTCCAGCCGATCCGGAGCGCGCCTTTGCTCCGTAGTTCGGTCACGAGCAGGCGAGCTATAAGTCGTTGCGGAGGTCCTAAGCCTCTGTAGACTCGCTCCTAATCCGAGTGATTCGAGGGGAGCGCGCCGCCGCTCTCTTCCTCTTCGGCGACCCGTTCGTCGGTCGCGTCCTTGCCCATCTCGGTATCCGGCCTCTTGCGTTCGGAGTCTTTCTGCTGTTCTTGCTTCTTCTCTTCGTCCAAGGCGTCTCCTAGGGGTAGATCGTGCGTTTATGCGTCGGCTGAATGTTGCCATGGGCCGGGAAAATTCTCTGTGATAGCTCGCCCGTTATCTTCCAACTCTCACGAGGTCTACGAGTGAGATTCCTCGGAGAGCACCTCCTCCGCCCAGCCCAGGGCCGCGTTCGTGGCGGGGAAGCCGATCGTGGTTAGTGCGAGGACGATGGCGTGCAGGATCTCCTCTTCCGTCGCGCCGATGCCGAGCAGTTTGCGGACGTGGGACCGCACGGCCCCCTCCGACTCGGCCCCGACGGCGACACCGAGCTTCACCAACCGCCGCTCTTTCTCGCCGAGCGTACCGGCCTCGTGTTCGGCGGCGCCCAGGGAGTCGAATGCCTCCTTGACCGCCGGAAAGCGTCTCTCGAACTGCTGGTATACCTCCGGCAAATAGTCCGTCATTCCGTTCTCCTTTCCGCTGGATCCAACGCCATCTTACCAAGCCGTCGGCCGGGGAACGTGTGTCGAGGTCTTTTCCGGGGAGAACTGCGTCCCGGTCTCGGGATTAAATTAACTATAGCTTTGCTGCGAGCCGTCCGATAACATGTCCCGGCGGGTCGAATGATCTTCCGGATGGTCCGGCGTCTTTAGTGGAGGGGTATAGTGCGGCATCTTGCGTTGATAGTGGTGGCGGTGTTGCTGGCTTTAGGGGTGGCTACGCAAGTCGAAAAAGTCGAAGCGCAGACGAGACCTTATGCCCAGGTGGTGGATAACGCCACCCAGGGCCGCTTTATGGCTTCGGATAGCTGGCGCACGAGCGTTAGTGGCTCCCAGCACTACAGCAGGAACTTCCGGGTTGCCAGACCGACGAATAAAACCGGCACATTCAAGTTCAAAACCAGGATACCGACGACCCGGTACTATGCCGTATACGCCCGCTGGCCGGCCGCCCGGAGGCACAACGCCGCCACTGCGATCGGGGTCAGGACGACTTCGGGTACGAGGTGGACCAGGGTAAACCAGCAGAGAAACGGCGGAAAGTGGGTCAAGACCGGGGTCTACCGGATGGAGCGCGGCGACCGCTACAACGTGCTGGTCTCCCGCCGGGCGAAAGGTAGCAGGTACGTCGTCGCGGACGCCGTTAGGGTAGTCGAGGCGAGGCGGCCGTCGCGCGCGCCGGACAGCATGCTGGGAGCCCCGATCCACAGCCGGACCTCCGCCGAGAGATACGCCCGGTCGGTGGGGAGCACGTCTTACATCCTCAAGACCATACCGATCTACTACAAGCTCGCGCCCAAGGCGGGCATCGCGCCGGACGTACTCGTTGCGCAGGCGATCCTTGAGACCGGAAGGGGACATTACGGGGGCGACTCGAAGCCCTGGAACATGGCCGGCATAAAGAAGGGCGGCCAGGTAGGGGATGCGCCGCGAGATTTCGAGAGGCCCGCGACCGCCTATCAGGGCGTCAGGATGCACGTAAATCATATGGCCGCCTACACCGGCAAAAAGCCGATCGGCACGCCGCACGACCGCTTTCACGACGCCCGCGCCGCGCAGAAAAACCGTGGGTGGTGGGTAACCAGGATCAGCCAGCTCGGTGGAGGCGTGTGGGCCACCGACACGACCTACGACACCAAGATCCGGCGGATACTCGACGACATGGCTAGATACTAGACGCTTCGCCATCCGGTGCCTCTTGCCCGGATAGGAGCAACTGCTAAACTCCGGTCTAGGGGAATCGAGTTTAGGAGCGGGATATGCGTCCGGAAGATATCGAAGGTCTGAGCGTTGGCGGAGTCCTGGATCTCGTAGCGGAACGTCGCCCGGAGGACGATGCGCTGGTCTACACGGATCGCGGGCTCCGCTACACCTACGCTGAGTTCAAAGAAGTGGTAGAGGATTGCGCCCGCGCATTGATGGCGCTCGGGATACAGAAGGGCGACCATGTGGCGGTCTGGGGCCAGAACGTCCCGGAGTGGGTGACGCTCCAGTTCGCCACCGGCAAGATCGGGGCGGTCCTCGTGACCGTCAACCCAGCCTACCGCTCCAACGAACTGAAGTACGTCCTTGAGCAATCGGACTCGGCGGCTCTTTTTCTTACGGAAGGCGTCAAGGACGCGGATTTCCTGGAGATTCTCCGGAGCGCGGCGCCCGGACTATCCGGTACCGAGGACGGCCGGCTTAGAGTCGAAGAGTTACCGTATTTGAAGCACGTGGTTCTCATGGGCGGGGAGTCTCCGAAGGATCTGCCGATAATGGACTTTAGAGGGTTTTTGGAGCGCGGTCGTGAGGTCTCCGAAGAAGAGTTACGAGAACGGCAGGAGTCGCTCGACGCCGACGAGGTGATCAACATGCAGTACACCTCCGGGACTACGGGTTTCCCGAAGGGCGTGCAGCTCACCCACGCGAACATTGTCAAAAACGCCTTCTACATCGGCGAGTGCATGGAGCTTGGGCCGGAGGATCGGGTGTGCATCCCGGTGCCGTTCTTCCACTGCTTCGGGTGTGTGCTCGGGACGCTCAATACCGTGACCCACGAGGGCACGATGGTGCCGGTTGAGAGCTTCGATCCTCAGATGGTGCTCGAAGCGGTCCACGAGGAGCGGTGTACGGCGTTGCTCGGGGTTCCGGCGATGTTTATAGCGGAGTTGGATCACCCGGACTTCCAGAACTACGATACGAGCAGCCTTCGGACCGGCATTATGGCGGGTTCTCCCTGCCCGACCGAGGTGATGAAGAAGGTAGTGGAAGTGATGGGGGCCGATGAGATCACCATCGCTTACGGCCAGACCGAGTCGAGCCCGGTAATAACCCAGACCCGCACAGACGACCCGATAGAGTTGCGCGTCTCTAGTGTCGGCCGCAAGCTCCCCGACGTGGAGGTTCGTATAGTAGACGTGGAGACGGGCGAGGACTGTTCTCCCGGAGAGCAAGGCGAGCTACTGACACGCGGATACCTCGTTATGAAGGGCTACTACAAGATGCCCGAGAGGACCGAGGAAGCGATAGATGGGGACGGATGGCTCCACACCGGAGACCTGGCGGTCGTGGACGAGAACGGGTACGTCAAGATAACGGGCCGGGCGAAGGACATGATCATCCGGGGCGGCGAGAATATCTACCCGCGGGAGATCGAAGAGTTCCTCTACACCCATCCCGATATCTCGGACGTGCAGGTCTACGGCGTCCCGGACGAGAAGTACGGAGAGCAAGTCGCGGCCGCCATCCAACTAAAGCCCGGCGCGGACATCACCGACGAAGACGTCCGGGAGTTCTGCCGTGAGAATATAGCCCGCTACAAAGTGCCGCGCTACGTGGACTTCGTGGAAGAGTACCCGATGACCGCGAGCGGCAAGATCCAGAAGTACAAGCTGCGCGAGGTAGCTATAGAACGCTACGATTTGGAAGAAGCCGCCAGGGTAGATACGGCATAGCCTGGACCTGGCGGCTTCTCTGTGGGTTTTGGGTCAGTGAGATCTGGCGCCGGCGACCGCCCGGTAGACGGCCAGCACTATGACGGCGCCTGCGGTAGCCACGAGGATCGACCAGATATTGAATCCCGTAACCCCGGAGCCGCCCAACAGCCCGACGACGAAGCCCCCGACGAAAGCGCCGAGGATGCCCAGCAGGATCGTCACTATGAACCCACCGGGGTCGTCACCCGGCATGATGATCTTGCCCAGCACTCCCGCTATTAGCCCGATGATGATCCAGGTCAGTATGCCCATGTTTCTCTGCCTCCTCTATTGCCATTGCCTTCCACAACCTACTTCTCCTATTACGCACGAGACCAAACACTTGTTTCAGAGTATGAAAGGTCGCGCCCCAAAGAGCCCGTCCGTGTAGTGTCGCAGCTTACTCTGCTGCTATGATTCGTTTTGTCTGCGGGAACAGGAGGAGATCCATGAACTTTGACATGACCGAAGAACAGAGACGATGGCGCGACCTGGCGCGCGACTTTGCCCAGGGTGAGATCCAGCCTCGCGCCGAGCAACTCGACCGCGAGCAGAAGTTTCCCTACGATATCGTCGCCGAGATGGCCCGCCTCGGGCTCATGGGCCTCACACTGCCCGAAGAGTACGGCGGCTCTGGCGGCGACTTCGTCGCCTACAACCTGGCTCTGGAGGAGATCTGCCGCGCCGATACCTCGGTCGGCATCACGATGGAAGCCCACATCTCCCTGGGATGCGCCCCGATAGCCGCTTTCGGGACACCTGAGCAGAAAGAGAAATTCCTTACCCGGTGCGCCACCGGAGAGCGGCTCTGGGCCTTCGGGCTCACGGAAGAGGAGGCCGGAACCGACGCCGGCGGTACCCGGACGACCGCGGAACTCGAAAGCGGTGAATGGGTCATCAACGGATCGAAGAAGTGGATCACCAACTCCGGCACCGACATCACCGGCGGCGTCACCGTCATCGCTGTTACGGGAACCCGCGAGAACGGCAGGCCGGAGTTGACCGCCATCATCGTCCCGCAGGACACACCCGGCTACACCCGAGGATCGGCCTACGAGAAGATCGGCTGGCGCGCCTCCGACCAGCATCCGCTCTATTTCGAGGACTGCCGGGCGCCGGAAGAGAACCTGCTCGGTGAGCGGGGAGCGGGGTTCAAGCAGTTCCTCCAGACGCTTGACGGGGGACGGGTCGCGGTCGGGGCGCTCTCGGTCGGGCTGGCGCAGGCCTGCTTCGACGAGGCAATGGAACGGGCGAACGAGCGGAAGCAGTTCGGCAAATCCATTTCGGAGTTTCAGGCAATCCAATTCAAGCTCGCCGACATGGCGATGGAGATAGAGTTGGCGCGTAACATGGTGCTGAAGGCGGCGTGGCTAAAGGACCAGGGACGAGCTTTCGGGCGGGAGGCGAGTATGGCGAAAGTCTTCGCCTCGGAGACGGCGAAGCGGGCGGCGGACCAGGCGGCCCAGATCTGGGGCGGCGAAGGGTTTATGGAAGGGAGCGCCGTGGCCCGCTACTGGCGGCAGGTCAAGATCAACGAGATCGGGGAAGGGACCAGCGAGATCAACCGCCAGATCATCGCCCGCTCGCTGTTGCAGAAAAGTGTCGAAGAAAAGGCGGAGAGGGTAGCTTCTCGATAACAGCTTCGTGCTAGGTCAAACGTTTCGTAGATTGCATTGAGGACTTGGCGAGAAGGATGTCGATCATTAACAGTTTACACCTCAGATCTCGGCTAATTCCATCAGTCAGGTATATGTCCGCGGTCGAGTTTCTTGCGTTAATATAGGGTAAGGAAGAAGCCAAGAGATCTTTCGGAGAGGGAGTTTTATGGTTTCACGTGTGATGGTTTGGGCGAGGGGAATAGGCTTCCGTCGGCTCGCAAGAGTTGTAGCGGTGTTTGTCGGACTGGCTAACCTGATAGGTGTCATCTTGTGGTTTGGCCTCGACACTTTTGCTGGCGAGGGGGCCTCGTTGGGAGAGGTACTCCCTTCCACATTTCTAGTGGTAATCGCCGGACTGGTGGCTGCGGAGATCGTTCTCAGGGTATCTGAGGTGTCCGGGCGCGGCTTCTCGCACTGCTATAAAGTGATTGTCACGGCATTTTGTCTTGGCGGGGTGATCGAGGGTGAGTTGTTGGGTTGGCTATTCACCCTAGACGGGACATTGGGTGCTGGTACGTTTACAGATATCTTTGCGGATGGTCCTATCTTCTTCTTCGTCACTTTGGCATGGGCTTTTATACCCGGCCTGGTGGGTGCCGCTTTCGGGTTGGTGGCCGGGCTAGCAGAGGGCCTGATCCTCGGCTTACCTTTGGCTGCAGCAGTTGTTGAGTCACGAAACGAGGCATCTGAAATAGAGGCAACCTGATGCCCCTCTATGCCCTGAACCTGTTCGATCTCGCGGATAACGACCTGTATCGACAATATTCTCGTCGCTCTGTCGCGGCCGTAACCAAGTACGATGGGAAGGTCGTCGCACTTGGCAAACTCCACAGCTCCCTCCAGAGCGCCCCGGATGTGGAACCCCGCCAGGCTATGGTGCTGGTCGAGTGGCCCTCGCAAGAGGCTTTCCAGGGGTTCCTCGACGACCCGGAGAACGAAGACTTACATCCGCTGCGCGAAGACGGGACACGCAATTATCTGTGGTGGACCTACGAGAGTCTGGAAGACTTGAGACCGCTGTTCCGAGATTTGGGCGAGGGTGCCGGATAAAATGCTTTCAGCAAGACGGTACGAAAAAGGGGAAGAATGAGCAAGCTCCGCACCCAAGTAGATCCTGAGAGCCAGGAGTTTCGGAAGAACGCCGAAGCCTACGAGGCGTTGCTCGCTGGTCTGCGCGAAAACTCGTCCGAGGCCCGGCGCGGTGGGAGCGAGAAGGCGCGGAGCCGGCACGAAGAGCGTGGTAAGTTGCTGGCGCGAGACCGGATCGAACGGTTACTCGATCCTGACACCGCTTTCCTGGAACTCTCGCCGCTCGCGGCCTACGGTATGTACGACGGCAACGTGCCGGCGGCCGGGATCGTCACCGGCATCGGACGCGTCTCGGGCCGGGAAGTCATGGTCCTCGCCAACGACGCGACCGTCAAAGGCGGCACTTACTACCCCATAACGGTAAAGAAGCACCTCCGGGCCCAGGAGATCGCCGAGCAGAACTATTTGCCGTGCATCTATCTCGTAGATTCCGGCGGGGCTTACCTGCCGCTACAGGACGAGGTTTTCCCGGATCGGGAACATTTCGGGCGCATCTTCTACAACCAGGCCCGGATGTCGGCGAAGGGCATCCCTCAGGTAGCGGCTGTGATGGGGAGTTGCACCGCCGGCGGGGCGTACGTCCCGGCCATGAGCGACGAGGTGGTGATCGTCGAGGGTGAGGGCACGATCTTCCTCGGTGGGCCTCCGCTGGTGAAGGCCGCGACCGGCGAGGAGGTAACCGCCGAAGAACTTGGCGGTGCCGACGTCCACACCAGACTCTCCGGCGTGGCCGACCACTTCGCCGAGAACGACGAGCACGCTCTCGCCATAGTCCGCCAGGTCGTCGAGAACCTGAATCGAGAGAAACATCCGCCCTGGACCGTCGAAGAGCCAGAAGATCCACTTTACGACGCCGGGGAGCTGTACGGCCTAGTACCCCAAGACCCGCGCAAAGCCTACGACGTGCGTGAGGTAATAGCCCGTCTTGTTGACGGTAGCCGCATGCACGAGTTCAAGCCGCGCTATGGCGAGACACTGGTGTGCGGGTTCGCCAGGATCATGGGCCAGCCGGTTGGCATCCTGGCGAATAACGGAATCCTGTTCTCGGAGAGCGCTTTGAAGGGAACGCACTTTATCGAGTTGTGTTGCTCGCGGGGCATCCCGCTCGTATTTCTACAGAACATCACAGGCTTTATGGTAGGCCGGGAGTACGAGGCGGGCGGCATCGCCAAGGACGGCGCGAAGCTGGTCATGGCCGTCGCCAACGCGAATGTCCCGAAGTTCACCGTCATAATCGGGGGGTCTTTCGGGGCCGGTAACTACGGTATGTGCGGCCGGGCCTATTCGCCGAATCTCCTGTTCATGTGGCCGAACGCGAGGGTCAGCGTTATGGGTGGAGAGCAGGCGGCGAATGTGCTGCTAACCGTTCAGGAAGACAAACGGAAGCGCGAGGGCGAGGAGATGACCGAGGAGGAACGGGAGGAGTTCAAGCGTCCGATCCTGGAGAAGTACGAGGAGGAGGGCAACCCGTACCACTCTACCGCGAGGCTCTGGGACGATGGCGTTATAGACCCGGTGGATACCCGGATGTTTCTGGCACTTGGCCTCTCCGCCGCCGCGAACGCCCCGGCTTCCGATACCCGCTACGGCATCTTCAGGATGTAGGGATGGACGTTTTTAGTCTGCACGTAACCTCCACGTTCGATACGCTGATGACCGACGTTCGATGATGTCGGAGGCCAACCATTGAACTACCGTAAATACGAAAACCTGCTGGTGCGAATCGAAGACCGCGTGGCGCACGTGAACCTGAACCGGCCGGATTCGCACAACGCCCTGGACACTGCGCTCATAACGGAGATCTCGGACAGCTTTGAGGAACTGGCGGGCGACGAGGGAGTGCGGGCCGTGGTCCTCTCCGGTGAGGGACGCTCTTTCTGCGCCGGGGCCGATATCGGATACATGCGGGACACCTCGCGTTTCTCATACGAGGAGAACCTCGAAGACGCCCGGAGCCTGGCCGCCATGTTCCGGGCCGTGGGTGAGTGTCCGAAGCCGGTAGTGGCGAAGGTTAAAGGCGCGGCTATCGGAGGCGGGGCCGGACTGGTTGCGGCGGCGGACGTGATAATCGCCGAAGAGAATACGGTCTTCTCCTTCTCGGAGGTGCGGCTCGGCATCGCCCCGGCGACGATCGCCCCGTTCGTGGTTGGTAAGATCGGCTCTTCGCACGCCCGGCGGTTGTTTCTGACCGGAGAAAGGTTCGGCGCGGACCTGGCGAGGGAGATAGGACTGGCGCACGAGGTAGCTCCCGAGCGCGAGTTGGACGAGGCGGTTCGAAAAAAGGTCGAGCAACTGAGGAAGGGCGGTCCGGAGGCCCTCGCGGCAGTGAAGTCTCTTCTGCGGGAGCTTCGGGAGGCCGAGCCGGAGCAAGCTACGGAGCTGATGGCCCACCGGATAGCGGGACTCCGAACCGGCGAGGAGGGGCAGGAAGGTCTTGGGGCGTTCCTGGAGAAGCGAGAGCCGTCGTGGAGAGTAGAGCCATGAGCTTCTCGAAGGTCCTCATCGCCAACCGGGGCGAAATCTCTGTCCGCATAATACGCGCCTGCCGCGAGCTCGGGATAAAAACCGTCGCCGTCTACTCCGAGGCGGACGAGTACTCGATGCACCGACGCCTGGCCGACGAGTCGTACCTGCTCGGCCCGGCTCCGGCCGCCGATAGCTACCTGAACGTGAAGCGAATAATCGAGATCATAGAAGGGTCCGGCGCGGAGGCCGTACACCCCGGATACGGATTTCTGTCGGAGAGCGCGGCGTTCGCCCGGTCGGTCGAAGAGGCCGGGGCGATCTGGATCGGGCCGCCGCCGGAGGCGATGGAACTCGTGGGCGACAAGGTACAGGCTAAAGAACTGGCTGAGAAGGCCGGTGTACCGATCATTCCCGGATACTCCGGTGGGGATCAGGACGAAGAGCGTCTCTCCGAGGAGGCGAGGAGGATAGGCTATCCGGTGCTCGTAAAGGCCAGCGCCGGGGGTGGGGGACGCGGAATGCGTTCGGTGGACCGCCCGGAAGACTTCGAGGAAGCCCTCCGGGGGGCGAAACGGGAGGCGGAGTCCTCGTTCGGCGATCCTACCGTGTTCCTGGAGAAGCTAGTGGAGAACCCGCGTCACGTAGAGGTGCAGGTGATTGGAGACTACCAAGGCAGCGTGATCCACCTCTACGAGCGGGATTGCTCCATCCAACGCCGGCACCAGAAGGTCGTCGAAGAGGCCCCCTCTCCGGCCCTCGATGCGGAGCTGCGGGAAGCCATCTGCGACGCGGCGGTACGGCTGGCGGCCGAGGCCGGCTACCGGAACGCGGGGACGGTCGAGTTTTTGCTCGATGGTGAGGACTTCTACTTCCTGGAGATGAACGCCCGGCTCCAGGTGGAGCATCCCGTAACCGAGTTGGTAACGGGGTTGGATCTCGTACACTTGCAACTGGCTGTCGCCGCCGGAGAGCTGCTACCGGACCAGCAGGATGTAACGCTGCGCGGAAGCGCGATCGAGGTCCGCATCTATGCCGAAGACCCGGAAACATCCCTGCCGGCTGGAGGGAAGCTACACTCGTTCGCACCGCCCGAGGGGCCCGGCATTCGCAATGACGTCGGTGTCGAGACCGGAGATGAAGTTTCGCTCAACTACGATTCGATGATCTCCAAGTTGATCGTCTTCGCCTCCGACCGGGAAACGACCGTCCAGCGGCTTCGCCAGGGACTGCGAGACTACACGGTCCTCGGGGTTCCTACCAACCTTCCGCTTCTGAGACGCATCGCAGAGAATCTCGCCTTCGCCGCCGGAGAGACCACAACCGGCTTTCTGGAGAAACATGATATCTCCGGGAAACAGGAACAGGATCGGGTTCCCGAGAAGGCGATCCTGCTCGCCGCAGTGGGCGAGTCGCTCCCGTCGAGAGGCAAGGCCTGGGAGCCGTTCTCTTCGGGGTCCTGGCGTCCTATGGGGATCGTGCGGTTCCGTTACAACGCGGGCGGAGAGACTCACCTGGTTGAGACGAGCCGTATCTCCGACGGAATGAGAGTACGGATGAACGGTAGAGACTCGGTAGTCGAGCAAATCTCTATAGGGAACGGCTTCTTGCGCGCAACGCTGGATGACGAGCCGGTAAGTTGCGGATTCGCCGTCGACAGTTCGAGCGTTTTCGTTTCTGACGACGGAGCTACTTACCGGTTGGAGAGGTCTCTGCCACCGAGCGTGGATGATGCTGTGTCCGGTGGGGCGGATTCCGGACGGACCAGTCTCACCTCGCCTATGCCGGGAACGGTTGTTAGCGTGCTGGTCGAAGAGGGGGAAGAAGTAGAGGAAGGACAAGTGCTCCTTGTGCTGGAGGCGATGAAGATGGAGCAACAGGTCACCGCTCCCTACGCCGGCACGGTGCGCGCCCTGCCCTACGGAGAGCGAGACCTCGTACCCGGCGGCGCGGTACTCGCCGAAATCGAGGAAGCCTGATCGGACAGTAGTTCTGCAGAACGGTAAACAAGACGAGAACGAACTTTTGGAGGCTTGGAAGTTGAACGGCAACCTGCTGCCCCATCGCGATCATTGGCCCGAGGTGTCAGACTCCGCGTTCGTCGCGCCCGGAGCATATGTGATCGGGGCGGTGTATCTGGATGAGATGTCGAGCGTCTGGTATGGGGCCGTGTTGCGGGGTGACACGGAGAGGATCCAGGTAGGAGCCCGCACCAACATCCAGGACGGCTGTGTGCTACACGCCGATCCCGGCTACCCGGCGCTGGTGGGAGATGATTGCGTGGTCGGGCACCGGGCGATCATACACGGGTGTGAGATCGGGGCCGGATGCCTCATCGGGATGGGCGCAACGGTCCTCAACGGGGCCAGGATCGGGGAAGGCTCCATCGTGGCGGCCGGCGCCCTGGTCCCCGAAGGGAAGGACTTTCTTGCCCGCAGCCTCATCGTCGGCGTACCGGCCCGCCGGGTGCGCGAGGTTACCGAAGAGCAGACGCGGGACATGGCCCGTGGCGTCCAAACGTACATGGAACGCGCCACGTCCCACCGGGCGTCATTAGCTGGATATCTCTAGCCTGGAGAAAGCGCAGCATATGCTACAGTTTATTCATAGGGGAAAGCTGTAGGAGGAGCACGTCTTGGATACTAGGAAGCCCGCACGGGACCGCTGGGAGGAAGCCTATTCGCAAAGTTCCGAGCGCGACTCGGAGTTCTCGACCATGTCCGGAGTCCCCGTAAAGCCTCTCTACACCCCGGAGGACATGAAGGGCGATTACGACGAGAAGCTAGGCTATCCGGGCGAGTGTCCGTATACCCGTGGGATCCATCCGAACATGTACCGTGGCAGGCTCTGGACGGTGCGGCAGTTCGCCGGATACGGAAGCGCCGCCGAGACCAACGCCCGCTTCCGGTACCTCCTCGATCACGGGCAGCACGGCCTCTCCGTAGCGTTCGACATGCCGACTCTCATGGGACTGGACTCCGACTCACCGCTCTCTCTGGGCGAAGTCGGCACGGAAGGTGTAGCCGTAGACACACTGGAGGACATGGAGCGCCTCTTCGACGGTATCCCGATGGACGAGGTCACTACCTCAATGACCATCAACGCCCCGGCGATGGTGTTGCTCGCCATGTACGTCGTCGCCGCCGAAAAGCAGGGCGTCCTGCCCGAATCGCTCGGAGGGACCAACCAGAACGACATCCTCAAGGAGTACATAGCCCAGAAGGAGTGGCTCTTCCCGCCCGAGCCGTCCATGCGGGTCTTCAAGGACATGCTCGTCTACTCCACGGAGCACATGCCGAAGTGGAACACGGTCTCCATCTCCGGCTACCATATCCGGGAGGCCGGGAGCACTGCGGCCCAGGAGCTGGCTTTTACCCTTTCGGACGGCTTCGCCTACGTGGAGGCCGGTATGGAGGCCGGGCTGGACGTGGACAACTTCGCGCCACGGTTCTCGTTCTTCTTCAACTCGCACATAGATTTCTTCGAGGAGATCTGCAAGTTCCGGGCGGCGAGGCGTATCTGGGCGCGGGAGATGAAGGAGCGCTACGGCGCGAAGGACGAGCGGAGCCTGAAGATGCGCTTCCATACCCAGACTGCGGGCGTCTCCCTGACGGCCCAGGAACCGTACAACAACGTGGCGCGCACGGCGTTCGAGGCGCTGGCCGCCATCCTCGGCGGAACGCAGAGTCTGCATACAAACTCCCTGGACGAGGCGCTCGCGCTGCCGACCGAGGAGGCCGTCCGAGTCGCCGTCCGCACCCAGCAGATAGCGGCGCTGGAGACCGGGGTGACGAACACGATAGACCCGCTCGGAGGATCTTACTTCGTCGAGGCCCTGACCGACGAGTTGGAGCGTCAGGCCTACGAATACTTCCGGCAGATAGACGAGCTGGGCGGTGTGATCCCTGCGATAGAGGCCGGGTTCCAGATGCGCGAGATCGCCGAGGCCTCCGCCCGCTACAACCGAGAGGTCGAAGAGGGCAAGCGCCACATCGTCAACGTCAACATCTACGAGCCGCAGGAAGAATCCGATGTGGAGACCCACCGCATCGACCCGGAGGTCTCGCGGGAGCAGGTGCGTCGTCTACGGGACCTCAAGTCTCGGAGGGACAACGCTCTCGTAGAAAATCACCTCAAAGAGCTAAAGAAGGCCGCCCGTGGCAAAGACAACACTATGTACCCGATCCTCGACTGCGTGCGGGCCTACGCCACCGTGCAGGAGATCTGTGACGCGCTCAAAGAGGTCTTCGGCATCTATCGCGAGACGCCGGTTATTTAGCTCGAACAGTCGCCTCTGAGAAGACCTCCGAAGGCCGCATCACGGGATACAATAGAGTTGTGACTTTAGTGGCAATACTGGCTGAAGTAAGGAGCTGATGATGTACGCGAGCGTGGTGGAGCTCAAGGTCTGGCCGGCGGACATGGAGAAGATGGTCGGGGTCTACCGGGATCACGTGGTCCCGGATATCAAGCAGCGACCAGGATTCAGGGGTGCCTTTCTGCTGACGGACCGATGGTCGGGGACGGGAACTTCGATCGTCTGGTGGGAGACGGAAGAGGACCGGGAGGCGGGGCAGTTTAGCGAGTTCCATCAGGAGCAGATCAGCCATTTCGCCGATCTATTCACCGAGACGCCGGTACGAAAGCATTACGAGGTCAGCGTCGCGGCGTAGCTTTGGTTAGTTGACGGAAGTGATGCTTCCGCCCAACTCGAATGCAATGGATATAATAAGAGAGCTTTAGGGGGTGTCGTCCTCCGTAATGGGGAAAGCGGCTTCGAAAGGAGCGGAAGAGATGGATCTCAAGGAAGCCAGGGGTCGTCACGAAGAACTGGGTCTGTCCGAAGATGATCTACTAAAAATGTATGAAACAATGCTACTCGCCCGCCGGGTAGACGAGCGGATGTGGATACTGAACCGACAGGGGAAGGCCGCGTTCGTTATCTCGTGCCAGGGCCAGGAGGGCGCGCAGGTGGGGGCCGCGTACAGCCTGCGTCCCGGATACGATTATGTCTACCCCTACTACCGGGACTCCGCGATGACGACGCTCCTGGGACAGACTCCGAGGGACCATTTCCTGAGCCTGCTGGGAAAGAGAGACGACCCTAACAGCGGCGGGCGCCAGATGCCGGGCCATTTCTCGGACCGGGAGTTGAACATCGTGACGGCTTCGGCTCCCGTGGGCGTCCAGTTTCCGCAGGCAACGGGCACGGCGCTGGCGTTCAAGATGCGCGGCGAGGACGGCGTGGTGCTGACCAGCGGTGGCGAAGCGTCCACCAGCAGCGGCGATTGGCACGAGGCCATGAACTTCGCCGGCGTCCACGACCTGCCGGTGATCTTCCTGATCGAGAACAACACCTACGCTATCTCCGTCCCCGAGAAACTCCAGGTCGCGGGCTCTATCGCCGGTCGCGCTGCTGGCTACAGGTTCCCTGGTGTCGAGGTGGACGGCAACGATGTGCTCGCGGTCTACGAGGCGGCGAAAGAGGCGGTAGAACGGGCACGGCGAAGCGAAGGCCCCACGCTCATCGAGGCGAAGACCTACCGGCTCACCGCCCACTCCTCGGACGACGACGACCGGCGCTACCGGGAGCGGGACGAGGTAGAGGGCTGGCGAAAGAAAGACCCCATAACCCGCTTCGAGCGTTATCTACAAGAGATCAATCTGTTGGATGAGGAGAGGAAACAGGAGATAGCGGACCGCGTCAGGGAAGAGGTGGCGGAAGCGAGCGATCACGCCGAGAAAGCGCCCGATGTCGAGCCCAAGTCCGCGCTGGAGCGCGTATACGCGGAGGTATAGGGATGGCTACCAGGAACCTACTAGAAGCCGTTCACGAGGGACTCGCCGAGGAGATGCGCTCCGACGATACGGTGATGGTGTTCGGCGAGGACGTCGGACGCGCGGGCGGCGTGTTCCGGGTGACGCAGGGGCTCCAGGACGAGTTCGGTCCGGACCGGGTAATGGACACGCCGCTGGCAGAAAGCCTGATCGTGGGCGCCGCCATCGGGCTCTCGGTGAACGGGATGCGCCCGGTGGCGGAGATACAGTTCGCCGACTTCATCCCCCCGGCCTTCGACCAGATCGTCAACGAAGCCGCCAGGTTCTACTATCGCTCCAACGGGGCCTGGAACGTTCCCATCACCATCCGCGTTCCCTACGGCGTGGTACCCGGTGGCGCCCTCTACCATTCTCAGAGCGTCGAGGCCTGGTTCTGTAACAGTCCCGGCCTCAAGGTCGTGGCCCCGAGCTTCCCCGCCGACGCCAAGGGGATGCTCAAGAGCGCTATCCGGGACCCCAACCCGGTCCTCTTCTTCGAGCACAAAAAAGCCTACCGGCTCATCAAGGAAGAGGTTCCCGAAGACGACTACACTGTGCCGCTCGACAAAGCCAAAGTCCATCGGGAAGGCACGGACATCACCGTGGTCTCTTACGGGATGATGCTCCACACGGCCCTGGAGGTGGCGGAGAGGATCTCGCAGGAGCACAACGTAGAGACCGAGGTAGTCGAGCCCATGACGCTCTACCCGCTCGACAAAGAAACGATCCTGGACTCCGCCCGCAAGACCGGTAAATTCCTCGTCATCTCGGAGGCGAACCTGACGGGCTCGGTGTCAGCCGAGATAGCGGCGGTCGTGGCTAGGGAGGCGTTCGAGTGGCTGGACGCGCCGGTGACGCGCCTCGGCGCGCCGGATACGCCCGCCGCGCCGTTCGCCCGGCCGATGCTGGACTTCTTCGTTCCTTCGGCCGAAGAGATAGAGTCGGCCATGTTGGATCTGGCTCGCTACTAGGGATGATGCGATGAGACCAGCGACACAGAGGCTTTTCTCCGTTTGCGTTCTGCTCTTCATTGTTTCGGTCGTGGGACTTGTCCTGGCCCTCGTATTTCAGTGGCCCGCCCAACTCGGTGGCGGCTCGGGCAACCCGAACATCACGGCGGGGGAACTCGTTGCCAACGGCACGGTGACTTCTCTGCCGCTCGGCCCGTGGATCGCGCTGACCGTGTTCGCATTCCTGGCTCGCAGTCGGCGCTGGTGGGGGAGCGTTGCGGTGGCCGTGCTTTGTCTTCTCGGAGCGCTCTTCATCTTCGGAGGATTGGGAGAGGCATTCGCGCCGTCGACGCCGTATGTGCCCAGAGCGATCCTCGTTGCGGCGGGTGTGGTGTACGGCGGACTGGGCTTGGCTTTGGTGCTGTCAGGCATCGCTGATCTGATCGACAGGGTACGGGCGGGGCGGCGGCCTTCGCGCGTAAGCTAGGAGGAGAAGCACATGGCGAAACCCGTTACCATGCCCCAACTCGGGGAGAGCGTTACCGAGGGAACTATTGTCCGCTGGCTCAAGGCCGAAGGCGACGAGGTGCAGGTGGACGAGCTCCTCTGCGAAGTGGATACTGACAAGGTCAGCGCCGAGCTACCATCCCCGTTCTCCGGCAAGCTGAAGGAAATACTCATTCCCGAGGGAACCACCATAGACGTCGGGACGGAGATCGCACTGATGGCCGTCACTGACGATACGGATGAGGCGCAGTCTCCCGACGGAGAATCACCTTCGAGAGAGTACGCCACTGACGCCCCGACCGAGGAATTCCCGGCCGCAGGGACCGAGGCCCATCCGGTAGCCTCAGGCGGCGTGTCTCGCAGCGCCACCGTACGAAGCTCCGGCAACGGTAGCGGCACGATAGAGAGCGCCGCCACGCTGCGGCAGACGCGTTCTTCGCCGGTTGTCCGCCGCCTCGCCGCCGAGAACGGGATAGACCTTCAGGAGATCCCCGGAACCGGCATCGAGGGCCGGGTGACGAAGAAAGATATCGAACGGTACATAGAAGGACGCCAGGCAATACCCGAATCTGCGCCTCAACCCGAGCCCGCAGGACGGGAGCGGGTCGTGGTCCACGAGGGCGACCGGGCAGTGCAGCTAACTCCGATCCGCCGCACGATAGCCAACCGCATGTCCACGAGCAAACGCGAAGCTCCCCACGCCTGGACGATGGTCGAGGTGGACGTGAGCGGGCTGGTAGCTCTGCGCGAGAGGATCCAGTCCGGGTTCGCCGAACGCGAGGGCGTCAGGCTCACCTACCTGCCATACATCGTAAAAGCGGCGGTGGAGAGCCTGAAAGAATATCCGATGCTGAACTCTGTGTGGGACAGAAATCGCATTGTGTTGCGTAAAAGCATCAATATTGGGGTGGCCGTAGACCTCGAAGACGCCCTGGTAGTTCCGGTGCTGCGCGACGCTGACGAGTTGAACATCCTGGGTCTGGCGAGGAAGATAGAAGAACTCGTAGGGCGGGCCAGGGAAGGCACACTCTCGCCGAATGACGTATCGGGAGGGACTTTCACTGTGAACAATCCGGGCTCACTGGGCTCCGTGGTATCCATACCGATCATCAACCACCCGCAGGCGGCGATACTCTCCGCCGAAGCTATCGTGAAGCGTCCGGTCGTCGTGGACGACGCCATCGCGATAAGAAGCATGATGAACCTTGAAGTCTCCTTCGATCATCGCATCCTCGATGGCGGAATGGCGTTGCGCTTTTTGAACTTCGTTAAATGTCGACTGGAATCCTACACTCCTTCTCCGGGATAGATATAGCGTTGTCCTTTTTCCGGAGGCTGGTGCAAGAATATCCTACTGTGCCAGCTTTCAAACAAAGAGCCTGTGACTACAATAGGGCGCTTGACACGAAAAATGGGTGTAGCTACGATTGTATACAAAGGGTGTTGGTGAGAACCCGTTTGACAGAGGGACGAGTAGGGGCTTATGGTCATTGGTAGGGGCACGGAAAAGGCGGATCCTCCGGGGATTTTCGAGCGTCTGCGGCGTTTGATCCTCGATGGCGAGTATAGCCCTGACGAGAGGCTCGTAGAAGGACAGTTGGCTCAAAGACTTGGAGTTAGCCGTACACCGGTGCGACAGGCGCTTACCATGCTCGAAGCCGAAGGACTGGTCGAGATCTCACCGAACCGCGGCGCTGCTGTGTGCTCTTTCAGCCTTGACGAAGTGTGGGATATATACGATTTGAGGGCGGTGCTAGAGGGGCATGCTGCTCGAAGAGCCGCAAATCGTATACAAAAACGGGAACTTGATGAACTAAGGAGCATAGTCGCTGAGATGAGCCGGATGGCTCCCGGAGGGTTTGCGGACCACGAAAAGGAGATTCGGTGGCTCGTAGCCCGCAACCAGGAGTTTCATGGGACGATCGTGGAGGCCAGCCGTAACAGGCGTTTGGCGACTTTGATCCGGCGTACCGTCGAGATTCCGCTGATGTTCAAGGCTTTTTTCTGGTACACCGCGGACGAGAGGGCGATCTCGAACCATTATCATCGGCAGATCCTGCACTCCCTGGAGCAAGGGGACGCCGAGCGGGCGGAGATCGTCATGCGCGAGCACGTCTACGAGGGCAGGGATTTCGTCATCAAAGCGCTGAAGGAGGATATGGGATGACCAGAGACCGGAGTGGACCACGTCCCCTGGACGGTGTTCGGGTGGTTGAGATGGGGAGCCTTTTAGCGGGACCTTTCTGCGGACAACTCCTGGCGGATTTTGGGGCTGAGGTCGTAAAAGTAGAGGCGCCGGGCAAGGGGGATCCCATGCGGGTGTGGGGACGGCATCGGAAGGAAGGCCGTACCCTATGGTGGCCGATCATTGCCCGCAACAAGAAATCGGTGACGCTGAACCTGCGCGAAGAAGAGGGACAGGAACTTGCCCGTAAGCTCATAGCAGAGGCCGACGTGCTGGTGGAGAATTTCCGTCCGGGGACTATGGAGGGGTGGGGGCTCGGTTACGATAGGTTGAGTGAGATGAACCCCGGTCTCGTAATGGTTCGGGTTTCGGGGTACGGGCAGACGGGTCCGTACAGGAAGCGGGCCGGGTTCGGTGCGATAGGTGAAGCAATGGGGGGCATCCGGCACGTTACGGGGTTCCCGGATCAGGCGCCGCCCCGCACCGGCATAAGCCTGGGTGATTCGCTGGCGGCCACGTTCGGGGCGCTCGGAGCTCTTACTGCTCTGTACCATCGGGACGCTCACGGAGGCAGAGGCCAGGTGGTGGACATCGGTATCTACGAGGCCGTGCTGGCGCTTATGGAGAGCACCATCCCCGAATACGAACTCGCCGGGAAGGTGCGGGGCCGCACCGGGACCGTGCTACCGTTCGTCGCGCCCTCCAACATCTATCCGACGAAAGACGAAGATTACGTACTGATCGCTGGAAACGCCGACACCGTCTTCGAACGTCTGGCGGAGGCGCTCGGTCATCCGGAGTGGGCCGAAGATGAGAGGTTCGCCACGCACCACGCTCGTGGAGAGAACATGGAAGAGCTCGACGCCATGATCTCCGACTGGACCCGCGACCGGACTGTCGAAGAGGTGCTGGATGCCATGGAGGAGGCCGGTGTACCGGCGGGCAAAGTCTTCACTGCGGAAGACATGCTCTCGGACCCTCACTATGCCGCCAGAGAGAACGTTATACGGGTCGAAGATCCAGACATAGGTGAGTTTCCGATGCAGAATGTGGTTCCGCGTCTCTCGGAGACCCCTGGCGAGGTCCGTTGGACCGGCCCCAGACTCGGAGAACACAACGACGAGGTTTATGGAAAAGTCCTCGGGCTGGATGACGACGAGCGGCAGAGTCTGCGCGAGAGGGGGACGATCTGATGCGGGTAGAGATCGTAGACGTCGGACCCCGCGACGGCCTCCAGAACGAGGACCGGACACTGGACCCGGAGGTCCGGGCTGAACTCTGTGACAGGCTCGCCGCGGCCAGAATCCCACGGATCGAGGCGGCGAGCTTCGTAAACCCGAAGCGCGTGCCGCAGATGGCCGGCGCCGAGGAGGTAGTCGCGGGTTTAGATCGTAGGGAGGGAACTGCTTACGCGGGGCTCATACTCAACGAGAAGGGTTACGAGCGTGCCGTTGAGGCGGGAGTTGACGAGGTGCGTTACGCATTTCCGGTCACGGAGACCTTCGCGAAACGCAATCAGAATACTACAGTTGAAGACGCGACCGAACTGGCCGTCAGGCTCATGGAGCGTGCCCGGCTGGACGGCGTGCGCGTCTCGATCACGCTCTCCGCCGCTTTCGGCGACCCGTTCGAGGGACGCGTCGAACCTGCCCACGTGCTCCGCATAGCCGAACGCGTGTCGGAGTCGCACCCGGACGAGATCGTGCTGGCGGATACGATCGGCGTGGGCGTGCCGACGCAGGTCAGGGCGCTGGTCGAGGGTGTCGCGACTTTCGGCGTAACGGTTGGATGCCACTTCCACGACACGCGCAACACCGGCATAGCGAACGCCGTAGCCGCCGTAGAGTCGGGCGCGACGGTCCTGGATTCTTCGGTCGGCGGCACCGGAGGCTGCCCGTTCGCGCCGCGGGCCACCGGCAACATCTCGACCGAAGACCTCGTCTACACGCTGCACGGTATGGGCCACGACACCGGGATAGACCTGGACGAACTTATTGGGATCGCTGAATGGCTCGCCGGGCAGCTTGGAAAGGAGTTGCCGGGGCAGGTCTATAAGGCCGGAAACTTCGAGCCGGTGGCCGGATGAGGAGGCGTGAGATCGGCTAGCAGGTTTTTGAGGCCATTGTTAATGTTTCGAGGAAGGAGATATCTTGGCTTATAACGTGGCGGTGGATGTGGGGGGCACGTTTACGGACGTGCTGGTATTTAACGAGGAGAGCGGAGAGCTTACGGAAGGCAAGGTGCTCTCGACGCCGGAAGACCCATCGCAGGGTGTGGTCACCGGCATCGAGAGCGTGTGCGAGAAGGTTGGCATCGACTTTACGGATCTGAAATTGCTCTTTCACGGGACGACCGTGGTTACCAACATGATCCTCACCAACACCGGCTCGCGGGTGGGGCTTTTGACGACGCGGGGGCACGAGCAGATCCTGCACCTCGCCCGCGCCTGGACGCCGGGGCCGCTCTACGGTTGGATGGCGCTCCAGAAGCCGGACCCGCCCGCCGACCCAACCGATACCATCGGTGTTTCCGAGCGGATCGGCGCTGGCGGCAACGTCATCTCCGAGCTGGACGAGGACGAGGTGCGCGAGGCGGTGCGTAAGCTGGTGGACCGGGGCGTCGAGGCGCTCGCCATCGGCTTTCTCAACTCCTACGTCAACCCGGATCACGAACGGCGCGTTCGTGAGATCGCCCGCGAGATGTACCCGGACCTGTCAGTCTCGATCTCCTCGGATATCGGCCAGGAGTACGGTGAGTACGAGCGGACCTTGACGACTGTCGTCAATACGGCCGTACAGCCACAGGCCATGCGCTACATGAGGAACTTCGAGTCCTCGATAAAAGAGAAACAGTTCGGTGGATCCCTCAGCATCGTCCGGTCCGATGGTGGGGCGATGAGCACGGAGGCGGTGGCGCAGCGTCCGATCCAAATAGCCCTCTCCGGGCCGTCCGGGGGCGTCACGGGCTCGGCTTACCTGGCGCGGGAGATAGGGGTTCCCGACATCCTGACCTTCGATATGGGCGGCACCTCTACAGACGTATCGCTCTGTCTCGGGGGCGAGACGCTGGTTAGGCGTGAGATACAGCTCGGTTATTACCAGTTCAAGGCTCCGGCGGTCGATGTACACAGCGTCGGCGCGGGCGGCGGCTCCATAGCGTTTCTCTCCACGAGCGGCGCGTTGCAGGTCGGTCCGGCGAGCGCCGGCGCTGACCCCGGACCGGCTTGCTACGGACTCGGCGGTGAGGCCCCAACGGTGACCGACGCTAACGTGGTGCTGCATCGCATCCCGCCGGGCGTCGCCCTCGGCGGCACCATGGAGTTAGACGAAGACGCCGCCCGCGAAGCGGTGAAGAAGATCGCCGAGCCGCTCGGCATGGGCGTAGAGGAGGCGGCCGAGGCGATATTGGAGATCGTCAACGAGAACATGCACGCGGCGCTGCGAGTCGTTAGCGTCGAGCGCGGTTACGACCCGCGAGATTTCTCACTCGTCGGGTTCGGCGGCGCGGGGCCGATGCACGCGAGCGGACTCGGGCGGCTCGTGCGGTCCCGGTCGGTTATTATCCCGCCGACGCCCGGTGTAATGAGCGCGTTCGGATTCCTCTCGTCCGATATCCAGAATGAGTTCCCCGAGACTTACCTTCGTATCGCCGAAGAGACTCCGGCCTCGGAGCTGAAAGAGAGGGTGGGAGCTTTGATCTCCCAGGCCGACGAATGGCTTACCGGCGAGGGCGTGGATGGTGAGAACAAACGGTTCGATCTCTACGCCGACTGCCGCTACTACATGCAGAACATCCAGATCCCATGCCGCTTCGAGCTCGATGATTTGACTGGCGAGGACAGCACCTTCTTGCGTGAGCAATTCGAGGAAGCCCATCGCCAACGCTACAACTTCGACCTGCCGGATTCGCCGCTGGAGATCGCCACCTTGCGGGTCATAGGGCGTGGCACGATAAAAGGCGTGACGCTCACGGAGAGCGAGAACGGAGCCGGTGAGGACGCTTCCGCCGCCGTGTCGAGGAGGGAGAAGGTTTTCTTTGGCGGAGAGTGGACTGAAACGCCGATCTACGACCGGGGCGGGCTGCGTCCCGGAAACGTCTTGGAGGGCCCGGCAATCGTTCAGCAAGACGACACGACTACCGTTATCGAGCCGGGTTATAAGGGATCGGTCGATCGTTTCGGGAACATCATGATCGAGGAGGTTTAAAGATGCTCGACGAACAGACGACGCCGGATTTCGTCCGGGAGCACGACATAGATCAGGTAACGCTCGACATCATTGAGAACGCCCTTAAAAACATCCGGGACGAGATGGACCGGGTGCTGGTGACGACCGCCGTGAGCCCCATCATTCGGGAGCAGGCCGACGAGTTCCCCATGATCGCCGACAAGAAAGGCCGTATGATCGTGGGCCAGTTCGGCAGCCCGGTTGACACGGTGCTTGAGAATTCCCCATACAGTGTGGAGGATCTAAAGGACGGCGACGTGATCGCGCTGAACGATCCGTACATGATGGAGGGTTCGACCTCGCACCTGCCGGACATCCTGCTGGTGCGCCCGATCTTCCACTCCGACGAGCACATCGGGTACGCCTTGCAGTGGGGCAACCTGATGGACGTCGGCGGAAAGTCGCCGGGCTCCATTCCCATAGACGCCCGCTCGATCTTCGAAGAAGGCGTCCGGATGCCGCCCGTCAAACTCTACGACGGCGGCAGGCTCAACGAGGAAGTCCTGCGCTTCTTCTGTCACAATTCCCGCACCCCGCGTGAGACCCGCGCCGACGTTATGGCGATAGCCGCCGGTACATCCGCCGGGTCGCAGCGCGTAAAAGACATCTGCGACCGCTTCGGAAAAGACACGTACCTCGAAGCCTGTGACGCGTTGCTCGACCGGACGCGCAACAGCATCATTGGCCTGATACGGCAGCTCATCCCCGAGGACCAGCGTTTCGAATTCGAGGACTACACGGACGATGACGGGCTGGGCAACGGCCCGATCAAGCTGAAGCTGGCGATGTGGCGCGAGGGTGACGAGCTGCACCTCGACTGGGCCGGCACCGACGACCAAGTCCCCGGTCCGGTCAACTTCCTGCTCAACAAAGAGATGTTCCAGATGTTTGCGGGGGTTTTCCTGATCTCCGCCGTAGACCCGACGATCCTCTTTAACGACGGGTACGCCGACATCATTAAAGTTAGCATCCCAGACGGCTCCGTCCTGCGTCCGAAAGAGCCGGCGCCTCTGTCCAACCGTCTGGTCGTTATGGCCCGGCTCTTCGATGTCCTCGGCGCGGTATACGCGAAGGCTATCGGGTTCAACGTCTCCGGTTCTTACGGGACGAGCCCCAACTTCGTCTACTCCGGCGTCAAGGAGGACGGCGAGTCGTTCCAGACGATGGAGATCCTGTACGGCGGCATCCCCGCTATCCCCGGCAAGGACGGCCTGGACGGGCATTCGTGGTGGCCGGAGTTCATGGCTGTGCCAGCCGAGTACATGGAGACTTACTACCCCATGATCGTCGAAGAGTACTCTGCCCGTCCTGACTCTTGCGGCGCGGGCGAGTTTCGTGGTGGCTGCGGGATCAAGAAGGTCTATCGCTTCCTGGCCGACGGCAGCATGACTTATCAGGATGACCGGGCCCACACTTACCCCTATGGCGTAGGCGGGGGCAAGCCTGGATCCCCTTCCAAGAAGACTCTCATCCGTGGAGACGGTGAAGAGGTCTCGCTTCCCTCGAAAGTGAGTGGAGTGCCGGTAAGCGCCGGAGACCAACTCGTCTTCGAGACCGCCGGGGCGGGAGGTGTAGGAGATTACCTCGAACGTGACCCCGAAGCCGTCGCCAAAGACGTTCGCTGGAAACTCGTTAGCCGCGAAGCCGCTGAGAGTGACTACGGGGTGATCGTGGACGAAGATGGCGCAGTGGATTCAACCGCCACCGAGTCCAAACGTGAGGAGATCAAGTCGGAGCGTGGTGAACTTCCGAACTTCGACCATGGACCGTTACCGTCGCTCGAAGACCAGCGCATGATCATCGCCGAGACCCGTCGAGAGTTCAACGAGTGGCTCTCCGGTGAGCTCGGCGCGGCCCGGAGAAACAGCGGGTAACGAGCATATGCACCTGGATGGATTCGGCGGGCGCGGCGGCTTCGGCCGCCGCCCGGCCCTCGCCATAATAGACATGACTCTCGGTTTCACAGATCCGGAGTCACCGCTCTCCTGTGATCTCGAAGAGCCTGTAGCCAACATAGCGAGGCTCCTCGAAGTAGCCCGGCACGCGGAGATACCGGTCGTCTTCACCACCGTCGCCTATCGGGAGTCCGACAAGCTCACCGCCGCTGCCTTTATAGACAAGGTCCCGGCGCTTCTCACCCTCGAAGCCGGGACGCGCTGGGCGGAGATCGACCCGCGCATAGCGCCCCGCGAGACCGAACCCGTTCTCAACAAGCTCTTTGCCTCTGGATTCTTCGGCACCGGCCTACCGAGTTTGCTAACCGCGGCGGGCGTGGATACCCTCATAATTACCGGCGCTTCGACCTCCGGTTGCGTCCGGGCCACCGCCGTGGACGCCCTCCAGTACGGTTTCCGGCCCGTGATCCCACGTGAAGCCGTAGGAGATCGCAACCCCGACGCCCACGAGGCTAACCTCTACGATGTGGACGCGAAATACGGTGACGTGGTCTCGGTGGAAGAGGTGATAGAGCACCTGTCAGAACGGGTCTGATCCCCTCACTGTCCACAAGTATCGGGTATTCTGTATATAGAAGCATCCAAAATATCGTACGCGTTAAAAGTATTCAGTAACCATACTTGCGTGAAAATTCGTGAATAGGTAGTATGTTGAAAAACATATGGGAGCGGCTGTTAGAAACGAGGGGCCGAGGAACGGTGGAGAAACAAAGCCGTTGAACTAGCGGGCCGAGATTGTTGTATAGGGGAGAGGTGGATTAATGTCTGATAGGTTTGAAGTTACTGGTTTGGATATCGGCATCCTGGTAGCGTACCTGGTACTCAGCCGGATCATCCCTCTTTTGCTCTCGGGTAAGAACGAGACTTCGGACGACTACTTCCTCGGGGGACGTAACTTTATCTGGCCTTTCGTGGGGCTCTCGCTGGTCGCCACGAACATGTCCGGTGCTACCTACGTGGGTCTGGCCGGCGCGGGTTACGCTGGGGGCATCTCGGTCTTCGCCTACGAGTGGATGACGTCGGTTATCCTGGCGATTTTCATCTTCTTTATCCTTCCTTTCTATCTCCGCTCTCAAGTCTTTACGCTGCCGGAGTTCCTCAATAACCGCTTTGACGGACGCTCGCGGCTGGCCTTCGCGGGTTTCAACCTCTTCGCCAACATGTTCATAGACATGGCGGCGGCGCTGTACGCGGGGGCCATAGTGGTCCGGGCGCTCTTCCCTGTAATACCGCTCTGGGTGGACATAACGGGGTTGGCGCTTCTGGCCGCCGTTTACACCGTGTTCGGGGGGCTCGGGGCCGTCATGATAAGTGACTCCTTCCAGGCGTCACTGACGCTCATCGGCGGGGCGGTGGTGTTCTTTATAACGCTCTCGAAGATACCTTCCTGGGAGGCGGTGGAGCGGCAGGCGGGCGAGGAGCATATGAGCCTGATCCTGCCCATCGGTAACGAGACGTTACCCTGGCCGGGCCTTATAACCGGCGTGGTTATTATCGGGTTGTACTACTGGACTACGAACCAGCTCGTCGTGCAGCGAACACTCGGGGCGCGGAGCCTGGACCACGGGCGGTGGGGCTCGTTGATGGCGGGCTTTATCAAGCTCTCTTTCCTATTCTTCTTCATCTTGCCGGGTACCTTCGCCATCGTGCTGTATCCGAACATCCAGAACCCGGACCTCATCTTCCCGACGCTCGTCTTCGACTTGTTGCCGGTCGGTGTCCGGGGGCTCATGCTGGCGGCTATAATCGCGGCGATCACCTCCACCGTAGATTCGATCCTGAACTCAGCCTCGACGGTGGTGACGATGGACTTCGTTAGACCTCGCTATCCGAACATGAGCCAGCAGAACCTGGTCCGGATCGGCCAGGTCTCGACGGTTGGAGCTTTGATCGTCGCCATCATCTGGGCGCCGACCATCGCCCAGTTCCAGACGCTCTACGGATATTTGCAGTCCATCCTCTCCTACACGGTTCCCCCCGTGGTGGCGGTGTTCTTCCTGGGCATCTTGTGGAAACGGACCACCGCGACCGCCGCGTTTCTCACGCTGGTCATACTGATACCGCTCGGGTTGGTGATGTTCGTCTTGAGCCAGCTGTTTGGTATTTTTAGCATCCACTTCCTGTACTTCGCCGGACTCTTGTTCGTCACCAGCGTTATCTTCCTGATAGTCATAAGCCTTCTCGGAGAGGCTCCGCCGAGGGAGAAGACGGACGACCTTACCTGGGAGTCGAGGTACTGGACCGAGGAGACGCGCGAGCTTCAGGGAACCCCACTGTGGAAGAACTATCGTTTCCTGTCGGTGGTTATGCTCGTATCGACGTTCGTGATCGTGTACATCTTCCGGTAGAGGCCGGGCCGCGCTAATCGCCGACGAAAAAGGAGGATTCCAGGTGAAACCAAAAAATATCTCGGCAAGCAGGCTCTCGGCCGGCCGGAGGAGCTACACCCGCCGGGACTTCCTGAAGATGGGCGGCGCCAGTCTCGCGGGGGCCGCGCTATTGGGAACCGCGGCGTGCGGCGGTGGAGGCGGAGATCAGGGTGGGGGAGCAACACGGCTCGTCTTCTCCTTCGGCCCCGATGAGTCGGGGACTCTGGAGGAGCTAGTCAATCGTTTCAACCAGGAGAACCAGGGTGAGATTCAGGTCGAGTACCGGCAGATGTCGGAGGTAACCGACGAGTACTTCGATTCTCTAGTCTCCGACTTCCAGTCCGGAGGCGGCGACATAGACGTAATTGGGGGGGACGTGATCTGGGGCGCCGAGTTCGCCTCCAACGGTTGGATCGAGGACCTCTCCCAGCGTATGTACGGGGACTACTCGCCGCAGGTGCCCGATGCCTTCCTGAACGCATCGATCAGCTCGGTCTCTTTCCAGAACAGTCTTTGGGGTGTGCCGTGGTTTGCGGACGCGGGGCTGCTCTACTACCGGCGGGACCTCCTCGAAGACGCGGGTCTCGGGCAGGCGCCGGCCACCTGGGACGGACTGAAAGATATAGCGGATCAGGTCAAGCAGCAGGCCGGTACCCAGTACGGGCTCGTCTTCCAGGGGGCTGAGTACGAAGGCGGCGTCGTGAACGGCGCCGAGTTCATCTGGAACGCCGGCGGAGAAATAATGGTGGGCAACGCCAGTGTTATGAGCTCCGACAGTCCAAGAACTCTCAGCCCTAACGTCGTTACAATCGATAACCCAAATGCGGTCCAGGGACTCCAGACCGAACGCAGCATGATAACTGATGATGTGGCGCCCCAGGAGGTCACGGAGTACAGAGAGCAGCAGACCTACGAAAACTTCCTGAACGGTGACTCGGTATTCATGCGCGGTTGGCCTTTTATGTACACCCTGGCCGCTGGAGACCAGTATCAAGTAAATCAGGACCAGATCGGTATCGCGCCGCTGCCGGTCGGCACGGAAGGACAGCAGAGCTGGAGCTGTCTCGGCGGTTGGAATATGTATATCAACGCCGCCTCGGACAAGCAAGATGCCGCCTGGGAGTTCATAAAGTTCATGACAGCTCCCGAGCAGCAGCGTTTCCGGGCCAGGGAAGGTTCCTTCCTACCGTCCCTGACGAGCCTCTACGAAGAGCAGGAAGTTCTGAATAACGCGCCCGTGATCGAGCAGGCCCGGGACATAATCGTCAACAATACGCGCTCTCGGCCGGTTACACCATACTACTCAATCATTTCCCGGAGGCTGGCCGGCAGGTTCCACTCCTCGCTTACCGGCGAGACCGACCCCGAGCAGGTCGTCCAGAATCTCTCCGAAGAACTGCAAAACATTATCGAGCAGCAAGGATAGAACACCGAAGAAGAGTCGGAGCTTCCGGGCCCGGCTCTTCTTTTGACCTTCCTTTTAGTCTTCTGAGCCGCCGATTTCTATGCGGCTCGGCTCGCGCGGAGCAGCCCCACCTTTGACCACAATCTCGAGCATGCCGTCTTCGAAGTTGGCATTTACGTCCTCATCTTCCACGCCGTCCGGTAGGGTCATGCTGCGCCTGAAGTGTCCGTAGTGACGCTCGTGGGCGTAGTAGGTTACGTCGCTCGGCTGATCTTTGCGTTCTCCCGAGATGGACAGCACGCCGCCAGAAAAAGTTATGTCCAGGGCATCTCTGGGCACGCCCGCGAGCTCGCACCGGATTACCAGGTCACCTTCTGAATTGGCGTAGATGTCCATGATCGGTACCCAGGCGTCAGCGTGGGTGCGCTCCCGTGCGGTGGAGTCGTGTCCGGTCATCCAGTGTTGCTGCATTCGGTTCGCCTCGCTTATGTTGTCGACGAAACCCCGAAACGGGTTGTGTCCCTTTTTCGCCACCCTGATCTACCTCCTCTTGACCGACTACTCGTCGCAAACGCTGCGGTTTCGGATAAGCCTTTTTCTACTCCGAGTCTCCGGTATCGTTACCGGACTCCCGCAGGTCATCGGGTACGGAAGGCCGCATCCAGATTACGGAACTCCACGGCACGAAGATCGGCACTTCCGACATCTCGCCTGCCTTGTACGTGTAGGCCAAACCAGTTTCGTTTACCTCTTTTATGTTCACCAACTCGGATTCGGCGGAGCCCGACCTGGCGAGCAGTATGTCCTCTCCGATCCAGGAACGGGGTATCTGTTTATCCATTTACAAACCTCCACGGATTATGCTGTACACGACTAAGGAAGCGGGTGGCCCTGTAAGGACCACCCGTCCGATATTCTCTAAACTTCTCTTAGGCCTTGCCCCTCTCCCACTGACTTAAGCTAAGTGCGGTTTGAGTCGCGCTCTTGAGAGGCTTCCCCACTCGCTTGCTGTGGTGAGGGGGCGCCACGGGGCCGGCTCGCTGCCCGTCCGGGTTCCGGGGGCAGGCGATCCGTGGACGGCTCGGGCTGCATACCCGGCAATCGCTCGTCTCGCAAGCCCACCGCCAATCCGATACACATGAAGATCAAGACTATGGCGAAAGGTAGCCCCGAGGCGACGGCCGCTGATTGCAGCGCCGTTAGCGGATCGCCGCCGGTGGCGGCTCCGGCGCCCAGCAGGACGGCTGCCACCACGCCTTCCAATATTGCCCAGGTAAGACGTTGGAACCATACCGGATTCGGGTCGCCGCCGTTGGTGAGTATGTCAATCACCAGAGACCCCGAGTCGGAAGAGGTAGCGAAGAACAGCACCACCACCACGATCGCCAGAATCGAGACGAGCGTGCTAAGGAATGGTGCAATAGGCAGTTGGCCGAGTAGCACGAACATGGCGGTGTCGGTGCTCGCATTGGCGAGACCGCCGCCGTTGCCGTTCATGATGTACTGGATCGCGGTTCCACCGAAGATTACGAACCACACAGCGGATACACCGGCCGGCGCCAAAAGTACGCCTGCGACAAACTGCCGTAGGGTACGACCGTAAGAGACTCGTGCGATGAACATACCGACGAACGGGGCCCAGGAAGTCCACCATGCCCAGTAGAACAGCGTCCAGCCAGCCTGCCATTCCGCGCCGGCCTCGTTCATGGTGAACATATTGAAACTCGTCCCTACAAGGTTCTGTACGTAGAAGCCAATGTTATTAGCCACCGAGTTGAGGATGAAGAGCGTGGGCCCGACGATAAATACGAATAGAGCCAGCCCTATAGCGAGCCACATGTTAATGAGCGAGAGGTTACGGACACCTTTTTCGATACCCAACACTACAGAGGTCGCGGCCACGAGCGTTATCGCCGCGATCAGGAGCATCTGAATTCCCGCGTTGTTCGGTACACCGAAAAGGCTGCTTAGCCCGGCGTTGACCTGCTGCGCCCCGAATCCTAGAGAGGTTGCGAGACCGAACATGGTTCCGAACACGGCGATAATGTCTATCGTGTTCCCTAGCCAGCCGTAGATCCTGTCCCCGATCAGCGGATAGAAGGCGGAGGCTGGCCTCAACGGCAGTCCCCTCCTGAAAGAGAAGTAGGCCATCGAGAGCGCGAACACTATGTAAATTGCCCAGGGGTGCAATAGCCAGTGGAAGAAAGTGAGGTTCATCGCCTGTTGCGCGGCGGCATCGGTGCCACCCTCGCCTACGGGCGGGCTTGTAAAGTGGGCCACCGGCTCCGCAACGCCGAAGTATACGAGTCCGATGCCCATGCCGGCGGTGAACAACATGGCAAACCACGCTAACGTGCTGAACTCTGGCGTAGAGTCGTCAGGGCCAAGCCTAACCCGACCGTACCGGGTAAACGACAGTCCCACGATGAATATAAGGAAAAAGCTAACCGCCAGGATGAAAAACCATCCGAAGTACGTGTAGATGAAGTTCAATACGCCTTGCGCGACGCTACCAAAGGTGTCCGGGAACAGGGCACCGGCCAGAACCACCGATACGATCACTACCAGGGAGGTGATGAAAACCGGCGGGTTCGTGTGAGTCCTTAAATAACTCTGCATGAAATATCCTTTCGTCTGGGTCGAAAGCGTCAACTACTTTATGGCAATGTGCCTGATAGTGCAAGTGTTTCTTATTACGAGACACATATTATTTTCCCTGACTTTCACACGTTACCATGTCCGCAAGGATTCGTCGTGCGTGGGGCGGAGGTTACTTTCGCTTTGCCCTCCGGTAAGCGATAATTAGTGATTGAAGAGGCCGGATTTTACCGGCGAAGAGCCGGAGCTAACCTTTAGAAAGGGGCGGAAGGTGACCGAAGAGTCGCGGCGCACGGAGAGCAACGGAACGAAGACGGCGGAAGAAAACGGGAATCTTACTGTAACGGACAACCGGACGGATCAGAGCTACGACATTGACATAACGGACGGCACGGCACGGGCGATGGAGTTCCGTGAGATCAAAGTGAGCGACGACGACTTTGGGCTCATGACTTACGACCCCGGCTTCTCGAACACCGCCAGTTGCCGGAGCGCCATCACTTACATCGACGGCGATAAAGGAATACTGCAGCATCGGGGCATACCCATCGAGCAGCTCTGCGAGCACTCCTCCTACTTGGAGGTCGCATACCTGCTCATCTACGGGGAGCTTCCGACCGAGGACAAGCTAAACGAGTGGGTGTATGAGATCACGCACCACACCTACGTCCACGAGAACATGAAGAACTTCATGCAGAACTTCCGGTACGATGCCCCGCCGATGGGAGTACTGCTCTCTTCGGTCGGCGCCCTCTCGACCTTCTACCCGGAGTCACAGGACATAACCGACGAGCATCAGCGGCACATGGCGGCGGTCCGCCTTATCGCCAAGATGCCCACCCTGGCGGCGTTCGCCTATAGGAACAGCCTCGGGCTGCCGTTCGTCTACCCGGACAACGAACTGTCTTACGCGGGCAACTTCCTCTCGATGCTCTTCAAGATGGCCGAGCCTCGCTATGAGCCCGACCCGAGGCTGGCCCGGGCGCTGGACGTGCTATTCATACTCCACGCCGACCACGAGCAGAACTGCTCCGCCGCCGCCGTGCGGGTCGTCGGTTCGTCGCTCGTGGACCCATACTCGTCTATCGCCGCCGGCGTGGCCGGGCTTTACGGGCCGCTACACGGGGGGGCGAACGTCGCCGTCCTCAAGATGCTCCAGCGCATAGGCTCTACGGAGAAGATCCCCGACTTCCTCGAAGGTGTAAAGCAGGGAAACGAGCGTCTGATGGGCTTCGGCCACCGGGTCTACAAGAACTACGATCCGCGGGCCCGCATAATCCGCGGCCACGTGGACGAAGTGCTCGAAGCCACCAACAAGCAGAGCCCCTGGCTCGACATAGCCATCGAGCTCGAAAAGCGGGCGCTGGACGACGAGTACTTCACCGACCGCAAGCTCTATCCGAACGTAGACTTCTACTCCGGTCTTATCTACGAGGCACTCGACATACCCACCGAAGCCTTCACGGTAATGTTCGCCATACCGCGGACTTCCGGTTGGATCGCCCAGTGGCTGGAGATGCATCAGGACGAAGAGCTACGCATCGCCCGGCCGCGCCAGATCTACACCGGGGCCCGTGACGCTGACTACGTGCCGATGGACGAACGCTAAGACTCATTCGAGCCAGACGCGGAGCGGCGTTCACAGTGTGTAGACCGCCGCTCTCGTATCCCAGAAAGGAACCACGAGAACTCAGGACGGCCATCGGCCACCGGGTAGATGTGTCCCCGTCGGCTTCTCGATGGAGTATGCCCAGGCCAGGATACTTCCCGTCAAGGCCTCTACCGGAACCAGAACACGCCGGTAGAGGCTCTGACCTTCGGGATCAAAGCCTTCCAGATGGTCGAGTTCTGGCAGACGCGCTTCGGGATCGTCGAACGTGAACATCTCTCCGTAAGCTCGGGGTTCTGAAGCCGACGGTCGTTCAGGGATGTCGAGTCTTTGTTGTTCTGTGGCGTCGAATTTGTAGTCGGTGGTGCCGACGGCCTGGATGCTCGCTGCGGGAACGACCAGGGCCGGGAATCCGAACGGGAGATCGTAGAGATCCCCGAACGCCATCGCCTCTTCTACACTTAGCGCGTTGGCGCAGAATCGTTCGTGATTCGAGAAGCCACGCTTCAAAGTTCCGTAGACGAACAGCCTGAATACTAAGTTGTCTCGTGGAGTTTCTTTCTCCAAGCGTGTCACCCTCCAACCCAGTATGACGTCGGATACAGTGTATCTGCATATCTGGGCAATCCATGCAAAGAGCGGCTTCCGTCGTAGAATCCGATGAGCCGGAGTCACCTTCCGGTTTGGATCTAACAAAGGATGTGCAGGAGCGATGGAGAAGAGTAAGGCGGTCGCCATAGTAAGCGGCGGGATGGATTCCGTGACGCTGGCTTATCTTTTGGCTTCACAGGGATACGAGTTGCACCTCCTCTCGATGGATTACGGACAGCGGCACGCGAAGGAGATCGGCTACGCCAGGCGATGCGCCGAACGACTCGGTGCGAGCTTCGACGTCGCGGACATATCGGGTGTCGGACGCTTGCTCGGAGGCTCCGCCTTAACGGACGACATAGACGTGCCCCACGGCCACTACGCCGCCGACAATATGGCCGTAACCGTGGTGCCAAACCGCAACGCCATCATGCTCTCCATAGCCTACGGCGTCGCCGTGGCGCGAAAGGCTACGCTCGTCGCAACGGCGGTGCATGCCGGTGACCACTACGTCTACCCTGACTGTCGGCCCGGTTTCATAGAGGCCTTCGACGAGATGCAACGGGAGGCCGTCGAGGGGTTCGGAGAAGAGTCGCTCCACCTGCACGCGCCGTTTGTTCACGAGACGAAGGCTGCAATAGTCGAGGTTGGGGCGAAGCTGGGGGTTCCTTACGAAGAAACCTGGAGTTGCTACGAGGGCGGCGATTTGCACTGCGGACTCTGCGGCACCTGCACCGAGCGAAAGGAAGCCTTCGAGCTGGCCGGTGTACCGGACCCGACGGAGTACCTGGCCTAGAGTTCCACCGCTAACTCTTCCAGATTCCCGACGACGAGATCCGGTTCGATATCCCAGGGGTCGAAGATAGCGTCGGGACGGCGCTTTATCCACGCCGCGCGCAGACCGGCTGATTTAGCCCCGATCACGTCGAACGGGTTACTCGACACGAGCCACACTTCGGCCGCCGGACGTTCCAGCCTGCGGGCCAGGTAGTGATAGGCATCCGGGTCCGGCTTGAAGGTCTTTACGTCGTCGACGCTGATCACGTCGTGCAGATACGGCAGCACGCCGGCCCGTTCCAGCAGGGTGCGAGTAGTAGCCTCGACACCGTTCGAGAAAGTGACCACCGTGTGGCCCGCTAACTTCATCTTCTCCAGCCCCGGCGCCACGTCCGTAAAAGCGTGTAGGTTCTGGTACTCCTCCAACAGACCTTCCTGTTCGCTCTCGGAGAGCACAACGTCCATCGAACGCATAGTGAAGACCAGCGCCTGACGAGTGCAGACGCCGAAGTCCTCGTAGCGGCGCATGAGGCCGCATCGTAAAGAGTACTCTATCTGTTTGTCACGCCAGATCTCCGAGAACTTTCCGGCCCGATCACCCAATAAATCCTCCAGATGTTCTCGCATATCCAGCGGGTCTACGAGGGTGCCGTAGATGTCGAAGCCGAGCGATTCTGACATGTCGAATCCTACTCTACAGGCTCGACGTGGCGCACATCAGGGGCTCCTGCCAGGTACGGTGTAACGGCCTCGCCGAACTTCTCAAACTCGGGCTGCTGGGTCAGGCTTGTGTGTGATTCCACGGAATCCCATTCGACGATCAGGGTGAAGGTGTCGGGGTTTTCGACTCCCCGGTGCAGTGTTACGCCATGACTTCCCTCGGCCTGCTCCAGGACATCTGAGACTCCGTTGTAAGCCTCGACGAAGGCTTCTTCGCTACCCTCTCGTATCTTGAATATGGCGATTTCTCGTACCAAGGTGTACTCCTCAAATAGCAAGCGTGGGAAGCGATACGGCCACCCACGCGAGATTCGTTGATTAGCTTTTCTCTAGCTGTGGACCGGGTCTACTTGCGGTACGTCCACCTCGGTCCCTATAGCATCGTTCATGAAGTTCGAGAAAGTCGTGAGGGCGACGTTGGAGATCATCTCCATTATCTGCTCGTCGCTGTATCCGGCCTCCCGGACATCCTCGAAGTCTTCGTCGGAGATGTGGGCGTCGTTCTCCAATATCTCCTTGGCGAACCTTAGCGCTGCGGCGCGGCTCTCGTCTTCGGACTCAAAACTCTGAGCCCTCTCACGCTCTTCCTGACTTAGGCCCTCTTGCTCCGCCACGGCGGAGTGGACCGACAGTCAATACTTGCAGCCGTGGTAGTCCGAGACCGCCACCGCAATAGATTCCTGCGTTTGACGGTCCAGGGCGCCTCCCTGGAGAGTTCCCGCAAAGTCCATGTAAGCCTTCATAGACTTCGGCGAGACGGCCATCTGCTTGAAGAAGTTGATGACCGGACCACCGGTGATCTGCTTGCTCTGTTCGATCAGGGGTTTGGATTCCTCCGGCGCGTTATCCGGCGCAACGGGTTCAATGCGTGGCATAAGTGCCCCTTTCGTAGGTTCTTTCCACTATCCGAGTGGTGGTATACCCGTTTTGCCGTATGTTTAATCTTGGCCGTCGGAACGGCTATTTTATCGGCCGACCAGGGAAGCGTAGTCTACCTTTATACAGCGGTCCATTACGACCGCGAGGCCGTTCTCCGTGGCTAAACCGTGGGCTTCGTCGTTTACTACGCCGAGTTGCATCCAGAGCGCCCGCGCTCCCGCTGCCACCGCGTCTTCAGCGACCGGCACTACGGTCTCGCTGCGGCGGAAGACGTTCACGATGTCAATGGGCTCCTCTATCTCCTCTACTGACGAGTAGGACTGTTCCCCGAGCACCGGACCATCCAGGTTCGGGTTGACCGGGAAGATCCTGTACCCGAACCCTTGCAAGGCTCGCGCTATCGCGTTGCTCGTCCGGTATGGCTTATCCGAGAGCCCGACCACGGCGATGTTTTGCGCTCCCTGAAGTAGATCGCGGATCTCCTGTGCGTCGGGGTTGGCTTGCATATGCTCCTCCTAATCTCCTGATGAAAGTGTTCGTCAGGCGAGTATAACCCTATGTCTTCTATGCGACCCTTATACCCATGGGTACGAGCGCGTGCTCCTTGTCCTTCGCTTCTACCATGACATCAGCTTCGCGGCCGTTCAGGGCCTCAAGCAGCGCGTTCCAGTCTGTGAGGTCTATAGCGTAGGCGTGGGCCCCGGCTTGCTTCTCGGGATTCTGGCTGGAGATGTGGACTTTCGGGCGCACGCTGCGTCTTTCCCAGGTTTGGAGGGAGAGGTCGAGGGCCTTACCGAGCGTCAGGCCATCGGGATTGAGTTCGTGGTGGAGCGTGTCGGTTATCGCCGGAATGCCTAGCTCGGTAGCGGTATCGACTACCTCCTGTACCGGCCAGATCCGCTCGTCGTTCTCCAGCGCCAGATACTGGAGGACTTCTTCCTCGCCGCGCATCACATCCACGAATCGCCGCGCCGTGGCGGGTTTGTCTCCATTTGCGCCGCCCAAGTGTAGAACCAAGACGCTATCCGGGCTGCCGAGAAGCGTCAGGATGCGGGTCGAAGAGCGCAACTCGTTAACGCTCCGCCCGACCACATCGGGTTTGAGGCTCGACGGCTGTATGTACTGACCGGGATGCATGGAGAGCCGGACGCCCAGAGATCGGGCGAGCTCTCCTGCTTCCCGCAACTCGTCGCTGTGGACCGACTCCCAATCGTAAGGGAACGCCGGATGCGAGGAGAAGGGGATCAGATTCTGTCCCATTCGGAACAGGCCGACGCCGTGATCCGCGTTCCAGCGCAGGATCTCCAGCAGGCCGCTGATGTTCTCCCGGATCAGTGCCCGCAGCCGGTCTTGATCTTCGAGGCTTGCGAGCCGCAGCGAGCGGTTGGTGCTCGCCGGTATGGTCAGGTTCTGGGTAGGATATCCAAGACGTATCATGGGGTATTTGTACTTCAGCTGCGGCTTATGGACTGTGTTTTGCTACGCTTATATCGTGAGGGGACCGTTGATTAATCAGGGAACCTCGCAAAACGTACCCTGATTCCTCTACGAGTAATGGGAGTCTTCAGACCCCTCAGCTCCGCTCCTCGCGTAGTTTCTGTAATCCTCGGCCCTGCGAAGTGGCTCGCCGACGTTGGGTCCGTCGAGCCGGACGACTCTCACGCGAGGCGCCCTGGCACGCAGCGTACTCCGCATACTCTTGGGCTCGGCTACGATGCGCGCGCCCGACCAGGTTGACGCGAGCACCATGCCCACGGCCACCAGCACCACATCCTTTAGAATGTACTGCGCCACGAGGGTAGGCGCGTGCAAGAATCCGGAAAACAACTCGCCGGGGAAGAGTAGCAAAGGGGACATAGCCCCTATCATCTGCGCTCCCATCAGCCACACTCCTACCCGCAAGTACCTCCCGGTCACAAAGCACAGACCGATGGTGACTTCGAGCGCGGCGATCATCACCAGTCCCACGCTTGGTGGGATCAGCCCGAGGGTGAGCGCGGTCGTCGTGCGCGTCGCCAGACCTTCGATGGGAGAAAGGCCCGGAAAGAACTTGAGCGCGCCGAACACCACGAAGACGAGGCCCAGGCTCACGCGCAACACCACGATGCTGTGGGCGACCAGCCAGCGGTTGAGGACGGTATCCAGCCGGTCGAATCTGTCGAATAAGTCCTGCATGCGCGCTCCTTCGGGTCGCGTTTGCGACCTACTAGACATAACCTACGGTTACTACGACCGCTGCATGCGTATAGATCATCCCACGCTTTTTAGCCCTCGCCTTTGCAAAAAGGGCTCTTACGAGCCGTCTTCCAGCATGAACGTTATTGCCAAATTCACCTTGTAGCCGGTAATGTTGCCGTTCTCGATGAGTACGTTCATATCCTTGACCCAGGCGCCTTCCACACCACGCAGCGTGCTGGTAGCGCGGTTTATTCCGTCTCTGACCGCCTCGTCGAAGCTCTCAGAAGAGGTTGCGCTGATTTCGGTGACGCGTGCAACTGACATACAGTACTCCTTTCCTAGCTCTGGAAGTCTATTACCCTTGTAAAAGAACCATCAAACATGGATCGGTTGAGGCTGAGCTAAAGTTTGCTCTGAAGCACGGGATCGCTGGTCGGCTGCTCAGACCCCCCGGCGGGCTCGACGGTTACCGCTACGGCTTCGGCTCCTTGAATCGGCCTGGTGACTGGCGACGCAGCGAGTCCGTCGTCCGGGCGGAAAGTGCCCGCGGACTTCGGTTTTCCGTTCTGTATGACCCAGATCTGCATTGTCTGATCCTCCGCTACGGAGGGCATATTCTCCGCGACCAGCACGAACCTGTCTTCCTTCGTCTCTACTACCTCGGCTTGTACTTCTTGCGCCGCTCCTGAGCCCTGCAACTCGTAAGTCTGCATTTCGTCGTTACCGGACTGCAATGCAACGTTCCAGGAGACGAGGGCGACGAGGACCACGGCGGCAGCGCCTAGCGCAAGGCGCTGTATGCCCACGTAAGAGCGGAGGCGTTGCAGGGTAGACTGTCTTTCTATACCCTGCTCGCCGGCTTCGGCTTGTACGGCATTCATTATGTTGCGGCGCAACGTAGTAGGCGGTTCGTGTTCGGGGGGAGAGAACGCCAGCAGGTTGGAGAGTGAGGAGAGCTCCTCCACCTCCGGACGCCGGTCGGGATGGTCCGCCAGATAGAGTTTCATCTCACGCTCTTCATTCTCGGGCAAGGCGCCGAGCGCGTAGGCGTCTTTTAGTTCTTCGAATTTCTCGCGGTTCATCTCATTCATCCCGTCACCGCCATACCTTTTGCGTCGAAATAGTCTTTGATCTTCTTGAGCCCGAGCCTCATTCGGCCTTTTACCGTACCGAGCGGGAGGTCCATCAACTCTGCTATCTCGACGTGCGTATAGCCCGAGAAGTACGCAAGTTCCAGGATCTTCAACTGCTCCGGAGGTAGCGTCTTGAGGGCGTCACGAACCTCATCTCTCCTCGAGTTACGCCAGGTCTCAGCAAAAGCTTCGCTCGGCTGGGAGGTCTCCGCCGACGCCTCGACTTTATCCTGGGTCCGGCGGCGGCTTGATGACGAACGTAGCTGGTCCACGCCCCGGTTGTGAACTATACGGAGGATCCAGGTCCGCACGCTACCCCGATCGGACCGGTAGCTCGCCGTGGATCTCCAGACTCTCAAGAAAACATCCTGCACCAGATCCTCGGACGCCTGCCGCTCACCCATCATCCTGTACGCCAAAGAATACGCAGCGCGACCGTGACGGTCATAAAGCAAGGCGAACGCCTGCGAATCTCCCTCGTGTACGAGGGACATGAGATCCTCATCGGCGAGGAGTGTGTATTTCGGCTCTTTTTTGTTTTTCGCCATCTCAACATATTCTACGGGATTACTACGAGGTGGGTTCAAGGCCGGATCACGCCGACTGTACTAACGGGTATTTCGAGGGTTTCGTCATCCCTATGGTTTTGGCAGTTTGGTTGCGTATATATAGTTGTGTATTGCGTTGAATTGAGTTATGTTTAGAAGTTAACTGGACGGGCACAACTAAATTTCACGTTCAGGAGATGAACAGTCAGCCTAAAAAAAGTGGCAGGGGGTGTGATCTGGCGGCAAGCTAGCTTCGTAAGTCAAAGGGTAAGCAAAACTCCGAAGGGCGAATGGAAGCCCGGAATGGGAGGACAAGTTGAGTGAAGTAGAGAGCCGGATAGGCTCGGTCACGTTTGACCGGGATGTATCGCGGCGCAACTTCTTGAAGACTGCGGCGTGGGCCGGAGCTGCCCTGTCCGCGGCAGGTATCGGCGGGTTCGGTGTCGCTGTCCGTAAGGCGCACGCCGTACACGAGGGCTACGCGGCGGCTGGTCCGGTGGCGATCGTACAGTTGGCCTATCAGCTAGAGTTGCTAGAGGGCACGTTCTACGCCGAAGGCGTGAACACCGGGCTCTTCAACGACTACGCGGTTACGCAGCTCGCGGCCATCAGGGACCACGAGATGGCCCACGCTGACGCTTTGGCGGGCATATTGGGTGAGCTGGGCGCGGCCGTGCCGGCGACGCCGAACTTCACGTTCCCGGAGGGCACCTTCGGCGACGCGGTGACCTTCCTAGGCATCGCGGCAACGCTGGAGCCCGTTGGAATCGGTGCTTACCAGGGCGCCGCACCGGCGCTCATAGGGTCTGAGTACCTGTCGCCGGCGCTTTCGATCCACAACGCCGAGTGCATGCACTGGAATGCGATCAAGATCCTCCAGGGTGTGGTACCGCCAAACAACGTGGCCTTCGAGGAAGCATTGCCGCTTGAAGAAGTTCAGGCAGCGGCTGCCCCGTTCGGCCTAGGTTAAGGGAGGAGACTAACCAGATATGGATAACCAAGTGATTAACGTACCGGGCGCCGAAACGCTCGCCCGGCCCCAGAGCAGGAAGAACTTCCTGAAGTCTCTGGCGGTAGCCGGAGCCGGCGCGACCGCGGCAGCGGCCATAATCCCCAGCAAGGCTAACGCCCAGTACGCTGGTGCGGCCGCCGACCTGGAGATCGCCAACTTTGCCCTGACTCTCGAGTACCTTGAGTCCGAGTTCTACGCGCAGGGACTGCAGGCCGGCATCCTCTCGAGCAACTCGCTTCCTATCGTGGAAGCCACCCTGGACCACGAGAACCAGCACGTGGAGGCCCTGATCGGCCTGATAACCGAGGCTGGCGGAACGCCGGTTGCGAAGCCGGAGTTTATGTTCGGGGATGCGCTCACCAGTGAGTCCGCGTTCTTGAACACGTCCGCTACCCTGGAGATCACGGGTGTTGGTGCCTACCTGGGCGCTGCCCCGATGATCTCGGGTCCGGCTGTCTTGGCTGCGGCCGGAAGCATCGTGGGGGTTGAGGGCGAGCACGTCGTCGCCATCAACAGCCTGCTCGGTGTCGTCCCGCCGGCCAACATGGCCTTCCCGGAGGCGCTGAGCCAGGATGTCGTACTCGAGGCTATCGCCCCCTTCCTGGGTGGCGCCATGCCCGAGACGGGCGGCCCGTCCGACCCCGGCACCGCCAGGGCTCTTTAGCCTTATAGCGTTGTACGCAAAGGGTATTTACAGGAGCAGGGCTGCGGTCCTGCTCCTCTTCGTTGTCCTTCTAACGGCCACCGCGTGCGGGGGCCAACAATCCTCTAACTCCGCCAACGACTCGCAGCAAGCGTCAGCGACAAGCGCCGCGACCAACGCTTCTACTTCCGGCGTGACAACCGGTACGGCCCTTGGTACTACGGAGAAGACCAAGTCCAAACCAGATACAACCAAGGAATCCGCTTCCGGTGGATCAGGGAAGACTATTGAAGCGATAAAACCGGAAGACGTGCTCTCAAAGAAAGAGCGTACGGGGGTTCCTGAGTTCAGCGGATGGAACGACGAGGGCGGAGACGTACCGAAGATCGCTAACACCTCGGACTCTTCAGTTGGAGCCATACCGGCCGTCAAGCCCTTTAACTTCGGGCGGGATCCGGGCGGTCCCGAAGACAAGACGCTCTACCTCACCGTCCCCAAGCTGGGTATCTACGATGCCCCAGCCTTCGATTCCGTCGAAGAGGAGAAGCTGAAAGAATCCGTCATACATGTGCCCGCCACGGGTTTCCCCTGGCAGGAGGGCGCGAACACCTACATAGCGGGTCATAGAATCGGCTATGAAGGGACGGGTTCCTGGCACATTTTCTACGACCTCGACCAGCTCGCCGAGGGCGATGAGATCACCCTGAGCGATGCGAATGGAGGCGAGTACTATTATCGGGTCACCAAGGAGGTAGTGGTCGGCCCCGACGCCGTTGACATAATGGAGCCCGTCGAGGGCAAATCGCTGATCTCGCTTCAGACTTGTACGCTCCCGGATTACTCCAAGCGCATTATCGTGCAGGGAGAATTGGTCGACAAAAAGACCTGAGCCAAGCCGTGCTATGATCTCGACAGCTTAGTTGATCCTCGACGCGGCATCTCAAGATCTAACCGGTAGGGCGTAACTTGCGACTCAGTGTTCTGGCGAGCGGAAGCTCGGGCAACGCAACATATATAGAGTCCGGCGGGCGCGGATTGTTGATTGACGCCGGACTCTCGTGCCGACGAATAAAAGCGCTCCTGAACCGGATTGGCCGGAGTCTCGCGGACGTGGAGGCCATCTTGTTGACCCACGGGCATGGAGACCACACGTCCGGCGTCCGATCTTTGCTGCGCGAATGCTCCATTCCTGTATATGCGGCGCCCGGCGTGTGGGAAAAGCCGAACGCTACGATCTTCGAACCCGGAGTTTCTTTCCCTGTGGGCGAGATGGACGTTACTTTTTTCGTCGTCCCGCACGACACCCCGACCTATGGCGTGCGGATTTCCAATGGCCGCAACGGTTTGGCGTTGGCTACCGACCTCGGTGAAGCGAGCCCGGAGACTCTGCGCTGGATGCGCGGCGCGGATGCTGTTGTGCTCGAAGCTAATCATGATGAGGACTGGCTGCGACGAGGACCTTACTCGGGGGATCTCAAGCGGAGGGTAGCCTCGGCAACCGGCCACCTGTCCAACGATCAGGCAGCCCAGGCTGCGGTGGCCCTCGCCCCGCACGGGTTGAAAGACCTCGTCCTGGCACACCTCTCGGAGAAGAACAACTCCGCCCCGAGGGCGACCGGAACCGTGGTCCGGGAATTGCGCGCCGCCGGATATGAAGGCGTCCGGGTGCGGGCCGCGTTGGCGGAGCACCCGACACCGTGGATCGAAGTCGGGTCGCTACCGGAGGAGCGGGAGTACGTCTACCGTTACGGGCGAGAAGCCGCAGTGCAGCGGCTATTCGAGGTCGAGTGAGCGGATGATCCGACGGGCCACAATCGTCGCCGTCGGTAAACTGCGGGGTTGGGCGTCGGATGGCTGTGAGGACTATCTTCGACGGCTCCGGCGCTACTTCCCGGTGGAAGTCATAGAGGTCGCGGAAGAGGATATGAACCGCCGGAACCGCCCGGAAGTGCTCTCTGCCGAGGCTGGACGCCTGCTAAAACGGCTGCCGGACGGCGCCCACGTCGTACTTCTGGACCGGGAGCGGGGGAAGCAGTATCCGTCCGAGACGCTGGCGAGCAAACGCCTCGCGCCTCTGGCTTTGCAGGGCCGGAGCCACCTGGCTTTCGTATTGGGCGGGCCGCTGGGCGTCGGGCCGGAGGTAGCGCAACGGGCCGACGAGACGTGGTCACTCGGTTCGATGACGCTGCCGCACGCGCTGGCCAGGGTGGTGTTGCTGGAGCAACTGTACCGGGCCGTCAAGATAGAACGCGGGGAGAAATATCATTGGTGAGAAAGATGATGTCGCGTGACGCAAATCAGGGTAACTTCCGGGTGCTAACATAGGATCATGCGCGTTCAACTGGACAGATTCGAAGACAATGACTTCGCGGTGTTGCTCCCATACCCGGACGGCAAACAGAGCTTCGACGTGCCGCGACAGGCTCTTCCGCAAGACGCCGCGCCGGGGGACGTGTTCATGGTCCGCTTCGAGCACGACCGCGAGGAGACCAGCCGCATGGAGAAGGAAAACCGGCGGCTGATGGACGAGCTTCTGGATAGAGGTGAAGCGTGAACCTCGAAGAGCGACTCGCCGAAGCCATAGCGGCTACGGCTAGAGAGAAATACGGGGTAGAACTCGACGGCGTTCACGTCGAGCGTCCAAACGACCCGGACCACGGAGATTTCGCCACCAACGTGGCCCTGGTCAACGCTAAAGTCTTCCGGCGCAACCCACGTGAGGTCGCCGGAGAGCTGGCGGACGGTCTACAGGCAGGCTTTATCGAAGATGCGGAGGTCGCCGGGCCCGGCTTCGTGAACTTCCGGGTGTCGGACCAGGTGCTTTGGACGGAGATCGGGGCGCTGCTCCGTGAAGGCGAGCGGTACGGAAGCCGGGAGCCGGAAGGTAAACCCATTTTGCTTGAGTACGTGAGCGCGAATCCGACGGGACCGCTGCACGTGGCGCACGGACGGCACGCGTCCTACGGGGATTCGTTGGCGCGGATATTGGAGGCCTCGGGCCGGGCGGTTTCGCGCGAGTATTACTTCAACGACGGGGGAAACCAGATCCGGCTGCTCGGCGAGTCGGTCGCCGCCCGCTACGCCGAGATCTACGGTAGCGAGTGGCCCGTCGCCGACCCGGATGTTCTCTACCGGGGAGAATACATCCGGGAGATCGCCGGCGACTTCTCCAAGAAACACGGGGATAGCTACCTCGGAATGGAGAATGAGCGGGCGTTGCCGGACTTTACCGAGTTTGGGGTTCGCTGGTGCATGGAAGACATCGGGCGCACACTCGGACGGGCGCGGGCGGATTTCGACAACTACTTCAACGAGAAGAGCCTGTACGAGTCCGGGGAGATCGAAGCTCTCGTGGACGAGTTGAAGAAGCGCGGGCACGTCTACGAGAACGAGGGAGCCCTGTGGCTCGAATCAACGAAGTTCGGCGACGATAAGGACCGGGTGCTGATAAAGGGCGACGGCTCCTATACTTACATGGCTCCGGACGTCGCCTATCATCGGGACAAGTGGAACCGGGGATTCGGGAAGGCGATAGACGTTCTCGGCGCCGACCATGCCGGATATCCGCCGCGCATCCGGGCCGGTCTCGTGGCGCTTGGCATGCCCGAGGACTTTCTCGATGTGGAGCTAGTGCGGCTGGTGAAGCTGCTGCGCGAGGGGGAACAGGTAAAGGTCAGCAAGCGGGCCGGGACCTTCGTTACCCTCGACGAGTTGCTCGACGAAGTGGGGCCGGACGTCGCCCGCTACTTCTTCGTCCGTTCGTCGCACAAGACCGAGATGAACTTCGACCTCGACCTCGCCATTCAGCAATCGGACGAGAACCCGGTCTTCTACGTCCAGTACGCCCACGCCAGAATAGCCTCGATCTTCGAGCGGGCCGGTACGACCCCGGAAGCGGTCAAGGACTTTCTTGCCGGGGAGATCGTCGCCGAGGAGCGGGCGCTGGTGCTGGAGCTGCTCGACTTTCCCCGCGTGGTTCAAAACGCCGCCGGCCGGAGGGAAGTACACCCGATACCCACGTACCTGGAGACGCTCGCCACCCGCTTCCACCAGTTCTATACGATACATCGAGTGTTGGTCGACGAGGAGGATATTCGGACCCGCCGACTTGCGCTATGCGCGGCGACAAAAACCGTGTTGCGCTCCGGACTCGAATTGCTCGGGGTGCATGCGCCGGAGAAGATGTAGATCCGGGCTGTAGAGCGGCGACGAAACGCACTCTGTTATACTTTTTACGTCGTTTCAGGGCTACTCTGACATAGGGAGATCATGAGCAAGGACGGCCGGTTGACCATATGCCAGATCAGTGACATCCACTGCGGTAACAACCCGTTCTTCATACCGGATCTGCTGGAGCGAACGATCCTGGAGGTCAACGACCTGGATCCCACGGCCGTCGTGGTATCCGGGGATCTCACGGCCGCCGGATACCGCCAAGAGTTCGAGACCGCCGCAGAGTATCTGGGACGTCTCGACTGCGAACACATAATGGTCATCCCCGGCAACCACGACTCGCGCAATGTCGGTTACGTCCACTTCGAGCGCTTGTTCGGTGAACGATACTCGATCATTGACTTCGAGGACGCGGTGATGGTCGGCGTAGACTCTTCGGAGCCGGATCTGAACGACGGCCGGGTGGGTCGGGAGTATTACGACTTTATCCGGGAAGGGTTCGCGGATGCCGGGGACAAGCTGAGGATCTTCGTGGTCCATCATCACCTGATGCCGATTCCCGGAACTGGCCGGGAGCGGAACATCATCTTCGATGCCGGGGACGTATTGGAGTTGATCTCCGACGTCGGGGTCAACCTCGTGCTCTCGGGACACAAACACGTCCCATATTCCTGGAAGCTGGAGAATATGTTTCTGGTAAACGCCGGGACCGCTTCCACTACCCGTCTCAGAGGCAATACACGTCCCTGTTACAACATCATCGAGATCGAGGACGGCCGGGTGCAGGTATTCCGTAAGTACCCGTTCAAGCAGCGGGAGCTAACCGTTGATTTTAATTCCGCCACCCACGAGTACTCGCGCTTCGAGGAGAAGATCGACTCCGAGGTCACCAGCGAGTAGCCAACGTGGAGCGCGTAATTTTCCTTATCGACGGTGAACACTACCCTCCCGTAGTCCTCGACGCCATGAGATCCGTCCGGGAGGATCTAGGCGCTGAGGGTGTCGCCGCCGCTTTTCTCGGCGGTACCGAAAAGCTGACGGACGGCGCAGATTACGGCGTTCCCCTGGTCCACGCCGCTGACCCGGTGTCGGCGGTACGGAAGGCGCTTTCACAATATTCGGCGGAGGTGGTCATAGACCTCTCGGATGAGCCGGTAATAGGTTACCGGGAGCGGATGCGGATAGCGTCGATGGTGCTCGCCGCCGGGGCCAAATATATCGGGGCGGATTTCGAGATGCGGCCGCCGGAGTTACACCCGGTCTCCGAGAAGCCGTCGATGGCGGTGATCGGGACCGGAAAACGGGTCGGCAAGACGGCGATCTCGGGATATCTCGCGCGGCTACTTGCGGAGAAGGGCTTTGATCCCGGCGTGGTCTCAATGGGGCGGGGAGGGCCGCCGCACCCGGAGGTCATCGAGGGACACAAGCTGACCGTCGGGAGCGATTATTTACTGGAAGCCCTGGAGCGTGGGGCCCACGCGGCGAGCGATTACTACGAGACGGCCGCACTCAGCCGGGTGACCACCGTCGGATGCCGGCGCTGCGGCGGCGGTCTTGCCGGTGAACCATTTGTCTCGAATGTGCTTGAGGGCGCGAAGCTGGCGAATACGTTGGAGACCGGGATCACGGTATTCGACGGCTCTGGCGCCGCCGTGCCCCCGGTCGAGGTGGATCGCCGGATTCTGGTGGCCGGGGCGCACCAGGATGTCGAGTACATCGCGGGCTTTCTCGGCGCCTACCGCGTTTTGATCTCTGATCTGCTGCTTCTGACCATGAGCGAAGAGCCGATGGCCGACAGGTGTAAAGTCGAGGAGATCGTATCTCGCGTCCGGGAGGTCAAACCGGACATCGAAATCATCCCGACCGTCTTCCGCCCCAGGCCGGTCGGCGACATTGCCGGTCTGCGGGTAGCTTACGTCTCGACGGCGCCGCCGGAGGTGCTCTCCAAGCTGGCGGATCATCTGGAGGAGCGGTACGGATGCGAGGTCGTCGGGACTTCGGGAAACCTCTCGAATCGGCGTCGACTGGTCGAAGATTTAGCCGGAATGGGTGGTGCCGAGGCCTACCTCACAGAGATTAAGGCTGCAGCGGTGGACGTGGTGACGCGGCAAGGAGCCGAGCAAGGCAAGCCTGTCTTGTACTGTGACAACGATCCGGTAGGGGACGGTCTGGACGAGGCGTTGTTGGATCTGGCCCGAAAGTCCACTCACACTCACGATTAGAGGCTAGAGAGTGGTTGAAATCGAGCCGTTAGTGTATAATTTGGATGTATCGAGCGCATGGTCTCGCCACAGGCTGAGACCTTTCCGCACTTTCCAATGAGATTCCGCCAGAGGACGATCCTGCTACACGCGGGTTTGAGGCGGGAACTGGAGGTTGGGTGATCTTCTATTAGTACGCCAAAACCCTGTTTGGGTTCTATGGCGGCGGCCATCGGCCACGCTACGCGGGATGAGGTATCATCGTCGCCGGAGGCGGGCACACCAGACCGCGATGTGAGCAGGGCCTTGTATGGTAAGATTCGTACACACCATCCACGCCCTGGAGCGCGATACCAGCGCAAAGGGTTTTCAACTCTGAGAAACAAACAATGGAACGCAATGATGAATATTTCCGTATCGAAATCCAGGAGAGGCAGAAGAGCATGACCGAACTATCCACCCTCGAAGGCAAGCGTCTGAGCGATCTACATCAGATCGCCTCCCAGCTAGGCATAGAGCAGTACCGCAAGTACCGTAAGCCGGAGCTGGCCCAGAAGATTTACCAGGTTGCCACCGAACAGGCGGCGACCCAACAGACCGCCCGCACCGAAACAACCAACCAACGCACGAACGGCGCCTCCACCCACGCTGGCAATGGCTCCGCCCAGGCTCAGGCTCCAGCCCAGCCCCAAGCTCCAGCCCAAGCGCCGGTGGACGGCTTCGGGGAAGCTGATGCGGCGGTAGTGGAAGAACCGGCGGAGGTCGAGCTTCGCCGCGAGGATCGTAAGCCCGACAAGCAACAGCGCCGGGAGCGGCAGAAGGGCGGCCAAAAGCAGCCCGACAAGGGTGATGGTACGGACCAGAGTGGTCTCCTCGACGTATTGCCGGACGGGTTCGGTTTCCTTCGGACCAGTGGCTATAGTCAGGGTAAGAACGACGTGTACGTATCCGCCTCCCAGATAAAGCGCTTTAACCTGCGCCGTGGAGACTACGTGACGGGCCAGATCCGCCCGGCCCGCGATGGCGAGAAGTACCCGGCGCTGGTACGCATCGAGACCGTAAACGACCAGGAACCTCAGAAGGGTCGCCGGCGCCAGAACTTCGACGATCTCACACCACTCTATCCGCAGGAGCGACTGCGGCTGGAATGGAAGCCGAACGATATCGCTCCGAGGGTTATAGACCTGATCGCGCCGATCGGCAAAGGCCAGCGCGGGCTGATCGTCTCGCCGCCAAAGGCCGGCAAGACCACAATCCTGCAGCAGATCGCCCAGTCCATAGCCGCCAACTACCCGGACGTGAAGCTGTTCGTGCTCCTGGCCGACGAGCGTCCGGAGGAGGTCACCGACTGGCAGCGGAGCGTCCCGCAGGCCGAGGTCGTCGCATCGACCTTCGACCAGCCGGCCGACAACCACATAGCGGTTGCCGAGTTATTGCTGGAACGTGTACGGCGTCTCGTAGAAGAGGAAGAGGACGTAGTCGTCCTGATGGACGGTATAACCCGCCTCTCACGGGCTTACAACCTCGCCGCTCCGGCTTCGGGGCGTATCCTCTCCGGTGGCGTTGACTCCGCCGCGCTGTATCCGCCGAAGAAGTTCTTCGGGGCTGCGCGCAATATCGAGAACGGCGGTTCTTTCACGGTTCTGGCGACCGCGCTGGTCGAGACCGGGAGCCGGATGGACGAGGTAATCTTCGAGGAGTTCAAGGGGACCGGCAACATGGAGCTGCGGCTCGACCGCAAGCTGGCGAACAAGCGGATTTACCCGGCCATCAACATCGAGGACTCCGGTACCCGTAAGGAAGAGTTGCTCATGGAGGCCTCCGAGTCGCAGCGAGTCTGGCAGGTTCGGAGTATCCTCAACGCCCTCGATTCGAGCCAGAAGATTGAACTCTTGATAACCAAGCTCAAGGAGACGCGTACCAACTCCGAGTTCCTCCGCGAGCTCCAGCGCGTACGAGGGTAGCGATACAGGCGGCGATTTCGACCAGCGCGGTCGCCGCCATTTTTTCGGACAAAAGTAATAAACTAGAGTGGTAACTGAATTTTAGAGACGGAGGTCTTATGAAAACTGAGATACATCCCGAATACACGGATACGCTGGTGCGCTGCATGTGCGGCAACGAGTTCACCACCCGCTCCACGGCGGGCGACACCATCACGGTGGATGTCTGCTCGGTGTGCCACCCGTTCTACACGGGCAAGCAGCGGATAGTGGACTCCGGCGGCCGCGTGCAGCGGTTCGAGAACCGGCGCCGCTCGCGTCAGAGCCAGCAGTAAGGGCCGAACGCTTTGAGAGTCGGTGGACAGGCGATAATGGAGGGCGTCCTGATGCGCTCCCCCAACTTCTGGGGGATGGCGGTCAGGACGCCCTCTGGAGACATGGACATCAAGGCCGAGCCGTTCCGCTCGGTAACCCGTAAGAGCAAGGTCTTCAGGTTGCCGGTGATCCGGGGCTTCCTGTCACTGGCCGAGACACTCTGGCTCGGCATGAAGGTGCTGACCCTCTCAACCAACATAGCGCTCGGCGAAGAGGAAGAGCTGTCGAAAAAGGAGATCGCCTTTACGCTCCTCTTCGGCCTCGGGTTGGCGCTGGTGCTGTTCCTGATCGCCCCGGTGCTCGGTACCAAAGGATTGGGCGCGCTGTTGGGTAACAGCATCGAGAACCCGATTGTTTTTAACCTGGTGGAGGGTGTGCTACGCATTCTGATCTTCATCGTGTACCTGGTCGGGATTACAGCGGCGAGCAAAGATATAAAGCGCTTTTTCGGATATCACGGGGCCGAGCACAAGGCGATAAAGGTCTACGAACGCGGCGAAGAGTTGGTCCCTGAGAACTCCCACAAGCTGGATACGAGCCACGTGCGTTGCGGCACGAGCTTCGTGCTCTACGTTTTGGTGTTGAGTATTCTGGTCTTCTCCCTGCTCGGAGTTGAGGGTTGGCTGTACATGATCGTGAGCCGCATCGTGGTGGTCCCGCTGGTCGCCGGCATTGCCTTCGAGTTCATCATGTGGAGCGCCCGGCATCAGGACAACTCTATAGTACAGGCTTTGGTCTGGCCGGGGTTGCAGATGCAGAAGCTAACCACCCGTGAGCCGACGGACGACATGGTAGAGGTTGCGATGGCCTCGTTGAAGAAGGTCCTTTCGATGGAAGAAGCGTCGGACCTGCAGCCGAATGAGGCGACGAACAAGCTGGTGATCTGAGTTGGACGAGCAAGTAGTCAAGCTGGCGGACGAGACGCTGGGCCGCTACAAGGCTCTGACCGAAGAGCTTTCGGACCCGGAGATCTACTCGGATCAGCGCCACTATACCGAGGTAGCCAAAGAGCACGCCCGTCTCCGGCGCGGGGCGGAGTTGTGCGAAAATTACCTCGAAGCGCTTCAAGAAGGGCGTGAGGCGCGGGAGCTCCTTCCGACCGCCGAAAGCGCTGAGGAGCGCGAGTTTTATACTGCCGAGGCACAGGACGCCGAGAGCCGGGCAGAGGAATTGTCGGAGCAGATCCGGACTGAGTTAATAGACCGCGACCCGAACGACGACAAGGACGTTATCCTGGAGATCCGGGCCGGAACCGGAGGCGACGAGGCAGCCCTGTTCGCGGGCGAACTCTTCGAGATGTACACCAGATACGCTGACCGTCTGAACTTCAAACATCGCGTCCTGGCTTCGAGTCCGGCGGAGGTCGGCGGCTACAAGGAAGTGGTCGTTGAGGTCGAGGGCGACCGGGCGTACTCGGTCTTCAAGCACGAGGGCGGTACTCACCGTGTCCAGCGCGTCCCCAAGACCGAGAGCCAGGGGCGCATCCACACCTCAACCGCCACTATAGCCGTCCTGCCCGAAGCCGAGGACGTTGAGGTCCAGGTCTCCCAGAATGACCTTGAAGTAGACGTCTACCGTTCTAGCGGTCCCGGAGGCCAGAGCGTCAACACGACAGATTCGGCGGTACGAATTACGCACAAGCCGACCGGATTGGTAGTGACCTGCCAGAACGAGAAGAGCCAGCTCCAGAACAAAGAGCAGGCCATGCGGATACTGAAGTCCCGCCTTCTGGAACAGGAGATGCGCGAGCAGCAACAGCGTGAGGGAGCGTTACGTCAGGCCCAGGTCGGGACCGGCGACCGTTCGGCGAAGGTGCGCACCTACAATTTCCCGCAGGGCCGGATCACCGACCACCGGATCGGCTTGACCTCGCACAACCTCGAAGCCACACTGACCGGCGACCTTGAAGAGTTCACCCAGGCGCTCGCCGCAAAGGAGCGGTCTGATAAGCTCGCCGCCGAAGCCGCCGGTACCCCTGGCTGAGTTTAGAGGCGTAACGAGCCTCCGGCACACTGTCCAGGATGCTGCGTGTGAATTAGAGAAAGCCGGCGTTCCGGAACCTCTCGCTTCAGCCGAAACGCTTCTGGCGGAGCTGTTAGGTATTGGTCGTCTCGACCTCGCGTTTCAGGATTCCTCGCTGAACCACGAACAAGAAGCCGTTTACCGGGCCTGGATCTCGCGCCGCAAGAACCGCGAGCCCGTGCACCGAATCCTCGGATACGCGTATTTCCGAAACCTGAAGTTGAAGTTGAATCGAGAGACCCTTATACCCCGGCCCGATACCGAGAGCGTCGTGGACGCCGCTCTGGAGTGCGTGGATGTTCACGGCGTTCGCCGGGTACTGGACGTTGGGACGGGCTCCGGCGCAATCGCTATCTCCGTCGCACAGGAGCGGATGGGATGCGAGGTCCACGCGACGGATACTACCGAAAAAGCTCTGCAACTCGCAAGCGAAAACGCCTCTGCGGCCGGAGTCGATGTCCATTTTTATCATGCAGATTTAGTCTCCGGCCTAGATAGAATCGGAGCCGTCGATCTTGTGGTCTCAAACCCACCCTATGTGAGGACCAAAGATATAGGAGATCTCGCGCCCGAGGTGCGAGATTGGGACCCGCGTGTCGCGCTCGACGGCGGCCCGGACGGCCTGCTGTTTTATCGTCGGATCTTCGCCGAGACGCCGCCACTGTTGAAGGGCGGCGCACATCTGGTACTTGAGGTCGGTGATGGCCAGGCCGGAGAGGTGTTGGAGCTAGGGCAGCGGGCGGGATTCATACCTCTGGGAGAGCATCCAGACTTGACGGGCAAGACGCGTGCCGTGTTGTTGCGGTGGGAAACGTGAAGTTCGGTGGTATTCAGGAGTCGGTGGAGGCCTTGCGAAAAGGTGGGATAGTCCTGATCCCGACCGAGACCGTAGCGGGCCTCGTGGCCGCCGAAGCCGGGCTGAAGCGAGTCCGAGAGATAAAAGGCCGAGACCCCGACAAGCCCATAGCCCTGTTATGCGCTACCGAGAATGAGGCCCTGGCCTCCTGTAGAGATGTTCCGCAGCTCGCTATAAAACTCGCCGAACTCTACTGGCCCGGACCGCTGACCCTCGTGTTGGGGCACTTGGGAGGCGGGACCATCGGCGTGCGCGTGCCGGACCATCCGACGGTACGGGATCTGCTCCTGGATTACGGCGAACCACTCTATGCGACGAGCGCGAACTTATCCGGCGCGCCCGCGCCAAGGAGCCTCGAAGAGGTGAATGCTCGGGTGCGTGAAGCAGTGGACGTAATCCTAGATGGCGAGCCTGGCGGTGGAGTGGCTTCCGCCGTCGTGGATCTAACCGGAAGTAAAGCGCGCCTGATTCGTGCCGGCAGTGACCTTACGAACGAGAAACTGGACCGGCTGGCAGACGAGCAAGGTCACTGAATGCCGGCGCTTCGGAGAATAGGGTTTGAGGGCTGGGTAGACAGCCGCTATACTCTCGGGAACGCGCGCCCGTAGGGAGGATACAAAGCTATTGCATCCAACCGAGAGAAGAGGCCAGCCGGGATACCGTGCCCTGATGCGGGTGGCGCATCATTAAACCTTGAGCGGAGGTAGAAGCATGATAGGACCGTATACGGAGGTTGATTCCGAGGTACAGGAGGCGCTTGACGGAGAGCTAGAGCGCCAGCGGACGACGATCGAGTTGATCGCCAGCGAGAACTTCGCGTCCCAGGCGGTCCTTGCGGCGCAGGGCTCTGTGTTGACGAACAAGTACGCGGAGGGATATCCGGGTAAACGGTACTATGGCGGGTGCGAGCAGGTAGATAAAGCCGAACGACTTGCCATCGAACGGGCGCTCCAAATCTTCGGGGCGGAGCACGCGAACGTGCAACCACACTCGGGGAGCCAGGCCAACGAAGCAGCCTACGCGACGCTGCTGGAGCCGGGCGAGAAGGTGCTCAGTATGGATCTGGCCCACGGCGGACACCTGACGCACGGTATGAAGCTCAACTTCAGCGGTAGGATGTACGATTTCTCGCACTACGGGGTCGGTGAGGACGGCTTCATAGACTACGATCAGGTACGGGAGATCGCGTTGCGCGAAAAGCCGCGTATGATCATCGCGGGCGCCAGCGCATATCCGCGCATCATCCACTTTGACCGATTCCGGGAGATCGCCGATGAAAGTGGAGCCTATCTGCTGACCGATATGGCCCACATCGCCGGCCTCGTAGCCGCCGACGTGCATCCATCTCCGGTGCCACACTGCGAGATCGTCACAACGACGACCCACAAGACGCTCCGGGGACCCCGCGCAGGCCTCATACTCTGCCGTGAGGAGTTCGCCAAGAAAGTCAACAGCCGGGTCTTTCCGGGGATGCAGGGCGGGCCGCTCATGCACGCCATAGCCGCCAAGGCGGTCGCTTTCGGGGAGGCGCTCAGGCCAGAGTTCAAGGACTACGCCCGGCAGATCGTCGATAACGCGCGGGCGTTGGCCGACGGGCTCATGGATGGTGGACTGAACCTGGTGTCCGGTGGTACCGACAACCACCTCATGCTCGTGGACCTTCGCGGGACCGGCATTACCGGCAAGGAGTTGGAGGAATTGCTGGACGAGGTAGGGGTGACGTGCAACAAGAACATGATCCCGAACGACCCCGAAGGCCCAATGGTGACCAGCGGAGTACGTCTCGGTACCGCCGCCATGACCACCCGTGGGATGGGAGAGGACGAGATGCGTGAGATCGCCGGTATCATAACGGCGGCCATCCGGGGTGAGACCGATGGCCTCCGGGATCGGGTATCTACACTGACGGACGCTTATCCGCTCTATGCTTGAGGCGGATAATCTACATCGCGTAGACCAGCCGCTAAGCCGGCACAAGGTTGCCGTGCTTCGCAATGAGGAGACCGACCTGCCGGAGTTCCGCCGGGCGATGCGTGAGTTGGCCCTGATACTCGTAGGGGAGGCTACCCGCGACATGCCGACCACCACCTCCCGGATAAATACCCCGCTCACGGAGACGGAGGTGGACGAGATCTCCGCGCCGGTCTGTCTAGTGCCCGTTCTTCGGGCCGGACTCGGTATGCTCGATGGCGCCCTGGCCCTGCTGCCGAACGCTACCGTGGGATTCATGGGCCTACAGCGGGATGAAGAGACCGCCGAGCCTGTCGAGTATTACGTCAACCTTCCGAGTGACCTGGGTGACTACCTCGTGATCATCCTCGACCCTATGCTCGCCACCGGTGGGAGCCTCTCTGCGACACTCGCAAAGCTCAAAGAGCACGGGGCAACCTGGATCTCCTGCCTCCACGCCGTCGCCGCCGTGCCGGGCGTCGAGCGCGTCACCTCCGAACACCCGGACGTAAATTTCTACGCCGCAGCCATCGACCCGGAATTGGACGAGAACGCCTTTATCGTGCCGGGCCTCGGCGACGCGGGAGATAGGCTCTATGGAACCCTTTGAACGGACCGACGTAGATACTACCGGAGAGCACGAGCAGCTACGCCGCGTGCGGCCATCCTGGGACGAGTATTTCATGCGGATAGCCCACGAGGTTGCGACTCGCTCTACCTGTCCCCGGCTCGCCGTCGGGGCGGTGATCGTCAAGGACAAGCGTATCCTCACCACCGGCTATAACGGCAGCCCGGCCGGGATGCCGCACTGCGAGGATGTCGGGTGCCTGATCCGTATAGTAGACGGCCGTGAGAGCTGCCAGCGCACGCTCCACGCGGAGCAGAACGCCATTATCCAGGCGGCGTATCATGGAGTCTCTGTACGAGGATCGTCAGTCTACTGCACCCACCAGCCCTGTCTGCTGTGCGTCAAGATGATAATGAACTCCGGCATCGAAGAGGTCTACTACGCGGGAGGCTACCCGGACCCGCTGGCGATGGAACTCGCTTCCGAAGGCGGCTTACAGATGGTCCGGTTCGGGCAGGATAGAAGCTAGAGCCGCGAAGCTTATCGGACGCTAGAAAGAGAGGATTTCCCCGGAGAACAGGAAACCCTCCTCGCGCACGCTTTTCTAACAAGGGTAGTCGGCGTTGCGCCGGTAGTAGTTCCACCAGCAGATCGCGCAGCAGACCACGTAGAACGCCACGAATATGTACAGGGCGGCTTCCGGGCCGCCGGTTAGCTCCGTCGAGGTACCGTAGCTCTTCGGGATTATGAATGCGCCGTAGGCGGCGATCGCCGAAGTGAAACCGAGCGCCGCGCCGGCTTCCTTGAGTCCGTTCCGCTTCGCCTCATCCTGACGTTCTTCGTCCATGCCTTCCGTCTGCCGCTCGTGGAACGTGCGGAAGATGACCGGGATCATGCGGAACGTCGAGCCGTTGCCGACTCCGGTGCCAGTAAACAGGATCAGGAACATTATCAGGAACCCGAAGAACGCACCCGGCTGATCCTTGATGCCGAGAAAAAAGAGCACTCCGATGACGGCCCCGATCATCACTACGAAGTTCCAGAAGGTGACCCGCGCCCCGCCGAACTTATCCGCCAGCAGTCCGCCGACCGGACGTATCAGGGAGCCGAACGCCGCGCCGAGCGGCGCGTACAGCAGGCTCGCCTCAGGGAACTGGGTCTTGATAAGCAACGGGAAGCCCGCCGCATAGCCGATAAAAGAACCAAAAGTCCCAGTATAAAGAGCGCCCATGAGCCAGGTGTGCTTCCGCTTGAAGATGACGCTCTGCTCCGCGAAAGACGCCTTCTGTACGCGCAGGTTATTCTGGAAAAAGTAGGTGCCGACTAGGGCGATCAAGATAAGCGGAACCCAGAGAAACGCCGCGTTCTGGGCGAAGATCTCCCTGGTAGGCCCGGTCTCCGGAGTGGAAGTCTGTGAGCCGCCGGTGAACGCGCTGAGGAATCCGATACCTATTACAACCGGAACCAAAAACTGCACGATGCTGACCCCGATATTGCCCCCCGCCGCGTTGAGGCCCAGGGCGAAGCCCTTGTTCCGGTCCGGGAAGAAGTAGCTTATATTCGCCATACTGGAGGCGAAGTTGCCTCCCCCGAAGCCCGCCAGCAGCGCCAGCGCCGCGAAGACCCAGAACGGTGTCTCAGGATTGGTTATGGCTACGCCCAAGCCTATCGCCGGAAGCAAGAGAAGCGACGTACTGATTAGCGTCCAGTCGCGGCCGCCGAAGATCGGCACTGTGAACGAATACGGTATGCGTAGCGTTGCCCCCGAGAGTCCCGGCAGAGCCGCCAGCCAGAAGAACTGGTTCGCTGAAAAACCGAAGCTCAGGGTTATCATGATCGCCGCGACCGCGCTGAAGACCTGCCACACGGAGAAAGCCAGGTTCTCCGCGAGGATAGAGAAGATCAAATTACGCCGGGCGACTTTCTTGCCGCCGTTCTCCCAAAACTGCTCGTCTTCAGGATTCCACTTGTCGATCCAGTTGCCGGACTCCGTGCCGACTTCGACCCGTTCCTTCGTAACTGCCACGTTAACGGCCTCCCTTCAGAGGTTTGGGCTACTACAGAGAAAAGCGCACGCCAAAAATGCTAGAGGTGAACCTCGTTAGAAGTCTTTGGCAACAAGTAGCAAAAAGCGTCCGCAGCTATGTGCAATCTTCATACATTCGGCTAAAGAGGATTGCCCCGGTCCCGTACTAACCTTTCCTACATGAGATTCTCTATCCTGAGTGAGTTGCGCGAGTTCGGGGATTTTCGATGAGCGCGTCTAAAGCATCGAAAAAGAAGACACCGGACAGTTGGGTCCGTTCGACATGTCCTTACTGTGGAGTAGGGTGTGGGGTCGAAGTAGGTGTAAAGAATGGACGAATCTCTGCCATCCGGGGCGATAAATCCCACCCTGCCAATTTCGGCAAACTATGCCCCAAACCCGCCGGACTCCCTGAAGCTATCCACTCGGAAAACCGTCTGACGCGCCCGATGCACCGTAACGAGAAAGGGGATCTGGAGCCCGTCTCGTGGGACGAGGCTCTGGATGAACTGGCCGAGAAACTCGGTAGCACGCTGGAGGCTCACGGTCCGCTGGGCGCGGCTTTCTATATCTCCGGGCAACTCCTGACCGAGGACTACTACGTGGTAAACAAGTTCGCCAAGGGCTTTCTCGGCACGAACAACCTGGATTCGAACTCCCGACTATGTATGACTAGCGCGATCTCGGGCTACAAAGGCGCTTTCGGGACCGACGGTCCTCCCGCTTCCTACGCGGACATCACCCGAACGGAGAACTTTCTATTGTGGGGAACGAACACGGCGGAGTGCCATCCGGTGACGTTCGGCAGGATCAAGGAACGCAAGAAAGACCCGTCCGTCTCGGTAGTTGTCGTGGACCCGCGTCGGACCCCGACCGCGGACATAGCCGACCTGCACCTTCCGATACGGCCCGGCACGGACCTGGCCCTGGCGAATGCGATGCTCTGGGTGCTGATCGAAGGCAACCTCATCAACCGGCGCTTCGTCGAGCGTCACACGAACGGCTTCGAGGAAACGGCCGCCAGGGCCCGCGAGTGGCCGCCGGAGCGCGCGGCGCGGGTGTGCGGGGTACCACGAGAGGACATCGTCCGGGCGGCCCTGATGTTCGGCGAGTCGAAGGCTTCGATGAGCTTCTGGACAATGGGCGTAAACCAGAGCGCAATCGGTACGATGAAGAACCGCGCCATTATCAACCTGCACCTCGCCACCGGACACGTCGGGCAGCCCGGCGCCGGTCCGTTCAGTCTCACGGGACAGCCGAACGCGATGGGTGGACGTGAGGTCGGCGGCCTCTGCGCGGGTTTGCCGGGTTACCGTTCGGTAGAGAACGCCGAACATCGCCAGGAGATCGAAGCGGCCTGGGGCGTCGAGGCTGGAAGCATCCCGGAGAAGCCAGGTCTACCCGCTACGGAGATGTTCCGAGCCCTGGACGAAGGCGATACGAAGCTCATGTGGGTAGTCGCAACAAACCCGTCGGTATCCATGCCGGACCTATCGCGTACGAAGCGGGCGCTGGCGAACGCGGAGTTCGTGGTAGTTCAGGACGCCTATCCGACGGAGACCATGGAGTTCGCGAACCTCGTGCTGCCGGCGGCCCAATGGGGTGAGAAGGCCGGGACGATGACCAACTCCGAGCGGCGGGTGAGCCTGGTGGAGAAGGTGGTCGAGCCCGTTGGAGAAGCGCGGGCGGACTGGGAGATCTTCGCAGACGTTGCCCGCAGGATGGGTTTTGAAGGTTCGTTTGCCTGGAGAAATGAGGCGGAGGTCTTCGATGAGTTCAAGGAGATCACCCGAGGAACGCCGGCCGAGATGACCGGCCTCTCCCGCGAGCGGTTGCGGCGGAAGCCGGTTCAGTGGCCGGTCCCCGAGAAGCTCGAAACGAAAGAACGCCTGTCCGGGGGGATACTGCAGTTGCGTTTCCAGGAGAACGAGCACCCCGGCACACCCCGGCTCTACGTGGACGGAACCTTCAACACGCCGGACGGTAGGGCCAGGTTCGTCCCGACACCGCACGAAGGACTACACGAGGAGATCTCGGAAGAGTACCCGCTGGTCCTATCGACCGGGCGGATAAAGAACCAGTGGCACACGATGACCCGGACCGGGCTCTCGAAGAACCTGATGCGCGGTTTGGATGGGCCGTTCGTGGAGATCCACCCGGACGCCGCCCGGAGGGCCGGTATCTGGAACGAGGAGCCGGCACGGATAGTCTCGGCCCGTGGTTCGTTCGTCGCCACGGTGGTCGTTACTGAAGACATCGAGCCCGGCACGATCTTCGCGCCTTTCCATTGGGGTGATCTCTGGACAGACGGTGGAAGCCTGAACGAGACTACCCACGACGCGGCCGACCCGGTCTCCAGGGAGCCGGAGCTAAAGGGCGCGGCGGTCAGGGTGGAACCGGCGCCAACGGAGAAGTTCTACGAGCGCAAAAAGGCGAAACAGGAGATCCTATGAGCGAAAAGCTGAAGGTGGTAGTCGTAGGCAACGGCAATATCGGGGCGGCCTTCGTGGACAACCTGGTGGAGCAGGCGGCGGAACGGGTGGAGGTAACGCTCTATGGTGACGAGGATGTTGGTACTTACGACCGCATCCGGCTCTCGGAATATCTCGCCGGTGACGCGGCTTTCTCGGAGCTTGGGACGCGCCAGGAAGACTGGTACGAAAAGAACAACATAGATCTGCGAATTGGGGTCCGTGTCACGGAGATAGATTCGGAGCGGCAGAGGGTGCGCGGCACGGACGAGGAGTGGATAGATTATGATCGGCTCGTCCTGGCGACGGGCTCATCCTCCCACGTGCCCGAGATACCGGGTCGGGTAAAGAAAGGCGTCTTCGTCTTCCGTACCCTGGCGGACGCTGAGGACATGCTAGAGACTTCTCCCGAGAAGGCTGTAATAGTCGGTGGCGGATTGCTCGGCCTGGAGGCGGCCTACGGGTTGTTAGCGCGCGAGGCCGAGGTAACGGTCCTGCACAGGTCGGGACATCTGATGAACCGGCAGCTCGACTTGCCGGCTGGGATCATGCTGAAGCGGGAGATGGAGAAGATGGGAGTCGGCGTCCGGCTTAACACGTCGCCCGACGAGATATTGGGCAACGGCCGGGTCGAAGGTCTTCGTACGGGAGACGGCGAGGAGTTGACGGCGGACATGGTAGTGGTCTGTACCGGCATCCGGCCGAATGTGCAGGTGGTGCGTGAGTCCGGCATCGAAGTCGAGCGAGGTGTCGTCGTGGATGATCGGATGCGGACCAGCGCCGAGAATGTATACGCTATCGGCGAGTGCGCCGAGCACGAAGGCGTTGTTCAGGGCGTAGTCTCACCGGGCCTGGAGCAGGCGCGGGTCGTACTGAACCAGATCCTGGAGGAAGACTCCGAGGACCGCTATCGGGCCTCCGTGATCTCGACCACGCTCAAGGTCATGGGAATAGACCTGATCTCCGCCGGTAATGTCTACGGCGCGGAAACGGGTTGCGAGGCAGTAGTCTCCTCGAACCCGATCGAAGGCCGTTATCGTAAGGCTGTCGTAAGGGACGGAATTACCGTCGGGGCTGTACTCTTCGGAGATATCTCCGGCGGCGCCCAACTCTCCGACGCCGTGCGGCGCGGCACTCCGGCCGAGGAGGTTTCGCAGCTCGTGCTTGGATCGGACGGAGACTACAAAGCGCCGCCGCTCCCGGACGATGCCCAGATCTGCGGCTGCAACGGCATAGATAAGGGCCAGGTCGTGGTCGCCATCCAGGAGAAAGGCTGCACAAGCGTCTCCGATGTCGGCGCCGAGACGAAGGCCGGGACGAGTTGCGGTAGCTGTAAGCCGCTAGTCAAGGAGATCCTGGAAGAAGTCGCCGAAGGCCCGGTGGAAGAGGAGAAGAATTACCTCTGCAAGTGCATGGAGCTTACGCAGCCGGAGGTCAAAGGTATTATCCGCGAGCGTGAGATGAAAAGCGTCAGCGAGCTGGGCCAGGCGTGCGGGGCCGGTAAGGTCTGTCCGACCTGTAAGCCGAAACTGGCGTACGTTTTGGAAGAGGTCAACCTCAACCGGCAGAAGGAAGAACGCCACACCCGCCTCATAAACGACCGGGTCCACGGCAACATCCAGAACGACGGTACCTTCTCGATCGTGCCCCGCACACGGGGCGGCGTCACCAACCCTGATGAGCTTCGTCGTATAGCCAATGTTGCCGAAAAATATAACGCGCGGATGGTCAAGATCACCGGCGCCCAGCGCCTGGATATCCTGGGCGTGAAGAAAGAAGACCTTCCCAAAGCCTGGGCCGATCTGGACATGCCCTCCGGTCACGCTTACACGAAGGCGCTGCGGCAGGTAAAGACTTGCGTCGGCACGGATTTCTGCCGGTTTGGTGTCGGTGATTCTACGAGCCTCGGCATAGAGATCGAGGAGGCGCTGGAGAACCTCTACACACCGGCCAAAGTCAAGCTCGGTGCCTCCGGTTGTCCGCGCAATTGCGCTGAGTCGAGCGTCAAGGATATCGGGCTCATAGCGATCGAGGGAGGATGGCAGATCTACGTCGGCGGCGCGGCGGGGATGGACGTTCGCAAGGGCGACGTAATCGCCACGGTGGAAAGCCCGGAAGAGGCGCGTCGGGTGGTTTCGGCGTTCTTTCAGTATTACCGGGAAAATGCCGAGTTCGGGGAGCGTACCTACGACTTCGTGCCACGAGTCGGACTTGAGGAGATCCGGGCGGAGATTATGGACGAAGAGACTTCGGACCGCCTCATAGAACGCCTCGAAAAAGCGAAGGAAGCTGCGGATGACCCCTGGAAGGAGCGCGACAACCCAATGACCAATAACCAGTTCGTCGGAACGATAGGAAGAAAATGAGCGACTGGATCGAGATCTGCAACACCGAAGACGTACCTCGCCTCGAAGGACGCCGCGTCGTCGTCCGGGACTACTACATAGGAGTCTTCAACACCGACGAAGGCTTCTACGCCATAGGCGACGTCTGCCCGCACATGGGAGGCCCGCTTCACGACGGTATGGTCGAGAACTGCATCGTCTCCTGCCCACTGCACATGCGAACCATAGACTTGAGGTCTGGAGAAGTAACCAACGATGACCTCTCTCGCGTCATGACCTTCCCGGTAAAGGTCGAAGACGGCAGCGTCTACCTGGACGCGAGCGTTCTGCCCGAGGAACCGGGAGAGCAAGAGGAAGATGAAGAAGGCGCCGCTTGAGCAAGGGTTGGCAAGAGTTTGCACCATACCTGAAGGCCCAAGCCCGAGGCCCGTCGAACCTCGGGGAGTTGGAGCCTGGCTTCTCCGAGGATGCGATGAGCCTGATCCTGCGCGGCGTTGCTAGTTCGGCCCAAATAGCCGGCTTTCTCCTCGTGGGACGCGCCCGAACCGAGAGCTTCCGGGAGCTGGCCGCCTACGCCCGCGCGATGCGGAACTTCTCCCAGGAGCTGGAGCAGCCACCCGGACCGTCGGTAGTAACCGTCGCTGGCAGCTTCGACGGCAAGGTTCGTACATTCAACGTCGGAGTCGCCGCCTCACTCGTCGCAGCCGCCGCCGGTGGCCGCGTCCTGATGCTGGGCGGCGAGGACGTACCTCCGAAGTTCGGGCGCACGGCCTTCGACACTTTGAGAGCTTTAGGTCTATCCATCCCGTCAACCCTCGAAGAGACTGAGGCTTCATTGTGTGAACGGGGCTTCGCTGTGACGAGCCCAAAACAATACCTTCCGGAACTACACGACCTGTTGCAGCTCCGGCGGGAGATGGTGCGCCGGACCGCGCTAAACGTGGTGGAGAAGATGATCTCTCCGATACCCGGCTCGCCGCTGATGGTCGGGATCACCCACCGGCCGTTCCTGGAGACCGTTTCGAAAGCCCTCATGGAACTCGGCGTAGAGCGGGCGCTCGTGTATCAGGCCGTCGAAGGCTCAGACGAAGCGGTTCTCGATGGCAATTCTTCGTTGGTGTTGGTTCACGATGGTACGCGAAAAGAGTTCAAGGTAGATCCCGAAAGCCTCGGTCTCTCCCGTGCGACGCGGTCTCACGTACCATGGAACGGTCCCGAAGACGAAACCAGTCGTCTCCTCGGCGCGCTGGATGGCGAGGAAGGGCCGGTGAGGGATTTGATCCTCTACAATGCAGCCCTCCGGCTCTGGATGGCTGACGACGAAGTTCCATTGGAAGGCCATCTGGAGAACGTCCGAAGTGCGATGGAGTTTGGTCTAGGTTCGGGGTTACTCAGCGAGCCTGTTCCCGCTATTCGCTAAGAAGTTTCTGCGCGCTGTAACCTGTCTGTCTTATGCTAAGGTGTCTACGCAAGTGTTCGTCTGAGAGTTGAGGTTGCTCAGAATCCGGTTCCGGAATAAGGATCGGTGGCATCTATGTCCTTTGGGAGTTTGGCCGCGTTCATCTTCGCCTACGGGGTGGCGCTCTGGTTAGGTCTCTACCTTATCGGCAAAGACCCTCGAAGTCCGAGGCTGGCCCTCACCGGGCTCGGGTCGATAGCTTATTCGCTGGCCGTTGCCTGTGCGCTCCTCGAAAGTATTGTCCTGCCGGGACTCGCTGCCGTAAGTTGGCCGCTCCTCCTGCTCCCCGCGCTATTCTGGACCGGCGCGCTCGTCTATTTATTGCCGGACGAGGCGGCCATTCGCGGACGTTTGGCCCGGTTTTGGAAGGTTTTTGCGCTGGCGATACTGCTCGCAATGCTTCTCCTGGTAACCCCTACCGCAGGCTCGGCCACTGGAGTAAGCGCAGAGAGGATTGGCGCTGGCGGTCTTCAGGCCGCGCTTGGTTTCGTCGTGATCGTCCCCATGTTGGTGGTTGGCTATATGGTCTGGCGTTACCTGAGAAGACACCGGACGGGCGCGGTAGCCGGTGTGCTCATTGTTTTCACGCTCTTCTTCGCCCTCAGCACGGTCTTGATACTTTTCCCCTCGGGCTGGCTTCCGGCGGACTGGATGTTGCTCGCCGCCGGTGTGGATGTAGTTGCGTTAGGGTTGGCTATAGCTTACTTCGACGCCTTCGACCAGGGTGAGGCGTTGATGCCCGACATGATCAGATCCTTCGACGCTTCTCTGGTCGCCGGCCTCGTCTTCGGTGGACAGGTTGCGCTGGTGATCCTACTGTCAACCGGCCCGACGACCCCGTTGATGGTCCTGCTACTTGCAACGGTAGCCACCGCGATAGCCGCCGCAACTTTGAACGACCGGATCGCCGCCGTGATCGACCGCGTTGCCCTCGGCCGATTGCCGCTCGTCCGCAGAGACAGGTCCGAGTTGCGGGAGACCGCAAGATCTCTGCAGCGCAGAGACTACTCAATCGATCCCGCCGAACTGGATGAAGCTGAATTTACCCGCATTACCCGGCGCGCCCTGAGTAACTTCGGGGACCTCCCGCGTCTCTCGGCGAGCCCGCTCATCAACCTGCCGCTAGTCGAAGAACGGCTCGCCGCCCGTCACGCGACCGACGACGTGCTCGAAAGAGCCGCCGAACTAAAATCCATCCTCTCCGAAAGCATAGCCCGTCTAAAGCCCCGCACCGGCGCCGACTTCGGCACTTCGGATGAGTGGCGTTACTATAACGCGCTTCACTTTCCCTACGTGATGGGCCTGAAGCCGTATAGCAACCGGGACCGGACAAAGCACAAGGACCCGGTCGCCCACGAGGCGAGGGAATGGTTCCGAGACACCGTACCCGAGCGCACCCTCTACAACTGGCAAAATTCCGCCGCAAAGCTCGTAGCCCGGGACCTTCGCCCTCACGGCTCTGCACCGCCAAAATAATTCCCCTCAAACCGGCACCGTTTGGCACCATTTTTCGTGGACCTGGCAGTGGTTCAGGGACTACCTTGTACTCGTAGGTCGAGATCGAGGAGGTTCATGTGAAGAGGTCGGGAACACCGGATGAGATCAAAGAGGTCCGGCTGGAGCAAGGCACCGTGTGTTACCGGGAAACTGGAGAAGGTCCTACTATAGTATTCATCCACGGAATACTGGTGAACAGCGCTCTCTGGCGCGAAGTCATTCCGTCGCTCGCGCAGCATTTTCGTTGCATCGCCCCGGACCTGCCGCTCGGCGGGCATCGTGTTCCTCTGAACCAACATGCGGACCTAAGTCCTGGAGGAGTGGCGCAACTCGTCTCGGATTTGTTGGAAACTTTGGATCTACGGGACGTCACGCTGGTCGGCAACGACACCGGAGGCGCTATATGCCAGATAGTGGTGGCGAAACATCCCGAGCGTCTCTCTCGTCTCGTTCTGACGAACTGCGACGCTTACGAAGCCTTCTTCCCGTTGTTTCTCAGACCCTTTCACTACGGTGCAAAGTTTTTCGACCGGCGTTTTGTAGACGCCCTATCGTGGACACTACGGGCCCGCTTTGCCCAACGCATACTGATGTGGACCGTCGCCAAACGACGGATGGATGCCACCGTACTCGACGCTTACATGGAACCCTTGATCCGCGAGCCTGGAGTTCGGCGAGATCTCACGAAATTCTTGAGCAAGGTATCGAACCGCTACACTCTGGACGCCGCTCACACCTTCGGTTCCTTCGACCATCCGGTGCTGATCGCTTGGGGAGAGAACGACTTTTTCTTCTCTCCAAAGCTGGCCCGGCGTTTACAGCGAGACTTCCCCGACGCTACGCTCCACTTCGTGCCCAACTCCCGCGCCTTTGTTCCGGAGGATCGGCCGGAGCGGCTCGCGGAGTCGATTCGGGATTTCGTGCAGTCCCACCAGAATGGTAGCGAAGGATAGATGATGAACCATATCTTTTTCTTGCTCGGATTCTGTTTCCTATTAGCCCACGAGATGGATGCGATCAGGGCCAGAGAATGGAAGATATTCCCCGTGCTGTCCAGGATGGGAGATGAAGCAGGATACGTTGCTTTCACAGCCTTGCACGTACCGATCTACACGCTCTTGCTCTGGGGACTCCATGGCGACGGTGACTTGAACTGCGGGCTGATCGTCGGACTGGATATATTCTTCATCGGTCACGTTTTGCTCCATCTGATCTTCTACAATCATCCGGAAAATCGTTTTAGATCGGTATTTTCGTATGTGTTGATCGTCGGAGCCGGGGTGTTTGGCGTATTGGACCTGCTACGGCTCGCTTGAGTAGAGGATGTAGTGAGAGCTTGAAACTCTTTGCAACGATTTGGGCGGTAGGGTATGATCCACTCGATGTCTTACACGAGTTTCCGCGAGGGTGGCATGGGCTCAGATCATGGCCGGTTTATAGGAGTCGGGGTCGCCTTCATCTTTATAATCGCCGCTCTTACTGGAGTCGGTTATGTTCTGGACAATCTGCTGGGAACGCTTCCACTTTTCTTGTTGTTGGGGATCGCTGGAGGGTTTGCGGCCTCACTTTATTACGTTTACGTTCAGCTAAAGAAGTTGGGCGGGAGTTGAGTCCGCACTGGAGGCTGGCTCTAGTGTACGCGGTTTTCGTTGCTGTCTTGTCGGTGCTGATCTCGTTGATAGTGCTACTGGTTTATGGAGGCGGACACTCCGTGGCGCTTTTGTACGGGGCGTCCGTCGGGATCTTGAGCTTTGTCTCCACCGCATTTACGGTATCATTGCTGACGGGACGCTCGACATCGGTCGGAATGATGGTCGGCGGGGCATCTTTCGCGGCGAGAATGGGGTTCGCGACAGTAGCCTTGGGGGTTCCGGCGTACCTGGATCTTTGGCCGGTAGTTATTATGTTGGCCGGTTTTGCGTCGGTCTACCTGGCCGAGAACGTGCTGTTGGTGCCGGTATTGTTGGGCAAGAGTCGTGCGAGCATCGGCGGCGCGCAGCCGGCGAGTGAGAGAATAGAACGGAGGACGGAAGTTTGACGGCCATGCTGGCGCAACTCAGTCAGGAGGAGATCCGGGGGAAGATCCTGCACACCTGGGAGGCGGCTTCCCACGAGTGGGTCGTTCCCATAAAACTCGGGTCACTCGACCTCTCGATCACCAAATCCGTGTGGTTTATCTTCATTGGGGCGGCGATCACGTTTTTGATCCTGTTTGTCGGGAGCCGACTCCTGAAAGATCGGCCCGGCGCTTACCAGGTGATCGTGGAAGATATCTACGGCTTCGGGCGTAATCACATAGCCGGCCAGCAAGGCGAGGAAGGGAGGATATGGTTCCCTTACACCCTGACGCTGTTTATTTTCATTCTGGTCTTGAATCTTATAGGACTGTTCCCGAACAGCTTCCCGGTAACGAGTAGCATATCCTTCACGTTCACTCTCGCATTACTTACCTTCCTTATAACCCAGTATATGGGTTTCCGGCGCAACGGCGCGGGAGGATATCTAAAGAGCTTTGCGCCGCCCGGAATGCCGAAGCCCATGATTCCGTTTATATGGGCCCTGGAGTTTCTACAGCAGTTCACCCAGCCGCTGACGTTGGGGTTGCGACTCTACGCCAACATGCTGGCTGGGCACCTCCTGATTTTCGTGTTCCTCAGCCTCATCCTGACTTTCGGTACTTACGCGGCGGTTATCTCCGTTCCGGCGGCCATCGTGCTGTACGCGTTCGAGATTTTCGTCTCTGTTATCCAAGCGTATATTTTCGCTATACTTTCGCAGGTCTACATAGAACAAGCTATGTTCGCCAGCGAGGCCCACTAAGGCTGCTGACAGGGTAATAGAAAAAAAGAAAAGCAATAGAGAGGAGCAATACATGGAAATGTTGGCACTACTTCAGGCCAGTGGAAATATTGAAACGGGGTTGACATACCTTGGGGCTGGTATCGCGGCCGGTGGCGGAGTTATCGGCGCGGGCGCCGGGATGGGTTACCTGATCGGGCAGACTATCGCGAGTATCCACCGTCAGCCGGAGGCGTTCGAGCAGACGCGGACGCTGATGTTCCTCGGCATCGGGCTCGTAGAAGCCTTCGCGCTCTACGCGTTGGTTTTCGCCATCCTCTTCACCTTCGTTTTCGCAGGAGGATAGCCGAGAGGAAGAGAGAGGAGAGTATATGGGTGGTGAATCAGGCGTATTCGATCTACCGAACGTAAGTCTTATCTTTTGGGAAGTCATCGCCTTCTCAATCTTGCTGGGTCTGTTGTACTGGTACGTGTTCCCGCCTATTCGGGACCAGATCCAGAACCGCCAGTCACAGATCGAAGAGGCCATCGACGAGGCGGAGAAGACCCGTGCCGAGGCCAGGGAGCTTCTGGCCGAGTACCGGCGTCAGATCGAGGAGGCCCGCGGTGAGGGACGCAAGATCCTGGACGAGTCCCGTAAGCAGGGCGAAGCTCTGCGAGAACGGGTCAAAACCGAGGCGCGGGAAGAGGGTGACCGGATCATACAGCGTGCCCGTGAAGAGATAGATCGAGAGCGCGAATCCGCGTTGCGTGAGGTGCGGCGTGAGATCTCCGATATGATCATCCAGGCTTCGAGCCAGGTCATCGACCGTGAGTTGGATTCCGACGAACACGAGCGTCTCATAGAAGAAGCCCTGAACAACCTCGAAGCCGAGGTTGTTGGCTCAGGTGTTTCAGAAGACGGGGGCCGGACGGCTTGAGCGCGGTTTCGACTTATGCTGAGGCGCTCTTCGCGGCCTCCGAGGAGCGCAACGAACTCGAAGAGGCGCTCGAAGAACTTCAGGAGTTCGTCATCCTCGTCCGGGATAACGAGGAACTCAAGGAGTTTTTCTACAGCCCGCAGATAAACGAACGCGAGCGGCGACAGGCCATAGACGCGCTGACCGAAGGCACAAAGACTTCGACGCGCAACTTCCTGAAAGTGCTCTCGGACAACGGGCGTACGGAGAGCCTGGAAGACATAGTTCGGCGTTACGAGGTACTCGTTGAGGAGCACTTCAAGCGGGTCGAGGTCGAGTTGACCACGGCGGTCGAGCTTTCGGACTCTCTGGAAGGCCGGATCAAAGAGCGTCTCGGTAACATCCTCGAAGGCCGGGAAGTTATATTGCAGACCAACGTTGACCCGAACCTTCTTGGCGGCGCGGTCTTTACGTTCGGCGGAGTGATGGTAGATAGCAGTGTACGGGGGCGGCTCGAAAGCCTCCGGGAGACGATGGTCGAGAGAGGTGTTGTTTAGTGGCTGAGAGGCTCAGGCCGGAGGAGATCTCCTCCATCCTAAAGGGTGCTATTACGGATTACGAGAACCGGGTTCGGACCGAGGAGGTCGGCCAGGTTCTGGAGGTCGGGGACGGCATCGCCCGCATCCACGGCCTGTCTAACGTGATGTACCAGGAGATGCTGGAGTTCGAGGACGTCCGGGGAGAGAAGATCCTGGGCCTCGCCCTGAACCTGGAGGAAGATAACGTCGGCGCCATCGTGGCGGGAAACGACCGCTACATCCAGGAGGGTAGCACGGTACGCCGTACCGAGAAACTGGCGAACATTCCAGTCGGTTCCGGGGTGCTCGGAAGGGTAGTGAACTCGCTCGGCGTTCCGATGGATGGGAAAGGTGAGATCGAGGCCGAGGAAAACCGGCCCGTCGAGATCATCGCCCCCGGCGTCATCCGGCGCCAGGAGGTCAACCAACCGCTCCAGACCGGTATCAAGGCCATCGACGCCATGATCCCGATCGGGCGTGGCCAGCGCGAGCTGATCATCGGCGACCGCAAAACGGGCAAGACCTCGATGGTGGTAGACGCAATCATCAACCAGCGCGGCCACGACGTTAAGTGCATCTACGTCGCCATCGGCCAGAAAGACTCGCAGGTCGCCTCTGTGATGCGCGACCTGGAAGAGGCCGGGGCCATGGAGTACACCGCCATCGTGAACGCCTCGGCGGCCCAGTCCGCGACGCTCCAGTACCTGGCTCCTTACGCCGGGTGCGCCATCGGCGAACACTTCATGTACAACGGTGAGGACGCCCTGGTGATCTACGACGACCTCTCCAAGCACGCCGTCGCCTACCGGCAGATGATGCTTCTCCTGCGTCGGCCACCGGGCCGTGAGGCGTATCCTGGAGACGTTTTCTACCTACACTCGCGCCTCTTGGAGCGGGCCGCCCGGATGTCGGACCAGTACGGCGGCGGCTCCCTGACGGCGCTTCCGATAGTCGAGACGAAGGCTGGGGATATCTCCTCCTACATCCCGACGAACGTCATCTCGATCACGGACGGTCAGATCTTCCTGGATACCGACCTGTTCAACTCGAACCAGCGTCCGGCCGTTGACACGGGAAACTCGGTCAGCCGGGTCGGAAGCACGGCCCAGACGAAGGCGATGAAGAGCGTCGCCGGCACCTTGAGGCTGGAGCTGAACCAGTACCGCGAGCTCCAGAGCTTCGCCCAGTTCGGCAGCGACCTGGACAAGGCGACCCAGGACACCCTGGCTCGGGGCGAGCGGACGCTGGCGACGCTCAAGCAGGGCGAGCGGGACCCGCTGCCGTTCGAGGAGCAGACCGTCGTCCTCTACGCCGTCTCCAACGGCTACCTGGACGATGTTGAACCGGGTAACGTACCGGACTGGGAGGGCCAGTTCCGTGAGTATATCCGGGACAGCCACGGCGGCATTCTCGACTCTATCCGCGACGAGAAAGTTCTCTCCGACGAGAACAAGGATAGCCTCAACGACGCACTCGATAACTTCAACCGGAACTACGAACCTCAGGAGTCAGAGGTAGAGATACAGATCTCGCCGGGCGACGAAGAAGAGAACGAGGATGAGCCGGAGGGGGAGAGCTAGAGTTTGGCTTCTCTCAGAGACTTACAGCGCCAGATATCTTCCGTCAAGAACACGGCGAAGATGACGGACGCCCTCCAAACCGTCGCCGGGGTGAAGTTTCGGAAGGCGGAGGCAAGGGTCGGACATTCTCGCCCGTACGCGGAGAACATGCAGCAGATGATGCAGGACATTGCCGGCAAAGCCGGTAACAGTACCAACCCGCTGCTCGTCGGCCGGGAGCAGGTGAGGACCGTAGCCGTCGTCACGCTGACGGCCGACCGAGGGCTCTGCGGAGGCTTCAACGCCCAGGTCCTCCGGCGTACGATGCAGTTTCGGCAGAACCAGGATGCGGATCTGGCGCAGGTTGCCAGCGGCCGCAAGGGCGTAGCGTTCTTCCGCTTCCGCAGGATAAAACTCGAAGAGACCTTCACCGGCATTTCGGAATCTCCGGTCTACGAGAGCGCCCGCGAGATAGGGCGGCGTCTTACGAGCCTCTTCGAGGACGAAGAGGCCGACGAAGTGTACCTGATCTACAACCGCTTCGAGAACGCCCTCATCCAGCGGCCGGTGCTGACGCGCCTCCTGCCCGCCTCCCCCGGCGAGGACGAAGAAGAGGAACAGCAGCAAAATAGTGGATCGGACGACCCGTTCGAGTACATTCCGGGGGTGGATGAGATCCTCAACGACCTCATCCCGAAATACGTGGAGACGGTCGTGTGGCAGGCGCTTTTGGAGAGCGCTGCCGGGGAGCACGGGGCGCGGATGACGGCGATGAAGAGCGCCACCGACAACGCCAACGAGATGGCGGACGACTTGACGCTAAAGATGAACAAGGCGCGCCAGGCCCAGATCACGGGCGAGATACTCGAGATCGCAGCCGGGGCCGAAGCCCTGGAATCAGGATAAAAGGAGTTTTATAGATGACCGAGGAGAACGGCGGAAACGTCCGCAGCGAGACGAGCCCTCAGGAGAAAAGCCAGCAGAACGGTAGCGACGGCCACCGGGAAGGCGGCGTCGGCAAAGTCATAGAGGTGAAAGGTCCGGTCGTGGACGTCCGGTTCTCCGGGGATAAGATCCCGGAGATCTTCAACGCCCTGACGGTCTCGCTTCAGAGCCCGGAAGGCGAGATGACCCTGACCCTTGAGGTCCAGCAGCTTCTGGGAGACGATATGGTCCGCACGGTTGCCATGTCCGGCACCGACGGCCTCAAGCGCGGCGTCAAGGTTCAGGATACAGGCCAGCCGATAGCGGTCCCTGTAGGCGAGGGGGTTCTGGGTCGTGTACTGGACGTGCTCGGCGAGCCGGTGGACGAGGCGGGCGAGGTCGAGAACGTGGCCGACCGCTGGCCGATCCACCGTCCGGCGCCCGCCTTCGACGAGCTCTCCGCCCAGGCGGAGCAGTTCGAGAGCGGCATTAAGGTTATCGACCTACTGTGCCCGGTGCTCCGGGGCGGTAAGGTAGGCCTGTTCGGCGGCGCTGGGGTTGGGAAGACGGTCCTCATCACCGAGCTTATCAATAACATCGCCCTGGAGTACGAGGGTACGAGCGTCTTCGCCGGGGTGGGGGAGCGGACCCGTGAGGGGAACGACCTCTACTTCGAGATGGAAGAGGCCGGCGTCCTCAAGAACACGGCCATGATCTTCGGCCAGATGAACGAGCCGCCCGGCGCCCGTTTCCGCGTCGGCCTTACGGGCGTCACGGTCGCCGAGTATTTCCGGGACGAGTTGGGCCAGGACGTGCTGTTCTTCCTGGACAACATCTTCCGGTTCGTCCAGGCTGGCAACGAGGTCTCGGCGCTCATGGGCCGGATGCCCTCCGAGGTCGGCTACCAGCCTACGCTCGCTACCGAGATGGGCGCGCTTCAGGAGCGGATCACCTCCACCAAGAAGGGCTCTATCACGAGCTTCCAGGCGGTCTATGTCCCGGCGGACGACTTCACCGATCCGGCGCCGTTCACGGTCTTCGCCCACCTCGACTCGACGGTGGAGCTTTCCCGAGGCCTGACGGAGCAGGGCATCTACCCGGCGGTGGACCCGCTCTCCTCGTCCTCTACGATTCTGGACCCGTCCATCGTCGGCGACGAGCACTACCAGGTCGCCCAGCAGGTCCAGAACATACTCCAGCGCTACCGGGAGCTTCAGGACATCATCGCCATCCTGGGTATGGATGAGCTCTCGGAAGAGGATAAGGTCATCGTCGGAAGGGCGCGCCGGGTGCAGCGCTTTCTCTCCCAGCCGTTCTTCGTGGCCGAGCAGTTCACCGGCCTGGGAGGCAAGTTTGTCTCCCGCGAGGACACGATCCGCAGCTTCAAGGAAGTCGTCCAGGGTCAACACGACGACCTGCCGGAGCAGGCGTTCTACATGGTCGGCGACATCGACGAGGCGCTTGAGAAGGCCCGCGGAATGAGTGGCGAGGAGCAGGAGGACTCCGAAGAGCAGGAAGAGGATTCAGGTAATGGGTCTGAGAACGGCTCCGGAGACGACTCCGGGGACGGGGAAGAGTAGTGGCTGACGGACGTCAACTCTTCTGCAGGGTCATAACGCCCCAGCAGACCATCTTCGACGGCGAGGTAGACCGGGTCATCGCCCGGATCGCCGACGGTGAGATCGGGATCCTCGTAGACCACGCGCCGACGATCTCGACCGTGGAGATCGGGGACGTTCGTATCCTCCAGGGCGATGAGACCACGGTCTACGCTACATCAGACGGCTTCTTCAAAGTCTCGGAGAACCTGGTCCAGGTACTGGTCGAGGAAGCGGTCGAAGCGGGTGAGATCGACGTGGACGATGCCGAAGACCGGGTCGAGCAGGCTGAGAAGGAGCGTTCGGAGCTCTCCGAAGCCGGTGACGAAGATGAAGACTTCGACAGGAAGCAGAAAGACATCGAGCGGCGACGCAGGATCGGGGAGAACTTTACCCGCGTGGCGCGCACTTACGGCGAGAGCTAGACGAGCTTCGGGGAGGAACGCTTGTGGAGAGGTTTATCATCGAAGGCGGCGCCCGGCTCCTGGGAGAGGTCGAGGTCTCCGGAGCCAAGAACGCGGCCCTGAAGCTCATCGCGGCGTCGCTTCTGGCGCCGGGACGAACCACCCTCCATAACGTCCCCCGAATAAAAGACGTTGACACGATGCTCGCCGTTTTGGACGGTCTTGGGGCCGACACCAATTTTTACGACCACACTCTAGAGATAGAGGGTGGTGAGATCAGCTCTTACACGGCCCCCTACGACCTGGTCCGCCAGATGCGGGCGTCTATCGTCGTACTGGGGCCGCTGGTTGCCCGTTTCGGCGAGGCGGAGGTATCAGCGCCCGGAGGATGCAACCTGGGATTGCGGAAGTTCAACTTCCACCTCGACGGTTTGCGGGCTCTCGGGGCAGAGATCGAGCTCGACCACGGCTTCATAAAGGCGACCGCGCCGGATGGCCTGCGGGGCGCCGAGGTCGTCTTCCAGTATCCGAGCGTTACGGCTACCGAGAACGTCATGATGGCCGCCGTTCTCGCCTCCGGCGTCACGATCATCGAGAACGGGGCGCGCGAGCCGGAGGTCGTCGCGCTGGCCGAGTTCCTGAACCTCATGGGGGCGAACATCGAGGGGGCGGGTACCGGCCGGATCGTGATAGAGGGCGTGGAGGAGCTTCACCCGGTCGAATACTCCGTTACGCCGGACAGGATAGAGGCCGGCACTTTCCTTATGTCCGCCGCCACCACCGGCGGAGAGGTGCTGGTGAAGAAGGCTGTTCCCGAACACCTGAAGATGGAACTCGAAAAACTGGACGAGATGGGCGTAGACCTAAGCCTGGAAGAGACCGGCATAAGGGTTCGGGTGGACGACCCCAAGGACTTATCGGGAGTGGATGTATCGACCCTTCCTTTCCCCGGCTTCGCCACGGACCTCCAGGCGCAGATGATGGTCTTGATGACCCAGGCTTCCGGCGCCGGCATCATCACCGAGAACGTGTACGAGAACCGGCTCCAGGTCGCTGAAGAGCTGAACCGGATGGACGCTGACATAGACCTGTTCGGGGGGCACCGGGCGATGGCGAAAGGACCGCGACGGCTCTCTGGCACCATCGTGCAGTCGCCGGATCTCAGGGGCGGAGCAGCCCTCGTCATGGCCGGGTTGGTGGCGGAGGGAACCACGATCGTCGAGGGGGCTAACCACATCCTCAGGGGCTACGAGAGCTTCGAGAGCAAGCTAACCAGCCTGGGCGCCGCCGTGACCTTTTCGACGGCTGGCGACCCGGTGGCGCGTTAAACTCCGAGTTCTCGTACGGAGTTTCATCGAAGTTACCATCGGGGCGGAAAATCCTTTCTCCGGTATATACAATAGACCTTTCACGATAACTGGCCGGAGCCTGCCCACCGGCTAACAAAGACGGAGTTGAGAACTGGCAATTACGATCAACAACACCGAAGTACTCTCGTTGACACGCCGGTTGGTCCGTTACCCATCCTATACTCCGGCCGCCGCCCAATCGGCGATGGACTTTATCAACGGCTGGTTCGAGGCGCGGGGGCTAGAGACGATCCAGTACAAAGGCGCGGGACCGGGCGGGGAGCTAACGTCTCTCGTGGTCCGCGTCGGCACGGGGGAGCCGAGGATTCTATTGCACGGCCACGCCGATGTGGTGCCCGGTGAGGAATCGCAGTTCGAGCCGCACGAAGAGGGCGACGAGCTTTATGGTCGCGGCGTCTACGACATGAAAGGCGCCCTGGCGGCGATGATGTACGCCGTCGAGGACTTGAACGAGGTGGGCTGTGACTGCACCGTCGAGTTGCTCATTGTCCCGGACGAGGAACGTGAATTCGAGGGACCGACCGGGGCTGAGGTTCTGATCCGCAACGGCCACACCGGAAACTTCCTGATAACCGGCGAGCCGACGGACTTCCACATCGGTACCCAGTCCAAGGGCGTCCTGGACCTTCGCATAACGCTTCTCGGAAAGAGCGCCCACGGCTCCGTACCCTGGCTTGGCAAGAACGCCGTGCTCTTTGCCTACGAGCACTACCGGCGCGTCCTGGAGCTTCCCTTCGCCAAAGAACGCAGCGAGCTCTTCCCGTACCCGAGCATCAACCTGGCCCGCATCATCGGCGGTGACGTAATGAACCGGGTGCCCGACCGCTGCACCTACGACCTGGACATCCGCTACCTGCCCGACCAGGACGCCGAAGAGATAGCGCGTCAGGTCCGCTCCATAGACATCCCAGCCGAAGTCGAGACTCTATTCTGTCGGGAGCCGGCCTACATATCCCGTTCCAATCCCTACGTCAAGGCTCTGAGAGAAGTCGCCGCCCGTCACTTCCACGGCAATCCGGTCGGCGTCGGGCGTCACGGGGCTTCGGATATTGTCTACTTCCAGCGCGTTGGCATACCCGGCGTGGAGTTCGGGCCGATAGGCGGCGGACATCACGGCCCGAAAGAGTATCTCGTCTCTTCTTCCCTGGAGGCGTACCGGCAGATGCTCGTGGAGTTCGTGCAAATTTTGGGGCGCAACGGAAAGCGCTATTAGCTATCATTTGCTACCATTAGATACTGCTTGAATCTTACGTAAAACAAAGGTATATTCCGGGTAGTTATACGGGAAGAAAGGCGTAGTTTGGCTCTAGGTCTGGTACAGCAAGAGATGTCTTACGGTACGCTGTATCTTTACGTCGGGATATTGATGTTGTTGGTGACGGGTTTCGTCGCCACAGTGTTGGTTCTGGCGCGTTTGATCTCTCCGGGGCATCGTTCCAAGACGAAGGATCAGATCTACGAGACAGGAGAATCTACGGTCACTGATCCGTGGCGACCGTTCCCGGTCCGTTACTACGTGTTCGCGTTGCTGTTCCTGATCTTCGACGTGGAGGCGGCGTTTCTTTATCCCTGGGCGGTTATATACAAGGATCTTGGTTTCTACGGGTTCTTCGAGATGGTGGTTTTCGTTCTGATCCTGGGTGTTGGCCTTGCTTACGCCTGGAAGAAGGGGGCCCTTAAATGGGTGTAATGCAACAGTTTAACGAGCCGAATATCGTTACTACGAGCACGGACAAGCTCTTCAACTGGGCACGCAAAAATTCGCTCTGGCCGCTGCAGTTCGGCCTGGCGTGTTGCGCCATCGAGATGATGTCTACCGGCATGGCGCATAACGACCTGGAGCGTTTCGGAAGCAGTCCGTTTATGGGCTCACCGCGTCAGGCGGACGTGATGATCGTCTCCGGAACCGTCTCGACCAAGATGGCCGAGCGGATGACCCGCCTCTACGAGCAAATGCCAGACCCGAAATGGGTCATAGCGATGGGGGCCTGCGCCATCTCCGGCGGGCCGTTCCTCGACGGTTACTCAGTTCTGATGGGCGCTGATCGGGTGATCCCGGTGGACGTGTACGTTCCCGGATGTCCGCCGCGCCCGGAGGCGCTCATCTTCGGCATCCTGACGCTCCAGAAGAAGATCGAACGCGACCAGCAGGTCGGTGGTTACGAGAAGCCGCGTCCGGCGCTCGTCAACGAGGACGGCAGCATCCAGGAGTACCTCCCGGAGCGGGAGTACACCGAGATCAGTGAAGGCAAGGCCCCGCGCTTCGACGGCATAAAACCGCTCAAGCGAACCTATACCTTCGAGCGCAAAGGAATGCCTCCCGCCTCCCAGACGGACGTTGGTTGGATCCCGAAGGAAGTAAAGAAGAAGCTCAAAGAACAGGAGAAAGCCCGCAAAGCCGCCGAGGCCGAAAAAGCTCCGGTGGAGGCAAACGGGGCCGACTCGTCGAACGGTGAAGGAGAGAGCGCCTGATGGCGGTCGAGTTGCCTTCGGGTTCCCTGGAATCCCGTCTCGAACGGTATCTGGACGGTTTTCAAAACCGCCACGGACTCGAAGAATCAGAGGTCGAGGGTGACGTAGTGCGAGTCGTCGCGGCTCCCGAGTCGATTCCCGCAGTCCTTGCCACGGCGCGTGAGGAGTTGAATGTCCGGCATCTCTCGTTCATTACGGTGGTGGACCGGCAGGGCTCGTTCGAGTTGACTTACGAGCTTGCGGATCTGCGCGGAGCCCGAGTCAGAGTCAAGACCACGATAGAGGGCGACGAGCCGGTGATCGGTACGGTTACCCACGTTTATCCGACGGCGAACTGGCACGAGCGGGAGGCGTACGACATGTTCGGGGTGGCGTTCGCGGGACATCCCGACTTGCGGCGGACGTTCATGTGGCAGGACCACTTCGACCACCATCCGCTCTTGAAGAGCTTCGAGATCAGCACCAAGCGTACGTTCGAAGGGTTGCGGTAGGCATGCTTAGAGAAGAAAAAAACATACAGAGCCAGTCACTCGGCGGCCGGGAGAGCGGACGTCTCACCGACCCCGATATCCGGGACGAGTTTGGCCTCGAAACGCTGGACATGAACATGGGACCGCAGCATCCGGCGATGCACGGCCTGTTGCGGCTCATACTTGAACTCGACGGCGAGACCGTGGTGCGCTGCGATCCGGTGATGGGCTATCTGCACCGGTGCCAGGAAAAAATCGCTGAGAATCGGATGTACCCGGCGGTCATCCCGCTTACCGACCGTCTCGACTACTTCGCCAACATGCACAACGAGCACGGCTACTGTCTGGCCGTCGAAGACATGCTGGACGTCGAGATACCACCGCGCGCCGAGTACATCCGGGTCTTGATGTGCGAGCTGATGCGGCTGGCGAGCCACATTCCGTCGCTCGGATTCCTGATGCTGGAGCTCGGGGCGTTTACCCCGATCTTGTACGGTTTCCGGGAGCGGGAGCGGATACAGACCATCTTCGAAGCCGTTACCGGGGCGCGGATGATGTTCCACTATATCCGCATCGGCGGGGTAAAGGCCGATCTGCCGGAAGATATGCCGCAGAAGATCTGGGACTACATAGAGACTCTTGAGGCGAATTACCAGTCGGACTTCGTGGATCTGGTGCAGGGTAATGAGATCTTTATCTCCCGCACCCGGAACGTCGGCACGATGAGTGGGGAGAAGGCGCTCGAGATGGGCCTCACCGGCCCGCCTCTGCGCTGCACCGGCGTTGATTTCGACATCCGGCGGGACTACCCGTACAGCATCTACAACGAGATGGACTTCGACGTAATTACCGAAGAAGCTGGCGACGTGGAGGCTTCGTACAAGGTTCGAGTCCGCGAGATCTTGGAGAGTATAAAGCTTATCAAGCAGACGCTGGAGAAGATGCCCGAAGGAGAGGTAATGGGCGACACGGGGCGTCGTATCCGGCCGCCGGAGGGCGAAGGTTTCAGCCACATCGAGAGCCCACGGGGCGAGTTTGCCGTTCACGTAGTCTCCGACGGCTCGGATACGCCCTACAGGGTCCACTACCGCGACCCGAGCTTCTGCAACATGCAACTCTTGCAAGAGATAGTGCCGGGACATTATCTGCCGGACATCATGCCGATCATGGGTCTCATAGACCCGGTCTCCGGCGGCTGGGACAAGTAGCGTGCAGACGGTACTGAACCTACTCGACCAAGAGCCGATCCGGTTTATCCTCTCGTTCGGGGTGATCCTGTTTCTGGCTCTGAACCTGGCGGCGATCCTGGTGATGGCCGAACGGAAGGTCGCCGGGTACATCCAGCTCCGGTACGGGCCGAACCGGGTAGGACCGCGTGGCCTGCTCCAGCCGCTGGCGGACATCATCAAGCTGTTTACCAAGGAGAACGTCGCGCCAGGACGGGCCGATATGTGGATCTTCCTCGGGGCCCCGATCGCCATGTTTATACCCACGGTCGCCGTGTGGCTCGTCATACCGTTCGCACCGGGCGCCGTCGTCGCCGATTTGAACGTCGGTATCTTGTTCTTTGTGGCGATTACCTCTATCGGCGCTTTGGGTGTCATTATGGCCGGGTACGGTAGCCGTTCGACCTTCTCGCTGCTCGGCGCGTTGCGCGGGGCGGCGCAAATGATCTCTTACGAGGTGCCGCTCATCCTGAGCCTGCTGGGTGTCATCATGCTGACCGGCAGCCTCTCGCTCGTTGACGTGGTGAACGCGCAGGGCAGCCAGTTCTGGACGTGGTACTTCCTGCCGCAGTTGCCGATGTTTTTGACCTTCTACATCGCCGGCCTCGCGGAGGTAAAGCGGGTGCCGTTCGACCTTCCCGAGGGTGAGAGCGAGATCGTCGGCGGCTTCATGGTCGAGTACTCGGGGATGACGTGGGCGCTTATTCAGGCGGCCGAGTTCGCCTCGATGGGGTTGATGGCCGCGATCAACGTTACGCTCTTTCTCGGTGGCTGGCAGCCGCCGTTGCCGTTTTTGGATTTCGGGCCGTTCAACTGGGTCTGGTTCGGGCTCAAGACGGCGCTTATTATGTTCACGTTCCAGTGGATCCGGTGGAGCCTGCCGCGCCTCAGGATGGACCAGCTCATGGACCTCGGCTGGAAGGTGCTCGTCCCGATAACCCTGA
>JBGTJJ010000021.1:0-57797 GCA_041745215.1 Rubrobacteraceae bacterium | reverse complement strand
CGAGATGCATCTCGTGGGCGCGACGACGGTAGATGAATACCGCAAGAACATAGAGAAGGATGCAGCGCTGGAACGCCGCTTGCAGCCGGTCCTCATCGGCGAGCCCTCCGCTGACGAGGCTATCGAGATCCTGCGCGGCCTAAAGGACCGCTACGAGGCGCACCACCGCGTCAAGATCACCGAAGAGGCAATCGTGGCCGCCGCCGAGCTCTCCGACCGCTACGTTACCAACCGCTTCCTCCCGGATAAGGCTATCGACCTTGTGGACCAGGCGTCGGCGAGGGTGCGCCTGCGCGCGAAGATCAAACGCGGGGACACGAAAGCTATGGAAGAGGCGCTGAGGAGTCTTCAGAGGGAGAAGGATCCCGCAGCCGCCGACGAGGACTCCGGGAAGACGCAGGAACTCAAAGAGACAGTGGCCGGCCCACGCGAGCCGGTCGAGGAATCGGGCGGCGATCGTCGCCCGACGGTGGTGGCGGAGGTGACGGCCGATGACATAGCCGAGGTTGTCTCCCGAGCAACCGGCATCCCGGTGAGCCAGCTCACCGAGGAGGAGCGTGAGCGTCTGCTGCGCCTGGAAGGACAGCTCCATGAGCGCATCGTCGGCCAGGAAGAGGCCGTCGAGGCGGTGGCAGAAGCCATAAGACGCGCCCGCGCCGGGCTCTCCGACCCGAGCAGGCCCATCGGTAGTTTCCTGTTCCTCGGTCCCACCGGCGTCGGCAAGACCGAGCTGGCGCGCGCGCTCGCTGACGCCCTCTTCGGGGATGAGGCGGCGACGGTCAGGATAGACATGTCAGAGTTTCAGGAGAAGCACACGGTTAGCCGGCTCGTCGGCGCGCCTCCGGGCTACGTCGGCTACGAGGAGGCCGGGCAGTTGACGGAGGCCGTGAGACGCCGCCCGTATTCGGTGTTGCTGCTCGACGAGATCGAGAAAGCACACCCGGACGTGTTCAACGTCCTGCTCCAGATCCTGGACGACGGACGGCTCACGGACGCCCAGGGAAGAACCGTGGACTTCAAGAACGCGGTGGTCATCATGACGAGCAACCTCGGGGCAGAGCGCATCAGGGCACACGCTGGGCGAGACGAGTCGTTCGAGGATCTCAAGGAGGCCATGAACCGGCTACTCAGGAACACCCTGCGGCCAGAGTTCGTGAATCGCATAGACGAGGTGATCCTGTTCCGCTCCCTGGGCGAGGACCAGATAGCGGAGATAGCGTGCCTCTTCCTCGACCACACTTCGAGACGTCTGAAAGCCCAGGGGGTCGGGATTGAGTTCACCGAGGCCGCCGTTGCACTGATCGCCGAAGAAGGCTTCGACCCCGAGTTCGGCGCCCGGCCCCTGCGGCGCACCATCCAGCGCCGGGTGGATAATGTGCTCTCACGCATGGTCCTCGACGGTTCGCTCGAACGAGGCGACAAGCTGGTTGTCGGCGCTGGGGAAGGCAAGCTTGGCTTCGAGATAATCCACGGAGCGACCGGCGCGGAGGGAAAGGAAGAGTAGCAAGCAGATAATAAGTGAGGAGTGCCGGTGGCGGCTAGCCCTCGTTTAGAAGCGCCTCGATCTCTTCATCTGGCAAAATCAACTCCCAACTCCGCTCCAGCGCCCCATTCTCAAAAGCCCCGAAGCCCTTCACTCGAATAAGCTTGGGATGGTTGGCGACGGGTTCGGCGTCCACGGCGATGCTTTTGGCGAGGCGGAGTGCCTGGGGCCGTCTTGTTTGAGGAGTGGCACTCGAAAGGCCGATAGGAAAGGAGGAGAGCCTGACGAAACGACAAAGAACGAATCTTTCTTTTAGTGTTGGAAATTAAATACTGTTCGAGTCTTGACCCTCAATATGCCTCTATGCTACCTTGAAGCGCTAGGGAAAGTAAAGGAGGAGGCAAAGCTGGCTAATTTGGTTAGTTGATATCTTCTTATGGGTATGAGGTGAAGCGTTGGGGAACGCAGTAAAGGAGGCAGGCTAGTGGGAAGAGTCAGAGAGAAACAACTATCCCAGGTGGTGACTGAGCTTGGGCTGGACAAGCAGAATGGGGGTACGATAGGTCGGCTGCTCAACCATGGAGGCATCGGGCAAGTTGAGGAGGACGCCAACGGACGCATGAAGATCCAGATCCGTATTCCCGAGGACGAGCTGACCTATTCGCCCTCAATTGCCGTCATGCCGCACGCGGGCGAGCTCGAGATCGAGTTCTTCAACGATGACACGAACACTCACTGCGCGCAGGTGCCGAGCAATGGTGACTACCAGTGGATATGGTTGCCGAACGGTTCACGTGGCAAGGTCACCGTCACCCTCGACGGCCCGGGCTATTATTGGTATGGCTCCAATGTAGGCAACGATGAAGGCCGGGGCCTGACGGGGGCGATCGTCGTGATGGGAGACGTTGACGAGGCAGCCAAGCTCGACCGTCCAGCCCAGCCACGGCCGTAGCAAGGCCACAAGGGAAAGGAAAATCTGTTGACGCAGGAATACATAGACGCACCGCCGCCCGTCGCTCTCGGGAACTTGAGCGCCGCGACCCATAATGCGCCGCCGGTGACGAAGGACCTCACGTACGAGCGCATCCTCGATGCCCGCTCGGAACCGGAGAACTGGATCACTTACTACGGCGCCTACGATGGGAAGCGGTTCAGCCCGCTGGATCAGATCAACGCGGATAACGTCAAGCGCCTCTCTCCCGCGTTTGTGTTCCAGTCCGGCTCGCAAGGCATTCACGCCGGTCCTTCGACTTACGCCTTCGAGGCCGCCCCGCTCATCGTGGACGGCGTCATGTTCGTCTCGGGCTGGGATGGCTTTCTCTGGTGCATCGACGCCAAGACGGGGCAGACGCTGTGGCAATACAAGCACGCGATCCCGTTCGACGTTTCGCTGTGCTGCGGCAACGTGAACCGCGGGGTAGCCGTTGCGGAGGGGAAGGTCTTCCTCGCCACCCTGAACGCCCACGTGGTCGCGCTGGACGCCGAAAACGGCGAGAAGATCTGGGACACCACACACGGTGACGTGCGGGCCGGTGAGAGCGCCACGGTCGCTCCCCTCGTCGTCAAGGACATGGTCATCGTGGGTAGCTCCGGCGGGGAGTTCGGGTCGCGCGGCCACCTCGACGCCTACAACATCGAAACCGGAGAGCGCGTCTGGCGCCGCTACATGGTGCCGAAGCCCGGCGAGCCGGGGTCGGAGACCTGGCCGGACGACGGCGAAGCCTGGCAGCGGGGTGGTGGAAACTGCTGGGTAACCGGCACATACGACCCGGAGTTGAACCTCCTGTACTGGGGGACCGGCAACCCGGCGCCCGACTTCGACGGCGAAGTCCGTCCGGGCGACAATCTTTTCACCGACAGCGTCGTCGCCGTGAACCCCGACAACGGCGAGATAGTATGGCACTACCAGTACACCCCGCACGACCTGTGGGACTACGACAGCAACATGGAGAACATCCTCTTCGAGCAGGACGGGCGCAAGCTGCTCGGACACTTCGACAAGAACGGGTACTTCTTCGTCCTGGATCGCACGAACGGTGAGCTGGTTCGGGTAACGCCCTTCGTCGATCGCATCAACTGGGGTGAGATCGACTCCGACGGCAAAGTGACGCCGAGCATTTACCCCGAGAAAGAGGGAGAAGAGGTTCACTTTTATCCGGGGCCGGCCGGGGGCAAGGAATGGACGCACGCGTGCTTCAACCCAGAGACGGAGCTCTTCTACTGCCCGGTGCAGGATACCGGTTCGACCATCGCGCGGCGGCGCCGGGAGTTCAAGGAGGGCATGCCTTACTGGGGAGCGCACGTCATCGTGGACTCCGAGGACATGAAGGGGTCCGTAAGCGCCTTCAGTGCGTCCACGAGCGAGGAGGTATGGAGGTGGGAAACCGAGCTTCCGATGTGCGCGTCGGTGCTCACCACAGCCGGCAACCTCGTGTTCGCGGGCGAGCCCTCGGGTTATCTAAACGCATTGGACGCGCGCACCGGGGAGCATCTGTGGAGGTTCCAGTGCGGGTCCGGCCACCACAGCAGCCCAACGACCTACAGCGTTGACGGAAGGCAGTACATAGCCGTGCCGGTCGGTTGGGGCGCTTGGGTCGAAGGGTTCCTGCCCGGGATGATGGGGGGTCCCCACGGATCCGCTATCTTCGTTTTCGCGCTGCCGGAGGAATAAGCACCGTTGTCTGGTACTGGGTGTCGTAGAAGGTGCGCCACCCAGTACCAGAGATGAGCCTTCACGACAAAGTCCATATGAAAAGAGGAGGTGATAACCATGGAACTCCAAAAATGGGAGACTCCAGAGTTCGAGGAAATTGGTACCAGCGCTGAGGTGACTGCGTACGCTGGTATCTGGCCGGATTCGGAATAGACGTATATAAGGCGCCGGGCTGAATGGTCCGGCGCCAGTATCATCCCCACCTTACCGTGGGGCGATTGCGACCAGGGAGAACGATCGAGGTAAATGGATGGAGGACGGGTGTGTGGGTGCGGGTGCTCGGAGCGGCAGCGGGAGGAGGTTTTCCGCAGTGGAACTGCGGTTGCCCTCAGTGCCAGGCTGTGCGCGACGGCTCGCGGCCCTGCCGTTCGCGCACCCAGTCGTCGGTTGCGGTGAGCGCCGACTATCGGCGATGGTTCCTGCTCAACGCTTCACCCGACATTCGGACCCAGATCGAATACTTCCCTGCCCTGCACCCACAAGGAGTCAGGGCTTCTCCGTTAGAGGCCGTGCTGCTCACCGACGCTGAGCTGGATCACACCCTGGGTCTGCTGCTGCTGCGCGAGGCTGATCGCCTGGAATTACATGCCACAGAGGCGGTTCACGGGACACTCCGCAACGGTACATCACTACTCCAGACGCTTAGCGCCTATTCCCAAGTCGAGTGGCGACCGGTCGCTACAGAGACAGAGGTGTCGCTGGCGGATGGTTTGTCCTACCGGGCCTTCCCCATCCCCACAGACAAGCGGGCGCGTTTTGGGACCGGGGAGGGAGAAGAGGGCGTGGTGGGGTACCGAATTACCGACGGACACACCGGCCGGGCCCTGGTGTACATACCTGGCGCGCAGGAGTTAACGGCATCGGTGCGTGCTGAGTTGGAAGGCTGTACGTGCCTGCTCTTTGACGGGACCTGCTGGCAGGATGACGAGCTGATCCGGCTCGAGATTGCCGGTAAGACGTCGCGCGACATGGGACACCTACCGATCAGCGGCGCCGATGGCAGCCTGGAACAGCTAGCCCCGCTCCCCATCGAGCGCAAGATCTATATACACATCAACAATACCAACCCCATCCTGATAGAGGACTCGCCCGAGCGGCGCATCGTCGAGGAGCACGGCTTTGAAGTGGCCGTTGACGGTCTAGAACTGGAGATTTGAGCGTATTGATAGCGGACACTGAGAACTTTATCGGGGCCTTGCGCGCCCAGTCGCAGAGCTACCATAGCCTTCATCCGTTCCACGTGATGATGAATGAGGGAGCCCTGAGCCGCCGGCAGATCCAGGGCTGGGTAGCCAACCGCTTCTACTATCAGGAGAACATCCCGCGCAAGGACGCCGCCATCCTCGCCAACTGCCCCGACCGGGAGGTACGCCGACGCTGGATCCGGCGCATCCACGACCACGATGGAACAGCGGATGAGGAAGGGGGTATCGAGGCCTGGCTGCGCCTGGGCGAGGCTGTGGGGCTGACCCGGGAGGAGTTGCTGGACGATCGGCATGTCGTGCCTGGCGTGCGGTTCGCCGTCGATGCCTACGTCACCTTCGCCCGCACCCGCCCTTGGGTCGAGGCGGTGGCCTCCTCGTTGACCGAACTGTTTGCGCCGGATCTGATGGCAGAGCGCCTGGCCGCGTTCGAGCGCCTCTACACCTGGATCGACCCCGACGGGTTGGCCTATTTCCGCGCCCGCCTTACGCAAGCTCCACGCGACTCGGAGCATGCCCTGGAGGTGGTGACGGAGCACTGCCGGACACCGGAGGAGCAGGCGCGGGCAGTGGCGGCTCTATCCTTCAAAAACGACGTGCTGTGGAGCATGTTGGACGCTATAGACAGGGCATATTCAGACTGCACTCGACAGGGGATGATTGACTGATGAGCATTACGGTACTATCCAAGAATCGACCTCGTCTGGCGCGACAGGTCCGGTTGGAGTGGGACACAGTACGGGAACAGCAAGTGCTACTGGCGCCGGAGGGGGTGCTGGTTCTGAATCAAACAGGCTCAACCATCCTGGGCCTGTGCGATGGAGAGCGGACGGTCGTCGAGATCGTGGAGGAGCTGCGCGTACAGTACAACCACGTGGCCGACGACGAGGTACGTAATTTCCTTTCGAGACTCGTTGCCAAGCGATGGGTGGAGCTTGGCGATGAATAGGCCGTACGGCATGCTGGCCGAGCTCACCTACGCCTGCCCGCTCCACTGCCCGTACTGCTCCAACCCGCTCAACCTCGCGGACTACCGCGACGAACTGACTACAGCAGAGTGGCAACGGGTGATGACCGAGGCGCGGGAGCTCGGCGTCCTGCAGCTTCACCTCTCAGGCGGTGAGCCGCTCCAGCGACGCGACCTCGTAGAGATCGTGTCCAGCGCCCGCGAGCTGGGTCTGTATACCAACCTCATTACGAGCGCCCTGGGCCTCTCGCCCCGGCGGGCGGAACAGCTAAAGGCCGCCGGCCTCGACCACGTACAGATCAGCATCCAAGCCGACGAGCCAGCCCTCTCTGATCGTATAGCCGGCACTCCTTCTTATGAACGCAAGATCTCAGCGGCCCGAATGGTCAAGGAGATGGACTGGCCTCTCACTATGAACGTGGTCCTCCACCGCCACAACATCGACAGGATCGGCCACATTCTCGAACTGGCCGAAAAGTTAGGAGCTGACCGGATCGAGCTGGCCAATACCCAATACTACGGCTGGGCCTGGCGTAACCGCGAAGCCCTACTGCCCAGCAGGACTCAACTCGAAGGGGCTGAGACGGTAGTACGCGACGCACGCCAGCGCCTGAAAGGGACGTTGGAGATCATCTACGTCATCCCCGACTACTACAGCAAGTACCCCAAACCTTGTATGGGCGGCTGGGGCCAGAAGCAGCTAACGGTGACACCCAACGGTAACGCCCTACCCTGCCCTGCGGCGCACACCCTCCCCCTTCCGCGCGCCACCGTGCGCGAGCACTCGCTGGCGTGGATCTGGGAGGAGTCGCCCCTCTTCCAACGCTTCCGGGGAACGGAGTGGATGCCGGATCCTTGCCGGAGTTGTGACCGCCGCGAGATCGATTTCGGTGGTTGCCGCTGCCAGGCGTTTCAGCTCACCGGCGATGCCGCGCGCACAGATCCGGTCTGCCACCTCTCACCCGACCACGAGATCGTGGCCGAGGCGGTACAGGCTGCCAACGAGGGCGCGAAGCCCGGCGAAGCGGACCTCATCCCCCGTGCCTATAACGAAAACGGCGGCCACTACTCACCGTCCGGCCGCTTGGCGTCTGAGAGGAGTGTGCCATGACCTTAATATCGCTTCTCATCCTCGGTCTTGTACTCAGCCTGGATAATGCCCGGTTGGCGATTGCGCTCGGGGCTTTCAAGCTCAGTTGGCGGCGCGCACTCCGGATCGCGGTAGTGTTCGGGTTGTGGGATGGCTTCTCGCCCCTGGTAGGTCTGCTGATGGGGCGCTACTTCGGGGAGGGGTTCGGTGAAGTGGCGGACTTCGTGGGACCGATCGTGCTGCTTGTGTTGGGCCTATACCTCGTCATTCAGAGTTTGCAGACCGAAGCACCGGAGGAGTTGGACGAGCGTTGGATGCTCTTCGGCATTCCTTTATCTCTGAGCCTGGACAATCTACTCGCGGGCACCGGCCTGGGGATGCTCGGCTTTCCTCCCGTGTTCACGGCAGCGGTCTTTGGCACTATGACAGCCTTGATGACGTTCGTCGGCCTGCAACTCGGGGGAGTCGTCGCCCGCTTCATACCTATCCGCCCAGATCTCCTCAGTGGTGCGGGACTCTCGATCATGGCAATCGTGCTGGTACTGGGTTATTAACGATCTGTCGAGGCGCCCACCCTTGAGGTCCATCTCCGATCCGAGATCGTTCAACCCCGGACCACTCGCACCACGATGAGGACGCCGAGCACCGTCAGAGCCAACCAGAGGACAATGATGAGAGCGGCCGCCGCCCGGCTCACGGGTTTCTCCCCCCTCTCCGCCATCTCTCGTGCCTTCCGTCGGCTCTCGGAGAGCACGTCCTCGGGGATCATCCGCACCGCGAGGGCCACACCCAGGGGGACCAGGATGAGGTCGTCCAGATATCCGAGGACCGGTATGGGGTCCGGGATCAGGTCTATAGGGCTGAAGGCATAGCCAACTACCAGGGCGGCGAACAGCTTAGCGTACCAGGGAACCCGCGGGTCCCTGTAGGCCAGATAAAGGGCGTAGGTCTCGGACTCCAGCCGCCCGGCCCACCGCTTCCATTTCCCCAGGCGCGTCCCTACCACGATCGCTCCAAAAATCTAGTACGGTATCCTTCCCCGCTGACGGACGAATCTCTCATGACGGACCGGCCGAGCCGTGGTCGGCGGCCTCATAGACGGAGGCCGCGAATGCCTGAAGGTCATCCCGGCACGCTACGAGCTCCCGCTCGACATCCCCAAAGAGTGGCGCGCCGAAGCGGTCTCGGGCCCGGATCTTGCCCACCCATGCCTCCAGCTTGGCAAGGTCCTCCTCGTTCTCCTCCAACTCGGCGAAAGTGAAATTGCCGGCGCCACGCTCCTTGTCCAACTCGGCGTGGAAATCGCGGCAACGTCCCAAGACCTCTGCGTACTCGGCGTCGCGCGCCTCGTCGAAGATCTTATCCAGCTCCCCCCGATCACCCACCGAAGCACCCCGAAAAAGGTGCGCCGTGCCCCCAACCTCCCGGATCTCCCGCGCCACGCCACGCATCGTCCGCTCCCCACCGGGATCGTCCGGCAGAGCCGCCACCCCATTCTGCAGATAGACCGCCCCAGCAGCCTTGAGCTTCCTCCAAACGCTCGCCCGGTAGCGGCTAGGCTCCGAAGGCAATTTGTAGACCAGTGCAAACCAGCACCGCTCAGCTTCTTTTTCGTCGCTTGTCATGTAATAAGTATAACAGTGGTTATATTTCAAAACGTAAGTCAGGCGTGGATGTCTCGCCCTTTTTCCGGCGGCAAATTCTAGATCAAAAACGTAACTCCCTCTAACCCGGCTTCCCTATTACGTTACTGGCAGCGTGTTGTACTGGTATGCTCTGCTTGCTAGCTCCTCAGCGCGCCTAATGTATCTCATAGTTGTCTTTGGATCTTCGTGACCGAGAAACTGCTGTATTATGAGCAGAGGAGCTTCGTTTACAGCCATGTTGGTGCCGACGGTGTGGCGGATGGAATGCGGTGAGATCGCCTTGGTTATACCAGCGGCGTTGGCGTATTTCTTCACCAGGTAGCGGACCATCCGGGTTGTCAGCGGCTTGTCTTTACCTTCTCTTGAGGTGAAGAGTGGTTTGCGGGCGTCGGCATGGGAAGTGAAGCTTCGTTTGGTTAGGAGTACGTAGCGTTGGACTAGTTGCCAGAGCTCTGGGGAGGTCGGAACGTTGCGGATCTTGTCTCCTTTGCCTCTAACCCGGAGCAAGACCTGATCCTCCCCCACCTCCTGAAAATCCCCCACTCTTACGCCTATCACCTCGGCCTCTCGCAGGCCGCAGCCAGCCATTACCGCGAGCAGTACGTAGTCTCGATAGTTCGCCTGGCGGGCGGCATTCAACATCTTGGAAAGTTCGTGATCCGTTAGGATGTTGTACGAGGGGTCCTGTCGCACCTTCGGGCTCTTGGCGAAGAACTTTAGGGCCTCGGGGTTTACCGTAGTGGCGCCGCCCATGTACGTGAAAGTCAGAAAACGCCGTACCGTCGTTAGCTTTTTGGCTGACGTGGCGGGTGCGTAGTTGTCTATCAGGTGCTCTCTGTACAATGATAGGTCCTCTACCGTCAGCTCTTCTAAACCTTTGCTCAATTCGTTTCTCAAGAAAGAAGCGAACATCCGGATCTCTGTATTATAGGTCTTTTTTGTTTGCGGGCTGGTTAGGGTGCGGAGGTATATCGAGATGAGGCGTTCGGTGGGTTCGGCGACCGGGGCCGGTGTAGATGGATCCTGGCGTTCGGGGAGGTTATTCGTCTGGGTCATTGTAGTTTATCAGGGAGATCACCTCGTAGGGCTTCAGTTTGTCTCGGCCGCCCAGGTAGCCTAATTCTATGAGGAATGCCACCCCGGCTACCTCGCCGCCGGCGTTCTCGACCAGATCGCACATGGCGCGCGCCGTCCCTCCTGTGGCGAGAAGGTCGTCTGTGACCAGAACACGAGTACCGGGGGCTATAGAGTCTATATGCGCTTCGAGGGTGTCGGTGCCGTACTCCAGTTCGTAGGTGGCTTCTATGGTCTCCCTGGGGAGCTTATTCGGTTTGCGGGCCAGGATGAGCCCCTTCTTCACCCGATATGCCAACGCGGTTCCGAATACGAAACCTCGGGCTTCGGCGGACAGGATCCGATCGTATTCGAGATTAGAGACGGCGTTTGCCAGGGCGTCCGTTGCATTGTGCATCGCGGGGCCGTCTTCTATAAGAGGCGTAATGTCCTTGAAGGAGATCCCTGGCTTGGGAAAGTTCGGCACGGTACGAATGTATTGTTCTATCTCTTGAATTGTGGAATCCACAGACTGTTCGAACCTCTCTACTCTAGGGAACGAAGGAGTCTATTACGTTAGCCATCATCAGCTCTTTCAGTCGGGCATCTACGGCGGCCAGGTGCCTCGCCTTGCCCATTGCTTCAGAGGCGCGCTGCTCGTCGCCACCCCGGAGATCAGGGTTGAGTATCTGCTTGAACATCGCCGCCTCACGCTCTACGGCCGCCATGATCCCTCTCAAGTGGCGCGGCTGTATCGAGTATTTGGACATCTCCAGCGCCATACGCGATATCTCGACGTCCCGCTGGGTAAGCTCGCCGTTGCGGCCTATGACTCCGACGGAGATCAGGTCCTCGACGAACTGTGGAGCCGTTTCAAGTGCCTCGGCCAGCTCCTCGCGGTTGTAGGTGCGGTCTTCTAGAACGCGGGATAGATCTCCTGTCGTCTCCTGAGAGGCGGGTGGTATGGGGGCGCCGCCTTCTATGCGTTTCTTTATCACCTTGAGAGGCAGATACTCTTTGTCCTGGAGAGTCAGGATGTACTTGAGCAACTCAACGTCTTGTTCGGAGAAGAGCCTGTAACCACCCTTAGTGCGGGTGAGATTGATCAGACGTCGCCGTTCGAGGTAGCGAACCTTACTCACGGATAGAGTCGGGAACTCGGGCTTGAGCCGCTCGACCACCTCACCGATTGTATACTTGTCTTTTGTATTTCCGTTCTCCACCGGCGCTCACTCCATCCTCAATATCCGTGCGCCTTCACCTGCGCGGCCGCTAGCTGTTTACGTAACCACGAACTTAAATCGATACTTTCCGATCTGTATCTCGTCTCCGTTGCGAAGGTCCACGGCATCCACCCGAACGCGGTTGACGTAGGTGCCATTCAAGCTGCCTGCATCCCTGATGCGTAAACCATGATCACCACGTTGTATCTCAGCGTGCTCTCGGGAGACCGTCACGTCGTCCAGGAATATGTCGCAATCCCGGCCGCGCCCCACGACCACCGTCTGATCTCCTATATCGTGCATCATACGCCCGGCCGTACCCTCTACCTGATCCAACTCGATCAAAGCCGCGCCTTCGTAACCACCCGAAACGGATACCTCGTCGTCTTCTAGGAAGCTCGGGGAGTATGAGACCGTCGAATCCCCACCTATCTGAGGCGCTCCGCACGAGCCACAAAACCTCGCGTCCTCACTGACTTGCGTCCCACACTCCGGACAATGTCTCAACCGGGTTGCTCCTTACCTTCGGATCCCATAAGCACTCTCGCTAGCTCCTCCGGGGTCAATGAGACTTCGCCCCTACGGACTAATTCAGCCCGTATGAGGTCTATCTTGCCGTGCAAGACTCGACGCCGGTAACTAACGATCTTTTCCTCCTCGACGATCTCTCCGAGGTTCCTCTTCAACTCTTCTGCGGAAAGGGCGGTCAAGTCCGCAGAGCCTTCCCAATTCAGATCAACCATACCCTCCCAATCCTCACTCATAGATACAGTATACCTTCCCCTCAACCTGAAGTACAGTTTCAGTCAGAGGATGCTTTTCTGATATTTCTAGTCGGCACAAGAATGAGGCATCGTGGCGCTGTTCGAAATTCGTGCAACGTTCGTATTTCCGAGCTGCTTTCTAGTGTATAAGAGAGCGACTACGTCCTTTTCAGCATCTTTTATCGGCTGCTCTTTACCCTTATCCTCAAGCTCACCCCGTACAGATCATATCTCTCCCGCAGCGAGTTCTCTATGTAGCGCAGGTAGCTCTCTTGAACATCCTGGGGCCGGTTGGCGAAGAGGGTAAACCTCGGCGGAGCACTCCCGGTTTGGGTCGCGTAGCGGATCTTGACACCTTTTGACGGCGCGCTGCGGCCCACGACGTAGTTTATAAATTCGGCAACCTCGTGGGTAGTGAGGCGCAGGTTGTGGGCCTGCCGGAGCCTGGCGGCGAATCCCAGAACCTCGTCTACCCCAGATCCGCTTAGCGCCGATATAGCGATGGCCGGTGGTTTGAGGTCCGTCATCCTGGCCCCCAAGTAATCGGCGACCTCACGAACACGCTCCGGCGGCACCAGGTCCCGCTTGTTGATAATGACCCCGCAGGCCTTGCCGGAGTCTTCGATCCTACGCGCCAGTTGAAGGTCACCTCCAACGAGCCCATCCACGGCGTCCACGAGCAACAACGACACGTCAGAACCCCGGATCGCTTCTTCGGTCCTGAGAGCCGAGTAGTACGGTACTCCCTCGGCGCGCTTCGCGCTCCGGTTTACCCCGGCTGTATCGAGTAGCAGATAACGTTCACCCTCTATCTCAACTTCTCCGGCTACTGAATCGGTCGTCGTGCCTGCAATTTCGGAGACGACGGCCCGCTCCGAGCCGAGGAGTCCGTTCAGTAAGGTACTCTTGCCGACGTTCGGACGGCCGATTATCGCAATCCTCGGCGTGGCTTCTTCCTCTTCCGGATCCCGCTCCGGCAACAGCCCTACCACTTTATCCAGCAGATCTCCCACTCCCAGCCCGTGGACCCCGGATATGGCGTGGGGCTCGCCTTCGCCCAGTGAGTAGAACTCGTAGCGATCCGAATCGTCCGATGGGTTGTCTAGCTTGTTCACCGCAAGAACGACAGGGACTCCGGTGGAACGCAGTTCGCGGGCTATGGCGGAATCGGCCTCCGTAAGCCCCGTGCGGGAATCGACGAGGTGCAGGATCACATCGGCTTCCTCTACGGCTACCTTGGCCTGCAACGTAACCAGGGCTTCCAGGCCGACCTTGGCGGTCGGCTCCATTCCTCCGGTGTCGACCAGCACGAACTCTCGGCCGGCCCAATCCGCGTTGTTGTAAGAACGGTCTCGCGTAGTCCCCGGCTCTTCGGACACCACTGCCTTGCGGCGGCGCAAAATGCGGTTTACCAGCGTACTCTTGCCCACATTCGGAGCACCGACTATAGCAACCACCGGACGCCGGCTCATACCTCTAGTCCTTCCTGTCTTTTTTTGGGCAACGAGTAGATGGTCGCCAGCACCTTCTCGGCAGCATCCTTGTAAGCTTCGCGGCTCTTCAGTGTATTATCTATGTTTATAGGATCGCCGACATGGATATGGAAACATTCGCCCCGCAGCCGGGCGAGCGGAGTCGGTACCTTTCCTAGATGGATGGGAACAACTCGGGCGCGGCCCCGAACCGCCATCATGGAGACCCCGCTCTTCGCGTCCCGTTCGCCCCCGGTCTGTTTGTGTGTACCTTCAGGAAAGATGCCCAACGCCCAGCCTTCCGAGAGGAGTTTCAGGGCGTTCTTCAAGGCCGCCCTTCCGCCTCCGCCCCGGTCAACGGGAAATGCCCCGAGTAGTGCAAAGAACCTACGGAGTCCTGGGAGGAATATCTCTTTTTTCGCCATCCACTGGACTCTGCGGGGTACAGCGATACACACGAATACCGGATCGAGGTAGCGGGTGTGATTCGCCGCCAGGACGAGGGGGCCTCGCTCCGGGACACGCTTCTCGCCGTGGAGACAGAGCCCCAGGAGAACCCTGAAGATGAACAACACTGTCCGCCGGAAGAGCCTGTAGCGGGGTGTCATTCCTTTCGGCCATTCCTGTCCCGGCGTTGGAGGGAGAGTAGCCACTATGGACCTCGCCGTAGGTCCTGCGCGAGATCCAGAATGCGGGCTACGACTTCTTCGAGCTCCAGAGTCGTCGTATCCAGAACGACGGCGTCCGGCGCGGGCCTGAGCGGTGAGGTCTGCCGTTCGGTATCCTGACGGTCCCTGAGACTCATGGCTTTGTGGATGCGATCCAGCTCAGACTCCCGGCCGCTCTGGGCTGCCCGCCGCCGCGCCCGCTCTTCGGATGAGGCGGAGAGGAATATCTTGAGCTCCGCATCCGGAAGCACGACGGTACCTATATCCCTGCCCTCGACTACCGCGCCCCCATCTTCCCTGGCCCGACGGGCGGCGTCTCGCTGAACCGAGAGCAACACTTGTCGCACTTCCGCGTGGACCGAGACTTTCGAGGCGGCAGCGGAGACTTCAGGAGTACGCAGGTCCAACTCCGGTACCGGCTCTCCATCCAGCATTACCCCTTCTACCTTCAGAAAGACCCGAACCGCTATCTCCGCGAGCGCTTCCCCGTCTTCCAGGTCCAAGCCCTCCCGAAGGGCCAATAACGCGACGGCCCGGTAGGCGGCGCCGGTATTTAGGTTTACGATGCCCAACCCTTCGGCCACGGCACGCGCGGCGGAGCTCTTCCCGCTCCCCGCCGGTCCATCTATGGTTATAAGGATAGGTATCATCGACCCGGCAAGTATAGCCGATAGCGAACCCGCTTTAACGTAGGGATTCGAGCAGCCGAAAGTATTCCGGGAAAGTCTTGGTGACGCAGACCGGGTTCTCTATCCTGATACCAGGCACAACGAGCCCGGCTACCGCGAAAGCCATCGCCATCCGGTGATCCCCGTAGGTACGTACCGTAACCGGCTTAACAGGACTGGGTATTATGTGTAAAAAATCTTGGCCTTCTTCCACCGGGACGCCGAGTCTATGGAGTTCGGTGGCTACGGCTGAGATGCGGTCCGTCTCCTGGTGGCGAGTGTGTTCGACGTTGGTGATCTCGGTGACACCTTCGGCGAATGGCGCGATGGCCGCGAGGGTCATCATGGTGTCGGAGAAATCGTTCATGTCCACGGAGATGCCTCTTAGCTGTTGCGGGCCGTGGACCTCGACGTGATCCAGGGCTCGCTCGACATCGCATCCCATCCTTTCCAAAACGTCGAGGAACTGCATGTCACCCTGAGAAGTGTTCTCACCGAGTCCCGGTATCCGGATCCGGCCGCCGGTAACCGCCGCCGCGGCCATGAAATAAGAAGCGGCAGACGCATCCGGCTCCACCTCATAGTCTCGGGCCTCGTAGACGCCCGGAGAAACCTTGTACAAACCCTGTTTCGCATTATCGACATCGACTCGTCCCCCGAATGCCTTCATGACGCCCAGTGTGATCCCCACGTAAGGGCGGGAGACGAGCTTGCCCCCGACTTCTAGTGTGATTTCCTGTTTGGCGTAAGGCGCGGCCATGAGGAGACCACTCAGAAACTGGCTGCTCTTGCTTCCTTCAACCCGGACGGCGCCGCCCCTGAGCCCAGTACCCGACACGACCAGCGGAAACCTCCCCGCCTCTCCTCCGTATCGTACGTCTACGCCGAGTCCTCGAAGCGCCTCGACAAGATCCTCGACCGGACGCTCCCGCATCCGGGGCGTGCCATCAAGACGGTACTGTCCCTCCCCGAGCGCCAAAAAAGGCGGCAAGAAGCGGGCGGCGGTTCCGGCGTTTCCTACATAAACTTCTACCTCAGGGTTCGGTATTTTGCCTCCCCGGCCTCCGATGCTAACTTCGGATCTGCCGTAATCGGCGTGTACCGTGAAGCCCAGGTTTACGAGGGCATCCATCAGCCAGTACGAATCGTCGCTAAAAAGTGGATTGCGGATTGTGGAGGTTCCATCGGCGAGGGCGGCCACGATCAGGGCCCGATTGGTGACGCTCTTTGAACCGGGCACCCGGACGGTCGCATCTACCGGGCCATCCAAAGGCTCTATCTCCAGCTCATCTGGAAAATCGCCTCGCACGTCCTCGACCGTAAAGTCTACGCCCGGGACACCCAACACCGGCCTCACTTTAGGCCCTCCAGCTCGGCGGAGGTGAGTCTCCGGTATGTACCTTCTGGAAGCGCTCCGACCTCCACCGATCCGATGCGTACTCTCTTGAGAAACTTTACCCGGAGTCCGACCGTGGAGCAGGCTCGGCGTATTATGCGGTTACGGCCTTCGTGGATCGTCAGGTGAAAAGTGGTTTCGTGCGGGGAGCGGTGGAGATCGGAGATCTCCGGCGACAGCATGGGACCGTCATCCAGCTCGGGGCCGGACGACAGGGCGGCTATCGCTTCTTGAGAGGCGGGATTCCGGACGGTGACGAGATATTCTTTCTCTATCTCCGTCGAAGGGTGGGTTATATGGTGGGCGAACTTACCGTCGTTCGTAAGGATGAGGAGCCCCGTAGTTCCGTAGTCCAGGCGGCCGGCCGGCACGAGGCCCGGCACTTCGGGCATCAACTCGGTTATGGTGTGCCGGCCGCGATCGTCGTGGAGGGTCGTCAGGTACCCGGATGGTTTATTTAAGACGAGGTAGGTGTGATCTTGCGGAAGCGTCACCAGCGCGCCGTCAAGAAGTACCTGGTCTTCGTCGTTAACCGTGGCGCCTATCGTCACGGGCTCGCCGTTTACCGCGACGCGGCCGGAGGAGATCAGAGCCTCAGCCTTCCGTCTGGAGGGAGCCGCGCCGGAGCGTGCGAGAAAAGCTTGTAGCCGCACTACGACTCGCCGTTCGAAACGTCTTCCGGTGACGGGTTTCGAACCGGGCCTTGGGACGCCGCCTCACCTTCCGCGCCGAGCCGTTCGCGGACGCGGGCGAGCTCGTCTTCAGCTACCAGTGAGTCTAGCGGTGGGAAGTCTTCGGAAGAACCGGCGCCTACTGCGGCATAGAACTCTTCCGTAACGGCGAGGAGGGCGGGCGTGCCTGGGCTTTCGGCGTCGGTTCCAGCCTCGGCGAGCAGGCCACGTTCGAGGAGGTTGCGGACGACGGCGTCGGAGTTTACACCCCGGATGGCGGAGACTGCGCCGCGCGTTAATGGCCCCATATAGAGGGCGCAAGATAGAACCTCGTGCGCCGCGTTAGAGAGCGGTGTGGGACGGAATTCTTCCCGGAAACGCTCCACAGCCGGGGCGCAGGCGGGGTTCGTGGCGAGTTGGTATCCGCCCGCGACGTGTCGGAGTAGGATACCTGAGTACGTCGAAAACTTGGATCCAAGGCCGTATGCCGCAGCCTCGACCTCTTTTTCGGATAGTCCGGTAGCGGCGCAGAGGTCATCCAGAGGCACCGGACGAGGACTTACCAGCAGGATCGCCTCTATCTGGGACGCCGGGGAAACCGGATGTTGATCCGTTTGGTCCATCAAGCCACGGGCTCCAGCGTGAGCGGGCCGAGTGGTTCCGGCTGGGAGAGCGTCAAGCGGCCTTCGTGGGCGAGTGAGAGGGCGGCGGCGAAGGCGACGGCGGACTGGAGACGGTCCATGTCTCTTACGAGATCCTCGTAGGAGACCGTTCCTCTTGAGAGCGAGGCGCGGATAACGGCCGCCAACTCCTGAAGGGTAACGGTTATCGGACCGAGGTGGCGCACCGGAGGTTCTGTGAGCCGGGAGAAGGCGCGGCGGGTAGCCTGGAGGATACGCTCGTGCTTGATCTCCAACTTGCCCGGCTTGGGAGGAAGAGGATGGGACGACGGGAAAAAGCCCCTGTTGGCCTCGAATCGCTCCCGGAGAGCCTCCGCGCCCCGGCGCACCTTGAGGTAGTTCGTGAGTCGTTCGGCCAGCTCTTCAGGTGAGATGGGATCTTCGGCTTCGCCTTCAGAGTCAGCCTCAAGAGACGGCGTGAGCGTGCGGCTCTTTAGAAGGACGAGGGCGGCGGCTGAGCCGGCGAAATCCGTGTCACGGTCCAGGGAGTTGGGGTCGTCGGGAGGTTTGGATTGGAGGTAGAGGTCGACCAGTTCCCGCAAGGGAACCTCGAAGATCTCAACCTCGTCCCGCAAGATCAGAGCCAGAAGCCACTCGTAGGGCCCGGAGTAGACGTCCAACTCCACGGTAAACTCGGACAAAGCTCGTCTCCCCTCGATCATCGGGCCTCCGAATGAAGCGGCAGCACCGAAGAGACCGGATAATAGTCCATCCCGGTGGTGCGGGCCAGAGTAGCGTCCACGACTCTTCCTTCGGCGACGGTCATACCCCGCCGCAGTCCGGCGTCGGACTTGAGGGAGTCCGCGAGGCCGCGGCCGGCGATGCGGCTGACTATCGGTAACAGCGCGTTGGAGAGCGCACGGGTCGCGGTTATCGGCACCGAGGCCGGAACGTTTTTGACGCAGTAGTGAATGACTCCATGCTCCACGAAAGTCGGCTCCTCCAGCGTCGTTGGACGGGAAGTCTCCACGCAACCACCATAGTCTACGTCTACGTCCACGATCACGCTGCCGTCCTTCATCTTCGCCACCGTCTCCCGCTCCACGAGCGCCGGCGTCCTGGTACCGGCTATAAAAACCGCGCCTATCACCAGGTCGGCCCGTAGAACGGCATCCCTGATTCCCATTTTACTGGCGGCGAGGGTGGTAACGTTGCTCAGACGGGCATCCTGCAAAGCTCGTAGACGGTCGAGGTCTCGGTCTACCACGACGACCTCCGCGCCGAGTCCGCTGGCTACCCGCGCCGCGCCGGAGCCAACTATGCCCGCCCCGAGCACGACCACGCGGCCGGGTCTGACGCCGGCGGCCCCACCGAGCAAGACACCGCGCCCGCCGGAGGTGCGCTGAAGGTAGTAGGCCCCGATCTGGGGCACCAGGTAGCCGGCGATCTCACTCATCGGCGTCAAAACCGGCAATCCGCCCGCGCCGTTCCGGATAGACTCCATGGCGAACGCTATACACCGGGCACGCAGCAAACTCTGCATTAGAGGCTTGTTAACCGGCAACGAGAGAAAGGAGATAAGGACCAACCCTTCTCGTAGATACTCGTACTCCGCCGCCACCGGGCCATACACCTTTGCGACAAGCTCCGAATCCCGGTATACGACGCCCGCATCCCCCTCGATCCTGGCCCCGGCCTCCTCGTACTCTGCGTCGGGGAGACTGGATGACTCTCCCGCGCCGCTCTCTACCAGCACTCTGTGTCCGGCCCGTGTCAGCTCGTTGACGGCGTGCGGGGTCAGGGCGACCCGGCTCTCGCCCGGCGTTAGCTCCCGTACGACCCCGATCCTCAACCCGCCCCCTCTTCCTCGCCCAGCGCGAGCGCCACCGCGGCTGCTGCTGCGTCAAAGAAAAACGGGTCTTCCGCGTAGCTTCGTCCCATACTCTGAAAGGTTACCCCGAAGCGGTCTTCCAATCCACCCGCGCCGTAGGATACTCGCAAATAAGAGTGCGGCCCAGGCAATTTTTTGATAAAGACATCGGCGGACTCGGGGACCGCCACCCGGCATCGCCCGATCGTGGCCTCTAGCGCCGTACGGGTGTGGTGTGAGAGCCCCTGATGGCGGACTCGTGGATCAGAGGTGGAGATTCGGGGCGCGAGCACGGGCTCGGCTCCAAGAGTGTAGGCGGCGTTGAGAGCCAGCGCGGCCGATATGCCCCCATGGCCGTAAGTCGTCCCGGTCCCGACCACTCCGGGACCGATGCCCGCTATCACCACATCCGATGTCGCGGCGGCGGCCAGGAGCCCACTGTACACGTTAGGGGCCTCCACATCGCCCCCGAAGCAATTGCCCGACGAGACGACCGAGTGCAGCAAATCTCTGTCTTTAAGATCCCGAACCGTGTCGGAGAACGCCACCGGCAGCGCCCCACCCTCCTGCCACAGAAACGAGACCCTACTGCCCTGCCGGAGTTCCGACGCCGCGCAGCAGGCCGGGGATAGATGGGAGTGTAGCGGCAGCACGATCAGAGAGACCCCATTTAGGTTTTCGACTTGGGGCGGAGGTGGCGCGGGGAATTGCAACGCCGTGTAGGGGAGCTTCACGAAATGATTTTCGTTCTCCGGGACCTCCGCATTGGACGCCGAGGGCAAGATCGGGGCGACGCCCCCGGTACCAAGCCCCATCTCGACACCGACCATATTGGCCGTCACCATGTCACCGACCTTCGGAGGCTCTCCTAATTTCAGGTAAAAAACACCCGCAACCGCTTCCCACCGAAAGGGTCCTTCGAGCACCTCCAGGGTGAGTTCCAGCGCGTCTCCGGCATCCCGGATCACGGATACTACCCGAGCAGAGCGTAGGACAGGAGATCTGGTTCCTAGAGGTACCGTGAGGTTATCTCCCATGAATCCATGTCACCCAGGCGTTCGTGTGCATCCTCCGAGCCGCGGATGCCAACCGCCGCCTCAGTCTCGCCACACAAAGGAGTCCAGCAAGGTCCGAACCGGACACTGAATCCGGCCTCCCACACCCCGAGCGCGAGCTTCTCCAGCACCTCCCGAGGGACGACCCGAGGCCGCGCATTACGGACGGAGCGTGCTTCGAGGACCGCCTCTGAGGCTGCTGCGATCGAGGTGACGTTGCGAAGCATGGAGTCCAGGGTTTCCTCTAGATCTCGTTCCGCAAAGGCCCGTATCTCTCCCGAGATACGCCGCGCTCCTTTGGGCTCATTGTGTTCGTCGAGAAAAACTTTCACGGATCTTGGCGGCGCCGGACAGATTTCATCCCGAACAGCCTCTGCCGGTCTCCGCCAGGTCAGGTTAGCCTCGAAGCTAATGGAGCCTGGGGTGCGGGTGGGGATCAGGCCGAGCGGCTCGTCGGGTAGCAGGGCAAGCTTTGTGCCGGAGACTGCTTGTACGGTTTTCAGCGGGCAGCCTGCTCCTCGGTCGGGGAATGCTCCTCCGCTTCCGTCTCAGCCTTTGCGTCGGCCATCTCGTCGCGCGTCTTGCGGGCCGAGAAACAGGCTCCGATAAAACCTTTGAAGAGTGGATGCGGGCGTAGCGGCCGGCTCTTGAACTCGGGGTGAAATTGGCTCCCGATAAAGAATGGGTGGTCTTTGATCTCGGCTATCTCCACCAAGCGTCCGTCGGGCGAGGTGCCGGAGAACACCAACCCGGCTTCTGAGAGCGAGGCCCGGTACGAGTTGTTCACCTCGTATCGATGGCGATGACGCTCGTTTACCAGATCCGACTCGTACACTTCGGCCGCCAATGTTCCGGGCACGAGCTCGCACGGGTAACGTCCGAGCCGCATCGTACCGCCCATATCCACCCCGACCTGGTCCGCCATGATATCTATGACCGCGTGCGGCGTATCGGACTCGAACTCGGTCGAGTTCGCCATCTCCAGGCCGGCGACGTTGCGGGCGAACTCGATGACCCCGATCTGCATCCCGAGGCAAAGCCCCAGATACGGCGTGCCGGTCTCCCTCGCATAGCGGGCGGCCTCTATCTTGCCCTCCGTGCCCCGGTGTCCGAAGCCGGGGAGCACCAGTACACCGTCAACGTCAGCGAGTCTTTTCGCGGCCGAGCTTTTATCTACCAGTTCCTCGGAATCTACCCAGTCAAGCTCCACGTTTACGCCGTGCGCCCCACCGGCATGGCCCAGAGACTCGACCACAGACAGGTAGGCGTCCTGGAGCTTTATGTACTTGCCGATGATCGCGACCCGTACGCTTCCTTCGGCGTCGTGCATCCGGGAGACCATCTTTTTCCACTCGTCGAGATCCACGGCCGGCGCCGGGAGACTCAACTTCTCCAACACCAGCTCGTCGAGGCCCTGTTCGTGAAGCATAAGCGGTATGTCGTAGAGCGTGGGCGCCGTCTCGGCCGGTATAACCGAATCCAACTCCGTGTCTCCGAAGAGCGCGATCTTGCGGCGCACCTCTTCACCAATTGGCCGGTCGGCCCGACAGATGAGGACGTCCGGGGAAATGCCGATCTCCCGTAGCCGCTGCGCCGAGTGCTGGGTCGGCTTCGTCTTCAGCTCTCCCGCCGCTTCGATGTACGGCACGTATGAGACGTGGACGTACATAACATTCTTGCGCCCCACGTCGTTTCGGAACTGCCGGATCGCCTCCAGGAACGGCAGGCTCTCGATGTCGCCGACCGTACCCCCGATCTCGGTTATGACGATATCCTTGTCTTTGCCGAGCCTTCCGATACGGGCTTTTATCTCGTTGGTTATGTGTGGGATGACCTGCACCGTCGCCCCGAGGTAATCTCCCCGGCGCTCCCGGCTTATGACTTCCCAGTAGACGCTGCCGGTCGTGACGTTTGAGAGTTTTCCAAGCTCTTCGTCCAGAAAGCGCTCGTAATGGCCCAGGTCGAGGTCGGTCTCAGCCCCATCCTCGGTTACGAATACCTCGCCGTGTTGATAAGGGTTCATCGTACCGGGATCCACGTTTATATACGGGTCGAACTTCTGTAGCACCACACTGTATCCCCGGCTCTTGAGCAGCATACCGAGCGCCGCCGCACTGGTCCCCTTGCCGATGGACGAAACGACCCCGCCCGTCACGAAGATGTATTTGGTCTCCCTCTCACTCATCTAACGCGCCCCCATTCGTCGAACCAACGTAACGCTCCTACCTCCTCTATAAAGCGGGATATGCTCGAAACCTCCGCCAATACCGTCAAACCCAGAATAGCCGCAGCCGCGACCCACCAGGCCATGCCCGGTCCATCAGCCACGACGAGATAACCTGGAACAGCCCCAAAGATCGCAGCGCCCGCATCACCGAGCATGATACGCCCCTTGAGGTCAAAATAAAATAGTGTCGCCCCGCCTCCCAGAACCCCGATCACGACCAGAACAGCCTCATAAGGCGCCACGAAAAGCAAAACCAGCGAGCAAATCCCCAAGAACTTCAAGGTCCGTCCCGGGCGTACGTCGAGCAAATTCGCCAGGTTCACGCTCCCGGCGAGTATCACTCCTGCCGCCAAAGCCGCCACCCCAAAACCCCAAACCACTACCCCTACGAGCAGCGCGCCACCCCCAAGGGCCATAACTTTGACCATTCCAGTCGTCAACCGTCCACCGAGCAGAGCCCCCAAGTGTCCCCTGAAACCCTTCGCATTATCGCTGCCCCACAGGTCGTCAGCGAAGCCAACCGCACCCGCCAATACAGAGTAGATCAGGTAACCGATCCCTCCACTCCCTATCTCGACAATGCCCAATAACCCAAGCAGTAGCGTTAACAGTATTATAGGTATAAACATTAGTCCGGCCGATGTTGGGATATTCCGGCCGGCGAAGTTGGGTCTTTTCGGGAGGTACCGGTGTAGGAGAAGCAGGGTTATCGAGGTAAGGGTTACACCGGCGAACAGAAATAGGATCAGGGCCACGGGAGTCGCTCTCCTCTGAGAGCTTTCAGGATGTCACGGCCCTGGCGGGCGCGATGGGCGAATCCGGCGATGCTGCGCCCGGTCGGGCGGTGGACCAATGGCAACGGTATCTCGACCGGCTCGAAGTCAGCTTGAAGGAGATCCAGGGTCATCCCGACTTCGGCCCCGAAACCGGGAGCGATGCCGGGCAGTGATCCGAGAGCCGGGGCGAGGAGCGCGCGCTGGCCGGAGAGGGGCTCGCCTGGCGCATAACCGGTGCGGCGCTGGATCCCTCGCCGGGCGTAACGTTTGACAAATCCGAATCCCCCACCACCGGCCGGGGGGAACGCGGCGACGGAGAAATAATTTCCATCTTCGAGGGCTTCGAGCAAGCCACCGAGCTCCCCGGCGGAAGAACCGAGGTCTGCGTCGGCGAGCAAAACGGCATCGGGATCTCGGCGGCGCGCACGCGAGAGACCCGTGAGCAACGCGCGTCCTTTCCCGGCCGGACTGCCAGGTTTTCCTGAAAACAACACTTCGGCTCCGAGAGCGCATGCGATACGAGCAGTCTCATCCCGGCTACCATCGTCTACTACCACGAGATGCGAGGCATTCGGCAGGTGCCCGACCGTCTCGGCGAGCCGGTCGGCCTCGTTGCAAGCGGGAACTATTATTATGGTCCTGAGCGACACGCCACAAGTCTATAGGCTACGGGCGCAGCCGGCTCGAAGTCCGAGCCAAGAGTTACACGCTTGTAAACTGCTTGTAACAGTTTGATAACAAGCCGTAATATTGATCCATGATCCCTTGTCTATGGAGGAAAGACCAATAAACTCTCTTTTATATGCAGAAGGCATATAGTTGGAAACGAGTTCGTCTATGAGGATGAGAGAGTATTTTGCGAATAAGGTCTTCGGAGGGAGGTGTTTGTTAGTGAGCGCGGCGAATTTGGTCAGGGATCGCGTGGGCGGTTGGACGCCCTGTTTTCTGCGCAGGTTCGAGACGGCATTCGGTCGCCTGAAGGGCGATTGGGGCCAGATCGCCCAGAAAGCGTTGGCGGCGGGTATCGCATATTGGATCGCTTCCTCCCTGCTCGGGCACGAGCAACCGGCGTTCGCCTCGATAGCGGCCCTGATCTCCCTGGCCGTCACAACCGGTAAAGAGGGCCGGCAGGTCGGCGAGTTGGTCTTGGGTGTAGCTTGCGGACTCATTGTGGCCGACATCTTGATCTCTTATATAGGCTCCGGCGGGTTGCAGATCGCGCTGGTCGTAAGCCTCGCAACCGGGCTCGCCATCTTCTTCGGAGGCAGCGCGCTCTCCACTACGGAGGCCGGCGTTTCGGCCTTACTAATGGTGATCCTGGCCTCTCCCGACTCCGGCCTGTCCGGCGAACGTTTCGTCGAAGCGCTGGTCGGATGCGGGATCTCGCTGGCGATCAGGGCAGTCTTTCCCAATAACCCGAGTAAGACGGTCGAGAAGGCGGCGCACCCCATATTCGATGAGTTCGTGGGAGTTCTGGAAGAGATCTACGAGGCACTGTACACGGGGGATTTGCGCCAGGCAGAGAACGCCCTGGACAAGGCGAGACTCATGGACTCCAGGGTGGGAGGGTTCAAAGAGGCCCTCGACGCCGGCTACGGAACGGTCCGGCTATCTCCACCTCGGAGAAGGGCGCTCGGACAGCTCGGCTTCTACGCCCGGGCGGCCGACCATCTCGATCTCGCCGTGCGCGACAGCCGGGGTCTGGCCCGCGCTGCCGTAGCCACGATCCGGGTCGGTGGCGCGAGCCACGAGCCGCTCGCCGAGAGCATCATGGAGCTCGCACGGGCGGTGCAGGCGCTGGACATCTACCTCCAAGACCCGGACCATCCCCTGGACATCCGGAGCTTCGCGCTAAACGCCGCTGGGGACGCGACGGTCGTGCTTCACGCGCGGAACGACCTGGAAAGCAACATGCTAGTCGGCCAGATAAGGTCCACCGCGCTCGACCTCCTGCAAGCCTCCGGCATGGACTACGTGACCGCCATGCAAGAGTTGGACAAAGCGGCGCTCCTCTCAGCGGAAAAGCAACGTTAATAGGCTATCAGGGAAGTAGTTCGTTACCGAGTCGCATCCGCGGACGACTAGCTGGTAGCTGGAGGGAATACGTCCGAAGCGGTGGGTTTGATTCCATACGAGCCGTCCTGGAGGGTGTCCGCAAGCCGGACGACTGCGGCCTGCCCGACGGCCTGGTCGACATTGTCTACCGAGGTGACACCGACGTCCTGGAACAGCGGGATCTCGCTCCGTGCGGTGTTAGCGGGCTCGGTAGCCACTACGCGCACGTCGGCCTCCAGCCATACTTCGAACATAGCCCTCTCGGCGGCGGTCAGATCATCAACCAAACTATCCGGCGCATCCTGCGGCCGCGCGCCGCCACCTAAAAAGATTATGACCTCTGGCGCGTCTAGGCTTCCAGTAACGTCGAGCACCTCGGCCGCAAAGTTCGCGTAGCGAAACTCCGTGTCGCCGCTGCCCGGCCCGGTAACCCCGTTAGAGGCCGGCGCCGGGAGTTGCTCGAAAGACGTCAAGTTCGCGCCAGCCTCCGACAGCGTGCTCTGTAGGTCTTGGGCGACCTCCTCGTTAGCCCAGGGACCGTAGATCAGCGCGACGTTCACGCCCTGGAGGTTACCGGATATCATCGTCTCCGACATGCTCTGGACGTTTTCCTGGAGGGTCGAGATCCTGGAGTCCCGCTCGGCGATTAGTTTTTGCTGCTGGTCGAGCTGGTTCTGGATATTAGTCACCTCGTTCTGGAGCTGGTCGCTGATAACGCCCCGGTCAGCCATCGCAGTCCCAAGAAGCACCCCGATAGCCAGGGCGAGAAAGACCGAGATCAAGGATATTACGTGGTAACGAAGGTCCGGCATCTCAGATCCCCAGAAAGAGCCGGAGTTTTATGGCGAGTATCTGAAATATCTCCGCTACCTGATCCGAGGAGATAGCCACCGCCGATACGGCCACCAGCCCGGCGATTACCAGCGCCACCAACTGGCCCACGGAGGCGCGAGACGGATAGAGTTTGCTGACGCCCTTGGCGTCGACCAGACGTCCTCCGACCTTCAGCCGGGTGAGAAACGTCGAAGAAGCGCCTTTCCGGCCTTTGTCCAGAAACTCCACAAGGCCGACATGCGTTCCGACGGCCACGATCAACTCGGCCCCGCACTGCTCGGCGAGCAGGATCGCAATGTCTTCCGAGAGACCGGGGGCCGCGAGGACCTCCGCGTCCCGGACGCCGGCTTCTTTCACACGTCCCATGCCCGGCGCGTAACCCGTCGGATAGCCGTGAACCAGGACGTGGCCCGCCGAGCGTAGCGCCCGGTCCGAAATAGAGTCCATATCACCGAAAACGAGGTCGGGGCGCCAACCGATCTCCATCACCGCGTCCGCACCGCCGTCCACCCCGATAACGAACGGCCGCATACCTCGCAGATAAGGTCCAAGAGCTTCGAGATCCTGCCGGTAGTCGTAGCCCCGCACCACTACCAAAACCTGCCGTCCGGCTATCTCCCGCGAAAGCCTTCCCGGAATGTCGAGCGTAGAGAACAAAATATCCCGCTCTGTTCGCATAAACTCGACGGTATTCTGGGCGAAGCTTTCGAGCGCCTCTCCAACTCCCTCTTCACTCTCACGCAGGCGCATCTCTGTTGCCTCCAGGTCAAGGCATTCACCCGTTGCCACCAGAGAATTGTCCCGGTACAGCTCGTCGCCTCGCAGCTCGATCTCCTGCCCGTTCTCCAGGGTGTCAAAGACTTTTTCCCCGACGCCGTCCAGGATGTAAACGCCCGCACGGGCCAGAACTAACGGACCCAGATTAGGATACACACCCGTCGAGCAGCTCGCGGCGTTGACCACGGCGCGGACCCCGGCATCCACCAGCCCCTCGGCAGCCACCCGGTCCAGGTTCTCGTGGTCTATGATCGGTATAGTCGTCGGGCCGAGTTGCGGCACTATGTCTTTCGTGCGCCGGCCCAGAACAGCTTTTCCGGACATGCGGAATTTTCCCGGACCACCGGCCTTCCTGTAACGGGGATGCCTCACCTGTAGCCCACCAGAAGCTCCGAGGCGTGCGCCAGCGACGCTTCGTCTATCCTACCGGAGAGCATGCGGGCCAGCTCCCGGCGGCGTCTCTCTCCCTCGACCCGCTCGACACGGGTGAGAGTACGGCCGTCGGCTTCCTCCTTTGCGACGACCACGTGGGACGCGGCCTCCGAAGCTATCTGCGGCAGGTGAGTAATCGTCAACACCTGGTTGCGGCCACCCAGCTCCCTTAACTTCGCGCCGACCGCCGTGGCGGTCTCGCCACCGATCCCGGCGTCTACCTCGTCGAAGACATATGTGGCGCCCGGCTCGACCCGCTCCTGCGAGAGTCGGATCGCCAGCATGATCCTGGAGAGCTCGCCGCCCGAAGCGTATCGCCGTACCGCGAGTTCCGGCTCGCCGGGGTTTGGCTGTATTAGAAACTCCACCCGCTCAACACCCGATGGTCCGGGGGGCGCTGCCTCCAGCCCGGCCTTGAAGGTGGTCTTGCCCAGGTTCAAATCCGCCAGGTTCTCCTGGACTTTCTCCGCGAGCCGCGCCGCCGCCTCTTCGCGCCCAGCGGTGATCTTCGCGGCGAGCTCCGCCAGTCGCTTCTCTCCAGCCTCTATACGCTCTTGAAGCTTCGCCGTAGTGCCGGCGGAGTTCTCCAGCCGATCCAGTTGGGCGCGGGCCTCTTCCAGATATCCCTCCACACCTTCACCATATTTGCGCTCCAGGGCGTGAAGTTCCGCCAGACGGTCTTCGACGTTCTCTAGCCGGTCCGGGTCGGCCTCCAATTCGTCCACGTACGCGCGTAACTCGTACAGCACGTCCTCCAACTCCGCCGCGAGCCCACCTAGTCGTTGCGAAGTCTCCGAGACGCTTTCGTCGTACTGCGCGGCCCTCTCCATTTCCGAAACGGCTCGGGCGACGGCGTCTACGGCTCCCCCTTCTTCCGAAGATAGCGCAGTGGACGCCGCCGAGGCCGACTGCAGCAGGTCGGTGACATTGCGGAGCCGGTCGCGCTCGCGGGTCAGGTCCTGAACCTCGGCAGCACTGTAGCCGGCGGTTTCGAGCTCGGAGATCTGGTATCGAAGAAAATCCAACTCCCGGAGCCGGGCGTCCTCCGAGCCGCGCAAGGCTTCTAGCTCCCTGCGTTCTTTCTCCACGGATGACCACAGGTCAAGGCGCTCGGTCTTTGCGCGGGCGGCATTCTCGTCGAGAAAGTCGTCCAGGATGGCGAGTTGTTCGGAGGGATCTGTGAGACGGGCTTGTTCCCGCTGGCCATGGTACGAGACGAGCTTCTCGCCCAGGGTCGCAAGCGCCTTTACGGGTACCGCCACCCCTTCGACGTAGCAGCGGGAGCGGCCTTCATCGGTCAGGGTCCGGCGAAGGACGATCTCCTTCTTCTCCTCGACTTCCTCGGCAAGGTCTCCGAGCGCCTCCGCCAGGATCTCGGCCCCGGTCTCTTCGGGAAGAATGAAGGTTCCTTCTACGCTGGCTTTCTTCGAGCCCGCACGTACGGTTTCGGAACGGGCACGACTGCCGAGAAGCATCTGGAGGGCCGTTGCAAGAAGAGTCTTTCCGGCGCCGGTCTCGCCCGTGATCGCGTTGAGGCCGGGTTCCAGCTCCAGGGTAGCTTCTTCTATAAGAGCCACGTTCTCGACGGATATCTCAGTGAGCACTACAGAAAAGTCCTCCTCACCGCGCGCCACCAGGTCCACTCGTCGGTCCGGCCTATTCTAACGCTTTCGGAGGATAGCTTGATCTCTATTCGCCCGCCTTCGGGTATCTCACGCGGTTCGGCCCCATCTATGGAGAGCAGCGCGTTGCGCTCTACCAACTTGAGTTCGGCGACCTGCTCTTCTCCCAGAACGAGCGGCCGGCTGACAAGAGCGTGCGGCGCTATCGGTACCAACACGTAACATCTTGCGTCCCCCGAGATGATCGGACCACCCGCCGAGAGCGCGTAGGCGGTCGAGCCCAGCGGTGTCGCCGCGATAAACCCGTCGCACCGGAAAGCGAACAGCTCTTCTCCGCCGATGGATACGTCTATAGAGGCGATCTGGTGCGGCCTCCGCTTGAGCAAGACGGCGTCGTTGGCCGCCAGATACGACTCTTCTTCGCCTCCGAGCCTCACGTCCAGCATCCGGTACTCCTGGACGTGGAGGCCGCCCCGGCAGACCTTCTCGACACCATTCTCTATCTCCTCCGGGAGCATCCCGGACATAAAGCCCACCTTGCCGAGGTTTACCCCGAGCAGGACGCAACCAGGATACATCCGGGAGGCCCGGAGCATCGTCCCGTCCCCGCCGAGCACGAATACCAGGTCCAGGTCCGCCCGGCCGTCAGGTTCGCCTTCGGGACGAATCTCAGAGATCTCCACCCCCCGTTTCTTCAGCGCCGCGACGAGTTGCTCCGTGTACCCATCACTCACTCTCGGATTCGCGACGATCCCCACTCGCTGTATCCGGCCCATCTCACCCACCCGAAACTACCGCCAGTACCGTATCCTCGTGAACCGTCGAGTAGCTATCCCGTGATAGGTACAAGGGGTATTCCTGGTTGCCGGAGCGTCTTCCGGTCACGGACGACCTCGTCACCCCAACCGTGCCGAAGCCGAGACCCCGAAACGACTCGGAAACCGAGTGGATCACGCCTTCGTGAACCTTCGTGTCGCGCACCAACCCACCACGCCCGACCTGTTCCGGCCCGGCCTCGAACTGCGGCTTGACGAGCACCACCGCCTCGGAGATCGAAGGCGTAGTACGGAGCAGCTTCCCGAGCGCCACCGAGAGCGAGATAAACGAGAGGTCTGCGACGAGGAACTTCGGTTCGAACGGCAGGTCTTCTCCCGAGATGTTCCGCACGTTGGTCCTTTCGAGAACCGTTACCCGGACGTCGTTGCGAAGCTTCCAGTCGAGTTGACCGTATCCGACATCCACTGAGATCACTTCGTTCGCCCCCCGTTGGAGTAGCGCATCGGTAAAGCCGCCTGTTGAAGCGCCGGCGTCCAGGCAAAATCGTCCAGAGACGTCTATCCCGAAGTCATCGAGCGCCCCGGCGAGCTTCTCACCCGCCCGCGAGACGTAGGGCGTCGGTTTCTCGACCGTCAGCGGCTCGTCCGCCGTGAAGTGGGAGCCGGCTTTCGTCACTACCCGTTCTCCGACTTTGACGGAGCCCGCGAGGATCAAACCCTGCGCCCGGCTCCGGTTCTCAGCGAAGCCACGCTCGACGAGCAGCACGTCCAGGCGCTGGGATTTACTCTTCAGGGTTAGCTCCCCCGGTGGCGGACGAAGAGGGCCATCTCTTCGAGGCCGGACGTATCTCCGTCTATCCGCGAGAGTGCCGATACCGCCCGCCCGACGGATTTGTCCGCCTCCTCGCGGGCCCCGTCGAGCCCGTAGACGCCGACGAAGGTGGCCTTGCCCTGCTCGGCGTCACTGCCCGCGCTCTTACCGAGCTCCTCGCGGGTTGCGGTCGCGTTCAGCACGTCGTCCACGATCTGGAAACAGAGTCCGAGCTCGTTGGCGTACTCGGAGATTGCCTCCTGCTCGTCTTCACCAGCCCCGGCGAGCAACGAGCCGATACGGGCGGAAGACTTTATCAGGGCGCCGGTCTTGAACTTGTGGATCATGTGCAGCGTCTCGGGGTCGGTATCGTCTCCGATGCCGGTGTGATTCATGTCTATAACCTGGCCTCCGACCATGCCGTTTACCCCGGTCGATCCGGCCAGTTCCCGGACCACTTCGAGGACCTGCTCGCAGTCGCCCTTCTGGTGGACGGTTATGAGGGTGAGCGCCTCACCGAAGAAAGCGTCGCCCGCCAGGATCGCCATCGCCTCGCCGTACTTCTTGTGGGCCGTCGGTCGGCCTCGCCGGAAGTCGTCGTCGTCCATGGCCGGGAGGTCGTCGTGGATCAGGGAGTAAGTGTGGATCAACTCTATCGCCGCCGCCGACGGCAGCGTATGAGCAGGGTCCGTACCAAAGACCCACGCCGCCTCCATGCACAACGTCGGCCTCACCCGCTTGCCGCCGCCGAGCATCGAGTACCTCATGGCGTCGACGAGTCCGGAGAGGCGGCGGTCGTCGGAGAAGTAGAGCCCGTCGAGGTACTGCTCAAACCGCTTGCGATGCTCTTCGAACCGAGCCGCGCTATCCATGTTCCACCGGTTGGGCGCTCCCGTGGATACCCCGCAGCACGCCACCGACAAAGACCGGCGAATCTTCACCGGAGAAACCCTTCGCCAACTCCACGGCCTCGTTTATAGCGACTTCGGGCGGCACGTCCTCGACGTACAGCATCTCGTAGAGCGCCAGCCGTAAAATGGTCCGGTCAACTACGCTCATCCGATGGACCGGCCACCCGACCGAGACCTCTTCGAGACGAACGTCCAGGTCGGCTATCTCGGATTCCACGCCCCGCACAAGCGCGAGGGCGTAATCTCCCGGCTCTCCCCTGTAGGACCTCCAATGTTGCAATACCGGGTCCACGGAACTCTCGTTGACGTCCCGCTGATAGAGCATCAAAAAAGCCTGCTTGCGCGCGCTCCGGCGTCTCACATCGAACCTCTGTATCCGGTCAACCTCAAACCCGCGTCAGATACTCTTTGGAGCGGGTATCTACTCTTATCCGCTCACCGACGTTCACGAAGAGCGGTACTTGAACCACGACTCCCGTTTCGAGTGTCGCCGGCTTGCTGCCGCCGGTCGCCGTGTCACCCTTGAGTCCGGGGTCCGTCTCGGCGACCTCCAGGTCTACGTGGGCCGGAGGCTCTACGCTAACCACCTCGCCATCCGCCGACAGCACGGTTACCACGCCGTTGGGCACGATGTAGCCGGCGCTGTCCCCAATGATTTCGGCGGGGATTGGCGTCTGCTCGTAGGTGTCCGTGTCCATGAAGTGAAGCAGATCCCCATCGCTGTACAGGTAAGTCATCTGTCGGGACTCGGTCCTTACGTTCTCGACCTTCTCACCGGCCCGGAAGGTTTTCTCCACGAGCGCCCCGGTATCGAGGTTACGCAGGCGGGTCCTGACGAAAGCGCCCCCTTTGCCGGGCTTTACGTGCTGGAAGTAGACGATGGTGAATCGCTTCCCGTCTACCTTTATCGCGGTGCCGTTTTTGAATTGGTTCGTCGATATCAAGCCAAATACCCCTCTAGTAGCATCCTCTCTCTAGCCGGCGCCCAGGCTGAGCCCCTGTCGAAGATGCCGCGATATTATCGCACATCCCCGGTTCATTCTAGCTTCTGACGAAGTCCGCTACCGGGGCTGGCTAACTAGGTCGGCTAGTCCCTTCGTAGCGTGGCAGATCATCATCGAGATGGAGCCAGCTAATTCTTTGCTCTATCCACCCGTGAACCTCGGGCTCGAACCTCTCGGGTTCGTCGAAGAGCCCAGAATAAAGGTAGACCATATCGTGGAGGCGATCCGCCTCGTAGGAAAGCGAAGCGCCGCAGTCACCGCAGAAAGAGCGGCGCACACCAGGAGAGGAACTGTAAACTTTTGGTGTACCCCTTACGAACTCGATCTTGTCGTCCGAATATGCGGCGAAGGCCACCACAGGAGCCCCGCTCGCCCTCCGGCAATCCCGGCAATGACAATAAGCCTTGACTATAGGCTCCCCTATAACTCTAAACCGGATTCCACCACAGAGGCATCCTCCTTCAGCCGAACTCTCGGTCACTGCCTGCCACCTTGAGAGAGTATGTAGACGAGCGCCATCCGGTATCCATCCGCGCCCATGCCCGCGACCACGGCATCCACGGCGGGAGAGATCACCGACCTTCGCCGCCACTCTTCTCTGCCGTGAACGTTCGAGAGATGCACCTCGACTTTCGGGACCGACACAGCCTCCAGCGCATCGTGGATCGCGTAAGAGTAATGGGTCCAGGCGCCGGGATTTACGATCAGGCCGTCCGAGGCGGCAGCTTCCCGCACCCAGCCGACGAACTCTCCTTCGTAATCTGTCTGGCGAAACTCAAGATCCAGGTCAGGGAACTCACCACGCAGGTACTCTTTTATGTCTCCGAGAGTCTGACGGCCGTATACTTCGGGACGGCGCTCGCCCAGCGAGCCGAGATTCACACCATTGAGCACGAAGACCTTACTCAACGACGGCCTCTATAGCCGCACGGGCCTCGTCTTCGCTTACCGACACACCCCAGATTGGCTTCCCAACGTCTTCCAGCATTACGAACCTGTGCCCTCCTTCTCCATCCTCGGTCCGGCGCTTCTTGTCCCGGCTCATCACCGAGAGGACTTTGTCTACCCTGACCGCAGGGACTCTCGCAGGCAGTCCGGCAACAGTCAGCAGGTCTTCGTGCAGCCCGGTCAGGTCTTTCCCGAACCGCTGCCAGGATAGTTGGGCCGCAGCCATCATCCCGGCGGAGATCGCCTCTCCATGAGGCAATTCGTATCCCGCCGCAGCCTCCAACCCATGTCCTATGGTGTGTCCGTAGTTCAGTATGGCACGGCGGCCTCTCTCCAACTCATCCTCGGCGACCACGGCGGCCTTGAACCGTACAGAGTGGGTTACCAACTCCTGTAGAGCTCTCTTGTGGCGGGCTCTCGCGGCTTCGATGAGGTCCAGAGCTTCGAAGAACTCACCACCGGAGAGAAGACCCATTTTCACGACCTCGGCGAGTCCACAGCTTATCTCGCGATCGGGTAGCGTGTCGAGCCACTTTATATCCGCCAGCACGATCCGGGGCCTCACGAAAGCCCCTACCAGGTTCTTACCCTCCGGTAGATCCACCCCGACCTTTCCGCCCACCGAGCTGTCCACCATAGCCAACAGCGAGGTCGGAAGCTGTACGAAGCCGATGCCCCGCATGTAAGTCCCGGCGACGAAACCTCCCAGGTCTCCGACCACGCCGCCACCAAGCGCGAATAGCGTGCCGTCACGAGTCAGGCCCGAGACCGCGATTCTCCGGACCACTTCAGAATACATTGTGAGGCTCTTGGATTCCTCCCCGGCCGGAACCTCTACCGTATCCAAAAAGCTCCATCCGGATTCCTCCAGGGCCTCCATCACAGCCGCCGCGTGCAAAGGGCCGACATGGGAGTCAGTAAGTATGACGGCGTTTGCTGACTCGAGCGCACCGGACAAATACTCCACCGGATTCAGGTCTCCTCCGACTATCACCGGGTAGGGTGTAGAGACCGGGACTTCTATCCGTTCAACCACTCGATGATCTCCTCTGTCACCTGGTCTTTGGGCCTGCGCTTCAACCGGATCTTCAGGTCCGCTACCTCCCGGTAATACCGGATGCGTTCCTCGTACCGTTTCTCGAACTCTTCGGGACTACCGGCCCGGAGCGGCCTCCGGGAGCTTCGGGTTCTCTCGTAGAGCACCCCTATATCTTCTTCGAGAAATACCGTGGCGACGTTCCTCAAACTCTCGCGGCTGCCGGGATGTGTAACCGTGCCACCACCGCAGGCGATAACACGGTCGCCCACGCTGTGGAGCGTTTCGAGGAGGGTTTCGTTCTCGATCTCCCGAAACTTTTCTTCGCCCGATTCTTCGAAGATCTCCGGAATGGTCCTGCGCTCTCTGCGCTCTATCGCCCGGTCGAGGTCCACGAAATCCCAGCCGAGCCTGCGAGACAAGAGGCGTCCCACAGAGCTTTTACCGCTTCCCATGTACCCCACGATGGCTACGGGTCCCTTCAATGCTAAGACGAGGTTCCGCCATCCTCGGCGAGCCGCTCCTTATAGTGCGTATAGGCAGCCCAGATATCCGTCATGTTATCCGCGCCGAATTTATCAAGGAAAGCTTCGGCAAGCACGACGGCCACCATGGATTCACCGATCACCGCCGCCGCCGGTACCGCACAGGAATCCGCCCGCTCCCGGAACGCCCTCGCGGGCTCGCCGGTAGATATATCGACCGTACGGAGCGCTTTGGCTATTGTGGAGATCGGCTTCATCGCCGCTGATACGACTACGGGCTCGCCGTTCGTCATCCCGCCTTCCAGACCGCCGAGACGGTTGCTCGCCCGCGACATATTTCCATCCTCTACCAGGATCTCGTCCTGCACCTCACTGGAGCGGTGCCGGGCTACCTCGAATCCCATGCCGATCTCGACACCTTTTATGGCGTTAATGGACATCACGGCGGCGGCGAGCCTCGCATCGAGCTTGTCCCGCCAGTCCACGTAGGAGCCGAGACCCGGCGGACACCCTTCCGCCACGACGACGAACTCACCGCCCAGGGCGTCCCTGGCGTAGCGGGCCGCGTCTATCTCGGCCTTCATGGCCTCGGAGACCTCCGGGTCCGGGCAGCGTACCTCGGAGCCGTCGGCCTTTCGGGCGTCGAGCGCCGCCCGTTCCTTCTCGTAAGCAGCCGCCCCGATACGGTAGACGGCGCTGTGGATCTCTATCCCAAACTCCGAAAGAAGCTTTCGGGCGACGCCTCCGGCGGCGACCCGCGCGGTGGTCTCACGGGCGCTGGAGCGTTCGAGGATATTGCGGAGGTCGTTAGTGGCGTACTTCTGCATCCCGGCGAGGTCCGCGTGACCGGGCCGGGGCAGCGTGATCGGATCCGGCGGATCCTCGACCGGATCCGGGGTCATCCGACTCTCCCAGTTGGCGTAGTCCTGGTTTCGGACCATCATGGCGATTGGCGACCCTAGTGTGTAACCGTGCCGCACCCCACCAAGGAACTCTACCCGGTCCGTCTCTATCTTCTGTCGTCCTCCACGGCCGTAGCCCTGCTGACGGCGATGCAAATCCCGGTTTACGTCGGCCGCGAGCAGCGAGAGACCCGCCGGAACCCCATCGACGAGGGCCACTTCGGCCGGTCCGTGCGACTCGCCCGACGTTGTAAAACCGAACCTCATCGCGGCACGTCCCCTCTTATCTTGGCTGTTTTCTCGACGTTTCTCATGCCGCTAATATAAACCACGAAGCGGGCGGGAACAGTTACTTGCCACCACCGAATAGCACGCCGCCACTGTCGAACAGTCCGTCATTGCCCCCGGCCCCACCATTGCGTCCCTCGGAGCCGCCACCGCCATTATCGTCGGACCCGCGGTCCTGCCTACCCGAACGCCCGTCCGGCCTTCCATCCCCGTTCGAGTCATCGGCGCCGTCTCGGGTTCCGTCCCCGTCAGTGTCCGGGTTCGTGGGGTCCTGACCCATTTGCTCTTCTCTATTGTCACTCATGCCGTCGTTGTCGCTGTCCATCCCCTGGCCGAACTGTCCGCCACCACCCCCGGAGGTGCTCCCCCCGTTCGTACCGTCATCTTCCTGCGTGTTGCCGCCACTACCGGCATCACCACCGCCGGTTCCGCTAGTGTCGTCACTCTCGGTCGTGCTGCCACCACTCGTATCGCCGCCGCCGGTTGTGTCTCCACCGGTGTCGGCCTGTGCGGGCTCGACGAGTTGCCGGAAAGGATCTTTCGCTTCGTAGGCCGCATAGGAGTCTACGTTGCGGTTCTCGACCTCCGGAGCTACAGGCTCTGAACCGTTTTCCTGGGACTGAGACACGACTTCTTGGTCGGCAACCTGTTCTTGATCCCCATTGTCCAGCACGAGACCGAAGATCACCCAGACAAAGATCAGGAGAGCGAATATTGCGAGCACCACGGGCAGCACTCTATTGTCCCGCAAAAGCGACTCCCGCAGTCTACTGAGCACCGGTGGTTCCTCCTTGGGGCGCGGGGACTTCTTCCGGGGCAGGCGCCACCGGTTCCTGCCCGGAGGGCACGTCTTGCGGCTGGAAGTATATCTCCGCGACGATCTCCACCTGCAGCAAACGCTCTATGCCCGAGTCCAAAGTAGTCCCTTCACCTTCCTGCTCCGCATCTTCGTACGAGACTTCGCTCACACCGACCAGACGGACCAGATTCTGCATCCGGACCATAAAGTCCTGCAATTGCTCGTAGGTTCCTTCGAACGTCATTGTAATCGGTATGCGGAAGAAGTCACCACCCCCCTCCGGCGGCTCGGAAGCGCCAGGCTGAATAGAGAGCTGCGTTACGCCGGACGCCTCGGAGATCTCCTCTATCTGAACGACGAACGACGGTATCTCGGGTTGAGTCGGCACCCGCTTGGAGAGCTCCAGAAGCTGGCGCTCGATGTCCGGCGCGTTGTCCGCTATCGCCTCCAACTCCGCTACCTCCTGCTGGAGCTGCTGAAGCTGGACTTCTTTGCTCTCCCGTTCCTCGGTTCGGGCCGCGAACTCGCTCCGCAGCGGACTTAGCAACAGGAAGTAGAAACCAACGACCACTAGAAGTATTATGAGTATACCAAAGATCAGTGTATTGCGATCGTTGGAGTTCACTAGGGGAGGCCGCCATACTGGCTCTGGCTGGCCGAATCTCCTTCTATCTCAGGTGTCTCTTCCTCGGGCTCCGGTCCCTCGATGCGCACTTCAGTCCCGCTCTGGCCCACGACGGTGACGAGTTCCGAAGCGACCTCGAAGGTCAGCGCCGGCTCGGCGAAGGTGTCGCGGTCCAGTTCGGCGGAGATCAGTTGGGTGTTGGATAGAAAGCGGAGGGTGTTCATGGAGACCACGAAGTCCGCCATATTCTGGTACTCGGGCAGGGCAACGCCGGTGAAGGTTACGGCGCCGGGCGGGCTCAACGGCTGCTCGACCGGTGCGTCAATGTCTATGGGGGCGGCCTGTGCGGTGAGGGTGTCGAGCGAGGTCGTATCCGGGATCACGAAAGCCATGCCCTGAAGAAATTCGTCCCACGGGAACCGGGAGCGAAAGATACCGTCGGCCACGGGCTTTTTAGAGTCCAGCCGCGCTTGCAAATCCCGGAAGGGACTCAACTCCGCCAACAGGCCATTCTGTTCGGTTATTTGTTGGTCTAGTTGGGCGATCTGGTCTTCCTGGTTGTTCAGGCGTACCAGATAGAAGACATAGATGCCAACCATGATCAACAACACCGCCGCCCCGGCTATAAGCAGGGCGCCGAGTATCCCGCCCGGAGCCTGGAGGATAAATCCCCGGCCTCGTTCCTCCGGAGGAAGGAGGTTTATCCGCCTCATGCTTCCTCAATTGCCAGCCCCAGAGCCACGGCGAGAACCGGCTCCATCATCCGGAGTTGCTCGTCTGAGACGTTCGAACGGTTCGCCGCGAGCTTTTGAAGAGGGTTGGCCCGCTGCGTCGGTATGTCCAGCAGTTCACCGATGTAGCTGTCCAGCCCAGATACCAGCGCTCCTTCTCCCGACACAAAAACCTGTGAGACCTCCCGAGCCCCCGGCTGGGAGTAATGGTACTCGATAGAGCGCTGCACGTCTTCCGCCAGGAGTTGAACCGCATCCTCCAAACCACGCCGGATGTCGAACATTAGCGCGGGATCCAGCTCGTCCTCCTCGGCGTTTTCGTCCTCTTCCTCTTCGGGTTCGTCCAACGCGTCACCGACGGCGACCCGGGGATTCATGAGGTGCTTTTCGGCATCCTCTTCCGGGATGTCGGCTACCTCGGCTATCGTCCGTACAAAGTTGTTGGAGCCACTTAGTACAAAGCGGGTGAGCGTCGGGGCTCCCCCCTGAGACACGACGAGACTCGTAATCTCCGAGCTCACGTCCATCAGCAAAGCCGCCCCCTCATCGAAGAACGAGCCCGGCAACGCGGAACGCATGAGCGACAAAGCCTTCACATCCACGCCGACGGGACGCAGACCCGCCTCCCGGATAGCGGCCGTAAAACCGCCGATCATGTCCCGCTGGGCGGCTACGATCATTATCCGGTCCACGTCCTGGCTCTCTTCTTGTGGACCGAGCACCACGTAGTCCAGAACGGCTTCATCCAACGGCATCGGGATATGATCCTGGGCCTCGAAGCCGATCGCGCTCTTCAAGTCCTCGGGATCCATGTGCGGCAGGTCGAGAATCCGGGTTACCACTTTCTGGTTCGCCACACCGAGCACGATTTTCTTGCCCTTGAAACCGTGGGTCTCCCAAAACTCTTTGAGCTCCCGAACGAGAAATTCGTAGTCGGCGACCTCACCGTCCTCGATCAAACCGGGTGGAAGCCTCCGGTACCCGACGTGTTGTAGCGTGTAGTCCCCTCCGGCCCGAGAGATTTGGACCGCCTTAACAGCATTGCGGTCGATATCCATGCCGACGGCCTGTGACCTGAACCGATCCAAGCCCTCAGCTCCCCCCAACCAGATTCAGGTAAAAATCCCAAACTTCCGGTCCGACGAAAAGCGTTACGAGCCCCCCGAAGGACATGAAGACTCCGAACGGGAGGGCGGTCCTGCGGGGCATCCTACCCGCCGCTATCAGAACACCACCGGCGATCGACCCGGCAAGGGCGCCCAGAAAAACGGCCAGCGCGGCGTAGGGTCCGAGAAAAGCCCCGAGCATTCCGCCCATCTTTACGTCTCCCATCCCCATACCACCCGGATAGATTATCGCCAATAAGAAGAGCAATCCAGCGACGATCAGTGCGGCGACCGGATAAACCCACCACCAATCCGGGCGCAGGAAAGCTGACAACAAGAGCCCCAATACCGTAGCGGGACCAACTATGACGTTTGGCAACAGCCGATGCTCGTAGTCTGTTCCAGCTAGAGCGACCAGTACGACTACAAACACCAGGGCTATGGCGAACCGAAGGCTGATCCCGAAAGCGTAGATCGCCGCGCCAAACAGAATCGCGGTGGATGCCTCGACCACCGGATAACTAACCGGTATACGCTCTTCGCAGTTCCTGCACCGGCCACGGAGCAACAGATAAGAGATCACCGGCACGTTATCGTAGGCTTTGATCCCGGCGCCGCACTCGGGACAGTGGGAAGCCGGATAAACCACGGACTCCCGTAACGGAACTCGATGGATAACCACGTTGAGAAAACTACCTACAACGAGTCCGAAAAGGGCGGCCACAATAATGCTCAAGCCTTGCTCCCGGAAGCGACGGCCTGGAGCGCTCCTACCTCCTTGTCTCCGCCGACGGCCGCCTTTCTACCGACGCAAGAGTTCTGTCCGAGTACCACCCGCGCCCCGACCCTGGCCCCGGACCCTACCACGGCGCCGGCCGAGATCCAGACGCCGGCTCCGACCTCCGCATCTCTATCCACCACCGTCTGAGGGCCGCTATAACAATGGCTCCCGAGCACGGCTCCCGGGTGGATCACAGCTCCCGCAGCCACCACGGACCCATCTCCAACCGAGGCTTCGTCGGAAACGTAGGCCATCGGGTGTATCGCCGTCGTGAACTGCCCGCCGAGGCCTCTTATGGAGTTAGCGACCCGTAGACGGTCCTGGTTGCTCGTTATCGCCACGATCACCTGCACGGTCTCGACAGACAACATGCTCTTCAACATGCCGATGTCACCCAGGATCGGAAAACCTCTCACCCGCTCCGAAAGCGCCCTGTGAGCGTCGTCGTAAAAGCCCATGATCCACTGCTCGAATCCCGCCGTAACGAGCACGTCGAGAGCCAGACGCCCGTATCCTCCGGCCCCGACGATTACAATTCTCGGCTCGTCGTCGAGTACGGCTTCTTCTACCTCTACTTCAGGTTCGGGTGTATCGACATTGATTTCTGGCTCTCTTATCTCGCCCCTCCGAGTTAGCAAAACACCGTTTTACGGGGCAAGTTTAGCATTATTCGGTGGTTTCCGCGCCTTTACCCGGAACCCGAGCTAACGGGTGAAAGTTCCTCCAAAAGACTTGCCCCGGAGAAACTCTTCCGCGCGAAGAGGCTTTTTGCCCGGCGCTTGTAGTTCTTTGATCTCCAACACGCCCGCACCGCATCCTACCAGGATGCGCCCCTGGCCGGAGTCTATCTCCGCGACACCGAGCGAACGGCCGGCCTCCTCGATTAATCGTGACTGCAGTATTTTTATCGGACCGTCGAAATCCGGGTGCGTGGCACGGGCGCCGATGTGAGGAGAGAGCGCCCTGACAAGGTCTCTCACCTCTATGGCAGTACGTTCCCAGGAGATGTACCGGTCCTGGGCAGAGATCTTTGCCGCGTAGGTTGCCTCGGCGTCGTTCTGCTCGTGAAACTCCGCGACGCCGCCTTCGATCCGGTTAAGGGCCTCCACTATAGCTTCGCCCCCAGAGAGAGCTAATGCTTCGGTTAGCTCTCCGGCATTCATCTCGGGGGGCACGGAGACTTTTCTCTTCAAAATTACGGGCCCGGTATCGAGGCCTTCGTCCATACGCATTATAGAGACGCCGGTCTCTTTTTCCCCGGACATTATAGCCCGCTCTATCGGGGCGGCCCCACGATAAGCCGGCAGGAGCGAGGCGTGAACGTTGTAGGCTCCATAAGCGGCCGCGCTCAACGTATCGGTGCGGAGTATCTGGCCGTAGGCGGCCACGACCAGGGCGTCGTACCGTGAGATCTCACCTACAGTTTCACCGATACTTTCCGGCTGCGCAAGGGGCAGACCTTCTGCGCTGGCGAGTTCAGCGACGGGGGCGGCTAACGTTTTGCGGCCCCGGCCCCGGCGGGAGTCCGGCTGGGAGATTACGAGTCCCACCTCGTGCTCCGAGTCGAGCAGGGCACGAAGGATCCGGGCAGCAAACTGCGGGGTTCCGGCAAAGGCTATTTTCAAGGGTTGCGCTACTGCTGGGCCATGAGCCGCGTACGAAACTCTCGCATGGCGGCCTTCCGGGTCTCGCGATCCGTGCGATCCAGGATGAGAATACCATTCAGATGGTCAATCTCGTGCTGCAGAACGCGGGCGAGCAACTCCTTCGCCTCTACACGAACCGGCTCGCCGGTAAGATCCTGGCCGACAACGGTCACCGCAACCGGACGCTCCACCTCTACCTGTATTTCAGGTATAGACAGACAGCCTTCAGAGTCCTTCTCAGTCTCTTCCGACTCACTCTGTAGCACAGGGTTGACTATTACGATTTCTTCTTCCTCCAGGGCGGCGACCATTATGCGCTTTAGTCGCCCCACCTGATTCGCCGCGAGTCCGACGCCTTCGTAGGCGCGCATGGTCTCCAGCATATCTTCCGCCAGACGTGCGAGAGGCTCATCGAAGGTTTCGACCGTTGCGGCAGGAGATTTCAGTACCGGATCTCCGAAAGTCCTTATTTCAAGCGTCAAATCTAAACCTCCTCTGGGTCAATCTCGATACGGGTCTTTAGGCCGTAGGCGTCGAGCGCCGACCGGGCACGGCCCCCCGCCCGCGATACATCCTCACGCTCCGCGGAGCGCAGAAGCACCCGCCACTCCGATGTTTCTCCGGAAGCGGCCGGCACAGGGTCCGACATCGCAACCTTGGGGTCGAGGCTCGGCCTCAGTCCAGATTCTACCGCACGCCGGACGACATCTTCTTCGCCCTTGAAAGAGAGAGCCGCAAAATGCCCGTACGGCGGATACCCGAGGCTATGAAGCCTGGGAAGTTCCGCATTTGCGAAAGCCGTATAGTCTCCACGAAGCGCAGCCTGTAAAGCGTAGTGTTCGGGGAAGCGCGTCTGTATCAGTAGACGCGAGCGGGCGGATCCAGCAGCATCGAAGATAAGACGGAACGCCCGCTCTACAGAACCCAAACTGCTTCCCTGTAGATGGGAGTCTATGTCTGTAACGGCAACGACATCCCAATCCAGCCTTGTAATGTACCTGGGTGTCCCGACGACGGCCGGCGCATCCGCCTGGTCCTGCATGGTGGCGGTCAGGATTCCGGCCCGAAGCTCCAAGAACCGCGAGACTTCTTCGCGGACTCTTTCGACGGCGAGTCCTGTCGTGGTGAGGCGGTTTGAGCCACACACACCACACTCCCGGGAGAGTTTCTCCGAGTATCCACAGCGGCCGCATACGAGCAGCGGTTTTTGGATCGCCAGCGGCAGGTTGCAATCCGGACAGGAGCGTACATTGCCGCATGAGTTACACGTTTGGCTCGTAGCGTATCCCAATCTGTTGACTATTATTCCCACGCTTTCGCCCGCCTCGACGGACTTTCTGCAGGATTCGAGCATAGTCGGGCTCAGAGAAAAGCCCGAGTCTCTAATATCCAGGATGCTGACCGAGGGCCCCTCGCGGGCGGCGCGGGGCGGTAGTTCCCGGACGCCGGGCTTCTCGGCGTAGAGTCTTAGCGACGGGTGAGGAGAGAGAAAAAGCGCGCCAGCGCCCTCGATCCAGGCGCGCTCTCTGACGATCTCTCTGACGTGGATCGGCAACCCTTCGTAGCCGGGCTCCGCCCGATGCGACTCATTCGATTCGTCTACCACGCAGATCGCGCCTAGCCGCGGCATCGGGACCAAGGCCGCCGAACGGGTACCGACCAATACGTCGGCCTGGCCGCTCCGGGCTGCCTCGTATACCGAAGTCCGGTCGCGCCCCATACCGCTATGGTATGGGGCGATCCTACACCCCTCCGGCAAGAATCCTTCTAGCTGACGGGTAATATCCTCTACATTGTCTATTTCGGGTACGAGCACGAGCACTTGCTCGTCGCCCTCGATCGCAGCCCGCGCCACGGCGGCCACCGCGTAGCTTTGATCCACCGCCGGCATACGCCAGATCCAGGCCCCACCAACATCAACGATACGTCCGGCCTGACGAATGAAAGGTTGCAGGCTCCCGTCGTCAGTATCACCGTGAGAGGTTGACAGCGGCGGAAGCTCGGGCAGTTTCTCCAGAGCAACGGCGCCACGGTTGACCAGAGCCTTTAGCGTGGCCCTCGAAGCGCCGGTTTCCGAGAGAAGTTCCCTGACAGGTAGTCCTTCCGGATTCTTACGCAGGGCGGCGAACAACTCTCGTTGGCGTGGGGCGCGGCCCAGGTCCGGCTCGTCTGCCTCCCGTACGAAAGCCCACTCGACCATTGGACTCTCCGGCTCAACTACAACGAGCTCGACACGCCCTTCCTTCTCCGCCGCTTTTAGTCCGTCTTTGCCCAGAGCACGGCGCAAAGCTGTGCGGCTCACGAGCTTTCCGGCTTCCCACGGCCATTCCGGAAACGGGTCCAAGACCCGATACTGTTGAACGTTGATGCCCGGAGGCAAGGCCATTCGGATGACGTTGGGTAGAGGAATGACCGCGAGATCCGACGCCCACCGGCACAACTCAACGGTCTCTTGGGGTAGCGCATACTCAACAGAGACACTTCGGAGGTCTTCGCTGGCGCGCTCCCCCGCTCCTATCGAAACGACTATCCCCAACCTGGAGTAGCCCGAGAGTGGGGCCACCACCAGAGCACCGACCCTGACTTCCTCTTCGAGATGTTCCGGTATCCGGTAGCTTAAGGGCGGCAAGGCGTGAGTCGGTATCAGCAGGCTGACCCTCGCTTCTCGCGCGGGGCGCGAGTCTAACGCAGTACCGCTCTCTGCGGGTCGCTCCAACTACCGGCCGGCGGCGCGGCGCAAATCCTCGGCGCGAGAGGTATCCTCCCAGGAGAAACCGGCCTCGTTACGGCCGAAGTGCCCGTAAGCGGCCGTTGAAGCGTATATCGGCCGCCGCAAGTCCAGGTCCCGGATGATGGCTCCCGGCCTGAGATCGAAGGTCTCTTCTATGAGGACGCCCAGGGTGGCGGGATCTACCGTGGCCGTACCAAAGGCGTCGACCATCACGCTTACGGGCTTGGCGACCCCGATGGCGTAGGCTATCTGTACCATACAACGCTCGGCGAGGCCTGCGGCTACCACGTTCTTGGCTACCCATCGGGCGGCGTATGAGCCGGACCGGTCTACTTTCGTGGGATCTTTGCCGGAGAAGGCCCCGCCTCCATGGGGGGCCGCTCCTCCGTAGGTGTCTACAATGATCTTTCGCCCCGTTAGTCCTGTATCGCCCTGGGGACCCCCGACGACGAAGCGTCCTGTGGGGTTGACCAGTATCTCCGTTGACGTGGAGTCGAAAAGGTTCCCATCCATCACGGGTTCTATGACGCTTTCCAGCATGTCTCGCTTTATATTCCCCTCTGCCCCTTCTTTGTGCTGGGTGGAGATAAGGACTTTCTCGATTGCCACGGGCCGGTCGCCTTCGTAGCGTACAGTTACCTGGCTTTTACCGTCGGGCCGGAGGTAGTCCAGAATGCCTTGCTTTCTCACCTCGGAGAGGCGGCGCGTCAAAGCATGGGCTAGAGTTATAGGAAGCGGCATTAGCTCATCGGTCTCGGAGCAAGCGTAGCCGAACATCATCCCCTGGTCTCCGGCCCCGATCTCCTCGATCTCCTCTTCACTAAGATCAGCGTCGCTCGCGTGGTCCACTCCCTGCGCAATGTCCTGGGACTGAGGATCTATGGTGGTGATTACACCACAGGTCTCCGAATCGAATCCGAACTTGGCGCGGGTGTAACCAATCTGGGCGATCTTGTCGCGTACGAGGGTTGGTATATCCACATAGGTCGAGGTGGTGATCTCACCAGCCACCACGACGAGTCCGGTGGTAACGAGTGTCTCACAGGCCACCCGGCTCATGGGGTCGTCCGCAAGGGCGGCGTCGAGGATGGTGTCGGAGATCTGGTCGGCTATTTTGTCCGGATGCCCTTCGGTAACCGACTCGGAGGTGAAGAGGTGTGAGGTCTTTAGTTTCTGGTCGTCCGCCACACCACGGGTAGTCGTCTCAGCCATTTATCTCTGCCGCTCCTTCTTTATTTCAATCTCCAACTCATCCAGGATGACGCGCGCCACTTCACGCTTTGAGGCACGAGGCACGAAACGCGCTCCATCCGGCCCTACGACGTGTACCTCGTTCTCATCGGCGCCGAAGCCTATGCCTTTTTGTGAGATGTCGTTGCCGACCACGAGGTTGACGCCCTTGCTCCCCAACTTCTCACGCGCGTCCGGGACGGGGTCACCGTGCGTCGCCGCGAATCCTACCATAAAGAGACCCGGATTCTCTTCCCGGACGCTTTTGAGAACGTCCTCGGTCGCCACGAACTCGACGCTAAGTCCTTCTCTACGACGCACTTTTTCTTTTAACGCGGTAGTGGGCTTGAAGTCCGAGACGGCGGCGGCCATGATAAGCGCGTCACTCTCACCGGCCAGAACGACTACCGCTTCCCGCAACTCGTCCACGGTTTCTACAGAGACCCAATCCACGCCCGGTTCACGTGCTTCCACATTGGCCGCCACCACGGAGACTTCAGCCCCCATACTGAGCGCCTGACGCGCAATAGCGAGTCCCATCTTCCCGGACGAGCGGTTCCCGACGAAGCGCACGCTGTCGATCGGCTCTCGCGTTCCGCCGGTCGTAACCAGTATCCGCATCCCCTGCAACGGGCCGCCGAGCTCCTTAAAAATGGTTGCCGCTATCTCGCCCGCCCATGGCTCGGCTCCAGAAGTCGGCCAAAATATCCGGCATCCATCCCTGTCGAGCAGCTCCAAGTTTTTTAGTACGGCGGGATGCTCGATAGTGGCGTCCGCATTCGGGACGACGATTGTCGGATGGGCTCCGGCCACATAAAGCTCTTCAGCGGGTCCTTCGCCCATGCCGTGTGCCAGCCTGGCAAGCGTGCTAACACTGGCCGGAGAGAAGACGAGCGCGTGCGGTGTTTCGTCTAGCTCAAGGACCACCGTAGCGTGCTCGGCAAAGGCGCCAGGCCCGACAAAATGAGATGTTCCGCGCTCTAGAACAACTTCCACGCGGTGGCCTGATTCGGCGAGCTGACGACAGACTTCGGGGGTATCGAGAGCACCCGGCCCCGGACCAACGGAGCAGAGGATCACACGCGGTACCGGGTTAAGCGGCTCCCTGGCCCTCGTCGGTGGCTTCAGCCTCGCCTGTGTCATCGCCTGCGGCTTCGCCGTCGCCCTCTGCTTCATCCTCTTCGGCGACCTCTTCCGCGGTGGCGACGATTGTTTCTTCCTCTGGAGCTTCCGCTTCCGGGACCGTATCTTCCGGCACGACCTCTTCCCTGAAGGCTACCGTCAGTTTGCCCTCCCGGAGCTCCTCGATGGCTATGCTCAGAGGGTGCTGGGAGCGTGTGTGGACCTGCGGACCGGGTATGCCCAGAGTATCGTTGAGACCCAGGGTCGCGGTGTATTCGTTGATCTGACGGGCCCTCTTTGCGCTAGCCATTGCCAGCCCGTAGCGGGAGTCCACCTTACCCAACAACTCGTCTATTTTGAGATCACTCAGCATCGTCGCCTCCTTCGGCTATCTTGGTCATGAGATCTATTATTTCTCGCCGGGCTTGTTCCGGGTCACCGTTGATAATTTCGTAGTCGAACTCGTCACGGGCGGCCACTTCTTTGACGGCGGTCTTCATTCTACTCTCCAGCGCCTCGGAGGTCTCGGTCGCCCGGCCCTCCAGCCGGCGGCGTGTCTCTTCCAATGAAGGCGTCCGCACGAATACCATAACCGCGTCCGGCCTCTTTTCACGAACTTTCCGCGCGCCTTGTAGCTCAATCTCAAGGATGACCGAATAACCGCTTTCCAACAGTTCCTCTACCCGGTACTCGGGAGTGCCGTAGAGGTTATTAGAATATTCCGCCCATTCGAGGAACCTTCCGCCCTCTATCCACCTCTCGAACTCTTCCCTCGTGAGGAAAACGTAGTCCCGGCCATCGACTTCGCCTTCGCGGGGATTCCGAGTCGTTGCGGAGACAGAGTAGGCCAACTGCGGCACGTTATCGAGCGAAGCCCGGATCAGTGTCGACTTGCCGGCCCCAGAGGGACCGGAGACGACGATCAGCCTTCCTCGCAACCCAGAACCCTGATCAGACGATCCCGCTGTCCATATGTCAACCCAACTAACGTCTTGGACGAGCTGACTCCTGAGTCGCGGAGCACCCGCGTAACTTTTATACGTCCCATACCCCGCATCGCGAGCAACATCTCTTCGACTTTTGCACCTTTTAGCTCCTCGGATGGGTCCATGAGCAGATCGTAGATGTCCAGGTCTCCGTTCTTGAGGTCGCGCTTGGCGGCCGCACGGGTAAATCGTACCCGGTTGGCCTCTTCCAGCGCGCTACGCCGCTCCTGTACCGTCCTGTCAGGTGCCTGCCTAAACATCGGTTCGGTAGTATATCATTCGCTCTTGCTATTCGTCGCCTTTTGGTAAGAAGCCTGCAAAAGCCCGGTCAATCCGGCCGCACCGAGTCTCTCTTTCTCAAGGTACGCCGCGAACTCTTCCAGAACTTGTTGCGGCTCCCTTACGAAGCTCGCGGTGCCCACCTGGACGGCGGCTGCCCCGGCGAGCATGAACTCAGCCACGTCCGTACCACGCGTGACGCCGCCGCAGCCGACCACCGGGATGTCCACTGCCCCTGAGACTTCGTATACGGCCCGTAGCGCCACAGGTTTTATCGCCGGCCCCGAAAGTCCGCCGCGCAGGACGGTCCGCGCATGAGGGTCTATGGACATAGCAGGGATGGTGTTTATGAGCGTAAGTCCGTCGGCCCCGGCGTCTTCGGCGGCCAGGGAGTTAGCTTTGACACCCTCGTTGGTCAGCTTAACGAGCATCGGCTTTCCGGGCAGCGCATCCCGACAGGACTCCACGACCTCCACGACGCTCTCGGGGCCCGCACAGAAAGTCAGGCCACCATGTTCGACATTCGGACAGGAGAGGTTCAACTCGACCGCCGACACCCGCACATCGTCAGCCAACCGTTCGCAGAGGGTGACGAACTCAGCCACCGTGTCTCCGGCTACCGAGATCATTAGCGGCATCCCGATATCGTAGGCGTCGAGGTCTTCGAGAAAGCGGTCCGCGCCGGGATTCTGGAGGCCGATGGAGTTGATCATGCCGGCCGGGGTCTCTGCGAGCCGGGGTGGCGGGTTGCCGGGACGCGGCTCCGGCGTGACCGTCTTGGGCAACATAGCGCCGTATACTCCCCGCGCCTCGTCCAGCGCCTCCTTCGAGAGGGTTCCGGAAGCGGGGATCAGGGGCGTTTCAAGCGGTATTCCACACAACTCCACGCCGAGGTCTACCCCAGTCCTGGTTACCAAGCCAACACCTTAGCCTGGAAGACCGGCCCCTCGATGCACGACCGGACGTACCCTCGATCCAGCACCGGCACCACACATCCGTTACACGAGCCGTTACCACACCCCATCCTCTCCTCGACCGAGAGTTCGCGGATACCTTCCGTACCGGCGGCACGTTTGACCGCCGCCAGCATCGGATTCGGGCCGCAAGCGTAGACCGCCGCGTACTCCTCCATACCTTCGACGAGGTCCAGTACAGTACCCGTAACTCCCTCCGACCCGTCAACCGTCGCCACGCCCGCGCCGAAGAAGTCGCGGGAGATGCGAGAGTTCAGGGAATCTGCGAATCCAAGGAAGATGTCGTGGTCGACACCGAGTTCATCCAGCCGGCGAGAGAGAATCTTCATCGGGGCGACGCCGATGCCGCCTCCGAGCAGCGAGGCGCGTCCGTCGATGCCGTTGATCGAGAAGCTTTTACCCAGTGGCGCGCTGACCTCGATCTCTGTGGAGCGCTCCAGGAGCGCCGTGCCGCGGCCGCGAACCTCCAGAAGCAGACTCGCCACCTCGCCGTCGTGGTCGTAGAAGGAAAGTGGACGCGCCAGCAGTGGGTCGAGGGTGTCAAGGAATCCGGCAGTGCGGGCCATTACGAACTGACCCGGCTCTACTGGTCCATCCCAACGGTAGCGGAGCAGGGTGTAGCCTCCTACTTCCTCCCTCTCCTCGACCGATACGCCGTAGAACTTCAAGCTTTCGCCGTGTAGAGAGCCTGGAGCGGGTTTACCCGCTGTATTCCGCCCCGGATCTTCGACTCTATGCCCTGAATCGCGGCGGTCGCGCCGGCGAGCGTCGTAATGCAGGGTACGCCGTGCGTGAGGGCCTGGCGACGGATCAAGTATCCATCCGTACGCGCCCCCCGGCCCCAAGGAGTGTTCACGATCAGATCCACGCCCCCGGATTCGATGGCGGCGAGTACATCCTCGCCCAGCTCCCCGATCTTCGGTACTACAGTCACGGGCAATCCGTTATTCGTCAACACATCAGCCGTCCCCTCGCTGGCGGAGATCTCGAACCCAAGGTCCGCGAAGGCGCGAGCTATCAGCACCACGGCCCGTTTATCGCGGTTGGCGACCGAAATATAAACCCGGCCCGACTCCGGCAAGGTCTGTCCCGCCGCCGTGAGCGCCTTGGCGAAAGCTCCGCCGAATGTACGGTCAATGCCCATCGCCTCGCCCGTAGAGCGCATCTCCGGCCCGAGCAACGGGTCCACGTCCGCGAACCTATCGAACGGGAAGACCGGCGCTTTTACGCTGAAGTGCCCCTCCGTGGAGCCTGCAAGATCCATATCCCGGAGCTTCTCCCCGTACAAGACCTTAGTCGCCACCTTCGCCAGCGGTACGCCCGTAGCTTTGGAAATAAACGGAACGGTACGCGAGGCTCGGGGGTTACACTCGATCACCATGACGTCCTCGCCCCGCACCACGAACTGGATGTTCATCAACCCGACCACGCCCACCCCGAACGCCAGCCGCCGGGTGTAGTCTTCGATCCTCTCCAGCAACGCCCGGTGGATGGTTATAGGCGGCGTAACACAGGAAGAATCTCCCGAATGAACTCCGGCTTCCTCGACGTGCTCCATGATCCCGCCGATGTAGACATCCTCACCATCGCAAACAGCATCAACGTCTACCTCGACGTAATCTTCCATAAACTCGTCAACGAGCGTTGGATGGTCCGGGCTGGTGCTGATGCTGGACCTTATGTAAAGGTCGAGGTCATCGTCGTTGTAAACGATCTCCATCCTGCGACCCCCGAGCACGTAGGAAGGACGGACCACAACCGGATAACCAAGATCGTGGGCGACCTCGCTCACTTCAGCGCCCGTGGACGCGATACCGTAGCGAGGGTGCGGTATATCGAGGTCCGTGAGGAGACGTCCGAAACGGGATCTATCTTCAGCCAAGTCTATGGCGTCCGGGGAAGTGCCGAGGATGTTGACGCCTTCCTCCTCCAACTCGCGGGCCAGCTTCAGCGGGCTCTGGCCGCCGAACTGGAGGATCACACCCTCCGGCTTCTCGCGCCGGACCACCTCAAGCACGTGCTCCGCCGTTAGGGGCTCAAAGTAGAGCCGGGTGGAGGTATCGTAGTCGGTCGAGACAGTCTCGGGGTTGGAGTTGACCATGACGGCGTCGTAGCCGCCCTCGATGAGGGCGTAGCTGGCGTGGACGCAGGCGTAGTCGAACTCGATGCCCTGCCCGATGCGGTTCGGGCCGCTGCCGAGCACCACCACGGAGGGGTTCTCCCCCCGCTCCACCTCGTCCTCGGTTTCGTAGGTCGAATAGTAGTATGGAGTCTGGGCGGGGAACTCGCCGGCGCAGGTATCCACCGACTTGTAGGTCGGAAAGATGCCCAGCGCCCGCCGCACACCGCGCACGACCTCGGTTGTGGTGCCGGAGGTCGCGGCAAGGTTCTCGTCGGAGAGGCCGAGCTTCTTGGCTTCCAGCAGGTCTTCCCGGCTCCAGGCGCCGGAGAGCGAGCCTTCGCCGGCCACTATCCGGGCTATGGAGGCGATAAAGAACGGGTCGATCTGGGTCTTGGCGAAGATCTCCGGGATGTCCATCCCGGCGCGCAGAGCTTCGAAGACGGCGAAGATCCTGTAAGGGTTCGGCTCGTCCAGCCTGGGAGTGATGTCCTGGGGGTCAAGCTCCAGTGAACCTATAGCTTTTAGCAGGCTCTCTGTGAACGTGCGGCCTATCGCCATGACTTCGCCGACGGAGTGCATCCGGGTGGTGAGCGTGGGCGCTGTTCCGGGGAACTTCTCGAAGGTGAAGCGGGGGATTTTGGTGACTATGTAGTCCAGCGCTGGCTCGAAAGAGGCCGGGGTCGCACGGGTTATGTCGTTTGGGATCTCATCCAGCGAGTATCCGACCGCGAGCTTCGCGGCGATCTTGGCTATCGGGAACCCGGTTGCCTTGCTCGCCAGCGCGCTCGACCGGCTCACCCTCGGATTCATCTCGATCACGTAGAACCCCTCGCCCTCCGGGTCAACCGCGAATTGGATGTTAGAGCCTCCGGTCTGCACCCCGATTTCGCGTATTATGCGTATGGAAGCGGAGCGGAGGGTCTGGTACTGGCGGTCGGAGAGGGTCTGGGCGGGGGCGACGGTTATTGAGTCGCCGGTATGGACGCCCATGGGGTCCACGTTCTCGATGGAGCAGACGATGACTACGTTGTCGGAGAGGTCGCGCATGACTTCCAGCTCGAACTCTTTCCAGCCGGCGACGCTTTTTTCGACCAGCACGCTTTTTACCGGGCTGGCGTCGAGGCCGCCGAGGACGGAACGTTTCAGTTCGGTGTGGTCGTGGGCTACGGAGCCGCCCTTGCCGCCCAGGGTAAAGCTCGGCCGGATGATGAGCGGGTATCCGATCTTCGCGGCGAGTTCTTCGGCTTGTTCGAGGTTCTTTACCGTGCGAGACTCGGGGACCTTCAGCCCGATGCGGTCCATCGCCTCGTGGAAGAGTTGGCGGTCCTCGGCCTTCTGGATGGACTCAATCGAGGCTCCGAGAAGCTCCACGTCGTATTCGTCTAGGACGCCGGCCTCGTCCAACTCGATAGACAGGTTTAGGGCCGTCTGTCCGCCGAGAGTCGGCAGGAGGGCGTCGGGGCGTTCGCGGCGGATGATCTCCGCCACCGTTTCGAGGGTTAGGGGCTCTACGTAAGTTACGTCGGCGACTTCGGGGTCGGTCATGATCGTGGCCGGGTTCGAGTTGACGAGGATGACCTTGTAGCCTTCGTCGCGCAGGGCGCGGCAGGCCTGGGTCCCGGAGTAGTCGAACTCTGCGGCCTGCCCGATCACAATCGGCCCTGAGCCGATGATCAGGATGCTCTCTATGTCGTTCCGGCGCGGCATCTTAGGCCCGCGCTTTCTCGGAGATGCTCTCGACGAAATCGTCGAAGAGATAGCCCGAATCACGGGGACCGGGGCTCGACTCGGGATGGTACTGGACGCTCCAGGTGCGGAGGCCCGGGCTCCAGAGGCCCTCCACCGTCCCGTCGTAGAGGTTGCGGTGGGTAAGCTCGACTCCGTCAGGAAGCGATTCCTCCCGGACGGCAAAGCCATGGTTCTGGGAGGTGATCTCAATGCGATTCGTTTCGAGGTTGCGTACGGGATGATTGGCGCCGTGGTGTCCAAAGGGCATCTTGTATGTCTTACATCCGAGCGCCAGTCCCAGGAGCTGGTGCCCGAGGCAGATACCGAAGGTCGGCACCTCGCCGAGAACCGGCTTCAGTGTATCTACTGCCTCGTTCAGGGCCGCCGGGTCTCCGGGGCCATTGGAGAGAAATACTCCGTCGGGCTCTGAGGCCAGGATCTCCTCCGCGCTAGAGGAGCCTGGGATCGCAAGCACCGAGGCTCCACGGCTCCGCAGCTCCTTGTAGATCGAACCCTTCACACCGTAGTCCAGAGCGGCGATTCGGCAACGCTCTTCGCCGTAGGCTGGTAGCAATGTAGGCTCGGTTAGCTCGCTACCCGTCGAGGCCAGGTCGAGGCCGAGCATCGAGGGGTGGGCGTTGGCCTTTTCGCGCAGGACGTTCGAGTCGTGCTCCGCAGTCGAGATAAAGCCACGCATCGCACCCCGGTCCCGCAGATGGCGGGTGAGCGCGCGGGTGTCTATGCCTTCCACGCCCACGACGCCTTCTTCCTCCAGCAGAGAGGCCAGGGACTGCTCGCTGGCCCAGTTGCTGTGGTACGGGGTGTACTCGCGGACCAGCACCCCGGCGGCCTGGACCTTACGGGACTCGTCGTCGCCGGGGATGATGCCGTAGTTCCCGATGAGCGGGTAGGTGAAGAGCAGAATCTGACCCCGGTAAGACGGGTCGGTCAGGGTCTCCTGGTATCCGACCATGCTGGTAGTGAAGACCACCTCGCCGGCTACCTCACCCTCTCCGGTAAAGGTCTTTCCCTCGAAAACGGCCCCGTCTTCGAGGACCAGCGTCGCCCGTCTAGGCCCGTACTCCAAATCTTGCTCCAATCTTATCGTGCACTAACTCTTCGCCGACTAAAGTACCCACGACTCGACCCGTCAGCTTTCTCCCCAGATACGGCGAGTTTGACGAGCGGCTTACCATCGTCTCGCGCCCTACCGTCCACTCCTCGGAAAGGTCCACTAACGTAAGGTCGGCCGGGGCTCCGGCGGAGATACTGCCGCCCTCGCCGACCCAGTCGCCCGGCGCACAACTCATAGTCTCGACCAATCGCGGGAGCGAGAGTTTACCGCGCTGGACGAGCTCCGTGTAGAGTGCCGCGAAGGCCGTTTCGTGCCCGAGGAATCCGGGCGCCGCCTCCTCCAATGGAAGTTCCTTCTCCTCGGAGGCGTGGGGCGCATGATCCGTGGCTACGAAATCCAGGACACCGTCTCTCAAAGCCTCCCCCACTCCCAGGCGGTCATCATCCGGGCGCAAGGGAGGGTTTACCCGATACGCGCCTTCGAGAGTCGAGATCAACTCGTCCGTGAGGGTCAGGTGGTGCGGGGTGGTGTCACCTGTAACGTCCGCCCGATCCTTGAAGAACGCGACCAGCGCCGCCGACAGGGCGGTCGAGACGTGGGTTATGTGTACCTTCGCCCCGGTCTCGGCCGCCAGTATCAGGGCCGTCGCGGTCGCCGCATCCTCCGCGCTCGCCGGAGAGCCCGGTATTCCTGCCAGTGCCGCAGCCGCGCCGTCGTGGACGACACCGGTCGCTAGTGTGTGGTCTTCGCAGTGCAGGATCATCGGAAGCCCCGCCGTGCGGGCGTAGAGCATGCCGTTCCTTAGAACTCCAGCGGAGGCTGTGCCGAGTCCGTCGTCCGAGACGCAGAACGCCCCGGCCTCTTTCAACAGACGCATCTCGGTGAGCCGCTCGCCAGCGAGCCCGACGTGCAGGGCCGCGGAGATGTAAGCCCGCACGCGGGATTCTTGCTCTATCCGGCGCGCGAGGCCGCTGACGATGACCGGCTTGTCCACTATGGGATCGGTGTTCGGCATCATCACAACGCCCGTAAAACCTCCGGCCGCCGCCGCTGCGGAACCGCTCTCTATGGTCTCCTCATCCTCGCGCCCCGGTGTACGCCAGTGGGCGTGAACATCCACGAAACCGGGGAACAGGTACAGGCCGTCGGCGTCGAGTTCGTGAGCACCACGTAGTCCATCCCCCACCTCGGAGATCCGGCCGGAGGAGATACGCACGTCCGTGATCCCGTCCAGCCCGGAGCCGGGGTCCAGCACATGAGCCTGCCGTATGACTAGCTCGTTCAAGCTATTACTTCCTGAAAGGCGCCCGTCGCGATGGTCAGGACCGCTGAACGGACAGCGATGCCGGAGGCGACCTGATCCGATATCAGCGAAGCCGCATCGAGGACAACGTCGCCTGAAATCTCCACGCCTCGGTTCACCGGACCAGGGTGCATGACCAGCGCTCCAGACTCCAAATGCCGACGCGAGACCCCGTAGTACGCCGCATATTCGGCGACCGATGGCACACGCGGCGAGCCGCCAACCATCCGTTCCTTCTGGAGCCGCAGCGTGTAGAGAACATCCGCCCCCCATCCGCTCGCTTCGTCCACCGAATCTAGTATGGGGAGTCCCCACACACCTTCTTCGCTCGGAAGCAAAGTCTGAGGAGCCACCAGCGCGAGTTCCATTCCGGCAGCCTGGAAAGCGGGGATCACACTGCGCGCAACCCGGCTGTGCAACACGTCCCCAACGATCGCCATCCGGCGCCCCGCAAGTTCATCGAAACCGCCCAGGGCTCCGCAGAGTGCATAGAGGTCGAGAAGGGCCTGCGTGGGGTGTTGTCCGCATCCATCACCGGCATTCACCACGGCCGCTTCGGTGTGCTGGGTCGCGAGTTGGGCCGCGCCCGCTGAGGGATGTCGCAGGACGATAGAATCGGCGCCGAGACTGTCCAGCGTGACGACTGTGTCTACGAGGGATTCGCCTTTGGTTATGGACGAGCTTCCTTCGGAGAGCGAGATCACATCCGCCCCCGCACGCCGCGCAGCGAGCTCGAAAGAAGAAGCCGTCCGGGTGGAAGCCTCGAAGAAAGCCAGGCAAACTGTCTTGCCTTCGAGGGGCTTCCCGAGGTTGCCATCGGCGAAGTCGTGGGCGAGGTCCAATATTTCGCGTAGTTCCTCACGGCTCGTGTCTTCCAGCGTCAGTAGATGCTTACTCTCCAATGGTGATCACCCCATCCTCCCCATCTGTCTCCATCAGCTTCACCGACACCCGCTCCCCAGGAGAGGTCGGCACGTTCTTCCCCACGTAGTCGGCCCGGATAGGCAATTCCCGATGCCCCCGGTCCACAAGGATCGCAAGCTGTATCGCCGCCGGACGCCCCAACTCCAGCAGCGCATCCATCGCCGCCCGCGCGGTGCGACCCGTAAACAACACATCGTCCACCAGTATCACCGTCCGTCCGGCAACCTCAAAGGATATATTCGTACCATAAACCTCGGGCTCATTCTCGGCGAGGTCGTCCCGGTGCAGCGTAATATCCAGAGAGCCAACCGGCACATCCAGCCCCTCAAACTGGCGGATGTTCTCGGAGATCCTTCGCGCAATCGGTACGCCGCGTGTCAGAACGCCTACCAACGCCAATTTATCCAAATCAGAGGCGTTGCGTTCGAGTATTTCGTGGGAGATCCGCCGCAGAGACCGGTCCAAACGGTCGGGTGAGAGTAGTTGAGTGAGCCCGTTCAGGCGCTCATCGGTTCTGGGTACAGCCAAGCCTTCTACCTCCTTCGCGCCTCACAGGACGCCGTTAAAGGTTGGTATTCAATTATTGGTTAAGCTAACAGAGTTGCCTAATGCCGTCAAGCTTATGGGCTGAGTCACACAAGTCTTCCGGTATCTCAGCCTCGAACTTCATCGCTTCTCCGGTAACAGGATGCCCGAAGGCCAGCCGTTCGGCGTGGAGCCAGAGCCGACTCCCCTCAATCGCTTCGCCGTAGAGCGGATCCGCGTATACCGGATATCCGATGGCCGAGAGGTGCACCCGAATCTGGTGTGTCCTCCCTGTTTCGAGCCGCACCCGGAGCATGGTATGACCGTTCGCTTCCTCTAACCGCTCGAAGTGAGTTTTGGCGGACTTCCCGATTCCGGCGGCCATCAGCGTCGGGTTTTCCGGATCCCGGCCGACAGGCGAGTCTACGGTCCCGGTCTCCGGCAACCCTTCGCCAACGACAATGGTCCGGTATATGCGACGAACCCTCCGTTCCGAGAGCATCCTCACCAGGACTGAGTACGCCGGCTCGCCTTTCGCCAAAACCATCAACCCGGAGGTATCACGGTCGAGACGGTGGACAACACCAGGACGTACCGGGTCATCACCCCCTGCGATTCCTCGGCCCAACAGGGCATTCACCAACGTCCCGGAAGCGTTGCCGGCG
>JBGTJJ010000020.1:0-89648 GCA_041745215.1 Rubrobacteraceae bacterium | reverse complement strand
GCCCCACCGGCTGCGGCCCCGGCCGCCAACGCCCCGAGGCTCGTCGCACCGAGCGCCGTCGCCGCCCGCGCGAACGCTCCCTGCGAAGCCACCTCCGTATAATGCGCCAACTCCCTGTGCCTCATGCCTGACCTCCTAGCTTTTTTTCTCTCGCCAACTCCCGCACTCGCGCCTCCGTTTCGTCCAGCCAGGAGAGGGTTGCCTCGAAGTTGGTGACGCCGTACCGGAGGCACATCATCTCGTAGGGATCGGCGACGTCTTTTACCGCGTCCTCGATCCCTCGCAGCATCTTCAGCTTCGCCCGCCGGGTGTCGCGGTGATCCGAGACCATCTCCAGCAGCCGGTCGCTCTCCTGGTGCTGGCCGAAGAAGAGTTGCATCAAAAACTCCGACCGGAAACTGTCGGCGGCGGGCTGCTTCTTTAGCTGATCCCGAAAATATGCTTCGCCCTCCGGGGTGATCGAGTAGATCTTCTTGTTCGGTTTGCCGGACTGTATGACCTCCCGAACCAGCACCATGCCACCGGACTGCAAGTCCTTCAGGGCCGGGTAGATCGAACCATAACTTGCCCCGAAAAAGAACCCCACGCTCTCGTCCATCGCCGCCTTCAACTCGTAGCCGGTGCAATCCTCCCGGCGCAAAAATCCTAATAACACTGATTTGAGATCCATGCTGTTCATTATAACAGTAAGATATATATCGTGTCAATATATAAAGAGAATTGTGTTGGTGGGGCGGGATGCGGATAGAATCGACTTCGTGCGAGTGAGAGGAGAGTTTTTTGAGGGCGCGGAAGTTCGAGAGTGGGGACCTGGGAGCGTTGGGATCTTTGACGTCATTGGCTTTCGGGAGCGACATCGCTCCTGCGGAGCGGTATTTCGACCCGGAGCGAAACCCACGGGTGGACCTGGATCAGGTCTACGTTGTGGAGGAGGATGGGCAGGTTCGGGCCAGCGCGACGGTACTGCCGCTCCAGATGTTCGTCGATGGTGAGGCAGTGCCGATGGGCGGCATCGCGGCGGTCGCCACGCATCCAGCTTACCGGCGTCGCGGCTACGCGGGATCGTTGATGCGGGCTGTCCTGGAAGACATGCGTGGTCGAGAAGTGCATCTCTCGCTATTGGCTCCCTTTGCCCACGCTTTCTACCGGGCTTATGGATGGGAGCTCGCAACCGAGGGCATCAGTTACACTCTCAAGCCAAACGAGTTGCCGACTAGCAAAGAACAGCGCTTTATCCGGGACTATCTGGAAGAAGACCTGCCAGAGATACAAAGGTTGCTGGAGGCGGAGGCTTCACGTCATTCGTGTAGCGTCCGGCGGAGCGGGGGCCGGTGGAGCCAGGTGCTGGCCCACAGAGACGGACGATTCAAAGACCTACAGGCTGCTATCTATGAAAGAGAAGGCGAGATCGGAGGATACTTACTCTACAAACAATCGGAGGGCGAGGGGCAGAGTCCGCCGCGTCGGCTCACGGTCTACGAAATCATCGCGCGCACGCCGCAAGCCCGCGCTGGGCTACTCTCGTTCGCCGCCGCCTACGACCCCCTGGAGTTCGAGGTCAAGTACGAGGCTCCACGAGGTGAGCCGCTCCATCCTTATCTGGGGAGTTCCTACGTGGATGCCCGCATGAACCCGGACATGATGCTCCGGATCGTCGATGTGGAGAGAGCGCTCGGGTTGCTGCGGCGCGGGATCGGCGAGCCTCTGGTTTTAGAAGTCTCGGATGATGTAATCTCGGAGAACAACGGCGAGTACACCGTCGGGAACGGAGAGGTCGTCCGGGGAGCAGAGGCGGGGGCACGGGTCGCGCTCGACGTGCGGCGGCTGGCGCAACTCTACGCAGGGTATCTGCCAGCTCGAGAACTCGCGCGACGCGGTTACGTCGAGGCAAGTTCGGGGCGGGCCTTGGAGCTCTTGGAGGAAATGTTCCCGGCCGGAGACCCATGGGTTTTCTCCCTGGATCGGTTCTAGGATCAGTTCGGCGGCCGCTGGGCTACAATCACCGGCGAGCGAAGATAATAGGAGGCGGTATGAAGACCACCGGCACGGTAGGCTACGCGGCGATGTTCGAGCAATTTCATCCGACGGATCTGCTGGAGTACTGCAAGGTAGCGGAGGAGTCGGGGTTCACTTCGGTGATGGCCTCGGACCACTTCCATCCGTGGACCCCGGATCAAGGGCAAAGTGCTTTTGTGTGGAGTTGGCTTGGAGCCCTGGGCGCTACCACCAACCTCCGTTTCGGGACTGGTGTTACGCCACCGGGATTCCGGTACCATCCGGCGATCATCGCCCAGGCAGCGGCGACGCTCGAAGCGATGTATCCGGGGCGTTTCTGGCTCGGGCTCGGCGCGGGCGAGGCGCTGAACGAGCACGTAGTCGGCAATTACTGGCCCGAAGCCCCGACGCGGCTGCGAATACTGATGGAGTCCATCGAGGTCATCAACAAGCTTTTCTCCGGCAATGTCGTCAAGTATTCCGGGGATCACATAAAGCTAGAGAGCGCCAAACTCTACACCATGCCCGACACGCCGCCGCCGGTGTACGTGGCGACCGCCGGGCCGATCCAGAGCAAGCGTACGGGACGTTATTGCGATGGCATCATCACCGTCGGCGCGCCGGACGACAAGATCAAAATGCTCATGGAGAAGTTCGAGGAGGGCGCCCGCCAGGAAGACAAGGACCCATCTCAGATGCCGCGTATGATCCAATTGCACGTCTCCTACGCCGAAAACCAGGAGCAGGCCGAACAGCAAGCAGTCAAAGAGTGGCCCAACGGCGGCATGCCTTTCCCCAAAGGGGACATCCGAAACCCGGAAGACTTCGCGGCGATGGCGAAGCAGGTTACGGTCGAGAACTTCAAGAACCGGGTCCTGATGAGCGCCGACATAGACGAGCACCTGGAGCATGTTCAGCACTACGTGGATCTCGGCTTCGACGAAGTCTACGTCCACAACGTCGGCCACAACCAGGAAGATTTCATAAAGGCCTACGGAGAGCGTGTTATACCGAAGCTCAAGTGGCCGGAGGGATGAGTCAAGTATAATAAGAGTCTATGAACTGGCGGGAGCACATACACTCGGACCCTGAAGTACTAGCCGGCAAGCCGGTTATCAAAGGGACGCGGCTTTCGGTGGATTTCTTGCTGGAGCTACTCGCCAATGGCTGGAGCGAAAAGCAACTCTTCGACAGCTATCCCAACATCACCCGAGAATCTTTGAGGACAGTGTTCGCCTTCGCGGCTGAATCTACCTGTGACGACCGGGCTTTCGAGCTTCGGATATAATCAGTGGCGAAATTGGGGAGAACATCGGGTGTGTGAAAACCAGAGGAGGTCGCCGTAGTGGAGAGACGCTACAAGGTGATCATCGAAAAAGATGAGGACGGTACCTACATCGCCACCGCTCACGCCTTGCCCGGTGTCGTGGAGCAGGGTGATACGGTGGACGAAGCCTTCGAGAACATGGGAGCTGCCATACGCTTCACCCTCGACAGTATGGCCGAAGAGGGCGAGAAGCTTCCGCTCTCCGATGCGACAGATTCCAGAGAGGTTCGCAACATAGAGCTGGTTATCTAAGGGCGGTCGTGCCGGAGCTTCCCAACTGCACCGGCAGAGAGGCTTTGAGGGCGCTCGAGAGGCTCGGATATAGGGCGGTTCGCCAGAGCGGTTCACATGTACGGCTCAAGTATCCGGGCCGTACCTCGCTAACTGTGCCGTACACCATGGCAAAGACCTTGCTAAAGGCACCTTACGCAAGATCATCAACGACTCCGAATTCAGCGTCGAGGAATTCAAGGCCGCTCTGTGAAGGGAGTTTTTCTGGCTTGAGGTAACATCTGGATTATTCTAAGGGCAGGCTGCATGGGAAAAGGAGAGGTAGGTAGAGCAAGGATGCGCGCGATAGCTATAGAGGAGTTCGGCGGCAGCGACAAACTGCAACTCGTGGATCTGCCGACGCCCGAGGTCGGGGAGGACGAAGTCTTGATCCGGGTCCGCGCCGCAGGCGTAGGTCCGTGGGATGTCATGTCCCGTCAGGGCGTCTTTGGTGACCGGGAATTCCCCTTCGTACCGGGCTTCGAGCCTGCCGGTGTCGTGGAGGCGGCCGGCGGCGACGTCGAAGACCTAAGTGAAGGCGACGAGGTTTACGCTTACCGCTTTCCCGGTGGCGGGTACGCGGAGTATGTGACGGCCTCGGAAAACGTCACCGCGCGTAAGCCCTTCACTCTTTCGTTCGAGGAGGCGGCGGGGGTGCCGGTTGCGGGGACTACGGCTCATCAGGGACTCGTGGATGAGTTGGGTGTTCAGGCGGGGGAGACGGTTCTCATCACCGGCGCTTCCGGCGGCGTTGGGACGATGGCGGTCCAGATAGCGGCGAATATCCTGGGGGCGCGGGTGATCGGGACTTCCAGCACCCGAAACCACGATTATCTGCGGGACCTCGGAGCTTCAGAAGTCATCGACTACAACGGCGATTGGGTGACGGCCGTTCGGGAGGTAGCGCCGGATGGTGTGGACGCGGTGCTGAATTGCGCCGGAGGCGATACGCTTTCGCGCAGCTTCGAGACAGTGCGGGACGAGGGTCGGGCGGCGTACATCGTGCCCATCGAGGAAGAGCCAGAGCCGCCGCGCGGAATAAGCGCCCATTTCTTCAGCGCGCGCCCGGACGGCGGAAGACTCGCGGCACTGGCGAGCATGTTTGACGCAGGCCAGCTTCGTGTGAACCTGCAGGAGATCGTGCCGCTGGAGGAGGCGGCGCGGGCGCACGAGATCGTGGAGGAAGGCCATACACAGGGTAAGATCGTCCTGGGCATAGGGGAGCCCGTATGACAGAGGTAATGACCGGCACGGTCGAGGGGATCTACGTTACCCCGAAAGGCAGCGTCGAGATGGAGCGGGTCGAAGAGATACGGGCCATCGAAGGTTGCGGACTCGAAGGCGACCGCTACTGTGAGGGGACCGGGTTCTGGACGCAGTATGGCGACGTTTGTGAGGTAACCCTGATCGAAGCCGAAGACCTCGAAGAGATAGAACGCGAAGCCGGACTTCACGTCGCCGACGGCGAGCACCGGCGCAACATCATCACCCGTGGCATCCGGCTCAGGGAACTACGCGGGCGTAGGTTTCGGGTGGGAGAGGCGGTCCTCGAATACGACCGTCCAAGGCCGCCTTGCCGGCACATCCAGGAAGTTACCGAGCCGGGCATGACACGGGCTTTGAAGAACCGTGGCGGCCACTGTGCCAGAGTCGTCGAAGGTGGAACTATCAGGGCGCAAGATACCATCGTCCCGCTGTAGAGCCGGACAGGAAAGAGTCTTCGTGGAACTGGACGCCCTGGCGAAAGAGGACTACTGCTATCTCACCACGACGGGCCGGGTGACCGGAGAACCACACGAGATAGAGATCTGGTTCGCCCTCGAAGACTCGACCCTCTACATGCTCTCCGGCGGTGGAGACCGCGCAGACTGGGTAAAGAACCTCCGGCGCACGCCGGAGGCTACGGTGCGGATCAAAGACCTCGAATTTCGGGGCCGGGGCCGGGCGGTAGAGCCGAAGGAGGAAGAGTTGGCACGCACACTAGTCTTCGAAAAATACCAGCCTCGCACGGGTGGAGACCTCTCCCGGTGGCGGCGCTCCGCGGTGCCGGTGGCCGTGGACCTTTTTAACGGGTAGTGGCGTTGCGGATTGCGGTCATCGGCGCCGGAATTGTGGGGGCCTCTGTGGCCTTCCGGCTCTCGCAGAACGGGGCGGAAGTACAAGTATTGGACCGAGGACGGCCGGCCTCTGGCACGACCTCCGTCAGCTTCGCCTGGATAAACGCCAACTCAAAGACGCCGCGCGAATACTTCGAGCTGAACCGCGCCGGCATGGAGGAACATCTCAAACTGGCCGATGAGTTGCCCGAAGTGTCGTCCGGCCTCCAGCGCGATGGCAACCTCATCTGGGCTGAAGGCGAGGACCTAAAGGAATTGGAACGCCGGGTAGAACGTCTCCGCTCCTGGGACTATGCCGCCGAATGGTGGACCGCTTCGCGGGTGCGGGAGGAGTTGGAGCCTCAGGTGACTTTTACGAACCCGGAATCGCCGGTCGCGTTCTTTCCGGAAGAAGCTTGGGTCGACGCGCCACGCCTCACGAACCTTCTGCTGGATCGGGCCGTCGGGTACGGGGCCGTGGTACGCCCCGGAGTTGGCGTGGCGGATATCGAGATGGATGGTGGGCGGGTGACGGGAGTGAGGCTCGCGGATGAGGATAATATACGGGTGGATGCGGTGGTGAACGCCGCTGGCACGGCGGCTGATGGTATCGCCGCGATGGTAGGACGCGAGTTGCCCCTGGAGACCAGGAATGGGTTGATCGCCCGAGTCTCCACGAAAGCCGGTATTCTGAAGCGGTTGCTCCACACCCCGAACGTAAATCTGCGGCCCGACGGTCCGCAACACGTGATCCTGCACCACGGCTCGGTAGACGAGAAACTTGCCGGCGGCGATGAAGAGCGCCTGGCTGAGGAACTGCTGGAACGCGCCCGGAAGATCCTGCCGGCATTGGCGGATGCTGAACTCGAAGAAGTCCGGGTCGGCGTGCGGCCCGTACCGGGGGATGGCCTGTCTTGCGTCGGGGGCGTTACAGTAATCCCCGGCTACTACGAAGCCGTAACCCACAGTGGAGTAACGCTCGGGCCGCTGGTCGGACGCTTGCTTGCCCGCGAGATGTTGACGGGGGAGATAGACCCTCTACTCGCGCCGTTTCGGCCGGACCGTTTCGCCGCCGGCAGCCAGCGAGACTGATCCGAGTTCATGTCTTCAAACCCCTGTAATCCCTCTGCGGCTGCGGATCTAGCGTTTTTCAGGTTTCGGGTTCTGGTCGGGGCGTGGTGGAGAAGGTAGGGGCGGGTCGTTCGGCTATGGGCCAGTGGAGGGCTGCGGCGACCAGGGCGAGCACGACGCCGGCCCACCACACGGGGTCGTAGCTGCCGGTCCGGGCGTAAGCTACGCCGCCGAGCCAGACGCCGAGGAAAGCCCCGATCTGATGGCTCAGGAACACGAACCCGAACAGCGTGCCCAGGTATCGAGTCCCGAACATGACGGCGACGAGACCTGACGTAAGCGGCACGGTCGAGAGCCACAGAATCCCCATCGCGGCGGCGAATCCCAGAACGACCGTAGGGCTCATCGGTAGCGCTATAAATAGAGCCAACACGACGGCGCGCGCCAGGTAGATCCCGGACAGCAAACGGCGCTTGCTGCCACGCCCGCCGAGAACGCCCGCCCCGTAAGAACCTACGACGTTGAATAATCCAATAAGCGCGAGTGACCACGCGGCGACCCGTGGATTCACGCCGTTGTCCGTCAGATGCGGCGGCAGGTGGGTCGTTATAAAGGCCACGTGAAAACCGCAGACAAAGAACCCCGAAACGAGCAGCAGGTAACTCCCGTGTCCGAACGCCGCAGTCGTGGCCTGCCGCAACGAGAGCGAGGGGCCTTCTTCATCGCCGGAGCCGCCACCTCTCAGCGCCGCCGCGAGTACCGGCACGACGACGGCGAAGGCTGCGAGCATCAACAGCGCGGTCGCCCAGCCGTAACCGGAGATAAAAGATTGGCCGAGCGGCGCGAACACGAATTGCCCGAGAGAGCCCGCGGCGGTCGCCATCCCCATCGCCCAGGAACGGCGATCCGGGGGCATCAGGCGTCCCAGGGCGGCGATTACGATGGTGAACGATCCGCCCGAAAGACCGATCCCGACCAGCACGCCCGCAGTCAGGTGAAGGGCGAGCGGCGTAGCACTCGCCGCCATCAGCGCCACGCCCAGGGCGTAGATCGCGCCGCCGAGGGCCAGCACCCTTCCCGAACCGTAGCGGTCGGCTATGGCCCCGGCGGCTGGCTGCCCGAGTCCCCACACGAGGTTCTGGATCGCCAGAGAAAGGGCAAAGACCTCCCGCTCCCAGCCACGGCCGTCGGAGAGCGGATCTACGAAGAGACCGAAGCTCGTCCGTAGACCGTAGGTGATCAGGGCTATAAGACACCCGGCGGCGACGATAACCGCCGGAGCCTGCCACCATGCAGGAGGCTTGGCGCCCCGTGCCTCGCTCATAGCTCTACGCCCATGAAGCTAGGATACGTACTGGGCTTCGCCGTTTCCATACGACCAGTTGGCCTTGTCCACTTCGACCAGGTTGATCACCACGTCCTCCGGCCTAACTCCAGGGTCGTCTGCGAGTAGCTCTACAATGCGGGCGTAGAGTGCTTTCTTTTTCTCGACCGGGCGGCCTTCGTTCAGCGTGATCTGGACGAACACCACCTCGTCTGTACGCTCCACACCGAGGTAATCGGGACTGTAGATCAAGCCATCCCTCTCATGCTCGGAGACGACCGCGAACTGGTCACCCTCCGGGGCGCCGACCGCTTCCACCAGCGCCCGATATACGCCGTCCGCCAGAGCCCTTTTGTATTCGGCGCTCTTGCCTACCATCAAGTCTATACGTGCCAGTGGCATCTCAGTCCTCCTTTTAGCCTCTCTACAATCCTACTCATCCGGTATAATCGTGTCCAACGAAAATTAACGATATATTGGATCGCATAAACCGATAGGTGGTGCGGTATGGAGTTACGGCAACTCAGGACGTTCCGGGCGGTGGCGGAGAATTTGAGCTTTACGCGGGCGGCGGTGGAGCTCGGATATGTTCAGTCGAGCGTTACGGTTCAGGTCCAGAGCTTGGAGAAAGAGCTTGGCGTGCCGCTCTTTGATCGGATCGGACGGCGGGTGACGCTCACTGACGCGGGCCGTAGGCTGCTCGGGTACACGGGGAGGATGTTGGAGCTGGAAGAGGAAACTCGCGCGGCCGTTTCGGCGGACGGCGAGCCGGCCGGGACCGTTACTATCAGCGCGGCGGAGACCCACTGTACCTATCGTTTGCCGCGGGTTCTTGGCCGCTTCCGGGGACTTTATCCGCAAGTTCGGGTGCTCATTCGCCCCGTGCCGGTAGGAACTTTCTGTGGCGATACCGTGCGTGATCTGGACGAGGGCAAGGCGGACATAGCCTTCGTGCTGGACGAGCCCGTCCGATCAAAAGGTTTGATCTCCGAACCCTTGGTGGAGGAGCCGGTGTGGGTGCTGGCATCCCCAGACTATCCGCTGGCCCATTCGCCGCTGGTAAGACCCGCCGACCTGGTAGACGAGACGCTCTTGCTCACCGCATCGGGCTGCAGCTATCGGGCCATGTTCCTGGATACGCTAGCACGTGACGGATTACATCCCAGAACGCTCCTGGAGTTCTCGGGTGTCGAGGCGATCAAGCAGTGCGCCATCGCCGGGATGGGCGTAGCCGTGCTGCCCGCCGCCGTCGTGGCGAAAGAGGTGGAGGAAGGTTCTCTAAAAACGCTGGACTGGTTCGCTAAAGAAAACTTCAAAGTCGTTACACAGATGGTCTGGCACAAATCCCGATGGCTCTCACCTGCTGCGGAGGCTTTCGGGGACGTAGCCCGCGAGATGCTAAGGCCTGACGAGAAGCCGTCTTCCGTGGTCGTCTAGCAGGACTTCCCAGAGCCGGCGATCCACTCGCTGGCCCAGTCACTGATCACATCTACCACGCTCTGTAGCGAGCGGCCCTTCTCGGTGGGATGGTACTCGATCCTGACGGGTGTCTCCGGGATCACCACCCGCTCCACAATGCCGTCTGCCTCCAATTCCTTCAACCGCTCCGAGAGCATCCGGTCGCTGATGTCCGGGATGGCATCCCGCAACTCCGAGAACCGCGTGGACCCGTCCAGCAAAGCGGCGAGCACAACGCCAGTCCACCGGCGACCGATCAACTCCACAGCCCGATGGTAGTAGGGACAAACCGTATCCGGCCGCAGTCTTTTTCCTCTAGTAGTGCCCATGGCTACATTCTAACCTTTCGTAAGCGACTTGACATTAGTAAGCTAACTCTGGTATAGTCGCTTACGTTGAGTAAGTAAAGATCGGTGTTTGCTACCGATCTATTTGAGACGAAGGAGGCTGTAGGAATGGATTTCGGGTTTGAGGGCAAGGTTGTAGTCGTGACGGGGGCCAGCAAGGGCATCGGGTTGGCGGTAACGAGGGCGTTTGCGGAGGAGGGAGCGAAGGTGGTCGCCGGGAGTCGGCGGCCGGGCGGGGCTCTGGAAGAGTTGGCCGGTAGTTATCCGGTCGTGCCGGTTTCGGTGGATCTGAGCACGGCTGAAGGACCGAGGAAGCTGGTTGCGCGGGCGGTGGAGGAGTTCGGCGGGGTAGACGTGTTGGTCAATAACGTCGGGGGCGTCGAGCCACGAATGGGCGGTTTTCTGGCGATAGAGGACGAAGACTGGCTCGGTACCCTGGAGTTCAACTTGATGAGCGCCGTTCGGGCATCCCGAGCCGCTTTGCCTCATTTGCTGGAGGGTGGTGGAGCGATCGTCAACGTCTCGTCTTTGAACGCCCGTCTCGCCCAGCCTCCGGTAGTGGACTACGCGGCATCCAAGGCAGCGATGAGCAACCTGTCGAAGGCTCTGTCGGAGGAGTTCGGTTCGCAGGGAGTTCGGGTCAACGCTGTCTCTCCGGGGCCGGTGCGTACGCCGCTGTGGGAGGATGAGGGTAGCGCCGGAGATCAGATGGCCTTGGCGATGGGTGTCGAGATCGGAGATTTCCTCGATGGTGTGCCCGAGCAGTTCGGTATTACGTTGGGACGTATGATCTCACCGGAGGAGGTCGCCTCGGTGGTGCTCTTTCTCGCCTCAGAAAAATCCGGCGGCGTTACCGGGTCGGATTACGCCATAGACGGCGGCATGGCGAAGATGACTTGATGCAGACGTATTAGAGGATGGGACTGTTGCGTCTCAACCCTTCGGGAGGCTGAGGCGCAGGACGGCTCCGCTTCCTTCTGCATTCTCGGCGGTGAGGTCGCCGCCTTGGGCGCGGGCTAGGTCCCGGGCGATGGCGAGGCCGAGGCCCGTGCCGCCATTGGAGCGGTTGCGGGCTTCGCGTTGCGCGTCGGCTTTGTAGAAACGGTCGAAGACGTGGGAGAGGTGATCAGGCGGTATGCCGGGTCCGGTGTCTTTTACTAGGGCTTCGACCCGGCCTTCGGATCTGTTTGCCATGACGGTTACCCGCCCGCCCTCGGGTGTGAAGCGCAGGGCGTTGTCTAGCAGGACCGTCAGGATTTGCCCGGCGCGTTCGACGTCGCCGCGGGCTAGGAGCTTGCCGTCCGGGAGTGCTTCGAGGGCTATGCTTTCGGAGGCTGCGCGGGCCTGGAAGCGGTCGGTGGCTTCGATGAGAACGGCGGACAGGTCGAATGATTCGTTGTCCACGGCGAGCTTCTCGGCGTCGAGGCGGGCCAGGACTAGTAGATCCGAGATAAGCGCGTCCATCCGGTCTATCTCCGATAGTTGATGTTCGAGGATTTCATCGGCGTCCGGTGCGCTAGGGTTCCGTCGCAGCACTTCGCCGTCTATCTTCGCCAGGGCGAGCGGGGTCTTTAGCTCGTGGGAGGCGTCGGCGACGAAGGTCCGCTGCTTCTCGAAGGCTTCGTGGACCGGTCGCAGCGCCCGGCGGGACATAAAGAGGCCGCCTATACCGGCCAGCGCAAGCGCCCCGAGACCTATCGAAGCCAGGATCGTCACGAGCCTCCCGACCGTTTCTTGTTCTACCTGGAGCGACCGTCCGACCTGTACCACGCCACCCGAAGCATCCTCCATCGGAACACTCGCCACTATGACCCCACCGTCTGGTCCATCCTGTGTGGTGATGACCGGCTCCCCAGATTCGGCGGCCCTGCGGGCTTCCTCTTCCATCGGCAAGCCGAGATCCGGGGCGGTGGAGTCTCGTTGCAGGAGGCGTCCTTCGGAGTCGAGGTGCGACCAAGCGTACTCGTCGGAGTCGTTCATGGACTGGGTGTCTATGTCGCCCTGTGAGACCCTGTCCGCCAGCGCCCGGGCCTCGATGATGAGCACGTCGTCGTCCCGGTGGATGGTCGCCTCCCGGAAGACTGCCACGACGACGACGCTGAAGATGACGAGTATGAGCGCCAGGATGCCTACGTAACCCAGGGTGAGCCGCCGCCGGATGTGGTCGAAGATCATGGCCTACGAGTCCGGCTCGAAGGCGTAGCCCACCCCGCGGACGGTGCGGATGCAGGAAATCTCACCGTGCCGGTCGAGCTTCTTTCGCAGGTAAGAAACGTACATCTCGATAGCGTTCGTCTGCACCTCGCCAGAGAAACCCCAGACGGTGTCGAGCAAGACCGAGCGTGTAAAGACCTGGCCAGGACGCCGCATGAGGGTGTGGAGCAATGCGAACTCTTTCGCGGTCAACTCGACCGTTTCGTCTCCCCGGTGTACCAAGTGGCGCACGGGGTCGAGCTTCAAGCTGCCGACCTTCACGACGGGCTCGGAAAACTCCGAGGGCTGGGCTTCGTTCTGGCGGCGGGTGAGTGCTCGGACGCGGGCTAGAAGTTCCTCCAGGGCGAAGGGTTTGGGGAGGTAGTCGTCGGCGCCGGCGTCGAGGCCTTCGACGCGGTCTTCGATCTGGGTCCGGGCCGTCAGCATCAGGACGGGTGTGCCGACTCCCGCGGCCCGAAGTCCGTGTAGGATCTGGACGCCGCTCCGATCCGGGAGCATCCAGTCCAGGATCAGGAGTTCGAAAGACTCATCCGTCGCCCGAGCGAACCCGGATTTCCCATCGCCGGCCACCTCGGGAGCATAACCCTCCTCGCGCAAGACCCGCGCCAGCATCCCGGCCATCCAGGTTTCGTCTTCTACTATAAGTATGCGCTTCATATCCCGCCCACAATCATAACCCCGCGCCTGCGCCGCCGGTGCTTACTGTGAACATTCTTATCTTCGTTGGAGCGTCGTCACAGACAAGAACGGGATACTCCCTCTCGACAGCGACAGAAGGAGGCAATTTAGCGAGGACAACCGACAGTACCCGAGTAGTGAACAGAAACCAGAGAGGAGACCGTAGATGAAGAAGTGGATGATGATAGGAGTATTGACCGCTGTAGCGTTGGCGACCATGGCGTGTACCACGGTGTCGAATGCCACGCAGGACGGCTCGACCGCCCAGGCCAAATCCGGTGCGGCGAAGAAGGAAAAGAAAGACAAGAGCTCGTCCGGGCAGGAAGTCGTACGCATCTTGCCGGACGACCTGGAATGGCAGGACAACCCCGAGATCGAAGGCGTCGAGAACGCGGCGGGCATAGGAAATCTGGAGGAGAAAGGACTGTATGCCGGATTCGGCAGGATGTCCGAGGGAGCGGTCTTCCCGCCTCACAGTCACACGGATGACCGTCTCACAACCGTAATCTCCGGGACCATGTACTACGGGGTCGGGGAAGAGTTCGACGAAGACGACATGACGGCCTATCCCGCAGGCTCCGTCATATTTACGCCCGCCGGAACGCCGCACGTCATGTGGGTGCCAGACGGACAGGCGGTAATACAAGAGTCGGGCGACGGGCCGAGTGAAGCGGAGTTCGTCGAGTAGTCGCCAGAGCAACCGCTCTCCAGGTACGAGAAGACGAAACTGTGTTGTCAGGTAGCGTCGCACTCCGACGCTACCTCTCTATTGTCCCCGGTTGGAAACTGTGAAGATTCTTATGTTTTTTTGAGGTGGATCACAGCTTCCGATGTCAGAGTACGAAGTGCGGGCGCGAAATCCCGAAGTGAAGGAGACTCGAACCTTATGAAGAAGAAACTGTTCACGATACCGCTGTTCTTTCTACTCATTGTGCTGGGAGCTTGTGGCGGTCCCGAATCCTCCGATGGGACGGACACGGAGAATGAGACCTCAGCCAACCCCGCCGGCACCGAAGCTGCGGAACCCGAAAACACGGGAGAGCAGGCTGAGACTATAGAGAGTTTCGCGTTGCCGGGGACCAACATCTTTCCCGAAGGTGTGGCCTACGACTCCGCCAGCGGAGACTTCTACGTCAGCAATAGTGAGGATGGCACGATCTACCGTTCCAACGTCAATGAAGGCACCGAGGAAGCGGAGGTCTTTCTCGAAGGCCGGACCGATGGCCGCAGCGTGGTCTTCGGTATGAAAGTGGATGAGCAGGGTCGGCTCTTCGCCGCCGGAGGCAGCACCGGACGGGCCTTCGTCTACGATACGGCATCCGGGAATCTAATCGAAGCTTTCGATACGAACCCGAACGGACAGACCTTGATGAACGATGTAACCGTGACGCAGGACGCCGCCTATTTCACCGATTCATTCCGTCCAACGTTGTTCCGAGTACCCCTAACCGATGAGGACGTTGGGGAGATAGAGCCATGGTTGGATCTCTCCGGCTCGCCCATAGAGTACGGGGAGGGCAACGACCTCGACGGCATCGCCGCGACCCCGGATGGACGCTATCTCATCGCAGCCCAACCAAGCAGTCGCACCCTCTACCGCATAGACACCCGCCCCGAGCAGGTAACACAGATCGACCTCAACGGCGGAGATATAAGCGCCGTAAACGGCATCTGGCTCGACGGCCAAACTCTGTATCTCGCCAGCGACGAGACCGACGAGATCCTCCCGGTCGAACTCTCGGAAGACTTTACGAGCGCAACGGTGGGCGAGCCCTTCACGGACCCATCGCTGGAGTTCCCCACCACCCTCGCAATGCACGACCGGCAACTGCTGGTCGTAAACCACCAGGTCGAGGGAGAACCCGTCGAGTTGCCCTACACCGTGTCCAACATCCCTGTTCCAGAACAGTAACCAGAGCCCGCGGAAGACCGCGGGGAGAGTGAGAAAGATGTGAGCATAGAAACCCGTAAATTGAAGCGATGGATAAACACTGGCTCGGTCGCGCTTGTCCTGACGCTACTATCCGCCGCGTGCGGCGCCCCGGGTGAAGGTGAGACCTCCTCTGGCGAACCGTCGTCCGGCAAAGCCGATTCAGGCACTACCGTCACCACGGACGAGACCATAGCGAATACCGCCGAAACCACTTCTGTAGAGGCTTCAATTCCCGAAAGGTTCGAGCTTCCCGGAGAGAACATCTTCCCCGAAGGAATAGCGTACGACGATGCGACGGGAGACTTCTTCGTCTCCGGCACCTCCGACGGCACGATCTTCCGGGGTAACATCGAGGAAGGCGCGCAGACCGAAGTCTTTCTGGAAGGTGGGCAGAATGGCCGGACGAGCGCTGTCGGCATGACGGTAGACGATGGGCGACTGTATATCGCGGGCCGCGACACCGGCAGGGTCTTCGTCAACGATGCCGGAGACGGTAGGTTTATACAGAGTTTCGAGAATGATCGCCAAAACTCCCTCATAAACGACGCCGTCACAACTCCAGATGGCGATGTCTACTTCACCGATTCGTTCTCCCCGGTTCTGTACCGGGTGTCGGGTAGCGGCGAAGACCTAACGTTTGAGGAGTACATAGACTTCGAGGGCACGCCGGTCGAGTACCGGAACGGCTTCAACCTCAATGGCATCGTGGCGACCGGGGATGGACGTTACCTGATCACGGTTCAGTACAATACCGGCGACCTGTACCGCATAGATATTGAGAGCAAAGAGATCATGCAGGTAGACCTCGGAGGCACCTCACTCACCACCGGCGACGGCCTCGTGCTCGACGAACAAAACCTCTACGTGGTGCGTAACCAACCGGGCGACATCGTCCCGGTAAAACTTTCCGAAGACTTTACGAGCGGCGAAGTCGGAGAAGGCTTTGGTCGTTCTTCGCTCCAATACCCGACGACCGCCGCTAAATACGGTGACCGTTTGCTCGTCGTAAACTCGCAGTTTGGCAAGCAGGGAGGACAACCGGAACTACCGTTCACCGTATCGAGTGTACCGATCCCAGAGTAGCTGGAACCGTAAAGACATGCGGAGGGCGTGTACTCGCATCAATGCCCTCCGCCTCATGCCGAATTTTACTGGTGCGGTTTACATAGTTAGCCTTTGCCTCTTATACTGAACGCTTGGGAATAGGAGGTGCTGTTGGAATGGCTACGAACAAGTCTCCATCGGATCATGCCGGCGTACTACCGGCGGCCAAATTTCGTCAGTCGCCCACACAATATCTTGTTCCCTGAGGATAAAGCTATTTTCAACGGATTGGTTCATAGTGTCAGGTTCGGGAAGCCCCTGGTTTCTCGCGCCTAGAAAGGAGCTAGGGTTTTGAGCAAATTACTCTTCACCGGAGGGACGGTAGTTACCGCCTCCGGCAGCTATCCGGCGGATGTGATGGTCGAGGATGAGAAGATCGTCGCGGTCGGAACGGATCTCGACGCAGACGGGGCGGAGGAGGTGGACGCCTCCGCCAAGCTCGTAATGCCAGGCTTTATCGACGCGCACACGCACATGGACATGCCCTTCGGCGGCACCATGACCGCCGACGACTGGGCTACCGGAACCGAAGCCGCCGTCGCGGGCGGGACCACCATGATCATAGACTTCGCCCTCCAGGAAGTGGGCGGCACGCTCGCCGGAGCCTTCGACGCCTGGACCGAGAAGGCCCGCGACAAGGCGGTCATCGACTATAGTTTCCACGTCGCCATCACCGACCTGCGCGACGATATAAAGGCGGAGCTTCCGAGCCTCGCGGAGAAGGGTGTGGCATCCGTCAAGATCTTCATGGCCTACAAGGGTACCCCGCTCTACAGCGAGGACGAAGACCTCTTCGAGACGCTCCAACTGAGTAAGGATGCCGGCGTGCTGGTGCTCGTCCATGCCGAGAACGGCGACGCTATTGCCAAGCTCCAGCAGCAGGCGTTGGCGCGCGGCGACGTCGAGCCGAAGTTCCACGCCCTGACCCGGCCTGAAGCGGTCGAGGCCGAAGCGACGAACCGCGCGATCCGTCTGGCCGAAGTTGCTGGCGCGCCCATACTCGTCGTCCACGTCTCCTGCGCGCCGGCGCTGGAGGCCATTCATCTCGCCCACGAGCGCGGCCAGACCGTCTACGCTGAGACCTGCCCGCAATACTTCGCATTCGAGTACGAGGACCTCGCAAAAGAAGGCTTCGAGGGCGCGAAATACGTGTGTTCGCCACCGCTGCGCGACCCGTCGAACCGTCCGGCGTTGTGGAACGGCCTCAAGTTCGGGGATCTTCAGATATTTGGATCGGACCATTGCTCGTTCAACTACGAAGGCCAGAAGGACCTCGGCAAGGACGACTTCACCCTCATCCCGAACGGCCTGCCGGGCGCGGAGGAGCGGGCGATGGCGCTCTGGACGCTCGGTGTGCGCGAGGGCAAGCTGAACGAAAACCAGTTCGTTGCTGTGCTTTCGACCAACCAGGCCCGTATCTACGGCGCCTACCCGCGCAAGGGCGTACTCGTCCCCGGCGCCGACGCGGACATCGTACTCTGGGACCCGGAGCTTGAGACCACGGCCACCGCTGAGAACCGGCACGGCAACGTTGACTACACGCCCTACGAAGGGAGAAGCTTCCACGGAGGCCCTGCCTCCGTGTACGTGCGAGGCAGTCTAGTCTACAGAGATGGCGAGGTCGTGGGCGAGCGAGGTTCCGGAAGGTTTGTCGAGCGGAGATTTACGGCTCCGAGCGTGGGGGTGGGGGTATGAATCCGGAAGAGTTGCTGAAGCGGCACAAAGCTGTAATTCCCGAGTGGATCTCGCTCTACTACGACGAGCCGATGGAGCTTACGCACGGCGAAGGCTTCAAAGTTTGGGACTCAGAGGGGAACGAGTACCTGGACTTCTTCGGCGGTATCGTCACCACCATCAGCGGGCACAACATCCCCGAGATCGTGGAGGCCGTGCGCGAGCAGGCGGGGAAGATCCTGCACTCGTCTACGCTTTACCTGATCGAGAACCAGGTAAAGCTGGCCGAGAAGCTGATCTCGCTCTCCCCGATCTCCGGTGACCAGAAAGTTTTCTTCGTCAGCAGCGGCAGCGAGGCGAACGAGGCGGCGCTGCTGTTTGCGACGCAGCACCGTCGCTCCAGCGAGATCATCGCGCTGCGCGGCTCCTATCACGGCGGCTCTTTCGGGACGATGGGCATAACGGGCCAGGGCTCGTGGCGTCCCACCTCGCGCTCCGCCCTGGACGTCACCTACGCGATGCCCCCACACCACTCCTACAGCTCGCTCTACGGTCCTTACAAAAAAGGCGATCCGGATTTCGCCCGCGCCTGCGCCGACGACCTGCGGAACGTGATACAGACGTCCACCACCGGCCACGTCGCAGCGTTCATCGCCGAGCCGATACAGGGCGTCGGGGGCTTCATCGAGCTGCCGCCAGAGTACATCGTCGGGGTAAAGGAAGTGCTGGACGAGACTGGCATCCCGTACATTTCGGACGAGGTGCAGACCGCTTTCGGTAGGACCGGTTCTCACTTCTGGGGCATAGAGGAATCGGGTATCGAGCCGGACATGATCACGATGGCGAAGGGACTCGGCAACGGCCTAGCCATCGGCGCCGTTATGGGCCGCGCTGACATCATCGACTCCATCTCCGGCAAGCTCCACGTCTCGACCTTCGGCGGCAACCACGTAAGCTCCGCCGGCGCCCTGGCGAACATCGAGTACATCCTGGAGAATGACCTCCAGAAGAACGCCGACGAGGTTGGTGGATACCTCAAAGATCGCCTCTTGCAGATGGCGGACAGCCCCCTGGTCGGCGAGGTGCGCGGGCGCGGCCTGATGCTGGCGCTGGAGATGATCGAAACTGACGGTGGACCGAACCCGACCGCAGCCGCCCGTTTTATGCAGGCGTGCCGGGAACGGGGCGTGCTCGTGGGGAAGGGCGGCATCGGAGGAAACGCCCTCCGCATCTCGCCGCCGCTAACCATCACCCGCGAGGCCGCAAAGCAGGCGGCGGACATCTTCGAGGAGGCGCTCGCGGAGATCGGAAGTAGAGAGAGGGTAGGATAGATGGAATCCGTCAGGGACGTAGACTATCGCCGCGCGATAGAGGAGCTACACGAGATCGCCGACCTCACCGGCGGCCCGGACGGTGCCCGCCGCGTCGCCTGGACCGACGAGTGGGCCAAAGCCCGCGACTGGCTCAAAAGCAAGCTGGACGACATCGACTGCGAGGTCGAAACGGACGAGGCCGGAAACCTCTGGGCCACATCCCCCGGCGACTCGGAGGAGTTCGTCATCCTCGGCGGCCACATAGACTCTGTTCCCAACGGCGGCTGGCTCGACGGGGTCCTCGATACCATCAGCGCCCTGGAGTCCTTCCGGGTGCTCGCGGAGCAGGACAAGCCCGTAACCGTCCGGCTCGTTGACTGGGCCGACGAAGAGGGAGCCCGCTTCGGACGCAGCCTCCTCGGCTCCAGTGCCACGTCCAATATCCTCGTCCCCGACGAGGTGCGCGGCCTCAAGGACAAGGACGGCATCGCGCTGCCCGACGCCCTGCGCGAGCACGGAGTAGACCTCGACCGGATGAACGACTCCCACAAGCAGATCGAGAAAGCCCTCGCGTACCTGGAACTGCACATTGAGCAAGGTCCGGTGCTCGAAAGGCTGGACCTGCCTGTGGGTGTTGTGCTCGGGACGTTCGGGGTTGAGCGGCATGCGATCCGGTACACAGGATTCCATGCCCACTCCGGCTCTACCCCGATGGAGGTTCGCCGCGACGCATTTCTATCTGCGGCGCGGGCGGCCACCGCCTTCCGGGACGACGCCGCCCGGCGCGACGACGTGCGGGCAACGACCGGCTTCGTCAACGTCAGCCCCGCCATCGTGACGGCGTTCAACGGCTGGTGCGAGATGTCCCTCGACCAGCGCGCCCTCGACGCCGGCGTACTAGCCGACATGCTAGAGACGGCCAAGCGCGAGAGCGAGCGGGTCGCCGGGGAAGAGGGGACAGAGGTCGAGTGGGAGAAGCTCTGGGAGATAGAGCCGCTCCTCTTCAACGACGACTTGATCCAGATGGCCGAAGAGTCGGTGAACGAGGTCGTCGGGAAGTCGCACCGGCTCCCGAGCGGACCGCTGCACGACGCGGCGGAGATGGCCCGGCACATGCCGACGGTGATGCTCTTCGCCAAGAGCCTGCGGGGCCTGAGCCACACCAAAGAAGAGGACACGCCCGAAGAGGACCTGGAGCTCGCGGTGCAGGCGTACCATCGGCTGGCGGTGAAGACGGTGGATTGGGCGAGTAAATAGCTATTAGCGATCAGCGGTCAGCCATCAGCAAGAAAAAGCTGACAGCTAAGAGCTGAATGCTGACAGCCTCCGACCAAAGGGAGGACACACTTGGAACGGGAACAGTTCAACGATCTCGCGGTCAGCGACCAGGCCGAGCTGGGGAGAATAAAGGCTCGGGCAAGCGCGTCGCGGTTGTACAACGAGGACTTGGCGCCCGCCGGTCCCGACGAGCGGACGTGGACGACGTACAACTTCGTGGCGCTCTGGGTCGGCATCTCGATAGTCATAACGACCTACACGCTGGCGTCCGGTCTGATCGCCGCCGGCATGATCTGGTGGCAGGCGCTTTTGACTATCGGGCTGGGGAACGTGATCGTCCTGGTCCCCCTCCTCCTGAACGCCCACGCCGGCACCAAATACGGTGTGCCGTTCCCGGTCTTCGTCCGCTCCTCGTTCGGCGTAACGGGAGCCAACTTCGCGGCTATGGCTCGGGCGTTGGTCGCCTGCGGCTGGTTCGGGATACAGACCTGGATCGGGGGTCTCGCCCTCGATGCGATGCTGACCGCATTCTGGGGCGGCTGGGCGGACGTAGCGGGTCATCAGGGGATAACGTTCTTTATCTTCTGGATCGTGCAGGTAGTCATAATTCTGACCGGCATCGAAGGCATCAAAATCTTCGAATCTTTCGCCGCGCCCCTTTTGCTGGCCGGCGGCATCGTGCTGCTTATCTGGGGGTTCAGCGCCGGTGGTGGAATCGGAAACGTGTTCTCATCATCCTCACAACTTCAGGAGGGAAACACCCCGTTCTGGGCGCTCTTCTGGTCCGGGCTGGCCGCCAACGTCGGCTACTGGGTAACGCTCTCCCTGAACATCCCCGACTTCACCCGATTCGCCAAGACGCAGCGGTCACAGACGATAAGTCAGGCGATCACGCTTCCGTTGACGATGACGTTGTTCAGCTTTATCGGGATCGCGGTCACGGCGGCGACCGTCGTAGTCTACGGCGAGGCGATCTGGGACCCGGTGACGCTCGTAACCCGCATCGCAGGGCCGATTCCCGCGCTGCTCATCGGGGCCATGATAATCATCGTCATAGCCCAGATCTCGACGAACATGGCGGCGAACGTGGTCTCTCCCTCCAACGATTTCTCGAACCTCGCCCCGAAGTACATCTCGTTCAAGATGGGCGGCATGATCACCGCCGTCATAGGCATCGTCTCGTTCCCGTGGGTGCTGTTCAACAACGCCGGGGCGTATATCTTTACCTGGCTCGTGGGCTACGGAAGCCTGCTCGGCGCCATCGGGGCCGTCATGATCGTGGACTACTGGATCCTACGCCGCACCCAACTCGACCTCGCCGATCTCTACAAACCCGACGGCCAATACGCCTACTCCGGCGGCTGGAACTGGAAGGCCATAATCGCCGTCTTCGTCGGCGTCATTCCGGTCGTCCCCGGCTTCCTCAAAGCCTCGACCACGCCCGGCGGCCAAATCGAGAACCCGACCTTCATAGATAGCCTCTATACCTACGGCCTCTTCTTTACCTTCACCGTAGCTGCGATAACGTATCTGCTCCTGAGCCTAATACCGAGCCGCCGGCCCGAACCGTCCGGCGAGCCGGAGACGACGTGAGGGCGCGTTGATGCCGGAGATCTCGACGCTCGCGGTATTTGTCATCGCCTCCCTGGCTTTGCTGGTCGTGCCTGGTCCGGCTGTCCTGTACATCGTCACCCGCAGCGTGGAAGGGGGCCGGGTGGCGGGGCTCGCCTCCGCGCTGGGCGTCGGGATTGGTGGCCTGATCCACGTAATCTTCGCGGCAGTCGGACTCTCGGCGCTCCTGGCATCATCCGCGATAGCTTTCAGCGTTGTCAAATGGCTGGGCGCCGCGTACCTCGTGTGGCTCGGCCTCTCGCGGTTGCTCGGTGGCGATGAGCACTACGCCCCGGCTCCCGCTGAGGAAAGGAGCCTTTCGGGTATCTTCTGGCAGGGCGCACTCGTTAATGTGCTCAACCCCAAGGCCGCCCTCTTTTTCCTGGCCTTCGTACCCCAGTTCGTGGACCCGGTGCAGGGCCCGGCGTGGGTACAGATACTGGTGCTCGGCCTGACGTTCGTGGCGATGGCACTATGCACCGACGCCCTATACGCGCTGCTCTCCGGCACGGCCGGAGGCTGGTTGAGGCGGAGCGGTGCCCGATTCCGGCGGTGGCAACGGTACGTCACCGGAACGATCTACATAGCCCTGGGCGCCGCCACCGCCGTTTCCGGTTCTGGAAAGGATTGAGAATATGGACTTTGGAGTAACCTTCCAGACCGACCCACCAGCCCGGCGTGTCGTTGAATTAACACAAAAAGCCGAACGTCTCGGCTTCACCCACGCCTGGACCTTCGACTCGCACATACTCTGGCAGGAGCCCTACGTCATCTACTCCCAGATGCTCTCCGCTACCGAGAAAATCACCGTCGGCCCGATGGTCACCAACCCGGCGACACGTGACCCCTCTGTGACGGCCTCGCTCTTCGCCACCCTCAACGAGATGTTCGGCAACCGCACCATCTGCGGCATCGGGCGGGGTGACTCGGCCCGCCGCGTATTGGGCAAGAAACCGACCACCCTCGCCCAACTCGAAGAGGCCATGCACGTCATCAAAGAGCTCGCCGAAGGCAGAGAGATAGAGGCCCCTAACGGCAACAAAGTCAGCATACCCTGGATCGAGGACAGCAAGCTCGACGTGTGGATGGCGGGTTACGGCCCGAAGGCGCTCAACCTTATCGGTCGCAAGGCCGACGGCTTCATCCTCCAACTCGCGGACCCCGTGATCCTGGAGTGGACGGTACAGCACGTCCACGACGCGGCCAGGGAAGCAGGCCGCGACCCGAAGGACATAAAAATCTGCGTCGCCGCCCCGGCCTACGTTGGAGACAACCTCGACCATCAGCGGGACCAGTGCCGGTGGTTCGGCGGCATGGTCGGCAACCACGTCGCCGACCTCGTCTCGCGGTACGGCGAGAGCGGTGAAGTACCGGCTGCCCTGACAGACTACATAAAGGCCCGCGAAGGCTACGACTACAGCCACCACGGCAAGGCCGGCAACCCGAGCACCGACTTCGTGCTGGATGAGATCGTGGACCGCTTCTGCGTCCTCGGCACCGTCGAAGACCACGTAGCCAAGCTAAACACACTAAAAGAGCTCGGCGTGGACCAGTTCAATATCTATCTCATGCACGATGCGATGGAGGAGACACTAGACTCTTATGGGGAGGAGGTCATTCCGGAGCTAGAAGCGAGGTCGGCAGTTTAGGAGATAGTTTTCTAGCTCTCGGTAAGCAGTGTTCGAAAGCCTGCCTGATGGAAATGGCTGTCGGCTGTTAGTGCATCGGTGATGCTGCGATCGCGCATTACCACAAAAGAAATACAGTCGGTGAGCCCCCATTCTTTATCCTGATGCTGGCGGAAGAGTTGCAGTCCCTCCTCGTACAACTCCTCGGAGAGCGGGATGATCTCGACGTTCGGGTCTCGCTCGATAGCGTTCAACAACGCGACGGCTGCCCTACGGTAGCGGAGTTTGGAGAGAGCGTTGCCAATCTCCAGGACTACGGCGCGGGTAGCGATCAAGCGCCCATTCTCCGACTCGACACGTTGTGCCAACTCGACGGCTCTCCCGTGATGTTGGTCGGTAGATGAAGCTAGCGCGATAGCATACGAAGCGTCGAGAAAAAGTTCAGTCGTCAAGCTTAGAAGCGTCGTCGTATAGATACTCTTCCAGCCGCTCGGACCAATCTCCCGGTCCTTGTAGTTCGAGCTCTTGGGCCGTCTTCAGGAAAGAGGAGGGCTTAGGCGTCCCAGCTTCTGACGTTTCCTCTATGGTGAGACGCACTCGCGTGTTCGGCCTGAGATAAACTGGGCGCTCGGGTCTGAGAACCTCACCGTCGAAGGTTGCATATAGCTTTTCGGACATTGCGCTCATCTCCTACAAATATATCTCCATGAGTTTACACTTTGTCCCGACTAGGCGGAGCAAAGACGCTGTTTAGTGCGGTGTGCTATCAGACGCTCGTTCAACAACCTCAAGAACTCGCCGAAGTCTGGTGGAAGCGGGATCGTAGCCATAGATCATCTGCCTCGCCGTCTCGACAGCTTGCAAACGTTCGTGAGGTGTCTTATTTCGCCAGTAGCTTTTCTCATCTTCCTGCTGGTCTTTCAGCGCGACTACTGAGAAAGCGTGGCGGTTCATCCTGGTGTCCATCCGCCTATTTTACTCTAAAGGTAGAGCACGATGTTTTGAGTTTTATTGTCTCTGCACGACGCGATGGAGGAGACGCTGAAAGCTTACGGAGAGGAGATCATACCTGAGCTTGAGGCACGGTCAGCGGTGTAGCGGAGGGTGGGCTCACTCTGGCAGTCCGGAACGCAGTAGCCTGACCACACCCTCTACCACTTTTTGTTGTGTCTCAGGTGTGAGCATCCCTACTTCGCGCACGATCAAACTTTCATTAGCTGTAAAGAGTTTCCCTGGACGCACATAACTCGTGCGCTGGAGGCTACCTTGCTCAAAATCTACATCTGTCAAATCTATAGATCTTGGGTCCGAGTATGGATTGCTCGTAACCTGGCAGAGTATCGTGTCTCCAAGCTCTGAATCTGCCAAAACGACGGCGGGCCGGAGCTTGGAGTGGGTCAGGTCGGAGAACGGAAAACGAACCAAGACTACGGCGCCGGTTGGAGGTGCCGCCATGCCTCGTCCTCTTCCTCTCGGTCCCAATCCTCGGAAAGCGAAGCCTCGCTCAGCAGAGCGGTATCTTTTGCTTCGCCTCCATACTCCTCGTCGAGTATGGTGACGAGTACCCGCTTCGCCTGTGACATGTCTACGTCCTCCAATAGACGAATGCTCCCATCCTTCTCGATTACAGCTTCAATCGTCTTCAACATGAGTGACCTCGCTATTCAAACTTGCCAGAACTTTCTCTACTAGAGAACGGTACTCGGGACGAACAAGGTAGTTGTCTTTTTCCCACGAATAGTTAGGGTACTGATAATCAATTACTTGCCGAAGGAAATCGTTCTTTTGCAACCCCATCTGAAAAGAAAAACCAGTGAGAGAATACCCAGCTTTGGCTACATCGGATGCTATGTTTCGTGCAACAAATTCTTGTTTTAGCTCTTCCCGCGTGACATGGTTTTGTTTGAGACAAAGTGGAAGGAGTATGTCACGAATCCTTTGGGCGGTCACGAGATTTTGCGATAAGTAGCGAACAAGCAAAAGTTCAAGCTGATCTTCATCGTACGCACCGGCCTCATCAGACATAGTTATAGTGGGTTTCTTTGTCTTTACTCTCGCTTCTTCAGTCTGCTCAGAAACGACAGCAGTGCGCATAAGAACTTCATCGCCTGTACTGGTTCGAACATACTTCAAGCTCACCGCGTTGATACCCATACCATAGAGTCCGGAAAGCCACTCAATCATTCGCTCTAATGACGATTCTACGTTAAAGCCTACAAGGACAATCTTTTGTGTTTCATTAATAGAGAGGTGTTCTAAATCAGCGTCTGAGAAAGTCTCGCCTAATACATCCTCCAAATCTTCACCCAAGTATTTGAGGCATATTTCACCGATTTTGATAGGGTTCCAAGTTGCTACGTCAGAAGCATAGTCAATAGACTGTGCTAGTGCGTCGCGAGCAAGCTTGTCTCGTTTTAGCTCTATTATGATTACACTGCCAGAGCCATCAATTGCTAGTAGGTCAAGGAAGCCAGATTGAGTTTTGACTTGGCGCCCGATTATCTTCAGATCGGGCCGTACTATGGATGAGTCTGAAGCAATCCACTCTTCGAGATCTACGGTTTCCATCTTGCCTTCTCGTACGAGGCTAGTTTCTAGTAGCTTCAGTTGACCGCTAACGATTTCCCAGGTTTTTATTTCGGTAGCCAATAGCTCCTCACTCATATGCCAAGAGGTGAAAGTTTAGCTTATGGCCGCTTGTAATGTAAGAGACACTGATCTTGCCAAAGGTCAATGTCTAACTTTCCGCTATTCTCGTGTAGGATGCGTGCTGCACGCACACGAAGCTAGGATTAGTCGGTGGAGCAGACTGAAAATAGAGCCCCTGTCGTCGGTGTGATCATGGGCAGCACGTCCGACTGGGAGACGATGCGGCACGCGGCGGAGACGCTTGAGCGGTTCGGGGTGGCGCACGAGCGGCGGGTCATCTCGGCGCACCGGACCCCGGATCTCATGGCTTCTTATGCGAAGGAGGCGGAGGAGCGGGGCCTGGAGGTGATCATAGCCGGCGCCGGCGGCGCGGCCCACCTGCCGGGGATGGTCGCCGCCCACACCACCGTCCCTGTACTGGGCGTGCCGGTGGAGAGCCGGGCTCTCTCGGGCGAGGACTCGCTGCTCTCCATCGTCCAGATGCCCGCCGGAGTCCCGGTCGGGACACTCGCCATCGGGCGGTCCGGGGCTACGAACGCCGCCCTGCTCGCCGTCGCCATCCTCGCCAATAGCCGTCCGGAGTTGCGGGAGAAGCTGCGGGAGTTCCGGGAGGAGCAGGCGCGGAAAGTCCTGAAATCGGAGCTTTCGTGAGCGGGCCAGTTCTGCCCGGTGCGACGGTCGGGGTGCTCGGAAGCGGGCAGCTCGGTCGGATGCTGGCGCTCTCCGTCCGCCGGATGGGCTACCGGGTACACGTCCTTTCGCCGGACTCGGACAGCCCGACGGGGCAGGTGGCGGACCGAGAGTGGAGCGCCGCCTACGATGACCTGGATGCCGTGGGGGAGTTTGCCCGGAGCGTGGATGTCGTTACGCTGGAGTTCGAAAATATCCCGGTGGCCACCGTCGAGGAGGTCTCAGCCGTCGCGTCGGTGAGACCCGGATGGAAGGCGCTCCACACGGCGCAGAACCGGTTGCGAGAGAAGACTTTTCTCCTCAATGGTGGCTTTCCGGTGGCGCCGTTTCGGGAGGTTCCTGAGCAGGCTGCGCTGGATGGTGCGTTGCGGGGGATCGGGGTTCCGGCGGTGCTCAAGACGGCGGGATTTGGCTACGACGGCAAGGGGCAGTCGCGGGTAGATAAGCTGGAGGAAGCGGATGAGGCATGGGAGGCTCTGGGCGGCGAGGCGGTGCTGGAGTCCTGGGTGGACTTCGAGAAGGAGGTCTCGGTTGTGGCGGCGCGGGGGATGGATGGATCTTTCGCCCACTACGGCGCGGTGGAGAATACCCACGACCGCCATATCCTCGACGTTACCGTCGCGCCGGCTAACGTGTTACCGGAAATAGAGCGTGAGGCGGTGGAGATAACGCGGGGTATCTTCGGGGAGTTGGAGATCGTCGGGACTGCTTGCGTTGAGTTCTTTGTGACGGCTGAAGGAAAGCTTCTGGTCAACGAGATCGCCCCCCGTCCACACAACTCCGGGCACTGGACCATCGACGGAGCTGTAACCTCCCAATTCGAGCAACAACTCCGGGCCGTCTGTGGACTGCCGCTCGGGAGCACGGAACGGACGCGGCCCGCAGCGATGGCAAACCTGCTCGGTGATCTCTGGGAAAACGGCGAGCCGGACTGGAGAGCGGTTTGCTCGTTACCGGAGGTAAAACTGCACCTGTACGGCAAGAGAGAGGCGCGGCCTGGACGCAAGATGGGCCACGTTACAGCACTCGCGGACACGCCGGAAGCCGCGGCGACCCTGGTGTCGAAGGCTCAATCCGCCGCTCGTACGTAGTATCCACGGGTGTTGGGCGGACCGTAGATAAAGCCCATGTACGTCGCACCTTTCGGGGTATTGAAGATGAGCGCGCCGCCGTTATAGTCGAGGAAATCCTCCGTATCGGTGAACTCTACGGAGATGGCGTCGTAGTCGGCGTAGCGGGCTTTTATGTCGCGGGAGATCAGTACGTAGTCGGCCTTGCCCCTGGCCCGAGTGTCTACCAGGAGTCGTATGGCGCGGGCGTCTTCGGTATCGACGGGTTTCACTTCCAGTAGCTCGTACTCAGGAACTTGCTCTGGTGACTCGAAGCTGCCTATGCGTATCTCGGACACGGTGCTGGTCGGCGTCTCCGGTACTTCGTATACCGGCATGGCGATGGGGGCTGCGCCGGATTCAGGGGTCTGAAGGGTTTGGACCTCACGCTCTCCGGCACGCCAGACGAGAAAGGCCGTCACGGCGACCGCCACGGCAAAGAAGATCAATGTGAGTGACGTCGCGCGGAGCAAGCCTCGCCTTCCTTTCCATGGATGGATAGTATATATCCGGCTTGTCTCTCGCAGCTCGCCGGGCTCAGGATCCGGGCCGGGGCGCGGTGGACGTTGTGAACGAGTGGACGGGAACGTTTGCCAGGTGTAATAGAATAACTTCGTACTCGTAAATTTTATATATGAGGAGAGTGTTTTAGTGTGGATCAGAAGGTTTACGACGTTGCGATCATAGGGTCCGGGCCGGCGGGCTACACCGCCGCCCTCTACGCTTCGCGGGCGAATCTCGACGTGGTTGTCTTCCAGGGGTTCGAGACGGGCGGCCAGCTCATGCTCACCTCGGACGTGGAGAACTATCCCGGTTTCGAGGAAGGCATCATGGGGCCGGATATGATGGACAAGTTCGAGGCCCAGGCCGAACGGTTCGGGGCGGAGATGCGCCCCGACAACGTGGAGCGCGTGGACTTCTCCGAGCGTCCGTTCAAGCTGTGGGACGAGGACAACGAAGAGCCCACCATAGCCGGGTCCATCGTTATAGCGACCGGAGCCAAGGCCAAATGGCTCGGCCTGGAGAGCGAGCAGCGCTTGATGGGCCGGGGCGTGAGCGGTTGCGCGACGTGCGACGGCTTCTTCTTCAAGGAGAAGCGGGTCGCGGTCGTCGGCGGCGGCGACACGGCGATGGAAGAGGCGAGTTTCCTCGCCAAGTACGCCAGCGAGGTCGTTCTGATCCACCGCCGCGACACCTTCCGGGCGTCCAAGATCATGCTCGAACGCGCCTTGAAGAACCCGAAGATCACCTTCCTAACCGACACGGTCCCGGAGGAGATCCTCGGCGAGAACTCCGTCGAGGGCGTCCGGGTAAGGAACGTGAAGACCGGCGAGGTGGAGACCCTGGAGATGGACGGCTTCTTTACGGCCATCGGCCACGAGCCCGCAACCAAGCTCTTCGCGGGCCAGGTCGAGATGGACGAAGGCGGCTACATCCTCCAGAAGGAGCACACCCTGACGAGCGTGCCCGGCGTATTCGCTGCGGGCGACGTCTCCGACAAGCGCTACCGGCAGGCCGTAACCGCTGCCGGTGACGGATGTATGGCCGCCATCGACGCCGAGCGGTGGCTTGAGGAGCAGGGCGAGGCCGACGGCGCCGAAGACCCCGGCGCCTGGACCACAGCCTCCGACCGCGAGGGCAGCGCGCCCCGCGTTTAGCCAGCGTTTCAGATTTCAAGACAACGATAAGAAGCTCCCGGCGGAGTCGCCGGGAGCTTCTACTGTGAGGAGAGCCGCAGCCCGATCACACCGGCGACTATTAGGGTTATGGAAATTACGCGAAAGACGTCGCCGGACTCTTCGAGCAATAGTATGCCCAGAATCGCAGTGCCAGCAGCCCCGATACCCGTCCACACGGCGTAGGCCGTCCCAACGGGCAGAGTCTTCATGGCGACCGACAGCAGATAGAAGCTAATGGCTCCCGAAGCTGCCATACCCAGTGTCGGCCAGAGGCGGGTAAAGCCTTCCGAGAACTTAAGGCCGAGTGCCAGCCCAATCTCGAAGATCCCTGCGACGATCAGGTACAACCATGCCACGGCTCACTTGCCTTTCTTCAGATACTCGGCAAACTCGTCCCACGGCCGACAGTTGATGATGCTCCCCTTCTCGACCCACGCCCGCCTAGCCTGAGAAACGCCGAACCTCATCATGCCCAGGGCGCTCTCGTCGTGGGCGTCGGTGTCGATGGTGAGGCTCACTCCGGCGTTTATAGCTTCCCGGAGGTAGGGGACAGAGAGGTCCAGGCGGTCTACGTACGAGTTTAGCTCCAGGGCCGTGTTGGTCGCGGCGGCCTCTTCGATTACTCCCGACACGTTAACCGCGTAGGGCTCGCGGCGGTTCAGGATGCGGCCGGTCGGGTGGGCTATAGTTCGGACGTGGGGGTTGTTGATGGCGCGCTTGATCCGGTCCGTCATGGCCTCTTCGCCGACGTTGAACGAAGTGTGGATGCTCGCCACCACGAAGTCAAGCTCCGCCAGGATGGCGTCCTCGTAGTCCAGAGTTCCGTCCTTCAAGATGTCCACCTCCGAGCCGCAGAGCAGGTGGATCTCCCCGTACTCGTCGTTGGCCTTTCGGACGGCTTCTAGCTTCTTTTTGAGGCGCTCCGGGGAGAGGCCGTTCGCTACCCGCAGGCTCTGGGAGTGGTCGCAGAAGACTAGGTACTCGTAGCCGCGTTCGATGGCGGCTTCGGCCATGCTCTCGATCGTTCCCTTGCCGTCAGAGTAGTTGGTGTGGACGTGCAGGTCGCCCCGGATCTCTCCGACCTCCAACAGGTCGGGTAAAGCGTCCTTCTCGGCCGCTTCGATCTCCCCGCCGTCCTCGCGCAGCTCCGGCGGTATGTAGACGAGTCCCAGCTTCTCGAAGAGGTCCTCCTCCGTAGCGGCTGGCTCATATTCCCCGGTTCCCGCTTTGGCGAGGCCGTACTCGGAGATGTTGATCCCCATCTTTACCGCCCGCTCGCGCAAGACGATGTTGTGGGCCTGGCTGCCGGTGAAGTGGTGTAGCAGCGACCCGAAAGCCTCCGGCGCTACGATTCGGAGGTCAACGTCGATCTCGCCGGTCTTTATGGAGACCTTCGTGTCGCCGTGGGCGACGACCTCACTCACGAACTCCGCGCCCGCGAAGGCTTCAGCGAGCGAATGTGGGTCCGTGCTGGCGGCGACGATGTCCAGGTCTCCGATTGTTTCTTTACGGCGTCGCAAGGAGCCGGCCACCTCCGCCCTTTCGGTCGCCGGGTGGGAGCGGACGAAGGAGAGCAGGCTCTCTCCGAGTGCTGTGGCGTCATCCAGCAGCATCCGGCGTTCGGTGGAGTTGTAGGTCTCGGCGGCCCGCACGATTTTCTCCGCGCTCTTCTTCCCGAAACCCTTGAGGCCTGCGATCTCTGACGCCTCGGTCTCTGCCAACCGCTCCACGTCGGTTATGTCCAACTCTTTCCACAGTCGGCCCGCCGTGCGAGGACCGACGCCTTGCAGACGAGTAACCTCCACGAGGCCGGAAGGGATCTCCTCCGCAAGCTCCGCGAGTATCTGGGGAGTACGGCCCTCCGCAAGCTCTCTTATGACCTCTGCGGTAGTCCCACCGACGTGCGGAAGTTCCTTGATATCGTCGAGGTCTGCAACGGGACGGCCCGATGCGGCGACTGATTCGGCGGCCCGCTGGTAGGCCAGGACCCGGTAGTGCTCTTCGCCCTTAATCTCCATGAGCGTAACGATCAACTCCAGGGCGCGGGATATCTCTGCGTTCTGCAACTCCGGTGGCCTCCTTCTAGCGAAACTGTCGAACCGCCAGGGAGATTATACGCGGCGTCCGGATGTTTCCGGAGACCTTAACCTACGAACCCATTCTCCTGGAGCCAGTCTCCCGCCACGGCTTCGGGTGATTCTCCGTCAACCTCTACCCTGGAGTTGAGTTCTCGCAGCGTCTCCGTGTCGAGCTTCTCGGAGATTTGGGCGAAGAGCTGTTCGAGTCTCGGGTTCTCCCGCAGGGTTTCGTCCTTCATCGTGGGGGCCGGATTGTAGACGGCGAAGAAGTTCTCGTCGTCTTCGATGATCTTCAGGTCTCTTTCTTTGAGGAGGCCGCTGGTCAGGAAGGCCACGCCGAAGTTGCAGCGTTCGCCCTGGACCACGAACTCGTAGACCGTATCGAGGGGCGTGATGATCAGGTTCTCCTCGGGGAACTCGAACCCGTAGGCTTGCTCAAGGCCCGGCAGTCCGTCCACCCGGCTCTGGAAGTCGTTCTCGTTGCCGAAGCACAGCGTCGCCTCCTCCGGGTTTTCCTCGACGAGCCGGGCAAGGTCCGAGACATTCTCGACCCCGAGCTCTTGGGCGGTTTCCGGGCTGGATACGATAGTGTAGGTGTTGTTTGCCGGAGCCGGCTGGAGCCACTCGACGTCGTTCTCTTCGAGGTCTTGTTTCGCAACGGCCTGGTACTGTTCCTGGGGATCGGAGATGGGGTCCGTGTTGGCAAGGAAGACCAGCCAGCCGGTTGCGGTGTACTCCCAGTACAGGCTTATGTCATCGTCGAGCAAAGCCTGCCGCACGGCTTCGTTGCCGCCGAGCCCGGTCCTATCGGTGACGTCCGCCCCGGCGGCTTCGAGGGCCTGGATGGAGATCTGGCCCAAAACCCTCTGCTCCGCGAAGTCTTCCGAGCCGACCGAGAACTGCGCCGTCGCCTGCGGGCCGCTCAGGTCGAACTCTTCGGCTATGCTTCCGCCGCCGGACGAGCCCTGGCCGCCGCAACCGGCGATAAAGACCACCAGAACCAGGACTAGAGTTGTCGGGGATACTTCTCGCATGGCCTGCACTACTTATCGCGGCTCGGGGCCGGTCGGCCGGTCGGCCCTTCGGCGGCCCTGCCGCGGGCTTCGGGGGCGGTCTCCCGGACCTCCTCCGAGAGTGACTTATAAAGTGAGAAACACATGCAGATCATCACCACGGCGAACGGCACCGCCGCCGTTATGGTCGCCGTCTGGAGGGCGTTCAGGCCGCCGGCCAGGAGCAGTATCGCGGCGAACGAGGCTATCACGACGCCCCAGATGAGCTTGACCGGCGCGGCGGGGTTCACGGCCCCGTCGGCTGACATGCTGCCCAGCACGAAAGTGGCCGAGTCGGCCGAGGTTATAAAGAAGATGCTGACCAACACGAGTGCTAGGATAGAAGTCACGTTACCCAGCGGAAACGCGGTAAGGGTGTCGAAGAGCGACTGTGGCAGGTTGTTCGCGGCGGTCTCGGCGATGTTGCCGCCCCTGTTGAGGTCCAGGTAGATGGCCGAGCCGCCGAAGACGGTGAACCACAGGAAGCTGAAGAGCGTAGGAGCAAAGAGCACGCCGAAGACGAACTCCCGGATCGTGCGTCCTCGAGAGATCCGGGCGATAAACGTACCGACGAAGGGGGCCCAGGAGATCCACCACGCCCAGTAGAACAGCGTCCAGTTCTCGGCCCATTTGCTGTTGTCGAACGCGCTGGACCGGAAGCTCATCTGGGCGAAGTTGCCGAAGTACTGGCCGAGCGACTGGGTAAACGTGTTGAGTAGGAACACCGTCGGTCCCGCCAGGAGCACGAAGACCAGCAGCGCCACGGCTATACCCATGTTCAAGAGGCTCAGGTACAGGATACCCTTCGAGATTCCCGTTGCCGCCGAGATCATAAACGCCACCGTGAGCACCGCGATGATAATTACCTGTACCGTGCTGGCGTTCGGGATGCCGAACACGTAGTTGAGGCCGCCGTTGAGCTGCAACGCCCCGATGCCGAGGGCTGTTGCGACCCCGAACAGCACCGCGAAGATCGCCAGGATGTCTATCGCCTTGCCTATCGGGCCGTCTACCCGGTCCCCGATCAAAGGCCGGAACGCCGCGCTTATGAGGTTGCCGCCGTCCTTGCGGAAGTTGAAGTAGGCGAGCGCCATCGCGACGACGGCGTACACCGCCCACGGATGCAAACCCCAGTGGAAGAACGTGTACTGCAGGCTGAGTTCCGCAGCCTCGGTCGTCCCGGCCTTCACCATCCCGTAGGGTGGCGTGCCGAAATGCGAGGCGGGCTCTGCAACCCCCCAGAAGAGAAAGCTGAGGCCGACTCCCGCCGCGAACAGCATCGAGAGCCAGCCGACCGTGGTGAATTCCGGCTCGTCGTCCTCCTTGCCCAATTTTATCCGTCCGTAGCGGCTGAAAGCCAGATAGACGACGAAGACCAGGAAGCCCGTCACCGCCAGCAGATACACCCAGCCGAAGGTTGCGATCACGTAGTCCAAAACCGCTGAAAAGACGCCGGATAGGTTCTCCGTGAACAAAACTCCCCACAAGACGAAGACTATGGATAACGCGACCGATATGTAAAACACCGGGCCGATCTGTGACGTAACCCTCTGCATCATCGTGAAGCTTCCCTTCCTCGTATCGTCCAGCCAATCGGGAGATGCTCCTGGCCTCTGCCGTAGAACCACCCCGGCCGGAACACACCCCGGTTCAAACTCGCTCACCGGAGTTCCCTGAGCGAACCGTTCGAGAATACCCCTCAAACTACACTATCCTTTTTTATGCAACTTCCACTACCATACACTAACTTCAGTTTTATGCGACTAAGAGACTGGTAGAGTTAGAAAGTCCTACAACGATTCGGAGAGGGTTTCGAGAAAGGAAACGGGCATGGAGATGTTGCCGACGAAGATCCTGCTGGCCGCCGACGGTTCGAGAGATTCCGGACTGGCGCTCAGTATGGCGGCCGGGTTGGCCGACAAGGTTGGGGCCGAACTACACGTGGTGTATGTGGCTTTGATCTCTCCCTGGGTCTTGGGCGGCAAGGTTTCGGATGTGGAGTACGGTCAGCTCCGGAGACAGCAGCAGGGATTCCTCGACGGCCTGGTCGGGCAGGTCGAGGCCGCCGGAGGTACGGTCACGGAGGCCCACTTCAAGGTGGGACACCGGGCGGACGATGAGGTCATCCGCCTCGCAGAGGAGTTGGGAGTGGACCTTGTAATCGTCGGTAGCAAGGGACGAAGGACCCTGGAGCGGGCCTTGATGGGTAGCGACTCGGAGAGCATAGTACGGTACTCTCGGTGTCCGGTTATGGTGGTGCGCGAAGGGGGCCGTCCCACCGGATAACGGTGCTCAGAGACCGGAGAACGGCGCCCGTGAGCACGAGACTGGAAACCAGTATGCCTGAATGGTAGTTTTCCTCGCGTGCTAGAAGCCATCCCGCAGCCGCCAACAAGCCAGGTCCATCGACTGCACGAGAGAAGCGAGTCTGTCTGGCCGGTGGCCGTTGGCGCAGCTTACCCGTTACCGTGCCGGCATCCCTCACATCTCTCTGAAGTCTGAGTCTTGGGACTTTTAGAGGCATTAGTCGTGGGGCTCGTCGGCGGGCTGGCGGACTTCTTGCCGGTTGGCGGAACCGGACACCGGGTTTTGATCGGTCAGGTTCTTTTTGGTACAGCCTACGATCGGGGGTTTGCGGGGGCTTGCGAGCTATCTTCGGCGCTCGCGGCGCTGGTGGCGCTTCGCAGAGAGGTGGGTAGCCTGGCGCTCGGCGTGGTGCGAAGAGAAGCGGAGGGATGGCGGATAGGGATGATGCTGCTGATCGCGGCGACGACGGCGGCGCTTATCTCCCTGCCGTTCCGGGACGCTTATCTGGGGGTTTCGGATAACCTTCTCGCAGTGGTCGGGGTGCTGCTGCTCGTCTCCGGACTGTTGCTCTACGTGGCCGAGGAGCTAGGACGCCGGACCCGTTCGTTAGCGTCTCTGAGCACGCCGGGGGCCCTACTGGTTGGGCTTCTACAGGTCCTGGCGGTGCTGCCGGGGATCAGCCGCACCGGGATGGCTATCTCCGGGGGGATGCTCGTCGGGATCACCCGCGAATCCTCGACCCGGTTCGCCTTGCTGCTCTCCATACCCCTGCTCGCCGTTACCGGGCTGTGGGATCTCTTGGCAGGACAGAGTTCGGCCGGCGCGTGGACGGTGATGTTCGGCGCCACGGCATCCTTCGCCGGAGGGTTTCTGGCGATAGGATTTCTGCGGTGGTACGTGCGGGAGTTCTCACTTATGGTCTTCGCCTATTATCTGTGGGTCATCGGGATCGCCGCCGTCGCCTACGATACTTTGAGCTGACGCTCCGCTAGAATACGGCGATGGATCTGTTGCATTTACTTTTGCTGGCCGTGATCGGGGTCGTTGGCGGGGTACTCTCGGGACTCGTCGGTGTAGGTGGCGGGATCATCTTCGTGCCCGGCCTGATCTTCGCCGGGGGTTGGACGATACAGGAGGCCGTCGCGGCGAGCCTGGTTATCATCGTCTTCAGCTCTCTCTCCGGTACCATCCGAAACGCCCGCAGCGAAGACCCGGTGGACTGGAGGATGGCGGGACTGCTCTCGCTGGTGGTCGCACCCTCTTCCCTGATCGGGGTCGCCATAAGCCGCGTCTCCCCGGAGACCTTAGTGGAGGTCGTTTTCTCCTTGCTTCTCCTGGCTCTGGCGTATCCCACCTCCCGAGGGGGCGGCTCGGCAGTCGGTGGTAGCGGAAAGAAACTGCCTCTTCCGCTCACCATCATCGCCGGGATCTTCGTCGGAGCCCTCTCGGGGCTCGTCGGGGTCGGGGGCGGCGTGATGCTGGTGCCGCTGCTGGTGTTGGGTTTCGGCCTTGGCGTGAAGACCGCCGTTTCGACCAGCCTGGCGGTCGTGTTGTTTACTTCCTTCGTCGGCGCGACCGGGTACATCCTGACCGGCTTTAGTGACGTGTTGAGTCTGCCGCCCCTGGTCATCGGCGCGATAATCGGTGCCTGGCTCGGGGTTCGTATCCGGGACCCGCTGCCGGAAGACAAGTTGCGGATCGGCTTCGCCGTCTTTATGGTCGTCGTGGCCCTGCGAATAATGGGCCAGGCCGTGGGCATATTTTAGGATTCGTGTAAAGTCGTAATAGTTATAGTGCGGTATTCTTAGCCCCTATGTCCGAGCAGCAGCCATACGAGGATCAATTCCAGACCACCCGTGACGAGCAACCCCGCTCCGCCAAAAAAGGTGGCGGCGGAGGTTTCTTAGAGTTCCTGATCATACTGGTGATCGCGTTCGCCCTGGTTTTCGGGGTGGTGCGGCCGTTTATCGTGGAGGCGTTCTGGATCCCTTCCGAGAGCATGGTGCCTACCCTCGAAGTAGGCGACCGGGTGCTGGTAAACAAGTTCATCTATCGTTTCACCGAACCCGATAAAGGCGACGTGGTGGTCTTCAAGAGCGTCGAGGGGAATGGGGAAGACCTGATCAAACGCGTAGTCGGCCTCCCAGGCGATACTATCGCCGTCCGTAACGGTACGCTTTTCGTAAACGGCGAACGACAGAAAGAGCCTTACACCAACAAACAGTTCCCGGACAGCAGCTTCTTCGCGCCCATAGAAGTCCCCAAAGGCAGTGTCTTCGTTATGGGCGACAACCGCACGAACTCGGCCGACTCACGGGTGTTCGGTCCCCTTCCCAAGGAGAATATAGAGGGCGAGGCGTTCCTGCGCTTCTGGCCGCCGAGCCGGATCGGCGGCCTGCTGTGAGCGAGCCTCCTGGCCGGAGGCCTCCGGGCGGCCGCTGGGGTGGACCATACCGGGGTCCGCTGGAGTTTCTGCTCATGCTCGTGATCGCTTTCGCGCTGGTCTTCGGCTTCGTGCGGCCGGTGGTTGCTTCGCCGGTCTACGTCGATTCCGGGAGCATGGAGCCTACGCTTCACGGTTGCGACGGCTGCAATAACGACCGGCTCTTGATCAACAAGTTCGTCTACGATTTTTCTGAGCCGAAGCGTGGAGATATCGTGCTGTTCGAGAGCCTTGAGAACCCTAATGATGAGCTGATCAAACGCGTCATCGGACTACCGGGAGATACCATCGCCCTCCGCGAGGGCACGCTCTATTTGAACGGCGAACCGCAGGACGAACCTTACGTCGCCAAGCAGCCTTGCATATCTTACTTGCCGAAGTCTTGCTCTTTCGGCCCGGTAACGGTCCCCGAAGACCATTTCTTCATGATGGGCGACAATCGAGCTTACTCTACCGATTCCAGGTTCTTCGGTGCCGTACCGGAGGAGAACATTATCGGTAAGGCCGCAGTGCGCTTCTGGCCGCCGTCCCGCATAGGCTTGGCGGGATAGGACTTCTCTAGCGCCCGTAGGTCTCTGAGAGACTCTTAAGCCTTTTCGCAAGCTCCGGTGTAAGGGCTGACTCTTCCAGACGCCAGGACCAGTTGCCTTCGGTGGTGCCGGGGGTGTTCATCCGGTGCTCCGGGCCGAGCTCCAGAAAGTCCTGCATCGGGACGACGGCTTTCTCGGCGACCGACGCGTAAGCCAGGCGTATGAAGTCCGGAACGGAGACGTATTCCTTGCCGAGGTAGCGGCGGGCGAAGCTGCGGCCTTCGGGGTCTGCGGAGCGCCACCATCCGGCGGTCGTGTCGTTATCGTGGGTGCCGGTGTAGATCACCCAATTCGCGTCCCCGTATTCGTGGGGCAGAAACGCGTTGTCGGGGCCGGAGAAAGCGAATTGCAGGACCTTCATCCCCGGCAATCCAAGCTCGTCTCGCAGGGCTTCGACCTCCGGTGTGATCTCCCCAAGGTCCTCCGCGATGATCGGTAGCTCTCCCAGACCATCCTCCAGAGCCCGGAAGACGTCCTTGCCCGGTCCTTTTACCCACCGGCCTTCGCGCGCGGTCTCGGCGTCGGCGGGTATCTCCCAGTAGGCTTCGAATCCCCGGAAGTGGTCTATCCGCACCACGTCGTAGAGCGTGAGCGCCATCCGCATCCGCTCCACCCACCACGAGTATCCGTCTCTCTCCATGCTCTCCCAGTCGTAGAGCGGGTTGCCCCAGAGTTGGCCGGTCTCGGAGAAGTAATCCGGCGGGACCCCGGCGACCACGGTGGGACTGCCGGAATCGTCCAGATGGAAGAGACTTTGACGCGCCCACACGTCGGCCGAGTCGTGGGAGACGAAGATGGGGATGTCCCCGATCACCTCTATCCCCACCTCGTTCGCCGCCTCTTTCACGTCCGTCCAGTGGTCGAAGAACAAATACTGCACGAACTGATGGTACCGGACCTCCCCGGCAAGCTCCCTGCGGGCTTTCTCCAACGCGTCCGGCTCCCGCTTTACGAGCCCATCGTCCCAGAGGTTCCATGCCCGTCCGTCGTACTTCCCCTTGAGCGCCATGTAGAGTGCATAGTCTTCCAGCCATCCGCTTTGCTCCTCGACGAACGCATCGAACTCTTTGCCGGGCCTCGCGTTCCCGTAAGCCTCTCTCAGCAACTTCGTCTTGGCCGGTATGACCGCCGGATAATCTACCGGACCATCGGGATTCTCCTCTGCGCCAGATACAAGTCCGTCTTTTACGAGCCGTTCGGTGCTTATGAGTAGGGGATTGCCCGCGAAGGCTGAGTACGAAGAGTAGGGGGAACCATCTCCTCCGGTGGGGCTCAGAGGGAGTATCTGCCATAGCTTCTGGCCGCTCTTCTCCAAGAACTCCACGAACGCCAGGGCCTCCGGCCCGAGCTCCCCGATCCCGTAGGGACCTGGAAGGGAGGTCGGGTGGAGCAGGATGCCGGCTGAGCGGCCCGGACGCGGGACTTTGGTGTCGGTTTTGGTCTCTGTAGTCTTCACGCCGGAGATTGTAACCGTCGGAGAGCGGGTTCGCTTATGGACGGCTCCCTATTCGACGATCTGGCGGTTCAGGTACGAAGGGTCGAAGTAGGCCATGAAGCGCTTTACCTTGTCGCCTTCGATCTCCAGGATGCTCACGCCCTCGTAGGAGACCTTATCGTCGTTCTCCGTGCCTTCCGTGGTCCACTCCAGCGCGGCCCGGCCGTCTTCGGCGAAGACGTTTCGGAATGTGGACTTCATCTCGTCGAAGGTCTTGCGGTAGGAGGTCCAGAACTCGCGCGCCTCGTCGTGGCCGTGGAAAGTCTTCGGGACGGCCACGTTGCCGACCTCGCAGTCATCGGCGAGGACCGAGACCATAGGCTCCAGGTCCCGATCCTCCTCCACCTTCCAAAGCGCTTCTTTGAAATTCTCCGCTACTTCTTTAGACAAGGGAATGCACACACCTCTCAAGCAGGTTTTCGGTTACGCGATAGAGCGTATCCCTTACCCGCCGTTTGAGACTGTAAACCCGCACCCAGGACGGGTCATCCGCGTGGGATTACCCGCGTGGGGCTTCCTCGATCTCGACCCGCTCTATTCCATCTCCTGGTTCGGGGTCGCGCTGCGGGTCTCGCTCCCGGAGCGCATAAACCACGTCCATTCCGTCGACGACCTCGCCGAATACCGCGTGCTTTCCGTCCAGCCACGGCGTTGGTCCGTGCGTTATAAAGAACTGCGATCCGCCCGTATTCGGCCCGGCGTTCGCCATTGAGAGGATGCCCGGTTTGTCGTGCTTGAGGTTCGGATGGAACTCGTCCCGGATACGATATCCTGGACCCCCGGTTCCAGTACCCGTCGGGTCGCCCGCCTGGGCCATGAAGTCCTTTATTACCCGGTGGAAAGTGGTGCCGTCGAAATACCCATCCCGCGCCAGGAACACGAAGTTGTTAACCGTCTCCGGCGCCTCCTGTGCGAACAGCCGGACCTTGATCAAACCCTTCCCCGTAGCGAAGTTGGCGAAATATTCGCTCGCGGGGTTGAGATCCATATCCGGTGGATTGTCGTAGCTCTGTGCCATTTTGCATCTCCAAGGTAGCTGTCAGAACGAAGGCAAATGCTATCTCATTTGGTAGAAGATGCAGGTTTCCCTCTAACAGAGTCGTATTCAAATCCTCGTAGGTAAGCTCCAAACGGGTACGCTCTTCCCGTTCTCCATAGCCCAGGCCGAGTTTCAAATCCTCGTAGGTAAGCTCCAAACTCCGGGGACTTCACGTGCTCGGGTGACTTCGTCGCGTTTCAAATCCTCGTAGGTAAGCTCCAAACTGTAGTTGCAGGCGCGGCGGTGTACCTGGTACCAAAGTTTCAAATCCTCGTAGGTAAGCTCCAAACCCTTCTGCGGGACGAAGGCAGAGGCCTCGTCGATCACCACGTTTCAAATCCTCGTAGGTAAGCTCCAAACGGACCTCTTGGTCTTCCGGCCCCTCTTCGTCCAGTTGTTTCAAATCCTCGTAGGTAAGCTCCAAACCGCGTCTCCTCCTTTTCGTTGAGGTCCAATGCTTCGAGTTTCAAATCCTCGTAGGTAAGCTCCAAACGCTGGTGCGCCGCGCCTCTTCTATCTCTTCTGGCTGTTTCAAATCCTCGTAGGTAAGCTCCAAACAGGATAGACATTTAGGCTCCAATCTGGGTAGGTGTTAGTTTCAAATCCTCGTAGGTAAGCTCCAAACCGGGTTGAAGGCTATCCCGTCCGGCTGGCTTCCAGAGTTTCAAATCCTCGTAGGTAAGCTCCAAACTGGCTGGCACTTGGCCCACTCCAGTCGGGCCACGGCTGTTTCAAATCCTCGTAGGTAAGCTCCAAACCTCTGTATGGGGGTGCTGTCTGATGGCGCGGTTAATTTAGTTTCAAATCCTCGTAGGTAAGCTCCAAACCGGAGATAGAACGACTCACAGAAGAGAACGAGCAGCGTTTCAAATCCTCGTAGGTAAGCTCCAAACACGCGAGAGCCCCCTGGAGAGTTTCGTGTACAGGTCGTCGTTTCAAATCCTCGTAGGTAAGCTCCAAACCTTTATAACGGCGTCGAGGGGGTGCTGGCCGTCTATGTTTCAAATCCTCGTAGGTAAGCTCCAAACCTTCGAGCTCCGCAATCCTGTGTACCGTCCGGTAGAGTTTCAAATCCTCGTAGGTAAGCTCCAAACTCGCCGGCTGGCGGCGTCTATGATAACGGTGCGCCTCGTTTCAAATCCTCGTAGGTAAGCTCCAAACCCGAAGAAGACCGCGACGAAGCGGTCAGGCGATCCACGTTTCAAATCCTCGTAGGTAAGCTCCAAACTTCAACAGCTTATTCACCAGTAAGACAAAGGAGATGGTTTCAAATCCTCGTAGGTAAGCTCCAAACATATTGTCGGAGTTCTTCAGAGGCTTGAGGAAACGGTGTTTCAAATCCTCGTAGGTAAGCTCCAAACGAGCACTGCTTGAAACGGGTTAAACTAAGAACGCTGTTTCAAATCCTCGTAGGTAAGCTCCAAACCAGGTCCAGAAGCCGTACTTGACGCCTCGAAACTGTTTCAAATCCTCGTAGGTAAGCTCCAAACGCGCTCGTACATCTCGTAAAACCAGTTTTCACCATGTTTCAAATCCTCGTAGGTAAGCTCCAAACCTCCGGAGAAGCTCTTATAGCGCCGTCCACGTAGTTTCAAATCCTCGTAGGTAAGCTCCAAACGCCGATCCAGGATGAAATAGTGGCCTACGGGAACGACATGTTTCAAATCCTCGTAGGTAAGCTCCAAACCTTGCTCTAGGTCGAATTCCGGCGTCCAATGTCTAGTTTCAAATCCTCGTAGGTAAGCTCCAAACTTGAAGTCTTGTGGACCAAGACCCCTAATTCCGTGTTTCAAATCCTCGTAGGTAAGCTCCAAACCAACCCACGCCTGCGTCGGGGTGATGGCGTGGGCTTCGCGTTTCAAATCCTCGTAGGTAAGCTCCAAACACGGCCAGGACGACCCCAAAGGCAACCGCTCCGATGACGAGTTTCAAATCCTCGTAGGTAAGCTCCAAACCAACCTCAAATATAGCGGTTTGCAGGGGGTTCGGCAAGGTCTTTTCCGGGTGAAAGATGGCGCTGGATCAAGGTTTGAGACATCTTTTTAACGATTTTGCAGGGAGTTTTAGGTTTGTCGAACTGCGGGGACTTGGACGCTACTTCAGGTTGACTTACAGGAAGTCTTCGGCGTCGCCGGGTCGGGAGGGGACTCCGAGCTTCTCTATGGTGAAGTATTTGGTGGTGCGGAGCAAGTAGAAGCGGACGGAGTCGTGGTCCGGGTTTATGGTCTTCCGGACTTCGTGGCGCAGTTGTTTGTACTGAGCGGGGCTTAGCTCGCCTTCGAGGACGGAGTTTTGGATGTGGTTGAGGTACTTGCGTCCGACCTTGAGCACTTTGGTGACCCGCTTGACCTCGACGTCATAGACCATCAGCACGAACACGGTGAGGCTACCATCTCGAAACGTAGGGTTCGTAGGGCTCGTCGCCGAGGAGATGCTTTTCGATCTTGTATAGCTCCAGCCGGATGAGCCGTCGGTAGGAGACGGCCCGGCCGAGCTTGGGGTGCTGGATGGTCTCCTTTAGGCGGGCTTCGTAGGCTTCGAGGAAGACTTTGCGGCCCTTCTCGGTGAGGAAGACGCCTTCGGTGCCGTCGCGGAAGTCCTTCGCCTTGAGGACACCGCGGTTGACGAGAGTGAAGATGACCCGGTCCACGATGATGGGCTTGAATATTTCGGCTACGTCCAGGTTCAGGGTGTAGCGGCGCTGGTTGGTGGTGTGGAGGAAGCCGATGCGCGGGTCGAGGTGGGTGCGGTGGATCTCGGAGAGGACCGTCACGTACATCAGGCTGTTGCCAAATGAGACGAGCGCGTTGATCCTGTTGGCCGGTGGACGCCGGGTGCGCTTCTCGAACTTGAAGTCCTCGCCCTTCAAGATGTCGTCCCACGTGTTGTAGTAAAGCTCTCGGCTCCCGCCTTCCAGCGCCATCAGCTCCTCCGGCGTGGCGGGCTCACCGATCAGGGTCCGCTTCAACGCGAAGTCCGCGAGCGTGGGCGCAAGCTCCCCGTTGCGCCGACCGTAGTACTGGAGCACCTTCTCCATGTTCGCCAGTCCGCCGCGCACGAAGGTGCGGGCTAGGTCCATGCGTTTGTCGGCATCCATGTAGTGGGCGGCCTGGGCGAGTGTCATGTGGCCGGAGACGTACTGCTCGCGCGGCATGTAAGAGCCGGCCCAGTAGCCGTAGTAGTTGTAGACATGCAGGGGGATGTGGTTTCGGGTCAGGAAGTTAAGGAGCTTGGTGTTCAACTCGATCTCACCGAATACGTGGATCTCGCTGGTAGTCTCCACCGGCACGAACCGCCGTCCCTCCGCCGTCGTGAAGCGCAGCGTATTCTGGCGCCGCTCCAGCTCGCCGCCGTTGAAGATGTAGACGGGCTTCCTCATGGCGTTCGCCTCATGACCAACAAAACTCCGCGTAGGCGCACTTCTTGCAGAACGGAATTTTCTTCGCCGGTGGCGGTGCCGGTTCCTGTACGAGCACTTCTATACTGGAGACCATCTGTTCGACCTTTTCTCTAAGTTCCGGTGTCAGGTCCATCACCTCGCGTTTACGTTCCTCGGGGACCAGGATCTCCCCGGACGCTTCCATCTCTTCCTCCGCGAGTCGCCACAGGTAATAGCCGAGCTGCATCCGGGTCGCGGGCAGAAAGCGTGAAGACTTCTTCACCTCCGAAACGATAAGTTTCCCGTTCTCCCTGCGGACCTGATCCAGACGCATCCCCGGCAACGCCAGCTCCTTAGTCGCCCGCTTGTAGTGCGCCTCCTGGTTCAATCGTCCCTCCGCCAGCAACTCGAAGTCCCTCTCCGGCTCGATCTCATGCGCCATAAGCCACGCCTCCCGTGGACAGATGGCGTAATACCAGACCAGCGTGCCGGTGACTTCGGTGCTCATAGTATGGCGATCCCAAGATCGTCCCACTTAAAGCCAGTCTCCATGTCATAGTATCGAGCATATTCGTCGCGGACTTCCGTATGGGGGATGTAACGGTACTCCGGTATGGCATCGTGCCAGGCAGGAGGATTCTTATTCGCACGGTGGGCACTCACTGCTACGACGAACGGGCCGATCTTCCTATACGCTTCCCGAAAAGCGTGCCGGTCGCCTCCTTTCTCGTACAATTGCGCCAGTGTAGCCACGGCTGCTTGCGCCTTCTTATTTACCTCTACGAGTATGGACTCTTGCTCGGGTGCCTGTTGAATGTGCCGGTATTGGCCGACGGTCGGTTCCAGTGTTCCCCTTCCGAAGCGCAACTCGCCCATGGCTCCCAGAAATTCTTCCGAGAAATCGTCACTCAAGTCTCCATCGAAAGACGAAAAATAGTCCTGAATTTTGTCGTAGATTTCTGGTTCTTCAAGTGGTCCGTCAAGAACCCTGCGTGATAGCTGCGGAAGAACTTTGCCGTAAACCATCGTAGCGGGAGAGTTTCCTCGCTCCCTTTGTAGGGAGACGACATAGACGATGCCACCTTCTATATTTGCTCCTGTCCTGTTACACCGTCCAGCCACCTGGATGATGGAATCGAGCGGTCCTTGATCCCGGACAGCCAAGTCGAAGTCGAGATCGACCCCTGCTTCGACCACTTGCGTCGAGATGACGACTGGCTTGCCGCCAAGCTTCATGTAGCGGCGGAGCATCCGTACCCGGCGCGCCCGTTGCCAGGGCGTAAGGTTCGTGGAGAGGTGAACTATTGGGCGCGAAGGCAAGTCGTCCTCGTTCCTTCGAGGTCTCTTGCCTTCCTGGTATGGAGAAAGCCCCGGTAGCTCGCGCAACTCTCTGTAAAGCTCTACTGCATCGCCTATGGTATTAAGCACCACCAGGAGCGATGAACCGGAGTCGATCAACTCTCTGCAGAACTCTTGCAGCTCCTCTATCGTCTCGATCTCCGGCTTCGGGACGATGGTAGTGCGGGACAGACCTTCGAAGTGACTTTCGGGGCGGTCCAAGATTTCCTTCGCCGCCGGTAGTATCCGGGGGCGGGTCGCGGTCATCTGCAATACGGTGCAGCCGAGTTGCTGCGTCAGCGTAGTAAGCACGTTCCTCACGAGTTTCCATTGATCGTAGGGAATGCTCTGAACCTCGTCCAAGATCACGATGGAGCCGGCCATGTTGTGTAGCTTCTTTAGCCTGCGGTTGCGGCTGGTAATCAGACTCTCGAAAAGCTGAACGAAGGTAGTAACCACGATTTCCGACTCCCAGGACTCTGTCAAGAGCAGCGCCTCGTCGTTGGTAGTGTACTCATCCTCGCGGAAAGCCCGTGGAGCTAGATGGTGATGCTTGAGCAGGTAGGCCGAAGGCGATTCCTTGTAATCCGGGTGTCCGCGTAAGACTTTCTCCGCGACCTCGAAGTTCTGGTCTATGATGTTCACGAACGGCAAGGCGTAAACGATCCTGGGCAGGTAACCTCTTTCCGCGTGGACTCGCTCTCGCAGCCGCAACGCGCACCCGAGTGCAGTTAGGGTCTTGCCGGACCCTGTAGGAGCCGTTAAGCTGAGGACTCCAGGATGCAGTTCTTCCAGAGGCAACCGCTCGATGGCGGTTGTACCCTCTTCGTAAACGGCCCGCCGGATCTCCATGAGCCGTTTCTCCGTACCAGTGAGCTTCGTCTTCGGCTTCAAAGTCTCTATGTATTCGCCAACGAGTGAAGGCGGTATGGTTTTCCTCTGGCGTTGCTCTGCGCCTGTTTCCAGTCCCGCCGAGGCCGAGACGTACTTGTCCGCGTCTATGAGAGCGGAAAAGAGCAGCAGAAGCTTCCAGTAACGCCGAAAAGTATCTGGCTCGTCGGAAGAGGATCTCAAGAGGGTTCTATAAGCGTCCCGCAGCTCGGTTAGCATCTCCCACCAGGATTCCTGCTTCAAGAAGGCTTCGGCTTCGGGAACCCCTAGCGATGAAAGTTCATTTAAGACCACAGTTCTATTCTGTGTACGTATGTTTCCGAGCTGTGCGTGTACGGCCCGAAGTTGACGGCCCAACGAAGAATCCACACTGTCGAAGATCGGCGCATCCCTCAGCTTACTGCGGCGCAACAATATTTCTGTCGGGACAACTAGGTTGCCGTGGTGACGGTGGATCGCTAGATAGACTAACAGCGCAGCTTCTGGATCGTCTGGGTAGCGAGACCCGGCTACAAACGCTCCGAGCAGCGCCGAGACGAAAGCATGATGCCCATACTCATCGGGAGAAGGTGGCACGTTTTTCGGCGGCAGCTTGTCCTGAAAATACGAAGTGTACTTACCGAAGTCGTGGGTAATTCCGCAGATCCAGGCTAGATCTGACAGTCGGCCCGCCGCGGACATGGCTGGGTTGTCCAGCAGGTTGTGTTGAGCGCGCTTCGCGACGGTTCCGAGATGAAGTTCGAGCGGTTCCGCTTCCCTGAAAATGCCCTCGCGTTCATCAGCCGGACGCGCCAGGAAGGTCATCCGAGGAACACTCCAAATTCTTTGATCTCCCGTCCGTCTTTTTCGTAGGCGGCGGTGAAGATAGGATTGGAAATTGTTGCGGTGATCGGGTTGCAGTTGCGCTCGTAGAGCACGTCGCCAATAGAGAGAAGTCGTCGATCCGCCCCAAGCGCGAACGCGGTTCGCTCCTTTATTATCTGCACCCCGGCTTCGAGACGCGGCGATCCCGCAATCGCCGTGCTCGGCACCACTGTTGACAAAGGAGTTTCTGATTCACTAACCGATAGTTCCCAATCTTCGAGAGTAGCTACGTGCTCCACTTCTCCGAGACATTCGCTCATGCCGAGGTAAGGCGGATAGACGTATGAGCCTTCACGCAAGGCTATGTCCAGGCGCTTCGCGAGCTCCGGCTTCTTGTGGTGGACGTAGATCCTGTACCGTAGTCTCGGTTCGTCAAGTTTCGGGAACACCCATTCCACAGGTGTCTGAATGCCTCCGGCGGTGCCATCAAATCCGCCCGCGTTCTTTGTCCAAACACTACCTTCGGTCATGACGTAATTGACCGTCTGCATCACGCGCCGCACAGGAACTCTAACCGAGACAGCTATGTCGCAGTGTTCCAGACTCAAGTCTTCTGAGTACGTGTCGCGCTCGTAGCCGAGCAAGCCGGCGACAAGTCCCGCTACGGTTGTTCGGGGTGGGAATGGATACGAGAGCGAAGACGAGTTCGTATAAAACTTGCGAAACATCGCAAACGCTCCGGTAAGGTCAAAGATGATGAGTGGACTTTCGGGCATGGATTCTAAAGCACCGTCAGCCTGTCGCCCAGGACATCCCGCAAGTCTGATTCAAGGCTCGTATCCAGGTCCGGGTTGAGGTGCAGACGAACGCTTTGGATCTGTGCTTCGCGTGTGGAGACTCGATCCACCAGCGCACTGGTATCTAGCCGATAGTCGCGTACGTCGCGCAAGGTATCGAGCGTCTTGCCTTCTACGGGAGCAGGCTTTACGTCTTCGCGCAGGTCGCCGAGACGGGTGCGGGCGTCATCTGCGTACTCTACTCGCAGGTAGAGGCGGGGGAGTTGCCCGATCTTAGAGCGCGAGGTTGCCTCGTTGGGGATGGCCTCGATCATGGCTTCGTCCAACGCCGCTACGTCGTCATCTGTGAGCCTCGTATGGCGGGCACGGGCGCGGGACACGAGCCCGTGGAAACCGAGCAGAGAGTAATATACGCGCCAGTCCTTGCCGAATGTACCGTATTCGCCCTTCTCTCCAGCATCACGTCCGGCGAAATGACTGGAGATCGTCGCCGAGTTGTTGACCTCAACCCGGTGAAGCGAGTATCCCCACCCGAACTGTACCGGCCCGGTGAACGTTAGCGAGGTGTTCTCCATTGGCATGGTAGCCCCAAACAACCGGACGTCCATGAGCCGGTCCAACAACCAGTCCTTGAACTCGGTGCTGCCACGAACATCTTTCTCTTTCAGATTGCTTTCGGTGTCGCCGTTGAATATTTCGAGAAGCGCCTTCATTCGCCCCTTTGCATCCGTCGTGGTGCCATCCTCACGTTTCCGGACCCAGATATCCAGACCCGAGTTCAGCCAGAAGTCGCGCAGGTAGCGCTTGAGGCGCACGTCGGAGACAAGGTTACGCCCGGTTGCCTCGTCCATACGGGGCTTGTTCTCCTCGTCGGGGTCGCCGTTGGGGTTGGTCAGCTTGGCGTCGTAGAGGTAGAGGATGTCTGCGTCCGCAATGCTCATTATTTTGCTCCCTCCTGATCCGTCCCGGTTGTTTTGCTTGAATCTGTGCTCTTATGGCTCATGGCCTGGAGCGTAGCGTGTGAATAGCCGCTCAAAATGTAGTAGACGTTCTCCGTTGAGTTGAGCGGCCAATGGTCCCTGTGCTCTGTAAGCAGGGCTTGCGCTTGCGCGAAGACTTTCTCGTTTCGCCCCTGCAAAAGCGAGCGCCGATTCCTATCACGGTACTGCGTGAGTTTGTCGAAGAGCTCCGTGGCGAGACGCTGAACTCGGGAGACGGTCATGCCGCCGTAGTTGATCTTGTTGAGTATCGTTTTGTCGCCGTTCTTGCCATCCGAACCGAGCCGATACTGAGCGTTGGCGATCTCACCAATGAGCGTCCCCAATAGATAAAGCGCGGTCTGGGGTGGCTCCTTGTAGTCGAGGCGTACCAAATATTCACGCTGCTCATCGGTGAGGTCCAGTTCGTCTAAGTAATCAGTACCCAAGTTCTCCTCCTTCAGTTGTCCTAGGCTCCGTAAGTATGCGAGCAACAGGTTCGTATGAGACACGTACCGGACCAGTGCATAGTCCGAGTCCTGTGGTTCGGATATGTGATACGAAGCGTAGTTGCCGAAACGATAGGCGTTGACCAGTTCCACAAACCCATCCAGCAATTTTCGGCGATCCACGAGGCCGCCACTTATCAGTGTTGCGTAGAACTCCAGAATCGGCTTGCTCAAGACGTTTGTGCCGCTCTTACGAACCGGCAAAAGGTAGTACATGTTCCTTATCGTGAGATCCCATTGTTTGCTTTCTCCGAATAGCGGCCCACCGACCTCACGGATGAAAGTGTTAGCGTGGCTTTTAAGCTCTTCCAATCTGTAAGCAGGAACATCCTGTATGAGACGGAGTACCTTGAAGTTCGCCTTATTCTGCCGGTAGAAGAGGAGGTGCAAAGCATAGTTGCCTTGCCCGATCATGTCTTCAATCTCTTCGTCAACCTGTTCCTGCAGGCCGAGATTCAGATTCGTGCGTTCCTTGATGGCTTTCAGAGCGTAATCTAGGTTGCTGTGGAACTCTTGCGGAAGACCGAGAGCGTAGATGTCGGGAAGTAAATAGCCGTTTGTACCCGCGAGGTAGAAGCCTAGCCGCCGGCGAACGTAACGTTCTCCTACGAGCAGCGATTTATACGCCTCTTTGGAGAGACCCATCGTCGCCCCGAATCCGTCCGGCCTCGCTCCGGCGGCGAAACCCTGTTTGTCCGTGATGTAGTACTTGAACCCGAAGCGGGTCATGTTCGATGTAACGGGTTCCTCTTTCCCCGTCAGGTGACATCTGCCGTGAGGCGCGTCCTCGAAAACCGTGTCTACCAGCACGTTCTCCAAATACTCCTGGTACGCTTCGTCGTCCACGACGAGCTCGCCATCTAGCTCCAAGGTGAACAACATGCGATCACGCCCGAGATCCACGCCGGGACGCGCGTACAGCGCTTCTGTTACTAGCTTCGGGATCTCTTTTGCGTCGCCGGTATTACGCACTCGCTCTCTGGCCGTTTCTACCGAAACATTGTCTAGTCCCAACTGCTCCGGAGCCCAGAAGCGCCGGTAGCGACGATAAGCGCCTCCACCTCTAACTCCAACTTCCTCCGGTTCGCCGAGATCCAGAAAGAAATTGCTAACCAGCTTGTCGAACTTCTCATACAAGGAGCTATCAGGGCGTAAGCGCGTCAGTAGATTTGGCACTGTTTGAGAAAGCAGGTAGCCGAGATTGTCGGTGGTGATGCGATCCTGGTCGCTGTTGGCACCTGCTGCATTTCCGAGCCACAAATACCGTGCAGAAGAGTTTTCACCTTCCGCCTCCAACTCCTTGACCTGCACATCCAGTTGCGATGAGGCAAGGTCCAGCTTCAGAATCGCTATCGTCGGAGGACCTTTCGACCTCGGAGGATCTAATGCCAGCGACTCCAGGAACATTCTTCTACCCTCTGAGCCATCTTGCGCTGCCTGCCCAATCTTATAGATGCTCTCGATCACCTAATCACCTCCACCATCCCGAACCCCTGCGAGTTCTTGGCCCCAAAACCGGCGTCGTAGGCGAGCCGGAAGTAGGGCTCGGGGAGATTTACTTCGTACAGGCCGGTCCAGCCTTTGATCCAGAACCCCTTGAAGTTGAGGATCTGCTGGTCCGTCTTGCTGACTTTGCGCGGCTTTACGTAGGCTCCTCGCAGGTCCCCGTCCACATCCGCCTCCCACTCCAGGGCTTTCGCCTTGCGCGCCACGTTGGAGACCAGGGACTCGCTCCACTCCTTCTCCTGCGGCGCGTAGTAATAGGTCTTCTTCTTGCCGTCGGGCGTTTGCAAGGTGCTGTAGGCGGTGATGGGGGAGAGCGTCTTGACCAGTATGGGCTTCGCCGAGTCTAACTCCGGCTCGGGCTCGACGCCGACTTCGGAGATCCGGCACTCCGCGCTCCCCAGCCGGACAGCAGGCTTTGTCAAGAGGTGTTCGGCGAACGAACCTAGCACTTCGGAGTCGAACGCGCTCAGGTAAAAATGCACCGGGCCGTCGAACCGGACGTGCCCGTTCTTCGAGATGCGCTTGCCGAAGAGACGGGAGAAGGTGAAGAGCTTGAAGCGGCGTTCTCCGTAGGCGTGGCCTTTTTCGTGCAGCCACTCGGAGAGGGCGCGGTCAAGGTTATGGTAGATGAGGCCCTGGATCAGGTGGTTGTACTGGATCGGTAGCTTTAATGAACCATTTTCAGTCTTCAGTCTTATCCGCAGACGCATCTTATCCTTGCCTGTCTCGCCAGTGTCTGTTCTCTGTAACAAAATCCACGATGTTGTCCCTTTCCCCAACCTACTAGGATCTCTCTACTTATGTTACTTGTATACTTCGCTCCGCGAAACAGTCAAATTTGAATGCACGCCAATTCCTTATAGGTAGGCTGATAGATGTATATCGCACATCCACTTAATTGTTTCAAATCCTCGTAGGTAAGCTTACTCCGTAACACTTCGCCTAATGACTACGAGAGAAGTCCAGGGGCTTGGAAGCAATTACAGAACTATTTTCATAGTATCCAGAGCTATCTTCTTGCAACTCTCCGGCTGAACCCAGTTTCGCACTGTTTGTGCCGAGATCCCCTTCTCGCACGAAAGTTTGGATATTGATTCTCCTGCTCGTATTCTCCTCACCACTTCCAATCTGATCTCGACTGGATGTGGTGGTCTTCCTCGTGTCATTGCGCTTCCTTTCGGTCTCCGTTTCAACAGGGAGCAGTATAAATCTGCACATCCACGTAATTCAAGTTATAATAATCTTACAGATTATGGTAAGTGCGTCTATTCTTTGTTCCACCCGCTCCCGCTCCCGAACGGGGAGCTTCGCCAGAGCCCTGTCCGCCGACCGGGCCATGAATACCGTGTACTCAGCTACGGTCTGTCTTCCGCTCGAAGGGTATGCGTTCTTCCTTACCGTTTCTGATGGCGGCCATTACGCGCTCGTGCTCGCGTGCGTCCTCCGCGTCTTCGGCGGCCTCGATGAGTCGTTTGTATTCTTCGGTCTCCAGGATCACCCGCGTGCGCCTTCCGCGTTCGTCCGTAACGTACTCCACGTTACCTCCTTCGAGACTCACAGCCATATGTTACCGCGTTCGTACGGTTAACTTCTATAGCGCGTAATCTCCCGTGTGCGCTTCCTCCAGATATCTTGCCAGTAGCGATATGCACGCTTGCACGTCTTCTTCGTTTACCAGCTCGTTTACGGTGTGGACGTAGCGGCAGGGGATGGAGAGGGTGATGGCGGGGATGCCGCCGTGGAGGCGTTGGACGCTGCCCGCATCGGTGCCGCCGGCCGGTAGGATCTCCATCTGGTACGGTATCTCTTCGCGTTCGGCTATCCGTCGGAAGTGCTCGACGAGCTTCGGGTGGGAGATGAAGGAGGAGTCCATGATCTTGATAGCCGCGCCCTTGCCTAACTCCGTAATGGTGTTCTCTCCACCGCCGCCCGGAATGTCCATCGCCAGCGTTATGTCCAGGGCGACCACAATCGTCGGCTCTAAGGCCGCGCCGCTGGCGGATGCGCCACGCAGTCCGACTTCTTCCTGAGAGGTTGCAACCGCGTGGATGGTCGCTTCGTGCTCGCCCATCTCCCGCAGGGCTTCGAGCATGACGAAGACCCCGATCCGGTCGTCCATCGCCTTGCCCATGTAACAGTCGCCGACTTTTTCGAGCGTTCGGTCCATCGTCGCGTAGTCTCCGACCCGGACTTTCTCTTTTACCTCTTCCGCGCTGAGGCCGAGGTCCACGTAGAACTCGTCGGCCTTTGGCGGCTTCTGCTGCTCGCCTTTGGAGAGGTGCGGCGGCTTTCGGGCCGGCTGGAGCGCGCCGCGCAACGCCTCGCCGCTTGCGGTGGTTACGAGGACCCGCTGGGAGACCATGTTCGCCGGGTCGTGGCCGCCGAGGGTCTGGAGGCGGAGGAAGCCCTTGTCGTCTATGTGTTTGACGAGGAAGCCGATCTCGTCGGTGTGGGCGGCGATCATTACGCGCACGTCGTCCCGGCCCCGTTTCGTCCCGATGACGCTGCCCATCGGGTCGGTGCGGACTTCGTCGGTGAGCGCGCCGAGTTCTTCACGGGCGATCTCCCGCTGCTGCTCCTCCCGTCCCGGAACACCGGGAGTCTCTGTAAGGCGTTTCAGAAGCGAGGCGTTGAGGGGCACGCTCAATTCCTTTCTCTATTAGGTTGGTTCTTGCTTCAGGCTTCGGGTTGCTCTGTGGGCTGCTCTGCGCGGCGCTCTTCGAGCATCTTGAGGTTGAGATGAAGGCTAAGGGCCAGGTAGTAGACGAGGTAGAGGATAGAGAACCCCAGGACAAGGGGCTCTGGGTTCGGCATTTGCAGCAGGATCACCGCGTAGCTCGCCAGCCAGAGCGCGGTCATTAGTAGCGAGAGGTTCCGGAAAGCGGCGGTGCGGGTGGGGTAGACGTACCGGATCGGGACGAATACCAGCACCGAACAGACGAGGATAACGGCCGCCACCGCGCCCACGCTTAGGTCAAAGACCAGCGCGTAGAAGACCACGACGTTGAAGTAGCTCGGGAAACCGAGGAAGAAGTGGTCGTCGGTCTTCGCGTCCACCCGGCAGAACTGGTAGCTGGAGGCCAGAAGCGGCAGCGCCGCAACCGCGAGGCCGTAGCCACCCTCCGGCAGGTAGCCTTCGCTCCAGAGCAGGACCATCGGCGCGAAGACGTAGGTAATGTAGTCAACGATATCGTCGAGGCGGGCGCCGTCGAAAGAGGGGAGAGCCTCTTTGACCCGAAAGCGGCGGGCCAGCAGGCCGTCGGTGCTATCCACCAGGAGGGCGGCCAGGATCAACCACAGCGCCTTGACCGCCTCACCGTTGTAGGCGGCCATCAGGATCAGGAAAGCCAGCACCGCCCCGCTCGCCGTGTAGAGGTGTACGGCAACGGCCTTGAGTCGGAACCAGGGAGGGTTGGACTCTTCCAGATCAACCTGTTCTATACTGCTGTCGTCCATCTAGCCTTCCAACGCCTCCTCTCCCGCTAAGATTCCGACTTAATAATAACAGGTGGGACAACCACGACCAGCGACCTGCTTAACGCCGAACACGCTACCTTTCATTGTCTACCCGGCGAACGGCTCAATCAATCCTGACGAGGAGTGACCTTACGCGGTTCAGGGCCGCCGCGACCTCCTGGGCCCTCGGCGAGCTGAGTTCACCGGGATGCCCACGAAAGCCGCCCAGAGAGCCCAGGCCGTCTCCAGAGAGGGTTTCGAGTGCGGCGTTTACCAGTTCCGCTATCTCTCCGTCGTCGGGGCCGGAGGCGATACCTCGGATGATGCGGGCTATTGCCTCGGTCTGTCCGAGTTCGGCGAGTTGTTCCAGGTAGGTGAGGTCTACCCGATCCCGGCCCAACTCTATGGCCCCGAGACCCCGGCCCCGGGCCGATGCGCGTTTGCCGCGCCGGAGGTCTATGGAAGAAGGCTTTATGCGACGGGATTTGGGCTGCCGAATATCTTCTCCGCCGACCGCCAAAGCTCGTACAGGAAACCTCTCGCGGACCTGCGAAGCCCGCCTGGTGGCGTCGTATGCCCGGTAGTCTTCCATCAGGATCACGCGGTCCGCCACGTCCAGGTAATCTCCAACGCCCCCTACGACCACGACCGTCGAGACGCCCAGAGAGCGGTAGAGAGGCCGCACCAACTCTATAAAAGGTGAGATGGGTTCTTTCCGGACCAGCTCCCGCATCCGTTCGTCCCGGATCATGAAGTTAGTCGCGCTCGTGTCCTCGTCCACCAAAAGAAGCGACGTTCCGACCTCCAGCGCCTCCGAGATGTTCGCCGCCTGGGAGGTCGAGCCGGAAGCATTCGGCGTCGAGAAGTCTTCTGTGGACCGTCCGCCGGGTAGGCCGCCGATCATGGCGGATATGTCCACCCCCGAGACGCTCCTCCCATCCTCCGCCCGGATCTTGACCGCATCCGTCCGCGTCACGACCAGCTCCCGTCCGTCGCCCGGCACGTGGTCGTAGACTCCCCACGAAAACGCCGAGAGCAGCGTACTCTTTCCATGAAACCCGCCGCCCGCCACGAGCGTAACCCCCTCCGGCACGCCCATGCCGGACACTTCACCCTTGTTCGGCAACTCCACGGAGACCCGAAACTCCTCCGGGCTCTCGAACTGCACAGCACCTTCTAATAGGGGCCGGTCACTCGCCCCGCTCTCCCGCGGCAAAATAGAGCCGTCCGCCACGAACGCGACGAGGCCCAGGCCTGCAAGGTGGTTCCGCAGGTGGTCCGCGTCCTCTACGGATTCGACGTGCCGCCGGGCTTCTTCTTCGTTCACGCCGGTGGGCGTGAGCGCCTGCCGTACAATCTCCGGCAGCTCCTCGAAAAGCATCGTCCGGGCGGCGTGGGCGTCGACGCTCCGTCCCTGCGCCGGCAGTCCGACTGCCACGCGGGCCTCGACGTATCCGTCTTCTACCACCATCGAAGTTCGCGGCAGCACGACCTGCGTGGGACATTGTATCTCCACCCGGCCGCTCCCGCCCGAGCCCCGGTTGCCTCCGGCTATCCTACTGATAGATTCCTCCACTCTGCGAGTCAGAAAGTCTTCGAAGGCGACCCGTAGCACGGGGTTCTCGAAGAGCGCGGGGTCGAAGCGGTTCTCGTGTGTACGGACTCGGACCAGGGACGGCGGGGCGAATGGGTCGCGCTGCACCTTATCTATGTGGAGGATAAACTCGTCGAACTCGTAAAAGCCCAGGAGGTCTTTGTAGGCCCCGTAGCCCTTACGGTCTATGCGGTCGAGGATAGATTCGAGATGCGGCAAGTGTTTGGCTTTCTAGCGGTAAGCTTCTCGGCGGTGAGCGACGATGAAAACCTCTACTACCTTCTTGATGTCGTCAACGTCGTAAAGTGCTCTGTAACTGCCGACTCGAAGGCTGTAACCGTTGCGGCCTTGCAGCTTCTTGCTCCTTTGGGGCCATGGTTCGTTGGCGAGTTCGAAAATGGCTCTAGTGACTCTTTCACGGTCCTGTTGCCCGAGTTTATTGAGTTGCTTTTGAGCTCTGCGCAGGATAGCTACCTGATAACTCATCAAGAATCGTCTTCTGGAACCCGGCCCTCCTCGATCTCTATTATCGCCTGCTCGAAGGGTATGAGTTCGTCTTCACCACTTTCCAGAGCTGCTTTGGCCTCGTCATAGAGTCGGATGTCTTCTAGCTCCTCTAACTCTTCGACCATACGCTCGTACTCCTCTATGGGGAGGACGATGCTCACGCGCTCTCCGTTCTCGTTCGTCAAGTATTGCACGCTCACTGTTTTGCCTCCTTCAGCCGGTAGAGGGGCTTATCTGGGCGGCCCTCTTCGCTCCTTACGACCTCTATCCTACCCTCCGCTTCGAGGCCGTCGAGGGCTTTGCGGATCCCACGCTTATCCTCGTTCAGGATGCGGTGCCAGTCGGTGGTGGAGTAGAGGACGCCCTGCGGGATGGCGGTCAGGACTTTCAGGATTTTGTCCCTGGTCTCCTCCACTAGCCGAGACCCATCCCTTTCCGCGCGCTCTCCAGGATCGGATGCGCCACCTCACGCGCCCTTTCGGCCCCGGACTCCAGAAGCTCGTCCAACTCTCGCGGGTCTTCGAGAAGGTCTAGCGCCTTCTCCCGGACCGGGGCGAGGCCTTCGACGACGACTTCGCCCAGGTCTTTCTTGAAGTCACCGTAGCGCTTGCCCTCGTACTGGCGCTCGACCTCGGAGACCTTCTGGCCGGTCATCCCGGCGTAGATTCCGAGGAGGTTGGCGATGGCGGGTTTGTCGGGGCTGGCGGTGATCTCCGACCCCGAATCGGTCTTGGCCCGTTTGATCTTCCTTCGCACGACGTCCGGCTCGTCCAAAATCGACACGTAGCTCGAAGGCGCGGGCGAGCTCTTGCTCATCTTGGTTTCCGGCTCATCGAGCGCCATTACCCTTGCGCCGACCTCCAGGATCATGGGCTCCGGCACTACGAACGTCTCCCCATACAGATGGTTGAACCGCCGTGCCAGCGTCCGGGCGAGCTCCAAATGCTGGCGCTGGTCTTCGCCGACCGGCACCAGGTGCGCGTTGTACAAGAGAATGTCCGCCGCCATAAGCACCGGATAGTCGAAGAGTCCGGCGCTCGCGCTCTCAGCGCCGCCCTTCTGGGCCTTGTCCTTGAATTGCGTCATCCGCGAGAGTTCCCCGAAACGGGCTATGCAGTTCAGGAGCCAGGCGAGCTCCGCGTGCCCCGAGACCCGGCTCTGCCGAAAGACGACGGACTTCTCCGGGTCTATACCGGAGGCCAGGTAGATCGCCGCGACCTCCCGGACCTTCCGCCGCAACTCCTCAGGATCCTGTGGAACCGTGATCGCATGCAGGTCCACGATGCAGAAGTAGTTCTCGTACTCCTCCTGTATCCCGACCCAGTTCTTTAACGCCCCCAGGTAGTTCCCCACATGAAGGTTGCCGCTCGGCTGTATGCCGCTGAATACTCTCTGCCTGTTCTCCATAAAACCTATTCTAACGAACGTACCGGGTTTGAGTGCGCCGGGCGTTGCCCTACTTGAAGCCGGCGTTGCCTACTGGCGGTGTGAGGCTGGATGGGCTTCGTGAGGAAAGGCCAAAATGGTTTAGAATCTCGGGAGCCGGGCTTGTAGCTTCCGCACACACGGCCCATCTGCTACATTGATGCACGGTCCTTCTATCGCAAGAAGGACTGCCAGACTGACGGAGGTGAGTGTTGGAGAACTTTACGCCCTTGAGCGGGCTCGTGGGCGGCCTGCTCATCGGACTCGCGGTCGCAATGCTGCTGTTGCTCAACGGGCGCATCGGTGGCATCAGCGGCATCGTCGGTGGTCTCCTTACCCTGAAGGTCTTGGAAGTAGGCTGGCGGGCGGCTTTCGTCATAGGCTTGCTGGTCGGCGCCTTCACATACATGGTCGCTACGGATGATATGGATATCGTAACGGTGCGGGCGACTCCCTCAGCCATTGTGGTGGGTGGGCTCCTTGTGGGCTTCGGTACCCGTTTGGGGTCCGGATGCACCAGCGGGCACGGCCTCTGCGGGCTCGCGCGTTTCTCTCGACGCTCGGTAGCCGCTACGGTGGTGTTCTTTTGTGTGGCGATCCTCACCGTGTTCCTTACCCGCCACGTACTATGAGAGGTTCCGGCGTGATGAGGACAGCCGTGGCCCTGCTCTGTGGCGTCGTCTTCGGGTTGGGACTCGCCGTATCGGGCATGATCGACCCCGCCAAAGTCATAGGCTTCCTCGACTTCGCCGGAGCGTGGGACCCTACCCTGGCCTTTGTCATGGGCGGCGCCTTGCTGGTCACCGTCCCTGCGTTCCGTCTGGTGTTGAAGCGCCCCCGCCCGATCCTGGCTGATAACTTCTCGCTTCCAACCAGAAGCTCCCTGGACGGGCGGCTCCTCGGAGGTGCAGCACTGTTCGGCGTTGGCTGGGGCCTCGTGGGGTTCTGCCCCGGCCCGGCGGTGGCCGCGCTCGCCCCGGCGCTGTCCACGGGACTCACGCCGGTCTTCGCGTTCGTCGGGGCGATGCTCGCGGGCATGGCTTTCCACAAGTATGTCTTTGAGGCGCCCGCCCGTCGTGGTCCCGATACAGAGGTCTCTGAAAGGACAGCTACGAAACTCCGGTGAAGGATGCCGGGTCCGAAGCGAACCGATGAAGACCGGCCGGTCCGGTCGACCCACAAAAAGGACCGGGGTAAGAAGCCCCGGTCCCTCACCCCTACCGCCAGAAGATCAATGCGTGGGGGAGATGCGGCGGCCGCTGAACTGCGGCGCGAATCCCAGGTACGCCGCAGCCGCGCCGAACACCAGGTGCAGCAGGTTGGCGGCGATGTTCACGTGGAACAGTCCGAGCAGCATCTCGCCGCCGAAGATAAACACCGGAATAAAGCCTAGGATGCCGACGATCAGGTAGACAATGCCTAGACCCTGGCAGTAGAGCTTCTCCCGTTCCCAGTAGTAAGCGGCCACGCCGAGCACGCCGACGAGCAGGTGGATCAGGTTGTGAACCGCATCCACCGCGAAGATGCCCAGCAGATAGTCTTCGCTACCGAACAGGAACGCCGGGATAAAGCCCAAAATGCCGATCACTAGAAAGACTATGCCGGCGACGAGGGCGAACATACGGGTCATGAGGTTTCCTCCAAGAAATACTCGATACGGATACGTAAAGCCAAAAATCATCCCTACCCGATCCCGCAAACCACCCCCTCCGCGGAGATGGAACAAAAGAGACCATGCGGACCCCCAACCCGCTCCCTGAGGTCTATATGAAATTTTATGCTTCTCGCCACCGCAGGCCTCTCTGGGTCTGAGAATAACGCCCGCCGCAAGAAGTAACGTAAAGAACAGGTTAAGAGTAATGTAACAATTATTATTTAAATTAGTGGATCTCGGCTCACGGTACGGGGCGAGCTCTAAGCGGGGTCGAGGATGGCTGAGATCTCCCGCCCCGCCCCGGTGACCGTACCCGAAAGTCGTTCTCCGGGATTCTCTCCCATCCGCGAGACCGGACCGCTCACGCAAACCGCCGCCCGAAGCTCCCCACCGGAACCGAAGGCCGGCGCGCTGACGCTCGCCACGCCCACCTCCCTTTCCGCCACGCTCTCCGCCCAGCCCTGCCGGCGAATCGTATCAAGCTCCGGCGCATCTCCACCTTCCGACCACGCCAACAACACCTTTCCCCCGGAGCCTTGCTCCAGTGGCAGCACGGACCCCACCGGGACCATGTCCCTCAAGCCCCCGCCGACCCGCTCGACGGCGGCCACGCACACCCGTTGATTCCCCTCCCGGACATACAGTTGTACGCTCTCACCCGAAACATCCCGCAAGTCTTCCAGCACGGGACGCGCCGCCTCTACCAGGTTCGTGCCCGCCGCAGCCTTCTCGCCCCATCCCAAGAGCCTCAAGCCCAGCTTGTATCGCCCGTTGCCCCTAGCAACCAGATGGTGGGCCTCCAGCGCCGCCAGAAGCCGGTGGGCCGTAGGGCGTGGAATGCCGGTAGCCTCCACCACCCCGGCTAGACTCGTAGGCCCGTCCTCCGCAAGCAACGCCAGAATCTCCACCGACTTGTCTAGCACCCCAACTCCGCTCACCGCAGATTTGCCTTTCTCCGTCGTGTCATCTACAATGTCCATCTTATGAACAATATATCTCACATAATGAGATGAAGCAAGAAAAGCCCACGACGACCGAGTGGGATGCCGCTTCGTACGAGGAGCTGGCGGACCCGATGACGCGATGGGGAGCGAAGTTCCTGGAATTCGTGGAGTTGAGTGGCGACGAAGACGTCGTGGACGCCGGTTGTGGGACGGGGCGTGTGACGGAGTTGCTGCTTGGACGTTTACCGGAGGGGTCAGTGCTGGCGGTGGACGTGTCGGAGGAGATGGTCGCGGCTGCCAGGAAGCGGTTTGATGGTGAAGGGCGCGTGACGGTGGAGCGTCAGGACTTGCTGGAATTGGAGTCCGGGGAGCCGGTCGATGTGATCTTCTCGACGGCCACGTTTCATTGGATCCTCGATCACGATCGACTCTTCCGCCAACTGTCCGAAAACCTCAAGCCGGGAGGCCGGCTGGCTGCCCAGTGTGGCGGCACGGGCAACGTCTTGCGGGTACTGGAGACGGCGCAGGAGGTCATGCGTGAGGAACGCTTCCGGGAGGCGTTCGACGGCTGGACCGACGAGAAGCACTTCGCCGATCCCGAGACGACGAAGGCCCGTCTGGAGAAGGCCGGGTTCGAGAAGATAGAGACCTGGCTGCACGAAGAGCCCACGGAGTTCGACTCGGTAGAGAAGCTGGCGCGTTACCTCAAGACTGTTATTCTGCGTCAACACGTGGCAGTATTGCCGGAAAACGAGCGCAACGCTTTCGCGGACGCGGTCGCGGCTCGGATGTCGGAGGAGCCTGTCGTTGACTACGTGCGGCTGAACATCCTCGCGCGGAGGTCCGGATGAGCGTCGGGGCTATGTTCGGCGCGGGGGCCAGGGATTACGACCGGGCACGCCGTCAGCTCGTGCCAAACTTCGACGACTTCTACGGCGCCGTCTTTGATCTGCTCGATTTCGAGGAGAACCAGCCGGTACGGGTCCTGGACCTGGGGACCGGCACGGGTTTGCTCGGCGCGATGGTAGCCGAGAAGTTTCCTGGAGCGAGGATCACGCTCGTAGACGTTTCGGGCGAGATGCTGGAGGTGGCCCGGCGTCGTTTCGCGTCAAGCTCCGCGCGCTTCGACTTCCGTGTCATGGATTACGCCGGAGAGGAAGAATGGGGAGAGCATGAGGTCGTAGTCTCCGCCCTCTCTATCCATCACCTGGAAGACTCGGACAAGCGGAGGGTTTTCCGTAGGACATTCGAGAGCCTCTCTCCCGGCGGTGTCTTCGTCAACGCCGACCAGGTGATCGGGGTGACGCCGGAGATCGAGGAGCGGTACCATGGACATTGGCTCCGGCAGGCGAGAGAAGCTGGTGTCACGGAGCGAGACCTGAACGCCGCGCTCGAAAGGATGAAAGAGGACAAGTCGGCTGCCCTGGCCCCGCAGCTTGCCTGGATGTGGGAGGCTGGCTTCGATCCGGTAGATTGTGTTTACGAAGACCATCAATTTGTCGTATATGGTGGATACAAGCCCGGCGCGAAAGACGCCGGGATGAGAAAAACGGAGGAGATAGCATGAGTCATCCCAAGACGTTGGCGGAGAAAATCTGGGACCGTCACGTAGTACGGAGCGTGGAGGGAGAACCTGACCTCCTCTACGTAGACCTGCATCTGGTCCACGAAGTAACGAGCCCGCAGGCGTTCGAGGGCTTGCGGATCGCGGGCCGAAAGGTACGGCGCCCGGACCTTAGCGTGGCGACGATGGATCACAACGTCCCGACGTGGGGGCCGGATCGGCCGGTGGAGGACAAGGTTTCGGCGAAGCAGATGGAGGCGCTGCGGGACAACTGTGAGGAGTTCGGGATACAGCTCCATTCGTGGGGGACCATCGGGCAGGGCATCGTCCACGTCATCGGGCCGGAGATGGGCCTGACGCAGCCTGGACTCACCATCGTTTGCGGTGACTCCCACACCTCGACGCACGGCGCGTTCGGCGCGCTGGCATTCGGCATCGGGACGAGCGAGGTCGAACACGTCCTGGCGACCCAAACCCTGCAACAGGGGCGACCGAAGATGATGTCCGTCACAATCGAGGGGGAGGTGTCGCCGGAGATCACGGCGAAAGACATCATGCTCGGCATTTTGCATCGCATCGGGACCGGCGGCGGGGTCGGGCACGTCATCGAGTACCGGGGAGAGGCGATCCGGAACCTTTCGATGGAGGGCCGGATGACGGTCTGCAATATGTCCATCGAAGGCGGCGCCCGCGCCGGACTCATCGCCCCCGACGAGACTACCTTCGAGTACCTCGAAGACAAACCCCACGCCCCGAAAGGCGAGGATTGGGGAATCGCGGTGGAGGAGTGGAAGTCGCTCCGCACCGACGAGGGCGCGGAGTTCGACAAGGAAGTCGTCATCCAGGCCGAAGACCTCGTCCCCTACGTCTCCTGGGGCACGACTCCGGCCCAGACCGTCGGGCTCGATGAGGCGGTCCCCGAGCCACAGACCGAGGGCCACGAGCGGGCGCTAAAGTACATGGATCTCAAGCCGGGAACCCCGATCCGGGAGATCGAGGTGGATACGGTCTTCCTCGGTTCCTGCACCAACGCCCGCATCGAGGATCTTCGGGCCGCCGCCCGCGTGCTCGACGGCCACAAGGTCAAAGAGGGCATCCGGGCGATGGTCGTCCCCGGCTCCATGCGCGTGAAGCAGCAGGCCGAGGAAGAAGGTCTGGACGAGATATTCAAAGAAGCCGGCTTCGACTGGCGGAATGCGGGTTGCTCGATGTGCCTGGGCATGAACCCGGACATCCTGGCGCCCGGCGAGCGGTGCGCCTCCACCAGCAACCGCAACTTCGAGGGGCGTCAGGGTAAAGGCGGCAGGACGCACCTGGTCAGCCCGGTAGTGGCGGCGGCGACGGCGGTGATGGGGCGGTTCGCCTCGCCATCGGAGCTCGGCGTACCTGTGGAGGTGAGCTAGATGGAAGCTGTAAGCAGAGTAGAAGGCAAAGCGTTGCCGCTCGGTTGGGACGACGTTGACACGGACCAGATCGTGCCGAGCGACGCCCTCAAACGCATCGAGCGGACCGGCTTCGGGCAGTTCCTGTTCTCCAGTTGGCGCGACGACCCGGGCTTCATCCTCAACAAACCCGAGCACGAGGGGGCGGAGATCCTGCTGGCCGGTGAGAACTTCGGTTCCGGCTCCAGCCGGGAGCACGCGCCCTGGGCCATCCAGGACTATGGTTTCGGGGCCGTCGTAGCGAAATCCCTGGCCGACATCTTCAAGAACAACTGCGCCAAGATCGGTCTTCTGGCAGTAGAACTTCCCGAAGAGTCTATCGACAAGCTCCTCGACACCGTGCGCGAGGACCCCGATGCCCAGGTAACAGTGGACCTCGAAGGCCGCGTCGTAAAAGCTCCCGGCTTCGAAGAGCCCTTCGCTTTCGATAACTTCGCCCGCTACCGGCTCCTCAACGGCCTCGACGACATTAGCTTGACGCTAACGCACGAGGACGACCTGGAAGCTTTCGAGAACTCTCGGCCGGGTTACCTGCCGAAAGTGCAATAGAAGCTCGTGATCACCGGCGTCAACCACCTGACGTTCTCGGTGAGAGACCTGGAGGAGTCGGTGGGCTTCTACACGGAGGCGTTGGGCTTCCGGATCGTCGCCCGGTGGCCCGCTGGAGTCTACCTCCTCGCCGGCGATGCGTGGGTGGTCCTGATCCCGGACCCGTCCGCGAGAGACGGTGCGCTACCAGAGTACACACACGCGGCGTTCACCGTTTCCGTCGAAGACTTCGGTGTAATAAGCAGCCGCATTGAGCAATCCGGAGCGAAGATCTGGCAGGAAAACCAAACGGAAGGAGATTCACTCTACTTCCTCGACCCCGACGGACACAAGCTGGAGATCCATGCCTCGAACCTGGAATCGAGAATAGAGTCCGAAAGGAGGAACTCGCCGGAAGGGATGGAGCTTTGCCCCCGAAAATCCGACGTACCTCATCCTGGCTTGTCCCATTACTCGAAGAAGCATTAAAATGTAGCGTGAAGCCGGACAGGGGGGTGCGAATTGACAGTCCGTCGTAATGAGAAAAAGACTTTCGACGTAGAAGAAGACCGGCTCGCAAACGTCGTGCGCGAGATGTTGCGGAAGGATCGGGCCTACCGCGATGTCGAAGAACACGAAGACGAAAACACCTTCACTACAGTGTTCAGGCCTAGTTTTATGTTTGGGGCTACCGGTATGAGGATCTCACTCGACTCCGAGGAACAATCGTATGGTCCAGGAACTATTGTGGACGTTACCGTGGTCTCTCCCAAGTTCGCATACGCTGACGCTTTCGGCGGGTACAATCGGATGATCCACGGCGTCTTCTCGACCCTCGAAAGCCGGATCGAAGACCCGGACTCATTAGTAACGGAGCGCGGCTTGACGAAGACCTGGCACGGAAGATGGACCCTCGCCATTTCCGGGCTCCTGGTCGCGTTTCTGACAGTATTGCCGGTCATTCTATGGCTTCTTGGATTTGAGGGTTTGGCCGTAGGGACTCTGTTCTATCCCGTAAGCGCCGCTACTGGTTTCGGCCTAGCCTACCTGATCTCCCTTCTGCACCGGCGCTCTGGCCTCCCGCTCGCCGTTCCCGCAGCCATCGTTGGCTTCATAGGGGCTTTCGCTGTATTCATAGCGATGGACTTCGTGGTCTCGGGGTTACTCAACTTCGAAGAAGGCTCTGGCTTTATGTCTTCGAACGGTCTCGTAATCGGCGTGATAATCATGGCGTTTACCCGATTGAAGCCGGATGATTTCGACGGAGAAGTATCCGACGGAAGAGATCTGCGTGGTGGCCGGAGCGTGTTGATTGGCATGAGGCGCGGGGCGAGACATTGGCTACTCGGCGAACCTCACTTTCCGGGCAACCTCGCGATGCTGATCTTGCACCTTCTCGTAGGAACGCTCGGTATCGCCTTCGCCGTGTTCATTCTCGCAAACGGTAGCACCAATCCTGCGGTCTTTGCTTTCCTGCTGCTCGGCGTCGGGATATTACTTTACGGGACGGCAGAGACCGTGTCTCTGGGGCCGCGTTGGGCTACCGTGGCGGGACGCATAGTAGGGCTGCTCGGGGGTCCCGTCTTCCTGTTTGTGACGTTGGTCGCAGTTTAGATACTACAGACGTACTACTTCGACCTGATCCTTACCGGGTCCGATCAACCCTATCTCTCGCGCCGCTCCAACAGAGAGGTCTAGTTCCCGTCCCGCCACGTATGGGCCGCGGTCGTTTACGGTGACCCGCACGGACTCGCCGCCACGTTTTACCAGCAACTCGGTCCCCAGCGGCAGGCTTTTGTGTGCGGCCGTGTACGCTTCAGGGTCGAACGTTTCACCGCTGGCCGTTGGCAGGCCAGCCAGCGCGTATCCATAGTAGGAGGCGGTCATTGACTGAGCGGCCGACCTTTTCTTACGCTCTACATCCGGCGCCTCCGGGACGTTAGCCACACTGCGGCTACCAGCTTCCACCAGATTCCCGGCGCCTTCTACAGGCTCCTCTCGGCCCAAAGCCTCACCCGAGAACAGGTAGAGTGACGCCATCAAACCACCCAAAATCAGCGCGAACGCAAAAAGTTTCTTCGAACCAAGCGTAAACAAAATCCCCCCTGTCTACGAAACAGCATCTCGTATATATGTGAAGATAGCATATAGTGGGGTGATTGCAACGCCGGAGTCACCAAGAATGTATCCAGGGTCTAGCCGGCTAGAGGCTGGTTATTGTGGTGGTTTATCTACCGAATAGAATCATTGATATTGCACGTAAAAACAAGAAAGAGAGGAGCGTGGGTGATCGAAGTAGCGATCATGGTCGAGGGCCAGGACGGCATAAATTGGGAGCGTTGGAAACGTCTCGTCCGGGCGGTGGAGGACCTGGGTTTCGCGGGGCTATACCGCTCGGATCACTTCACCAATCCCGATGGACCGTACAAGGATTCGCTGGAGCTCTGGACTTCGCTGACGTGGCTCGCGGCGAACACGGAGCGGATAGAGTTCGGGCCGCTCGTCTCTCCAGTATCTTTCCGTCACCCGGCGATCACCGCCTGGCAGGCGGGAGCGGTGGGCGAGTTGTCCGGCGGCCGGCTCCGGCTCGGTCTCGGTGCGGGCTGGCAGGAGAGGGAGCACGAAACATTCGGGTTCGACCTGCTGGATACCGACCGGCGTTTCGCCCGCTTCGAGGAGGGTCTGGAGGTCATCACCCGGCTTCTACAGGCCGAAAGACCCGTGACTTTCGACGGCGAGTTCTATCAGTTGCGGGAAGCGGAGGTCTCGCCACGCCCGCATTCCGGTGTGCCGGTAGTTATCGGTGGCAATGGTCCGCGACGGACGCTGCCGCTCGTCGCTCGCTACGCTGACGAGTGGAACGGCGTGTTCCTTTCGCCGGAGAGGTTCGCGGAGCTAAGCTTCCGGCTCGACGAGTTGCTGGAAGAGTCAGGGCGCTCGCCGGAGGAGGTCCGGCGTACTTTGATGACCCGCGTCGTCTTCGGGCGCAGCGAGGCGGAGGTAGAGTGCAAGCTCGGCGGGAAATCTCGGGAGGATGCGGATTCCGTGGGCATGATCACCGGGTCCACGGACGACATCGTCTCCCGGCTCGGCGCGCTCGCCAACGCCGGGGTCCGGCGCATAATGTTGCAGTACATGGAAACAGACGACATGGAGAGCCTTGAGGAGATTGCCCGAACCGTTTTGCCCCAACTCCGTTGACCTCGTTGGCGACGCCGGGTTGTTACGCTGGCTGAACATCACTTTATCCGGCTTTAATCAAGGTTCACAAAGCATCCCGCGATCTGTGTAAGACTGTAAGATAAGTAACAATGCCGGAGGTGACTATGAAGCGCGAGACCAATGCGCGGCCCGCCCTGATCTTCGTTCTACTATTGTTCTTGGTGGCCGTTGCCGGGTGCCAACGGGCGGATGTGGAGAAGGCCGCCGCCGTGGATGAGACCGGGAAGGACGGGCCGGCGACCACAGACGCTGCGGATGGCGGGGCCACTTCTTCGGAAGAACGGGGAGCCGTGGTCCGTGCCGGTGACGGAAAAGCGATGGTGAAGTCCGGAGAAGCGGAAGCCAACGCGGGAGACGGCGAAGCCCGTGCCGGCGACGCTGTAGCTGGAGATGGCAAGGCCCGCGCCGGTGAGGTCGTGGCGGGAGACGGAGAAGATGAAGGGGAGAAAGACGGCGCTGATGCCCCTCCCGGCAAGGATAGGGTGAAGTTGAAGATCGGCGGCGAGCCTGGGACTCAATTCTCCGGTAGCTGCGACATCGGTGGAGAGAAGCGAGAGGTCGCGGGGCAGGTTCCAGAGCGGTTCGTCTACGATCTGGAAGGCCGGAAAATAGCGTGTGAGATTCGCAACGAGACCGGCACGGGACAGTTGAAGTTCTCCGTGGGCATCGAGGGAGCCAGGAAGCAGAAGATCAAAGCCACCGCCGACAACGTGAGCTTCTCCTTCTCCGGGAGCAGCCTCTCTTACACGACTTCGTCCGGCACGGACGCTTCTTCGGTCCAGAAGACGAAGGTGATCAGCTCTTCAAATTCTTCCGTGTCGTCTTCGTCCGGCTCCCGTTAGCGGGTAGGCGCTGGTTTCTCGCCGGTCTCCGGATGGGTATACCCTGATGGTTGTTACCTACTGAGTACAGAGGGGATGGCGCATGAACGGGCCGGGCGGCGGAGAGCAACAGCTTCAACAGTTGGATCTTAACCTGCACCCGAACGAGGCTTCGGGGCTACTCACGATAGAGAACGAATCGCTTCTCGAATCTCACGATTGGGAGTATGGATTCTGGGCCGTACTGGATGAGGGCCGGGTGGAGGACTGCGTCGCCGCCATCGGCCACCGGCGGGGAGCCGGGATCAACGAGGGCTGGGAGATAGATCGCTTCCACGCTGAGCCAAAGGGTGACGTGGACAAGACTGAGGACTCCGAAGCGATAACCCGTCATGACGGCTGGGTGTACATTTTCGGGTCGCACTTTGGCAGCAAAGACGGCCCGCTGCAGCCGAAAAGAGGATTCGTCGCCCGTTTTCGGGAGGACGAGGTAAAGCACGCCTTCGAAGACCCGGCGGTCGGGATGGAGATCTACCGGGAGAGCTTTGTGCTCCACCGCCTCATCAACGACGCCCTCAGGGCAGACGGCCCGGACCTGATGGCGCTGGGTCCCGAGTCCTGCAAAGCCCTGATCGAGGGCACCATCGAGCGCGGCGAAGAGAAGGACAAGAGCTGGTCCGGCCTCGTGCGCGAGGGCGACTATCCGCTCAACTTCGAGGGCGCGGCCTTCCGGCCGGATGGAGGGCTCCTGCTCGGCCTCCGCTTCCCCACCTCTATCGAAGGACACCCGGTGCTGGTCGAACTCGAAGGCGTCGAACGACTCTTCGAGCCGGACCCTGGGATGCCCTCCGTCCGGGGCTTCTGGACCGTTGATGCCGTGGGCCGCAACGGAAAGATGGCGGGGGTGCGCGACCTGGCCCTCGTCGGCGACGAGCTGCACCTGGTGACCGGCAACATAGACAGCAAGAAGGGAGGCAGCGTCCTTATAAAGGACTATCCGCCCGGACGAGACACAATGGCGACCCACTTCCGCTGCAAGCTGCCGGAGGCCGGAAGCTCCGGGCTCTTGGAGGCCGAGTTCATCCGCGAGTTCCCTAGCCTGCCGCGGGTAGAGGGCATCGCCATCACCGAAGACGGCAACTTCTTCTACGTCACCGACGAGGACGAGGGAGTCCACCTGCGCCTCACCAGTTTGCTGGGCTCCGACCCGGAGTGAGCTATAGCCCCGAAGAACGTGGCGGGTAGAGAGGCGGGCCACGCGATAGACTGTTGTCCCCGGTCCCGACGAAAGGCTGAACCGAAGTGGCGAAGAAGACGAAGAAAAAGGTCAAGAAACTCACGAAAGCCGTAGAGGAGCTTCAGGAGCGGAACGAAGAGCTGATGGAGGCGTTGGAAGAGCAGAAGCAGGAGATCCGTAACATAAAAGCGGCCCTCGAATCACAGCCGGAAGCCGCTGAAGAGCCGGAGGAAGAAGAACCGGAGGCTACGGAGGCCGCCGAACGCAGGGCCGGAGAGCTCGACGTGGACCTATCCGAAGTCGAGGGCACGGGCGCCGAAGGGCGCATCCTGGTCAAGGACGTGGAAGACGCCGCTGAATCGGAGGATTAGGATCTCGTAGACTAACCCCGCACCGGGTAATTCTCGGACCGTAGCGCTTCCAACTTCAACTTCTTGCCACAACCGGGGCAGTTAACTACCTGCTTACCGTAAGACTCACTCGCGGTCCGATTGTCCATGAAGATAAGAACCGGACCCTGCTCCGTCCACCAGAGATCCGACCAGATCCCATGACGACACTCGCAGTAAAGAGCAGCCAAAACCTTACCTCCTCATAATAATTTAAGTAACTCAAGTAGCAATTATACGCACGCTTCTATATACAGGCAAGATCCCACCTTTGACACAATCAATGTTTAGGGCTAAACTATTCTCATGTTGGCTGATACAGACAGAGGTATGAAGGAGACGGGTGGCATGCGGAGTCCCGCGGTCCTGGCCTGGATGCGGTTGCTACGGGTAGGGCAGAAAATCGGGCGCGTTTTGACGGAGGACTTGAAGCGCTGGGATCTGAACCTGGCCCAGTTTGACACGTTGGCCCACGTGGGGGCGTCGGAAGGGATCACGCAGCAGGAGTTGGCTGAATCGTTGCTGGTCACGAAGGGCAACGTCTGTCAGATGCTCGACCGATTGGAGCGTCGCGGCCTGCTGTCGCGCCGCCCGGACGGAAGGGCGAATCGCCTTTTTCTAACCGAAGGAGGACGACGGCTGTTCGGCGAGGTAGTTCCGACTCACGAAACTCTGGTGGCCGCGCAGTTCTCCGCCCTCTCGACCAAAGAGCAGGGAGATCTCATGCGGCTGCTCGGCAAGCTGGACCGGTCTTTGTAGAGACTGGGAAAGTTCTTTGTGGATGATAAGTTTAGTGTTAAACACAAGGAGGTTTATTTGATCCGGGGTTGCAGTTTCGAGGATGACGTGGAGAAGAGACTTTAGCGAGGAGATGACGTGGAGACTTTAACCGTAATATTGCAGATCGTACTGGGGCTGGCGTTTCTCGGGGCCGGTGGCTCCAAGCTGGCCGGGGCGGACCAGATGAAGCAGGACTTCGACCGATCCAAGTACCCGCGGTGGTTCATGTACCTTACGGGGGTGCTCGAGGTAGTTGCTGCGCTGGGAGTCCTTACGGGCATCTTCGTCCCGTTGCTGGCGTTGTTGGGTGGTTTGCTGATATCCGCCGTGATGATCGGCGCCATCTCCACGCACGTCCGGATGAAAGACCCCGGCTCGCGCATGGCGCCGCCACTGGTCTTGTTGGCGTTGGCTATAGTCGTCGTTTTTCTAGTATAGGAATATAGGAGGTTAGAGGAAAAGTTATGGAACTAGGTGGATTGCATCACGTAACGGCCGTAACCGGCCACGCTTCGGAGAACGTAGATTTCTACACTGGCGTGCTCGGGATGCGGTTAGTAAAGAAAACCGTCAACCAGGACGACGTCTCGGCGTATCACCTCTTCTACGGGGATGAGGTCGGAAACCCCGGCACCGAGATGACCTTCTTCGATTGGTCCTGGGCCGGCCCGGACCCGGAGGGTTCCGGTAAGATCTCCGCTACCGCATTCCGCGTACCGGACCGCGCGGCGCTCGACTGGTGGGCGGGACGATTCGACGACCTCGGCGTGAAGCACGGAGGCATCGAGGACAGGAACGGCCGGGCCGTTCTACCGTTTAGCGACCCGGAAGGACAAAACCTGGAGCTGGCCAACGGCGGAGAGTCGGGCATGAAGCCCGGTACGCCGTACCCGGAGAGCCTCGTGCCGCCGGAGAAAGGTATCCTGGGCCTGCACGCTTCGACGCTCACCGTGAGAGACATCGGGCCTACGTCCCAGGTATTGACCAAAGCGCTCGGTTTCCGGGCGGCGGACGAGTACGAGAGAGACGGGGCGCGGGTGGCCGTTTTCGAGGTCGGGCCGGGCGGTCCGGGGACCGAGGTTCATCTGGAAGAGCGCCCGGACCTGCCGCCACACCGTCAGGTAGGCATCGGGGGCGTGCATCACGTAGCGTTCCGCGCGCCGAACGACGAAGAGCACGAGGAGTGGCAGAAGAACCTGCGGCGTATGGGGATCGGGGCGACGCCGGTTATAGACAGGTTCTATTTTCGCTCGGTCTACTTCCGCGAGCCCGGCGGTGTGTTGTTCGAGATCGCCACCGACGGCCCCGGCTTCGCCACCGACGAAGACGCGGAGCACCTGGGTGAGCGGCTCTCGTTGCCGCCGTTTTTGGAACCGCACCGGGAGATGATCGAAGGCGGACTACAGCCGATCTCACCCGCCGGAGAAGGCGCTTTCCGGTAGAAGACTAACGAACTTCTCCCTAGGGGAGCGAGGCTGTCATTGACGCCCCGCTCCCCGATATTTTTGCGAAAAACCGTCCGTTTAATTGAAAGACCGGACTTTTAGGTGTAGATACGGGGACTTATGGTTGTAGAGCAGTTACAGAGGGTGATGCGGACGCCGGAGGTCCTGTTTATCGGGATCAACGGCGTGGTCGGCGGCGGGATCTTCTTGCTGCCGGGACAGGTGGCCCAGCAGGCCGGGGCCGCTGCGGTGTGGGCTTATCTGGCGGCGGGGTTGCTGGTTATCCTCATCGGGTTGTCGTACGCGGAGATCAGCGCGATGTACGATCGTACCGGCGGCCCGCTGGTCTACGTCCGGGAGGCGATGGGCAAGACGGCGGGATTCTCCGTCGGCTGGATGGTGTGGGTGACGTACCTCGTCGGCTGGGCGGTCCTCTCCAACGGACTCGTCGGCTACCTGGGATCGTTATGGACGCCGGCGGAGACTTACAAGACCCCGATCATCATCGGACTCGTCGCGTTGCTGTGCCTGCTAAACACCCTGGGCGTGCGGCTCGGGTCGCGCATCATCCAGTTCTTTACGGTAGCGAAGCTCATCCCGCTGGCGCTGCTGGTGGTAGCGGGGCTCACGTTCGCGGGAGCTTCGGGCAACGGGTTTCTGGAGCAGGTGCCGGGTGGGGGAGACTTCTTCGCGGCGGTCCTGATCGTGATCTTCGCCTACGGCGGTTTCGAGGGCGCGACGATCCCGGCGGGTGAGATGCGTAACCCGCGCCGCACCATATCCGTCGCCGTGCTCGGCACGCTCGTTAGCGTTACGGTCTTCTACATGCTGATCCAATACGCAGCCCTCCGTATAGAACCAAACCTCGCAGGCTCCGACACGCCGCTCGCCGCTGCGGGCGGAGCGATGTTCGCCGGCGGCCTCGTGCTGATGACTATTGGGGCCATCATCTCCATCTTCGGTACCAAGAGCGGCGTCGCCCTGACCGCCCCGCGCAACCTCTACGCCCTCTCAAACGAGGGGATGCTGCCCGCCTTCCTGGGGCGCGTAAGCCCGCGCTTCCGCACGCCGACGGTCGCCATCTGGATCACCGGCGCTATCGTCGTGATCCTGGCGATAACCGGAACCTTCACCCAACTCCTCCTGCTAAACGTCGCCGCCCGCCTCTACCAGTACCTGATGGTCTGTGTATCTGTGGTGATCCTGCGCCGTAGAGACCCACTCGCCGAACGCCCCTTCCGCCTCCCGCTCGGCGTAACCATTCCCCTTGTCGCCGCCCTTCTGTGCGCCGCCCTCTTCACCCAGCAGCCACTCGTCAACATCCTCGTCGCCATCGGCGCCCTCGTGGTCGGCCTGCTGCTGTATCTCGTGGGCCGTCGCAGTACGGTGTAGAGTAAGCGCATGGCAGATACGATCATGAACATAGATCACCTCGGCGGCCAGCGCTACGTGGGCTATAACGAGTCCGGCGACCAGATCCTCATAGACGCCGACAGCCCCGCCATCGGCGTTCGCCCGATGGAAGCCCTGCTCGCCTCCTTGGGAACCTGCACCGCCTTCGACGTGGTCGAGATCCTGGGCAAACGCCGCACCCCCGTCCAGAGCTACCGTATAGAGCTCGAAGGAACCCGCGCTGAAGAGCACCCTCGCCGCTACACTCACATAAAAGTCCGCCACATCGTCAGCGGCGAAGGCATAACCCAGCAAAGCCTTGAGAAAGCCGTAAACCTCTCCCACGAGAAATACTGCTCCGTAGCAGCGAGCCTGAACGCGGAGATTGAGGCCGAGGCTGCTTTAGGGTAGGTTTAAGGCGCAAATCTCAGTACGCTGTCTGATGCATAGAGTGCTTATCTCTGCTGGATGACTTCCAACCTATCCACGGGCGCTACCAGCCAGAGTGGTCCCGGACAGGAGGGCGGTACGTTCAGTTCCCGGCGTTGCTGCTGGTAGTTCCGGCGCGCCTGTTCGGGTTTGGGTCCGGCTTGGGACTGGCGGATCTCACCGCCACCGACTCGTACCACGTCACCGAGGCGTGCCGCAATCCGGCCTTCGCCGTCGAGGAGCCGGATATCGCCGTTCTCCGTGCTTAACGAGTAGTCGTGCGGCCAGACGGGGAGGTGACTGCCGATGCCGTCCAGGTGTTTCATCAGGAGGCATTTGTCTTCCGCGACTAGCTTCCCGGCGGTCGCTGCGGAAGGGTAGAGTCCGTTGTCTTCTGGCGGTTGACGGGCGAACAGGATTTCTTCCGCGGAGCTTTCGCCGGGACCGGACTCTACGCGGAGGCGGTAGAAGTACGAGGCGTCTCCGCGACCGGGGTCTACGAATACCGAAAGAGTGTACTCCCCGGTGGGCAGGTCGGCGGTTATCTGCGTCCTCCCGTCTGTGTGGACCGCTTTCAGGTCTTTAGCCTCCGGCATCGGCATCTGTTGTCCGCCACGAGGCATAATGAACTGGATGCCGTCGGGGCCGGGTTGCGTTTCGACCTCCGGTTCGAGGGGATAGGCGGCAGCATCCACCCTGTACGAACCTGACCCGCCGGAGTCGAACAAGAGTGTCGCGCCGGAGGGGACGTTGAGCGTGTCTCTCTTTGGTGGGACGGGGATGCCCGCCACATCGGCGCAGACGGAGCCCCAGCAGTACGAACCGAGCGCGCCGGTCACTACGCGGCTTCTGAAGGCGAGGGTGCTGTCCGGGGGACGGTCCGGCAGGTTGGGTTCCGGTGTGGTGGATGTGGTTCGGTTGGTTGAAGTAGTCGGTGGACTTGTGCTTGTCGGGCTCGTTCCCATGCGCGTTGAGCTTTCGCTTTCGCTGCCCCCATCCGACTGCTTGGCTCCTCCACCTGTGCCGCACCCGACGAGTAAGAAAAGTGCAGCTACCGTCGCCGCCGCGATGGTCCTGTACATCCGATCTCCTTACTCCCCGTGTTGTTCTTGATTCTATACGGGGCTGGACTCACGAGGAGTCCGGGGTGCTTGGAGCCTGACGCCGCCGGCGCCACCACACGAAACCGGCGACGGGTAGCGGTACGAGCCACCAACTGAAGACGGCTACGGAGATGGCCGTGTTCGCCAGACCTTGCAGGATGCCCAGTGAGGCGTCCCACGATTTGCCCGCGACCTGGAGGGGGGACCAGCCGGTCTCCGGGGGCGCTTCGTCCCGCGTCGGCTGGATGGTGAGCTCTATTCGGGAGAAGTCGGTGCGCTGTTCCAGGTACTTTATGCGGCCCTGGACCCGTTCGATCTGGTCGCGCACGTTCGTAAGCTCGCGCTGTATAGACAATGAGTCGTTCACACTCTCGGCTTCATTATAGAGTTCGAGTAGGCTCTGCTCCGCCGCCAGGAGGTTCCGTTCTTGGGACTCCAAATCCACGAACTCCTCGGTCACGTCTTCGCCGCTCACGGAGTCGGTGGTAACTTTTTCGCCCAGCCCGCGTAAGTCTTCGAGCGCGTTCTCGAACTCGGGAGAGGGGACCTGGAGCACGAGTTCCGCCGTGACGGGTCCGCCGCCGCGCTCTATCCGTGAGCTCTGGACGCTGCCGCCGAAGTCGACGGCGATCCGCTGCGCCCTCTCGGCGCTGTCCCGGACGTCCTCCGAGCGGATGCCGAGGTCGGCGGTCTTGATGATCCTGCGGTCGAAGTCCCGGTCTGCCGGCGGAAGGGAGCTTCCGCCGGAGGGGGCGAGAGGCTCGTTGCCCGCGGCTCCCCCGGCCGATTCGGGCACATCGCCACCGGCCGACTCCGGCAGGCCGGAAGAAGGCGCCCCGCTGGAAGATTCCGCCACGCCCTGGTCCGATGATTCATTTCCACCGCTGGATTGCGCCGCTCCTCCGGCTCCTGCCCCTCCTCCTCCCGCTCCCACGCTCGCTCCTCCAGTCGTGAACAGGCCGGAGAGCGTGTCGCGGGCGGCGGATGAGAATACCGGGACGGCGAGGACCACTAGTATCACCGCCGCCGCTGCCGCCCACTGGGGCGAGATGCTGGGCAGACTTTGCCATAAGCGGCGGGTCGGATGAAGGTTCTCTGCTTCTATCCGGCTGCGCGCCGACGAAGCGAGGTCCGGCGTGGGAGGGTGTTCGAGGCGTGACCCGAGTTCTCTGAGTTCCTGTTCCAGGTCCTCCCCGGTTCTATGTTCCCTATCCGGCATGGTTCTCCTCTTTCATCAAATTGCGTAGTTTCTCCAGCGCCCGCGAGAGCCGGGACTTGACCGTCCCCCGCGCGCAGTTCAGGGCGGCGGCCGTTTCGTCCTCGGAGAGTTCCAGGAAGTAGCGGCAGGAGATCACCACCCGGTCCGCTTCCTGCAAGGTGTTTACGGTCCGCAGCAACTCGGAACGACGCTCCACCGCGACGACCGTCGCCTCCGGTGAGGAGAGCGTGTTGTTCACCGGCTCATCCGACACCCGGAGCACGAGCCCGGCGCGTCGTCCGGCCGCCTTGCGCCGGTTGCGGGCCTCGTTGGCGACGATAGAGAGCAGCCACGGCCTGAACGGGGCTCCGGACCGGAACTTGTTTAGGGCCCGGTATGCTTTCACGAACGCCTCCTGTGCCGCGTCCTCCGCCTCTGAGGCGTCGCCCGTTATGAGGCACGCCGTGCGGAACGCGACCTCCTGATGTCCGCGCACTAGGTTCTCGTAAGCGGCAACATCTCCCGACTTTGCTTTCTCGGCGAGCCTGGCGTCTTCCAGGATGGCGGACATTCCTCCTCTGTGTGGACCTTTCTATCTCTATTACAACGCCGGGAACGGAAAGGTTCCCTCGATTCTCGGGGTCGTGACGGTTTACCTCAAGCCGTGACGTGTACAGAGGTGTTCGGTAGATGCTGTTGCATAGTCTTGGCTAAAGCGAAGCCGCATCCTCCAGGATATCGTCTGCGTGAGTCTCCGGTGAGACTTCAGGATAGACCTTCGAGATCGTACCCGAGGAGTCGAGCAGGAACGTTGCGCGGTTTGCGACGCCCCGGTCGCCCAGGATTCCGAGAGCTTCTGCTGCTTGTCCATCCTCGTCGGTGAGGAGCGGGAAGTTGAGGCTGTGCTTTTCGCGGAACTGGCGGTGGGATTCTGGGGAGTCCAGAGAGATGCCGTAGACTTTGATGCCGGCTTGCTCGTAGTCGGCTATCCGGTCGCGGAAGGAGCAGGCTTCTTTGGTGCAGCCGGGGGTATCGTCTTTGGGGTAGAAGTAGAGGACGGTTTTCTGGCCGGTGAGGTCGTCAGCGGAGATGCGCTCTTCATCCTCGGTTATGAAGTCTACGTCGGGAAGCTGCTGTCCTTGCTCCGGTATTTCTGTCACGGGGCTCCTTCCTTGTTCTTGTTGCTGTCCGGTAGTGTACGCTGGTTTTTGTAGCGGTTTCTACGGATGCTACGAGGTCGGTGGGGAGCACTCCTCGCTTCCTGCCCGTGAGACAGAGATCCTGCACGAACAAAAGAGCCGGAGTCTTTTTGACGAGACTCCGGCTCCGAACCTTTGGCGGTGAGAGGCTTTTTCTACGAGGGCTGTGCCAGCTTCTGGTCGATCTGGTCCAATAGAGTCTGACGATTTTTGTTCTGGGTCTCGTACTCTCTCACCCGCTGAAGCTCCGCAGCCGAGAGCCCGTCTAGCCTGCCAGCGGCGTCTTTGACGTTCAACTCGTCGTAGCCTTCTATCGGCACACCGGGATGTCCTTCGGCGGCTGCTTGTACCGAGGTGGCGGTCCTCTCGGTGGCCTGGGTTGCGGTCCGTGCGCCTGACTGGACGTTGCTCCGCGCCTGCTCCATGTTTGCCTGGTAGTAGGAGGAGATGGAACCCAGAAAGTCTCGGTAGAGGCCCATTGACTCTTCGGACATCTGCCTGAATGCCGCTTGCTGTTTCTTGGACTGTTCCATCAACTGTTGCGAGGCGGTCCGGTTTCGCTCGGCTTCTGTCCGCAACTCGCCCGTCACGGACTCGAAGAAACTCCTGGTCAGGCGATTGACCCGTTCCTGGGCCTCTTCGGACCTCTCTGAGGTGATCCTGAGAGACTCCTGAACCGCCTCGGCGAACACCCGGGCCGCCTCGTTTATCTGTTGCATCTGCTGGTTGTCCATGACCGTGCTCCTATCCCCTTCATCTAGCTTGCCGGTAACCAGGGGACATACTAGCGTCTGCGGTGTTCTGCTGCATCCTGGTTCTCTGGCGCCTGATCCTACGAGGCGCTGGAGTAGCGGCCTGCGACCTCCAGGGCTGTATCTGCCCTCAGCGTATCCGGCACACGAAGACCCGGGCTTTTAGGTCCGGGTCCGCCAGCGGTAGCTGAACGTAGGGCCGACTCTCTTCCACCAGGGTCCATCCGCCGCTCGCCGCAAGAGCCTCCAGCTTCTCCTCGAAGCCGCCTTCCCGGTACACGTCGTCGCGGACGCTGAAGATCACACACCCTCCGGGTTTCGTTATCCGGACCAACTCGTCGAAGGAGTTCGGAGGGGCGTGGCCGGCGGTGAAGACACCGGCGGAGATGGTGGCGGAGAACGTGTCGTCCGGGAAGTCGAGGGGCTTGCCGAGCTCCATCCGGTGCAGGCTCCGGTAGACGCCTTTCCCGCGGGCCAGGTCGAGCATCTTCGATGAGAGGTCTATGCCGGTCAGGTCGTAGCCGATAGGGGCTAGTATCCCGCCCATCATCCCGGTCCCTACCCCGGCGTCGAGAATGCTTCCCTCTCCGGCCGGCACGTGGCGTCCGACGAGAGCCGCCACGATGGCCGGGGTGGTGTAACCGTAGGCCAGCACGTCGCGCTCGTAGTCCTCGGCCCACTCGTCGTAGATCTCCGCGAGCTCCTCGCTGCTCCGGGCGTCGTACACGCTCTCCAGGCGCTCCGGTCTTCCAGTGTCTTTCATGCGGTGTCCTTTCCTTTCTTGCCTCGACCAGCGAAACAGTGCCGGATCGCCGGGAACAGGATTCCCGGACGCAGCAGCGACCGGGGTGGTTTGATCAGGTTCTTTACCTCCAGCAAGGTCCGGGCTACCTCCGGGTCGCTAACGGCCATCCGGAAGACCTCCTCGGAGACGCGATGAAAGACTCTCCTGACCGGCCCCAGCTCCTCCGGACTCCCCGCCGACCACTGGGCGTCGCTGCTCGCCGTCGTAGTCCAGCTCGGGGCGAAGGCCTTCGCCTGCCGCCGGTGAAAGTCCTTGCCGAGTCCGGCCGGGCCGCGCTTTTTGCTGGAGACTCTGCGGAGGCTTTCTTCCAGGGCCTTCGCGGAGAGCGCCGCGAGGGTCATTCCCTGGCCGTAAGAAGGGTTCATCACGCAGGCGGCGTCGCCGGTGACTAGCAGGTTTCTGGGCATGGTGACGAGACTGTCGTAGTGGCGGCGGCGGTTTGCGGTGCGCCGGTAGCCGTACGCCGGTGATATCGGCTCGGCGTTCTTTATGGCTTCGGCGATGATGGGGCTCGGCAGGCTATGGGCGAAGTCCAGGAATGCAGCGTCATCGTTCGGTGGCTGGTGTTTTTCGCCGATCCCGATCAAGACCGCCGTCCACCGATCTCCCTCTACCCGCCGCAGAGATCCCCCGCGAGGCTCTTCGGGCCACTTCGGCAGCACCGCCAGGCTCTTCCAATCTTCGTCGAAGCGCTCAGGTACCCGATACCATCGCGTGGCGTAACCGAGGCCCGCGTCCACAACCGTCTCGCGGGGAACCTCAAGGCCTAGATCCGCGAGCCACCGGGGCGTCCTGGAGGCCTGGCCGGAGGCGTCCACCACGAGGTCTGCTGCGAAGTCTTCTTTGCCTCCGCCACCCCGGACGCGGGACGAGATACCCGTCACACGGGCCGAGGACTTATCGTACAAAAGCCCGGTCGTCTCGCGGTGTTGGATAAAGCGGATCCTCGGATCACCGGAGAGTCGACGCCGGATGCGCCACTCCAGTAGATCTCGGCTCACGGCCCGCATCACGACGCCGGACTCGAAGCGGGGAAGACGCCCGGCGGGCACGTCGGTCACGGTATCTCCCGCCTGGTCCACGGCCGGACATCCCGCATCGGCCAGCTCCCGGTCCAGGCCAGGGAAGAATCCCTCAAGAAGCTCCGAACCGCGCACGGCGAGGCTGTGCAGGTGTCGTCCCTGGGGCACGCCCTTCCGGGGATCTGGCCCTTCGGGGAGTCGGTCCCGGTCCAGGACCGTCACCGTCTCGTAGTGATCCGCGAGTACCCGCGCCGAGAGCAAGCCGGATACGCCGGCCCCGATCACCAGCGCATGTTCACCTAATTGATGTCTCTTCCGCATTAAAGGGGATTCTAGTTGTAAAGAGCCCGGTGGTCAGCGAAAGGTTATACGCCCGCTACTGTGATACCGTTTGTGCGAGATTGATCCGAATTGCACCAGGAGGAGAGCTACGTGCCGGACGTTAGTAGGACTGGTTTAAAAGAGAGCCTAAAGAGCCGGGTCTTGTTCATGCGCTCCATGTTGGAGCAACCCCGGCAGGTCGGAGCCGTGTGGCCGACCTCGAATCGGGCCGTGCGGGACCTTCTGGATATGGGCGACCTTCCGGCGGCAAAGACCGTCGTCGAATTTGGTATAGGAACGGGCGTCTACACGCGGCAAATACTCGGAAGGCTGGGCCCGGACGCTACCTTTCTAGCTTTCGAGATAGACTCGAAGCTCGCCTCGGCGGCCTCACGCAGCCTGCATGACCCGCGCCTGCGCGTGATAAACGACTCGGCCGAGAACGCCGAAGCGTACCTGGAGGGTGAGAAGGCGGACGTAGTGGTCTCTAGCCTGCCCTTCACCACCTTCCCGGCCCCGCTCCGGGAGGGCATCATGGACGTCTCGCGCCGTATCCTGACCCCCGAGGGCGTAATGCTGGTTCTCCAGTACTCGCCCAGGGTCTTGCCGCTTCTGCAAAGCCGGTTCTCCCGAATACAACGTCGTATATCGCCTCTCAACGTGCCGCCGGCTTTTCTCTACGCCTGCCGAAATCTCGCCGAAAGCCCGAAATGATGACCCGTAGGAGTTGGGCGGTCGCCCGACAATACGTGCTGCCGCCCGTGATCTTTGGCGTGGCGGCGCTGCTTCTCGGGCTCCTCACCGGTCGCCCCTTGCTCCGTAGGGCCGGATGGTTCTCTCTTGGATCGGCGGTCCTCGGAACTTTGTTTTTCCGGGACCCGGAGCGGCCCCTGGAGCCGGAATCCGGCGTGGCCTACGCCGCCGCCGATGGGCTGGTGACCGCCGTCGACGAGGTGGATGAGCCCTGGCTGCCCGGTGGAAGGGCCGAAAGGGTGAGCGTCTTTCTGAACCTGCACAACGTCCACGTCAATCGGAGCCCATTCGGGGGCGGGGTGAAGAAGATGGAAGAGAGCGAAGGCGGGTTTTCGCCGGCGCTCTTTGGTGGAGTGGAAGACAACTACAGCAACCGGACATTGCTGGATGGGACGCAGGGACCGTTCGTGGTGGTACAGCGGGCGGGTATGATCGCCCGCCGCATCTCCCCCTGGATCGAAGAAGGTCAGAGGGTCGAAACCGGCGAGAGGATAGGCTTGATCCACTTCGGTTCCCGGACGGATGTCTTGTTTCCTCCCGGCAATGTGGAGTTCCTCGTAGCTCCCGGAGACAAAGTCCGGGCCGGCCAGACGCCCATCGCCCGCTACCGCGAAGCCCGTCGAGGCGAAGCCCATTAACGTGAAAGTCCCTCCGCTACCTACCCTAATTACTTGCGGCAACTTGACGGCGGGTTTTCTGGCCGTGCTGCTCGCCATTCAGGGGAGCTTCGTCCAGGCCGCCGCCCTCGTTCTTGCCGCCGCCGGGCTGGACCTCCTCGACGGAGCCGTGGCCCGCAATAGCGCGTCTGACGGAGCGTTCGGAGGCAACCTGGATTCCCTGGCGGACCTGGTCTCTTTCGGCGTCGCCCCGGCAGTCGCCATCTACGTAGCCTCGCTCCACGTCCTGCCGGTAACGGGAGTCGCGGCGTGTGCGCTCTACGTCGTGTGCGGCGCGTTGCGCCTGGCACGCTTCCCGCTGGTCAAGGGTTCGGATCGTTTCGTCGGCCTCCCGATACCACCCGCCGGAGTAATGCTCGCCGGACTCGCGGCGCTGAATACGACCTGGCTTTTCGTACTAGCGGCCACCCTGGTTTTTAGCGCGCTGATGGTCAGCGAGATCCCCTTCCCGAAACCTTCCGGCATCCCGGCCCCCGGTCGTGCCCGTGACAAGAAACATCCCTCTACCGAGGAGCTTTAGAGGCGCCTCAACGCCTCTCCTTCAAGCCCAAATACAAGGCCAGCCCGAACGGAGCCGAATAGAGCGCGTATGCGGGCTTCCGTTTCTTTAACGCCCAAAGAACCGACGCCAGATAGTTCGGCAACAGAAGAACAATCGGCAAACGGCCAGCGAGCCTATCTTCCGGAAAAAGCCTCACGTACCCCAGCACGACACCCATTACCACGACCAGCCAGCCGAGATAATTTAAGACCGGCACGCCGCTACGCCCATTAGACCCCAGGATTTCAGGGGCGTATGCGCCGTCGATTTTCCACTCCCACAGGCCGGCGTCGAGGCCAAAGGGGTCCAAGATCAGATCCAGGCTCGTGGCGGCCAGGGCCGTTCCCAGCGGCAAGGCTTCGCGGCGTTGTACCCCACTTAACGGTGAACGAGCCAGGACGCGCTCCGCCGCTGCGTGGGCGCCGCAAATAACGTTGTACCAGAGCAGGAGTATGGCGATAGGAATGCCCCCAACTCGTGGTTTCGTGCGGTGTCGCAGGAGGCCGAAAGGCCCGGTGATCAGCGCCTCGCCGAATGCCGGCAGCCCGGTCGAGAGCGCGAAGAGTGTGGCGGCGCGCAGCGGACCACGAGTACGGATCGAATCCGCCAGGTTCAGGATCGCGGAGAGGGTGCCCGCGAAGAGGATAATCTTCGACACTCTAGGATCTACGTCTTCCACGGTGGCTCCTCTCTGTCCCGTACAGTATGACGAAAAGAGAATCTATGTTCAGTGTGAGGGTAATATTTGCGACGAAAACTTTTGCGGGTATACTAAACACGATTGGGGAGTAGCCGCCCGCTAGAGATGCGGGGGGATCGGTCGTCAGTACGGAGCGAAGCTCCCGGCCGGTCACCGGCGCCACGGCGTTACGAGCGAGACCATCGGCAGGTAAAACCGGCCGCGTGGGCTCGTTTTTGGCTTTCGCGGCCCGTCTTGAGAGGAGATGGGCTTATGGCGTTCGTACTTGATAGGAGGGTCTCGTGACGGCATTCCCTCTGTGGGCCTGGATCGGGTTTACATTTCTCGTCGTTGTCTTGCTCGTGTTCGACTTGTTCGTGCTCGCCCGCAAGTCGCGGGAGATCTCCTTCCGACAGGCAACCGTGATGAGCGCGTTCTGGATCGGGGTGGCGTTACTCTTCGGCGTCGTGGTCTTTCTGGTCGCCGGGCCTACGCGGGGCGGTGAGTACTTTACCGGCTACGTGGTGGAGAAGAGTCTTTCGGTAGACAACGTATTCGTGTTCGCCCTGATCTTCACCTACTTCGCCGTGCCTTCCCGATACCAGTACCGGGTCCTCTTCTGGGGCATAATCGGCGCGCTCGTCCTGCGCGGCGTATTTATCGCAGTGGGAGCCGAACTCCTCGACCGTTACGAGTGGATCGTCTACATTTTTGGGGCGTTCCTGATCTACACCGGCGTCCGCATGGCGCTCCACCGCGACACCGAAGTCCACCCCGAGCGCAACCCGATCCTGCGTCTGACACGCAGGTTTGTACCCATGACGAGGGATTTCCAGGACGACAGCTTCTTCGTCCGCCACAGAGGAAAGCTGATGGCTACACCGCTCTTTGCGGTTATCATCGTTATAGGGACGACGGACGTGGTCTTCGCCGTTGACTCGATACCGGCCATCTTCGCCATAACCTCCAGCGCTTTTATAGTGTGGTCGGCCAACGCTTTCGCCGTTTTGGGATTGCGGCCCCTGTACTTCATGCTGGCTGGCATGATCGACCGCTTCGTCTACCTGAGCATCGGCCTCTCGATAGTCCTCATTTTCGTCGGCGCGAAGTTCATCTACTCGGGCCTCTTCGACGCGAAGGTGCCGATCTGGGTCTCCCTGCCGTTCATCCTGATCGTGGTTGTGTCCTCGATCCTGGCCTCTCTCTACAAGACTCGCGGTCAGCAGCGCAAGGATGCGCCGGGCTCGGAGGAATCGGGGAAACGGGTGAAGTAAACCTTGGTAGTCTTGCCGCTTTAGCCTATGACGAGCGCGGGCTATTTCTCCTTCAACTCTGTTTGCTGGCGCGCATAATTCTGGGCAGCGGCCTGTTACGCTCACCTGAGCCTGAATATATTGACGATAGTGGTGGTGTCCAAGGTGACGTGAGGGGCGATGGCATGGTAGCTCAAGACATGGACCCAGGCGTTGCCCGTTCTCAGCGTCAGGACTGATTTGACCATTCCGGGGCCAAAGTATTGGAAGGAAAGGAAGATCACGGAGAGCACCGCGTTGGCCGGTGTGTCGTAGACTGCCCAAGACTCGAAGAAGTGTACCGAGGCGTATGCGACGCCACCCAGCGCAATCGTCGCGGCGAGGGAGCCGGTAAGTTTCAGGAATCGGGGCAACAGGATACAGTAGATGAAGATCATGATCGGCAGCACGGTACCGAAGAGGTTCAAAACGAAGGCCACGGGTATACCGACCAGCAGTTGATTCGCGTCCAACTCTAATATTGCGCCGCTCACGAGAAAGAGTTCAATGGCCGATTCGAGTAGCAGTATCACTACGATGAGCAACGCATCGTTTACCTTGTTGGACGATTTGAGGTTGAGTTGTTCGCTCGTATAACCGCGGCTCCTGAACAACAGGTAAGGCACGATGGCGTAGAAGGTGAAGTTGTACATTGCCCAGAGCGCGGCTTGGGTTGGTAAGAGAGGTTGATCCGTCCCGTAGATCGTGCCGTGCATGTGCAGGCTGAAAGCGTGTCCGGTGAGCGCGACTCCGAGAAACAGGCCCAAGACCTGGACCGCCACGCCGTAGCCCACCAACCCGAGCGTCTCAGCGAGCGCGACCGGGTGCGCGGGTGCGCGGGCCGCCATGTCGGGAACACTCCGCCCCCTGGTGACCAGGTAAGCTATGCCCATGAGGATCAGGGCGACCAGGAGGTTTCCCCAACTGTTGATCAACTCGAAGGTCAGGGAGGCGCCCTCGACCAGCGGACGGTCAAAGGGCAGGCCGTCCCGGGCGAGTACGAGTACGAGGATCGTGGATATTATCCAGAATGCCGCCACGAGCTGCACGCTTCGCAGGTAGATGAAGCGCGCCCATAATGGTCTCGTCCCACCCGGCCCGAATCGCTGCTGTTGCGCTGGCATTTAGTCCTCCTCGAAATTCGTTTCAGCGTTTGCTCGACACTATGCTCGACTGCGTTACGTCTCTAATCTTTGCCGTTTGGGCGACCCTGGCGTAATTGGCCTCCAGGTACCCAGTATCAGAATTCCGGTTGTATTGCCGGTCCGATCTTGGGTTTCTCTGACGTTACTCCATTACCAGTACGAGACGGCCCCTTACGCCCCCCTCGTCTAGCATGGCGTGGGCTCGGGAAGCCTCATCTACAGAGAAGCGTTTGGCGATGATGGGTTGGATCTCACCCTTCTCCAGCAGGTCGAAGAGTCGGCCCATATCTTCACGAAACCAGTCAGGATGCTTCTTGCGTGTCCCATTGATGTCGTAGAACTTCCACGACTTCTCGTTGGGCAGGATATTCCACACGAACACGCTGGAGAAGCCGACCATCGCGGCCAATGCGAGGCCCAACCTTGAGCCCCCTTTATCCCGGAGCATCCCGGTAAAACCGTAAGAAACCAGGATACCGCCCCGCTTTACCAGGCTCCGAGACAGCCCCGAGCCCGAGCCTTCGAAGACGACGTCGAAGCCTTGGCCTGCGGCCGCCTTTAGTTGCTGTTCGTAGTCTGGGGCCCGGTAGTCTATCGCCTCGGCTCCGTACTCCTCGATCAAATCATGGTTGCGGGACGATGCGGTGCCGACCATCTTCAGGTCGAGCAGCCGTCCCAGTTGGAGCAACGCCGTGCCAACCGCCCCGGTGGCGCCGTGTACCAGGACTCGCTGCCCTGGCCGGACTCCCGCGATCCGGGTGAGCATTTGAAAGGCGGTCATGTACGAGAGTGGGATACTCTCCGCCTCTGCCGCGTCCAGAGACTCAGGCACCGGCGCCAGGCCTCCGGCCGGCCGGCAGACATACTCCGCATTGCCTCCGGTTACGGTAAGGTCCGCGACTCGCTGGCCGACGCTAAGGACGGTTACGCCCACGCCCAACTCGTCCACTACCCCGATCAGGTCGTAACCCAGGGGGATCGGCGGCTTCTCTCTGAGAAGCGCCGGGTACACGTGACGACGGATCAGCATGTCCGTAAACACCGCGCTCGAAGCTTCGACCCGAATCCTGACCTCGCCGACTCCCGGCTCGGGCAGATGCTCTTCCTCGACCACCTTGACTACGCCGGCGTCGCCGAAGTTCTCGATAATCACCTTTTTGTAGCCCATCATCGCTCTCTTTCTCTTATCCGTCGTCACTGTAGCGTGAATAGCTTGCCCGGTAGCCGAGTAGTCTCCCTACAAACGCCAGGGGACGAAAGAGCGCCTTCTGGATCGCCATCGGAATACCGCCCAGATAGTTTTCGTACTCCGTCACGATAAGGGCTCCCTGGAACAGGTTCGGTGGACGCTTCTCGCCTTCCGCGGGGAATTTGCCGTCTCGCTGCAGTCCGAAGACCGTCTCGAAGAAGGTCTCCATGTTCATGGCGGGTCTCAGTTCCACGATGTGGTGAAGTTCTTCGTCGCCCGCGTTCCAGAACGTGTGTGGCGTTCCGGGCTGTACAACGATTTCCTCCTCCGGCCCTAGCACTTGCTCTTTGCCCGCGGCCCGGACGCCCATCCTGCCCGAGAGAACTACGAACCGTTCTTCCTGGCGGGGGTGGATGTGTTCCGGGACCTCTGGGTTGTTTCTCCTCACGAATTGCTCGAATTGGAGCAGCTCGCCGCCGGTCTCCGATGCTGTCTGCTTGAAGACGAGTCGGGTGGAGGGGCTCTCTATCTCTTTGTCTGCGTAGGCCATGCTCGCGCTCCTTTACGAAACTCGCCCAGCGCTCCGCCGGGACCGGAAAAACAACACGACCGCCAGGGCCAGCATCCAGAGCTGGAGCGCCGCGACGCTCACGGTAATGAACAGTCCGGGGTCAACGCCGAAAAGCTCCAGCGCGCCCACGGCGAGGAATGCCGCAACTACCAGGCCCGTGTAGCCGATCCAGGCCGGGAAACGGGAGGACCGTATCATCGCCGCCGAGACCAGCCCGAAGAATGCGCTGCCGAAGAGTCCAACGCCGAGGATCTCTCCGACCCCGCCTGCGTAAGCGTTGAAGGCATCGTAGACGACGGAGATAGTCTGGCGGGTGGCGTCGTCCGTCTGGGGATCAAGGTAGGCTCCGGCGAGCGCCGGCATCAGGAGGAGCCAGCGGACGATCCCGAGCGAGCGGGCCAGGGCCGAGATCACTCCAAAGCCGACGGCGACCGCCAGGAGTGGTGAGGAGGACTCACGCTCTTTCAGCACGAAGTAGAGCAGAAACGCGAGCGGCAGGATCAGGACCGAGTACAACAGGTAGCTCCCGTAGCCCAGGATCACGGCACCCTGCTGCTCTAATATGAGCGGCAAGTTCACGCTGGCCGGCTCGTCGAGGCTCGCTGGCCAGCCGATCGCCGCCCCCAGAACTATAACGGGCACCGTCTGGAGGATCACCTCCAGCACCAGCAACAGGGCTACCACTCTGCCCAGACCCCGCTGTTCACTCTCCTTTTCTTCCATGGCAGTCTTCTCCTTTCCAGAACCTTTCTCAACCGTCTGAAAAAGACTTTAGAGTCTCACGTAGCGTGAGAGTCAAGGAGAAAGATCTGAAATTCTTGGAAGAGTCCTCAGACCGGGGTTGCTTCGACCGGGACCTGCATCTCCATAATGACGGAGTTGATATTGAATTGGGCGCTGGGTGGGGCGTTCACGGCGTCGTTCTCGCGGCCGAAGAGGTGGATCTCCCGGACGGGACCGGCCGACTGGTAACCGTTGTCCCCGATCCAGGCGAAAAGAGCGACAATGGCCCTGGATACGTCCCAAAAAGCGCCCTGGTGTATGGTCGTCGCCATAGTGGGAACCCCGGAGAGCTTGTACACGGCGAGCCCGTCGTCAGGTTCCAGGCCGGGGCTGTTTACCGGGACGGCCGCCTCCATGTCGATGTTCTCTTCGGCATACCCGGCCATGTGGTAGAGGGCGAGCTCGGGACCGGACGGCCTCAGACGATTCCGCTCCAGCCAGTCATGCGCCGACTGGAACATGTCGCAGCGATAATCGGGCATCCGATCCACCGTCGGCACGGTCTTGCGGGAGGAGACCACTACCTCGGGACGCACCTCCTTCAGCGTCACCTCGTAGGGCGAAGGTTCGTCCTCGTGTTCGATCCGGCGCATACGGGCTTCGATCCGCGCCAGGCGCGTGCGGTCCTTGCGGAGTTGCTGTTCGATCTCCGCCCGCCGCTCTTTCAACAGACCACGCAGTTGATCTGACGATAACTCGTCTTCCACCAGCAGCGAGATCTGCTCCAGCGACAGCCCCAGGTCTTTGAGCGCCAGGATGCGATTCAAACGCGGCAACTGGTCCAGAGAGTAGAAGCGGTAGTTGCTCAGCGGGTCTATCTTCACCGGCTTGAGAAGCCCCCGCTCGTCGTAGTGGTGCAGCGTCCGCACCGATACCTGACCGAGCTGTGAGAAGTCCCCAACTTTGAGCATTTTGTCCTCTCGCAATGCCAATTATTCAGACTATCGGGCCACCGGTATTTCCACGGAGACACTATAAATCATGGTACGGAGCGGGGTGAGGTTGCGCGCTACGATTTTTAAGGGCTGACGAGGCGAACCTCGCGCCGTAGAATAGCTTTATGCTGGGACGATACGCAGAGCTAAAGGCGCAGCTTCCGCCGGGGACGATCCTCTTCTACCAGGTTGGGACTTTCTTCGAGACCTTCGAGGAGGACGCGAAGAAGATCTCGCAGGCCCTCTCCATCCGTCTGACCAGCCGCGAGGCCGCCGGATACGCGGGAGGGCGCGTGCCCCTGGCCGGGGTGCCGAACCACTCGCTTCAGGAGCATCTGGCTACGTTGCTCAGGAAGGGCCACTCCGTCGCCGTCGCCGAGCAGCGCCAGCACCCCACGAAGCCCAAGCAGTTCACGCGCGAGGTTACGCAGATACTCACGCCCGGCACGGTTATCGAGGACAACGTCCTCTCGGCGGGACAGGCGAATTATCTGGCCGCTTTCGTGGTGAAGGATGGAAGGGCGGGTGTGGCGGTCGTGGAGGCGTCCACGGGGGAATTTACCGGCACCGAGGTTCCGGAGGAGCAGTTGGCGGCGGAGCTCGAGCGGTGGTCGCCGCGGGAGCTCGTGGTGCCGGAGCGGACGGCGGCGGAGAATTTGCCGAAGGTGAGGGCGACCATAAGCTCCGTGCCGCGCTGGACGTTCGAGCCGTCGGCGGGGGAGCAGGCGCTCAGGAGGCACTTTCGGGTGTCGGGGCTCAAGGGGTTCGGGTTGGACGGGAGGCCGGCGCTCGTGGGGGCCGCCGGCGCCCTGATCCAATACTTGGGTTCCCTCCGCGGCGGCGCCGCCCCCGAGCAGGTCGTCACCTTCCGCCCCTACGACCCGGGCGCGGGGATGGTCCTCGACGCCACGACGCGGCGCAACCTCGGCCTCGACGAGCTCATAGAGACGGTAGACCGCACGAAGACCCCGATGGGACAGCGGGCGCTCAGGCGCTGGCTGGAGCGGCCGTTACTCGAAGTAGGCCGTGTAAGACAGCGCCTCGAAGCCGTGGACACGCTCGTGCCCGACTACATGCTGCGCGAGGAGGTTCGGGAGCACCTCGGCGGCATCCCGGACGTGGAGCGGATCGCGACGCGGATAGTCCGGCTCTCGGCCTCCCCGAACGACCTGCTCTCGCTCAGGGGGGCGCTCGAGGCCAT
>JBGTJJ010000019.1:0-25195 GCA_041745215.1 Rubrobacteraceae bacterium | reverse complement strand
ATTAATCTCCGCTTGCTACCGTTAGTCACCGCTTGAAAGTTTTTCTCCACACGAGTATATTTCGGGCAGTTATCGGGTAGAAAGGGTCGGTTTGACTTTAGGTCTTTTGCAGGAGGGCTCTTCCTACGGGATGCTCTACCTGTACGTGGGGATCTTTATGCTCTTGATCGCTGGTTTTATCGCGACGGTGCTGGTGTTGGCGCGCCTGATCTCCCCGAGCAGCAGTTCCAAGACGAAGGCCCAGACGTACGAGACGGGTGAAGCAACCGTCACGGACCCCTGGCGGCCTTTCCCGGTTCGCTACTACGTCTTCGCGCTGCTCTTCCTCATCTTCGATGTGGAGGCGGCGTTTTTGTATCCGTGGGCCGTGGTCTATGGGGACCTCGGGCTCTACGGGTTCGTCGAGATGGTTATCTTCGTCTCTATCCTGAGCGTGGGCCTCGCCTACGCCTGGAAGAAGGGGGCCCTTAAATGGGTGTAATGCAGAAGTTCAGCGAGCCGAACATCGTAACCACTAGCACGGACAAGCTCTTCAACTGGGCGAGAAAGAATTCGCTCTGGCCGCTCCAGTTCGGCCTGGCGTGCTGCGCCATCGAGATGATGAGCACGGGCATGGCCCACAACGACCTCGACCGCTTCGGCGCAGGGTTCTTCACAGCTTCGCCGCGGCAGGCCGACGTCATGATCGTCTCCGGCACCGTCTCAACCAAGATGGCCGAGCGCATGACCCGCCTCTACGAGCAGATGCCGGAACCAAAATGGGTGATAGCGATGGGCGCCTGCGCCATTAGCGGCGGCCCGTTCCTCGACGGCTACTCTGTCCTGATGGGCGCGGACAGGGTCATTCCGGTTGACGTATACGTGCCAGGATGTCCGCCCAGGCCGGAGGCCCTCATCTTCGGCATCATGACGCTTCAGAAGAAAATAGAGCGAGACCAGCAGGTTGGCATTGAGAAGGTGCGTCCCGCTCTGGTTAACGAGGACGGCTCCATCAACGAGTACCTCCCTGAGCGCGAGTACGCCGGCATCAGCGAGGGCAAGGCCCCCCGCTTCGAGAACATAAGGCCCCTGAAGCGGACCTACGTCTTCGAGCGCGAGGGAATGCCCCCCGCCTCCCAGACCGACGTCGGCTGGGTCCCGCCCGAGGTCCAGAAGAAGCTCAAGGAAGAGGAGAAGGCCCGCAAGGCCGCCGAGAAGGAGGCTACCGCGAAGGCCGAGGCGGAGAAGGCCGAATCCGCCAACGGCGAAGCGAAGGCCTCGGGGAACGGGGAGAAGGCTTAGGTGGCCGTAACGTTGCCGGAGGGGAACCTCGAGGACCGGCTCAAGCGCTACCTGGACGGGTTCGGGAACCGGCACGGGTTGCATGAGTCCGGTATCGTGGGCGGCTCTGTTCGGATCGTGGTCGCGCCGGGGGACGTTCCCGCGGTGCTCGCAACCGCGAAGGAGGCGCTCGGGATACTGCACCTGTCGTTTATCACGGTCGTTGACAGGGTCGGGTCGTTCGAGATCACCTACGAGTTGATGGACTTCCGCGGGGGGCGGGTGACTTTGAAGTCGACCATCGAGGGGGAGGAGCCGGTTATAGGTACGGCTACCGGGATCTACCCCACGGCCAACTGGCACGAGCGGGAGGCCTACGACATGTTCGGGGTCGCGTTCGCCGGGCACCCGGATCTGAGGCGGCTGTACATGTGGCAGGACCACTTCGACCACCACCCGCTCTTGAAGAGCTTCGAGATCACGACCAGGCGCACCTTCGAGGGACTGAGGTAGAGGATGCTTAGCGAAGAACGCCGCCTAGAACAGCAGACCGCGCTCACCGAGCCGGCCGCCGGACGCCTCGCCGCCCCGGACGTGCGCGACGAGTTCGGCCTCGAAACCATAGACATGAGCATGGGCCCGCAACACCCGGCCATGCACGGCCTCCTCAGGCTCATCCTTGAGCTCGACGGGGAGACCGTCGTCAGGTGCGACCCCGTCATGGGCTACCTGCACCGCTGCCAGGAGAAGATCGCCGAGAACCGCATGTACCCGGCCATCATCCCCCTGACAGACCGCCTCGACTACTTCGCCAACATGCACAACGAACACGGGTACGTCCTGGCGGTAGAAGACTTGCTCGACGTGGAAGTCCCGCCGCGGGCCGAGTACATCCGGGTTTTGATGTCCGAGCTAATGCGGCTTGCCAGCCACATCCCTTCCATCGGCTTTTTGATGCTGGAGCTCGGGGCGTTCACGCCTATTCTGTACGCCTTCAGGGAACGGGAGCGGATACAGACCATCTTCGAGGCCGTTACCGGGGCGAGGATGATGTTTCACTACATCAGGATCGGCGGGGTCAAGGCCGACCTTCCGCCGGACATTCCGCAGAAGATCTGGGACTACATCGAGGGCCTGGAGTCTCGCTTCCAGAACGACTTCGTGGACCTCATCCAGGGAAACGAAATCTTTATCTCCCGTACCCGCGGTGTCGGCAAGATGACAGGCGAGAAGGCTCTGGAGATGGGGCTCACGGGACCTCCCTTGCGCTGCACCGGCGTTGACTTCGACCTCAGGCGCGATTACCCATACAGCATCTATCCTGAGCTCGAGTTCGACGTCATTACGGACACCGCCGGCGACGTCGAGGCTTCCTACAGGGTCCGCATCGCGGAGTGTTTGCAGAGCATCAGGCTCATCAAGCAGTGCCTGGAGAAGATGCCGGAGGGCGCGGTTATGGGAGATCTCGGGCGCCGTTTGCGGCCGAAGGAGGGCGACGGGTTCGGGCGGGTTGAGAGCCCGCGCGGGGAGTTCGCCGTCCATATTGTCTCGGACGGGTCGGATACGCCCTACAGGGTTCATTACAGGGACCCGAGCTTCTGCAACATGCAGTTGTTGCAGGAGGTCGTGCCCGGGCATTATTTGCCCGACATCATGCCGATCATGGGTCTTATCGACCCCGTCTCCGGCGGCTGGGACAAGTAGGTGCAGTTCGTCCTGAACCTGCTGGAGGCGGAGCCGATCCGGCTCTTCGTCTCCTTCGGGGCTGTGCTCTTCTTAGTGCTGAACCTCGCGGCCATCCTGACGATGGCCGAGCGGAAGGCGTCCGCGTACATCCACCTCAGGTACGGGCCGAACAGGGTCGGGCCGCGGGGATTGTTGCAGCCGGCGGCTGACGTGTTCAAGCTGTTCACCAAAGAGAACGTCATGCCCGGCCGCTCGGACATGTGGGTCTTTCTGGGGGCGCCGATAGCGATGTTCATTCCTGCGGCGCTCGTTTGGATGGTCGTTCCGTTCTCGCCTGACGCGGTCGTGGCGAACCTGAACGTTGGGATACTCTTCTTCGTCGCGGTCACCTCTATCGGGGCTTTAGGCGTCGTGATGGCCGGGTACGGGAGCCGCTCGACTTTCTCGCTGCTCGGGGCCTTGAGGGGTGCGGCGCAGATGATCTCTTACGAGGTGCCTCTGATCCTTAGTCTTCTTGGGGTCGCGCTTTTGGCCGGCAGCCTCTCGCTGGTGGACGTGGTGAACGCGCAGGCCGGTGGATTCTGGAACTGGTATATGTGGCCGCTGTTTCCTATGTTTATAGTGTTCTACGTCTCGGGGATTGCTGAGGTGAAGCGGGTTCCGTTCGACCTTCCGGAGGGGGAGAGCGAGATCGTGGGCGGGTTCATGATCGAGTACTCCGGTATGACGTGGGCTTTGATCCAGGCCGCCGAATTTTCTTCGATGGGGCTGATGTCGGCGATCACGGTGACGTTCTTCATCGGTGGCTGGCAGCCGCCGTTCGAGTTCCTGGACCTCGGGGCGCTCAACTGGGTCTGGTTCGGGATCAAGACGTCTTTGATCATGTTCACTTTCCAGTGGATAAGGTGGAGTGTCCCCCGGCTCAGGATGGACCAGCTCATGGACTTTGGCTGGAAGGTTTTGGTTCCTATTACGCTCGTGTGGCTATTCGTGGTGGCCGGCGGGATATTGATCGTTCAGGAGGTTTTCTAGGATGCCACAGCTAGGACAGGGCATTTTGAAGGGCATGAGCATAACGCTCAAGCACCTTTTTCAAAACAAAATCACACGGCAATATCCCGAGTACAAACGGGATCTGCCCGAACGGAGCCGGGGCATGCTGACGGTGGACATGGACCGCTGTATAGCCTGCCTACAGTGTATGAGGGTGTGTCCCGACCATTGCATTTCCATCGAGCAGACCAAGCGCGACGCTGACGGCTCCGGCAAGGCCAAGCCCTATGCGGTCGGTTTCGTTATTGACGACTCGCGCTGCATGTACTGTTCACTGTGCGTCGAAGTCTGTCCGGTCAACTGCATCTACCATACTGAAGAGTTCGAGGCCCAGGCCTACAACCGTTTAGAGCTTGCCCGGCAGTTCGGCGAGCGTCCCGTTGACCCGACGGTAGACCCCAAGCCGACGGTCAAGAAGAAGCCGAAGAAAGCCGCCGGTAAGGATGCGAAGGCCGAAGGTGGCGACGCCCCGAAGAAGGCTCCCAAAAAAGCCCCGAAGAAGGAAGAGGCGGCTTGATCGTCGCGTTCGCATTCCTGGCCGGGATGACGCTCGTCTCGGCGCTCGGGGTCGTACTCAGCCGCAACGTTGTCCACTCGGCGCTGTTTATGTCCGGTTCGTTCCTGGGGGTGGCGGGGTTTTTCGTGATGCTCAACGCGCCGGCGCTCGCGGCGTTTCAGGTGCTGATCTACGTGGGGGCTGTTACGGTGGTTATTCTGTTCGGCGTTATGTTTACTCAGAAGCCGCAGGTCAGGAGCTTTAGCACTATCATCCAGCGCCAGCACTGGCCCGGATTGATGGTCGCCCTGGGTGTGGGTTTCTTCTTGTCTTATGTGTTCGCCTCCCAGGATTGGAGCTCTACGGAGCCGGGCAGCGCGTCTCGGGAAGTTTCGGCGCTGGGGAACATCCTACTCGGTGTCGGTGGCGGGCCGGAGATCTTCGCCCTGCTCTTCGAGGTCGCTTCGGTGCTGTTGTTGATCGCGGTGGTTGCGGCGATAGTTATTAGCCGCCGGAAGACCGGCGAAGGTATAGACCGGGGGGTGGAGGAGTAGTGCAACAACAGATTTTAGACGTTCTGAACCCCGCGCTGCCCCTCGAAGGCTATCTTATCGTCGGGGCGATCATGTTCGCCATCGGGGCTTGGGGCGCAATGATCCGTCGGAACGCCGTGGTCGTCTTTATGTGTGTAGAGCTAATGATAAACGCGGTCAATTTGACGCTGGTCGCTTTTTCGGATTACCTGCCGCAAGCGGGCGGCGCTGGAGCCGGCTACGCGGTGATCGTGATCGCCATCGCCGCCGCCGAGGTAGCGGTCGGGCTGGCGATAGTGCTCGCGGTGTTCCGCTCGCGCCGTACGGTAAACGTTGACGAGATAAATACGATGAAGGGTTAGAGGGAGCAAAGTCTTTGTGGAGAACGGCTAAATGACCCAGACTGTAGCGGGTCAGCTAATAATCACGGCCATCCCGGTGATCCCGGCGTTGGTCTTTCTCGTGCTGGCGTTCTTCGGGCGCTTTCTGAAGGAGAACGCCCAGTACGTCGCCATCTTCGGGATGGTCTTCTCGCTGGTCTTTTCCGTCACCGCGCTGTTCCTGGTGATCCAGGGTGACGGAGAGCCGATCTCCTTCGCGGTCAACTGGATCGACCTTGGCGTGGGCGGATCTTTCTCGATGGGGATCTACATAGACGGCCTCGCTGCGGTGATGCTGGTCGTGGTGAGCCTGGTGAGCCTCGCGGTCCAACTCTACTCCGGTGCGTTCATGGAAGACGACTCCCGCTTTGCCTGGTACTACGCGGTCTTGAACCTGTTTACTGCCTCGATGCTCGGTCTGGTAGTCGCCCCGAACTTCATCGAGCTGTACGTTTTCTGGGAGTTGGTGGGCCTTTGTTCCTACCTGCTGGTCGGACATTGGTTCGAGAAGCCTTCCGCCCGCGACGCGGCGATGAAGGCGTTTATCGTTACTCGGGTTGGTGACGCGGCGTTGTTTATCGGGATCATTATCTTCTGGGCCAAGACGGGCACGACTTCTTTCCAGGGGATCTCGGAGGCGGTCCAGGCCGGGTTTATCGGCGGCTCGCTGTTTACGGCGGCGGTCGTGCTGGTCTTTGTCGGTGCGATCGGCAAGAGCGCCCAGTTCCCGCTGCACGTGTGGCTGCCGGATGCGATGGAAGGTCCGACGCCGGTTTCGGCCCTGATCCACGCGGCGACGATGGTCGCGGCCGGCGTTTATCTGGTTGCCCGTACCTACGACATCTTCGTCCAGAGTGAGACGGCGATGTTGACTGTGGCGTACATCGGCGGCTTTACGGCCTTGATGGCGGCGACGATGGCGCTGGTCAAGAAAGACATCAAGCGGGTCATCGCCTACTCGACGATCTCACAGCTCGGTTACATGATGCTGGCGCTCGGGATCGGGTCTTTCTCAGCCGGGATGTTTCACCTCTACAATCACGCCTTCTTCAAGGCGCTGCTATTCCTCGGGGCGGGCAGCATCATCTACGCGATGAACTCCTACAACATGAACGACATGGGTGGGCTGCGTCGGAGGATGCCGCTGACTTTCTGGACGATGGTCATAGCCGGTCTCTCACTCTCCGGGATCTTCCCGCTGAGCGGTTTCTGGTCGAAGGATACCATCGTCGCCTCGGCGTTCGAGGAGCACTACTATGTGCTGTTTGCCATGGCGCTGTTGACGGTCTTCCTGACAGCTTTCTACATATTCCGCGCGATCTTCATGGCCTTTACCGGCGAGCCGCGCACCGACGCCGCCCGGATGGCGGTAGACCCGCCGGGCATCATGACCGGCCCGATGGTGATTCTGGCTTTCCTCTCGATAGTCAGCGGCTGGGTCGGCATCCCCGAAGGTTTCGGGCTCCCGCTCCGCGACTACTTCGCCGAGTTCGTCGCCCCGAGCGGCTTCGCCACCGAAACCCTGGCGCTGGAGCCACACTCGTTCAGCTTTCTGATGGCGGCTATCTCAGTGGTCGTAGGACTTCTGGGCATCGGACTTGCCTACACGCTCTACGTACAGAGCCCGGCTCGGGCCACGTCTCTGGCGGGTCGGTTCTCCGGGCTCCACACGTTCTTGGACAAAGGCTGGTACTTCGATGCCCTGTACGGTGCGACCTTCGTCCGGGGCGCCAAGGCTCTCGGGCGGGCAACCAATGTATTCGACCGGCAAGGTTTGGACCGGGGAGTCCGGGGCGTCGGTGGTGGCTTCTCGCGTACCGGAGAATTTCTGCGGCGGTTTCAGACCGGCGGGGTTCAAAACTACGCGTTGTTTATATTGCTTAGCGTGTTAGTCATCGGGGTGATAGTCGGCGCGGTGGCGGGCGCGGCTTATACGGTACTTGTGGTCGCTTTGATCGTGATCATAACGCTCGCCGCCGTTAGCCTGGGGGTAAGACTGTGATCACCACTATAACCATTCTTATCCCGTTGCTCGGTGCTATCCTGATGCTGCTCCTACCGGACGAGGACGAGCGTCTGGTGCGCTACGCGGCGCTGGGCGTGGCGGCGGTTCCGCTGGCGCTTATTCTCTATATCTACTTCGCTTTCGGCGACAACCTCGGTTCCGGGATACTTTCTCAGAACTTTACCTGGATAGAGTCGCTGGGCATCGGCTATCGGGTCGGCCTGGACGGGCTCGGTTTCGGGATGTTCTTCCTCTCGGCGTTGCTGGCTATTGTGGCGGTCGCCGCGTCGTGGGACATCCGGGAGAACCTGAAGCAGTACTTCGCCATGGTCTTCCTGGCTGAGCTCGGGATGCTAGGTGTTTTTGCCTCCCAGGATCTCATACTGTTCTACATCTTCTTCGAGGTCACCTTGATCCCGATGTACCTGATGGTCGGCATCTGGGGCGACGAGAACCGGCGTCAGGCGGCGATGAAGTTCTTTATCTACACGTTCCTCGGCAGCACGGTGATGCTGGCCGGTTTTCTCGGCTTTGGCATCCTGGCAGGGACTTTCTCGATCGAAGCGCTAACATCCGGGGGTGGGCTTTCGCGGACGGCCCAGGTTGCGATAGCCGCCCCGATACTCTTCGGGTTGCTGGTAAAAGTGCCGGCTGTGCCGCTGCACAGTTGGCTTCTAGACGTGTACGTTTCGAGCCCGACCTCGACGAACGTTTTGCTGTCGGGTGTGCTGCCTAAGCTCGGGACGTTCGGGATAATAAAAATCGCGCTACCGCTTCTGCCACAGGGCGTGGAGCCTTTTCTCCCGTACGTTGCGGCGTTCGGCGTCATCAACATTATCTACGGGGCCTTCGTGGCCTTTATGCAGCCGGACCTGAAGGCGCTCGTGGCTTATTCTTCTATAGGGACGCTCGGTTTTATCTTGCTCGGGGCTGCTTCGGGTAACGCGGTTGGATTGAACGGGGCGGTGCTGCAGCAGGTGACGCACGGGTTGTACTCGGCGCTGTTGTTTATCCTGGTCGGTGTGATCGCGGCGAAGACCGGGACGCGCCGGATCTCCGAACTCGGAGGGCTCGCCGCCCGGATGCCGTGGGCCGGGGGTCTCCTGGCGCTCGGGGCGCTGGCCGCGATGGGACTGCCGGGGCTCGCGGTCTTCGTATCAGAGTTCATGAGCATCATGGGCGGATATACGGCTTTCCCGGTACAGGGCGTGTTGGCCTCGCTCGGTATCGTCCTCTCGGCTATGTATCTGCTCTATATGCTGGCGCGGGTGATCTTCGGTCCGATTGAGAATCCAGCCTATGAGGAGATAGATGACGCCGGGCCGGTGGAGATGGCTTCGGTGGTTCCGCTGGCATTCCTTTTGGTGTTGTTCGGTGTCTTCCCGGCCCTGCTCGTGAGCGTACAGCAGCCGGCGGTCCAGGCGGTCGTCTCGGCGATAGGAGGTAACTAGTGCCGGTAACCGGTGAAACATTCGTCGCTCTACTGCCCGAGCTAGTCGCCTTGGTTTTCCTGATCACGGTGTTGATGGTCGGTGTCTTCGCGGAGCGTTCGCCGGGGTTGGTGGCGGGACTCGCCGCCTTTGGCTCGCTGGCGGTGTTCGGTAGCGCTGCGGCGTTAATGATCACCGGGTTCTCTGGAAGTTTCTTCGGTGGCGGCTACGTGGTGGACAACTTCGCGCTGTTCTTCAAGCTGATAGTAGCCGGTTCGTCGTTCTTCGCCGTGCTCGCCGCCGCCCGCTGGTCGGGGCGTACGGGCGACGCGCCGGAGTATCTCACCCTGATTCTCTCGGTAGTGTTCGGCGCGATGCTGCTGGTCTCGATGCGAGACCTGTTCGGAATCTTCCTTGCGCTGGAGCTTGCGACGATACCTTCCTACGCTATGGTCGCCTTCGACCGGAGCCGTATAGAAAGCTCCGAGGGCGGTATGAAGTACCTTTTGACCGGCGTGATCGCCTCTTCCGTCCTGCTCTACGGGATGGTTTTGATCTATGGCGTCGCCGGATCTGCGTTGCTCTCCGATATCGCGGAGGTTTTTTCGGAGACGCTCTCGCCGGTCGCGGTGCTCGGGATGGTCCTGCTTATAAGCGGCTTCGCGTTCAAGGTCTCGGCGGCGCCGTTCCACTTCTGGACGCCGGACGCCTACCAGGGCGCCCCGACGAGCGCGGCGGCTTTCCTGTCGGTGGCGCCGAAGGCGGCTACTTTCGCGGTCCTGCTCAGGATACTCCTCGAAGGAATGCCGGGTGCTGCGGCGACATGGACTGCTGTGATGGCTTTCCTGGCTATATTGACGATGTTCGTTGGCAACCTGTTCGCGCTGCGGCAGCGCAGCGTGCGCCGTATGTTGGCCTACAGCTCGGTGGCCCACTCCGGGTATATACTCGCGGCTTTCGCGGCGTTGCAGGGGGCGGCGGTCTCTACAGGGGTACAGGCTATCCTGGTCTACTCTGCAGCCTACACGGTCATGAATATGGGGGCCTTCCTGGTGATCGACGTAGTCGGTGAGGACGCCAAGAGCTACAACGGACTCTTCCGTACCCGTCCGGCGATGGCGGTCTGCATGGGCGTGTTTATGGCGGCCCTGGTCGGCATACCGCCGCTCTCCGGTTTCTTCGGCAAGCTCTACGTTATCCTGGCCGGTGCCCAGGCCGGTTCAGTGCTAGTTTACGTGGTGGTTGGCGCGGTTGTCGTCAACAGCGTTCTCTCGGTACCTTATTATTTTGGGATTATCCGTAATATGTTTTTCGAGGAGCCGACGGTCGAGGCCGAGGGTGGGAAAGGTTCCGGTGCGGTCGTGTTTTCGGTCTACGCTTTGGCTCTCGCCACGGGTTTGTTTTTCTTGCTCGCGGGCCCGTTGGTGACGCTGGTCGCCGCCTCGATTCTAGGATAAACTGCCGAGCCTATGCAAGCTGTAATTCTAGTTGGCGGACAGGGCACGCGGCTGAGGCCCGTTACCTATGATATCCCAAAGGCGCTGGTGCCTCTTAGGAACCGGCCGTTCATGGGATACATGCTGGATTTCCTTCGGAACGCCGGTCTCGACGGGGCGGTTCTTTCTTTGGGATACCTGCCGGACCCGATTCAGGAATACCTCTCCGGGCGTGACCTCGGCGGTTTCTCAGTCGATTACGCGGTCGAGGATCAGGCCCTCGGCACGGCGGGCGGCATAAAGAATGCCGAACAGTATCTCGACGGTGGTCCTCTGGTGGTGGTAAACGGCGACGTGCTAACCGGGATGGATCTCCGGGAGGCAATAAGTCGGCATACAGCTTCGGATGCGCTGGCGACGATCACCCTGACGAGCGTCGAAGACCCCACGGCCTATGGTCTGGTCGAGGTGGACCACGATATGCTGGTCCATCGTTTTATCGAGAAGCCGGCCTACGACGAAATCTCCACGAACCTCATCAACGCCGGTGTGTACGTCCTAGAACCAGAGGTGCTGGAGATGATTCCGGCCGGCCGTGAGGTCTCGATAGAACGGGAAATATTCCCCAAGCTCCAGGCCCGAGGACAGCTTCGCGCTTATGTTTCAAGCTCGTACTGGCGGGATATAGGTACGCCCCGGAGCTATCTCGCCGCATCCCACGATGTACTGTCCGGCGCTGTAGGTGCGGCCGAAGAGTTCGATTATCTGGAGGTATGTCCTTCTACAGACATTGGAAAGAGTGTTAAGCTGCTACCCCCGGTCTCCGTCTCCGGCGACTGCGAGATAGAGACTTCGGCTACTATCGGCGGGCGCTCCTCCGTCGGGCATGGATGCCGGATCGGCCACGGCGCGGTAGTCGAGGGGAGCATCCTACTCGATGGCGCGGAGATCGAAGCCGGAGCCGTGGTAAGAGGCTCCATAGTCGGACCCAATGCGCGAGTAGGCCAGAACGCCATCGTCCGTGGACTATCGGTCCTCGGAGCCCGCTCGGTCGTGGGAGAGGGGAACGTGCTGGATCAGGGTATCCGAGTCAACCCCGACGTCGTCCTACAGCCGCGAAGCCTACGTTTCTAGGATTCTTTTTATTCCATATTAGCTTGGGCTACAATAGGATCAGGCGATACAAGGTGGGGTGTATAGATGACCATAGCCCAAAAGCCGGTTACAGCCGAAGAGTTGCTGAAGATGCCGGACGACGGCATGAGAACGGAGCTCGTGCGTGGGGAGGTGCGGCGTATGGCCCCGGCGGGGAACGTCCACGGGAGAATAGCCATAAAGGTTGGGGGCAGGCTCTTTCAGTATGTGGAAGATAATGGTCTTGGTACGGTATACGCTGCTGAGACAGGCTTCAAGATTTCCAACGACCCGGATACCGTGCGCGCCCCCGACGTGGCGTTTGTCAGCCGGGATCGGGTCGAGGAAGTGGGAGAAGTAGAGGGCTTTTGGCCGGGAGCGCCGGATCTGACGGTCGAAGTAGTGTCTCCCAACGACCTGTACACCGAAGTAGAGGAGAAGGTGTTGAGTTGGCTGGAGGCCGGTTCGCGAATGGTTGTGGTCGTAGATCCTCGGAACAGGACCGTATCCGTACGACGACGCCAGGACGAAGTACAAATTCTCATGGAGCACGATACTCTGGATGGTGGCGATGTGGTTCCTGGGTGGGAGTTGCCGGTCGCTGACGTATTCCGGTAGCCAGTGAGAACCGAGCTTTATCTGGGAGCACTCGCGGATTTCTTCTATCCCCAACGCTGCGTTGGATGCCGGAGCCGGTCGAGCGACGTGATCTGTCGTAGCTGCTTCGAGGCTATACCCTGGATCGGGGAGCCATTCTGCAAAAGGTGCGGGATGCCGACGGCCTTCGAGGTCTTCGTTTGTGAGGAGTGCAAGGGGGTGGACTTCGGCTTCGAGAAAGCCCGAGCCCCACTCCGATACGAGGGCGTTGGAAAGCGGATCGTCCAGACCTTGAAGTATGGGCGGTACTTGCCCGTCGTGGAGAGGCTAATGGTACCGATGTTACGCGAGGCTCTGTCGGAAAAATTCGATGTCGTGGTTCCGGTGCCGTTGCATCGCTCCCGCCTTAGAAGTAGAGGCTTCAATCAGGCTGAACTTATGGCGCGGGGGCTCGCGGAGAAGATAAAGGCGCCCCTATCCGATAGACTGGAAGCCGTGAGGAGAACACGCGACCAGGTGGAGCTTACGGCTGCCGGAAGACGGGCGAACGTCGAGGGCGCTTTCCGGTCACGAGGCGCCGTCCGGGGAAAGGCTCTGCTGGTGGATGACGTATTCACGACCGGCGCGACACTGAGCGCCTGCGCGGCTGAACTCCGGCGAGCTGGCGCGGGGGAAGTACACGCGCTGAGTCTGTGTAGAACGTGTTGAATAGAGGCCGTAAAGCAGGGAGTTTTAGGAGACTTTAACCCCAACGATCGAAGGGAGGCCATGTATGGATGTAGCCGTCAAGGGGCGTAACATCTCGGTGACGGAGGCCCTCGAAAAGTACGCGCTGGAGAAAGTCGAGCGCGTGCGTAAGTTCTTCGACGATGACAAGAGCGCATCCAGGGCCGAGGTAGAGTTGATCCACGAGCGCAACCCTTCCATCCCGGAGCCCGAAGTGGCCGAGGCGACGATGTTCATAAACGGAACCGTCTTGAAGGCGCGCGAGGCTTCGGCTGACATGTACGCTTCTATTGATAAAATGTGCGACAAGCTGGAGCGGCAGGTGAAGCGTTACCGGGGCCGGCAGGTCGCCCGGTGGCACGGCCAGATCAAAAACGACCAGGAGTCGCCGGAACCTCAGCCCTTCGTCGTAGAGGAAGAAGATGAGGTCGAAGCCCGGATCGTCAGGTCCAAGCAGTTCCAGATGAAGCCGATGGAAGCCGGAGAGGCCGCCCTGCAGATGGAGTTGCTAGATCATGACTTCTACGTCTTTACCAGCGCGGATAGCAACGAGATAAATGTGATATACCGTCGGCGTGATGGAAACTATGGGCTCATAGAGCCCGCGAGGTAAGAGGAAACTTTAGATTTGGCGAACTTACTGACGAAAATATTGAAGATGGGCGAGGGACGGAAGGTAAAGGCCCTCCAACGTGAGGTCGAGGCCGTCTCCGCCCTGGAGCCCGAGATCGAAAAGCTCTCTGACGACGAACTACGGGCGAAGACCGACGAGTTCCGGGGGCGTCTCTCCGAAGGCGAAAAGCTCGACGACATAATGACCGAAGCATTCGCCGTCGTGCGGGAGGTGTCTCGGCGTACGCTAGGGATGCGGCCTTTCGACGTGCAGGTCATGGGCGGAATCGCAATGCATCAGGGTAAGATCTCTGAGATGAAGACGGGTGAGGGTAAGACGCTCGCCGCCACCATGCCCATCTACCTCAACGCCCTCTCCGGCGAAGGCGCCCACCTCGTCACCGTCAACGACTACCTGGTGCGACGCGACGCGGAGTGGATGGGCCAGATCTACGAGTTTCTCGGCCTCACTGTAAGGATCGTGCAGGACGGGATGGACTTCGAGGCGCGCCGCGAAGCGTACGCAGCGGATATTACGTATGGTACGAACGCACAGTTTGGATTCGACTACCTGCGGGACAACATCGCTAACTCGCCAGAGCAACTCGTCCAGCGCGAGCTAAGCTATGCGATCGTGGACGAGGTTGACTCGATCCTCATAGACGAGGCCCGGACACCGCTCATCATCTCCGGTATGCCGGAGAGCGCCGCCGACACCTACTATCGTTTCGCCGCCATAACCCCACGCCTGAAGGAAGGCGAAGACTACGAGGTAGACGAGAAAAAGAAGCAGGTCGCCCCGACCGAGAGCGGCGTCGAGAAGGTCGAGAAGGCCCTGGGCGTCGAGAACCTTTACGATGACGTGAACGCTAACCTGGTCAATCATCTGAATCAGGCGCTGCGGGCGCGCACGCTCTTCAAGAAAGACGACGAGTACCTCGTGCGTGACGACCAGGTATTTATCGTGGACGAGTTCACGGGCCGGGTTTTGGAAGGGCGTCGTTACTCGGAAGGGTTGCATCAGGCCATAGAGGCGAAGGAGGGTGTGGAGATCCGGGAGGAGAACCAGACCGTCGCCACGGTTACGATCCAGAACTTCTTCCGCCAGTACGACAAGCTCGCGGGCATGACCGGTACGGCGGCGACCGAGGCCGACGAGTTCATGCACATCTACAAGATGGAAGTCGTCTCCATCCCGACGAACGAGGACATGGTCCGCCAGGACAAGGACGACCTGGTTTATAAGACCCGGAAGTCCAAGCACGCGGCGGTGGTCGAGGACATCGTCGAGCGGCACGAAAAGGGTCAGCCGGTGCTTGTAGGAACGGTCTCGGTAGAAGTCTCGGAACTTCTGGCGAACCTTCTCCAGCGGCGGGGTATCAAGCACAACGTCCTAAACGCCAAGCAGCACGAGCGCGAGGCGGAGACGATCATGGAGGCCGGAGAGCGTGGGGCCGTGACCATCGCGACCAACATGGCCGGGCGCGGTACGGACATCAAGCTCGGCGACGGCGTGGCCGATGTAGGTGGGCTCTACGTGCTGGGCACCGAGCGGCACGAATCTCGCCGCATAGACAACCAGCTTCGAGGGCGCTCGGGACGACAGGGTGACCCTGGAGAGTCGAGGTTCTTCCTGTCTTTCGAGGACGAGTTGCTGAGGCTTTTCGGCGGCGAGCGGATGCAGAACATCATACAGAGGATCGGGCTGGAGGAAGACGTGCCGATCGAAGCCGGTATGATCTCCAACTCCGTGCGGCGGGCGCAGGAGCAGGTTGAGAGCCAGAACTTTCAGATCCGGAAACGCATCCTGGAGTACGACGACGTGCTGAACAAGCAGCGTGAGGTGATCTACGGCCTGCGCCGGGACATCCTTATGGGCGGGACGGTCGATACCTGGGAGTACGTCGAGGAGGTTCTCAGGAACCAGGTAGACCAGTATGTATCAGCGGGCATTTATCCAGAGGAGTGGGACCTCGAAACCCTTTCGGCGGAGCTAAACCGTTTCTACCCGTCGACTATAGACTTTACGAGCCTCGACGTGACGGAGCTTACCAGCGAGGAGATTATGGACATGGTCCTCGACGACGCGCGCGAGCGTCTAGAGGAGCGCAAGGCTGAGTGGGAGAAGCGCACGGCCGAACTAGAGGAGCGCGGCCTGGTTCGGTCTGACGGCGCCAACGCTTTCGAGGAAGCCGAGAGGTACACGATGCTCTCCATCGTCGACTCCCGGTGGCGCGAACACCTCTATGACATGGACTATCTGCGAGAGGGAATTGGCTGGCGCGGCCTGGGGCAGCGAGACCCGCTGGTCGAGTACAAGCGCGAAGGCTTCGATATCTTCCAGGAGATGGAACAGGGTCTCAAGGAAGACTACGTAACCTACATTTACCGGATCGAGAACGTCGAGGTTCCCGACCAGCAGGAGATCGAGAACCTCTCTTATAGCGGCGGAGGTGAGGAGCCGGACCCGCAGCCCAAGGCTCCTCGAAGGAATGAGAAGGTCGGGCGCAACGACCCATGCCCGTGCGGTTCGGGCAAGAAGTTCAAGAGGTGTGGCCTGCTCGATACTCCCGAGCATCAGCGCATGATGAACGAGGGTGGATCTGCGGCCCAGGCGGGCTAGTGACAGAACTCCGGGAGAAAACCACGGAGCTCGAAGAACGCCTCGCGGAGTTGGAGGCGTTCTTCAACGTGGAGGTCCTTCGGCAGCGCACGTCGGAGCTCGCGGAGGAGATGAGCCGGCCTGGTTTCTGGAATGATCAGGAAGAGGCGCGCGATATTTCGGCGCGTTTCTCGCGGGCCGAGGGTAGGCTCAAGCTCTTGGAAGACCTGCGTTCGCGTCTCGTGGACGTGGAAGAGTACCTCGAACTTGCCGAAGAGCTCGAAGACCTGGAGGGAGAAGCTGATCCTGTCCTGGAACTTGAGCAGGAGCTGCGACGGGTAGAGGGTGTGTTGGAGGAGCAGGAGATAGCCCGACTCTTCACCGGCGAGTACGACGAGGGGGCGGCGATCCTCACGATCAACCCCGGCGCGGGCGGGGTCGATTCCCAAGACTGGGCCGAGATGCTCTCCAGGATGTACCGGCGGTGGTCCGAGCGCCGAGGCTACGAGATGTCGGTGATCGAGTACACCGAAGGGGAAGAGGCGGGTATAAAGAGCGCCACTTTCTCTGTCAGCGGGGAGCACGCTTTCGGGTTGCTCTCGGCAGAACGGGGGGTTCACCGTCTGGTCCGGATCAGCCCGTTCGACGCCGGCGCGCGCCGTCACACGAGCTTCGCCTCCGTCGCAGTGGCCCCGGTTATCGGGGATGCGGTAGCGGTAGAGGTGGACGAGAAGGACCTGAAGGTGGATACGTACCGGGCGTCGGGCGCCGGCGGTCAGCACGTGAATAAGACGGATTCGGCGGTCCGTATCACACACTTGCCGACGGGCATCGTGGTTCAGTGCCAGAACGAGCGGAGTCAGCACCAGAACCGGGAGGTTGCGATGGGCGTGCTCCGCGCCCGGCTGTTCGAGTTGGAGAGGGAGAAGCGGGAACGCGAGATCGCCGCCCAAAGCGGGGAGAAGGCGGATAACGAGTGGGGCTCCCAGATCCGGTCCTACGTCCTCCATCCTTACAAGATGGTCAAGGATCACCGAACCGGCGAGCAAATTTCCGACGTAGACACCGTCCTCGACGGCGACATAGATTTGTTTATCTACTCCTATCTGAAGAATCGTCCGTCGCAGGGGGCGGCCTAACGTCTTGCCGGAGAAACCTCCGCGCAGCCGATTGGAGACCTCAGCCCGCCGGGGGACCGGCCAGAGTTCCACGAGGCGGGTCTCGCGTCGTCGCCGGCGCTCGAATATTCCGTCCAAGGTGCCCTCACTGGCGTGGAAAACTGCTCTCGTGGGGATCGTGCTTGTCGTCGTGGCGCTTCTGATCGGCAGCTACACGTTCCTGCCGACGCTCATGGGGTCTCTCTTCGGGCAGACCATCCAGGGCGGACTCGGGCTCGCGACGACCCCGGAGGTGGAGCTGAAGAGTAAACCTCCGCCTTCCATTCTGACCGGGGAATTTGCCGAAGGACGAGTGGAAATGGGCGCCGCCGACTTTCAGGGGGTGCGCCCCGATAAGGTCATCATAGACCTGGACCCTTTCGAACTGGACGTCATACAGAGTATGCGTAACGGGACGTTCGAGAGTCGGGGGCCGCTCTCGGGGACTCTGCGGATGGAGCTACCGGAGAAAGAAGTGACCAGGATCGCCGAGTCGCGTATAGAGGACGTTCCCATACGGGATGTACAGCTAGAGCCGGGCCGGATGATCGTAGGGCTTGAGGCCCGGTTTTTCGGTGTAGACGTGCCGGTCTCGGTGGATGGGAATCTCAGGCTCCGGCAAAACGAACTCACCTTTGATCCGCGGGGAGTCGAGGCGTTCGGCGTCCCGATCCCGGAGAGGATTTCGGAGCGGCTTCTCTCACAGGCTGACTTCGGATATCCTCTCGACGACCTGCCATACGACGCCAAAATCACCGACATCGAAGCAGAGAAGGACCGGCTGGTGCTTTCAGGTGACATGGAGCGCATCCCGGTCGGAGGGGCGGGCGGTTGATAAACACATCCTTTGCTGCTATCTTCTGCCGTGGTTCGGCCCTGGAGGGGGGACCACTTTACAGGACACGGCGGAGGCGCGAACGTTCGGGAGCCTGAGCTATCGGTACTGAATCCATTTCTGGAGAGACTATGATCCGGTTCGACAACGTTACCAAAGTATACGGAAAAGATACGATCGCCCTGGAGCGGATCAACCTCGACATAGATCCGGGCGAGTTCGTATTCCTCGTAGGGGCGAGCGGCTCAGGAAAGTCCACGATAATGCGGATGATAATAAAGGAGATCGAACCTTCGGCCGGCGCAATCTACGTGAACGGCACGAAGCTCTCCTCTATCCCTCGCCGCAGGGTTCCACGCCACCGGCGCAACATCGGTTGTGTCTTCCAGGACTTCAAGTTGCTCCCGAACAAGACGGTCTTCGAGAATGTCGCTTACGCGATGGAGGTGACCGGCCAGCGGCGCCGCACGGTAAAGACGAAAGTCCCCCAGATCCTGGACCTCGTCGGGCTTACCGGAAAGAGTGAAAAGTTGCCCGAACAACTCTCAGGCGGCGAACAGCAGCGGGTCTCCATAGCGCGGGCGTTCGTTTCTCAGCCACCGATACTCGTGGCCGACGAGCCGACCGGCAACCTGGACCCGGAGACGAGCGTCGGCATCATGCAGCTCTTGCACCGCATCCACCGCATAGGAACCACCGTCGTGGTAGCCACCCACGACAAAGAGATGGTAGATGTAATGCAGAAAAGAGTAGTCGCTCTGGAGAACGGGCAAGTGACGCGGGACAAGGTAAAGGGGGCCTACGCCGATGAGGTTTAACCTGGGCTTCTCTTTTCGGGAGGCGCTCAAGAACATCCGTCTGAACCTTTTGATGAGCATTACGGCGGTAACCACGACGTTTATCTGCTTGATAGTGCTGGGCGCAGGGCTACTGGTCAGCTACCACGTAGGTGGCGTCATCGACTCCGTCCGCCAGGACGTGAGCGTCGAGGCTTTCTTTCCCCAAGACGCTTCTCAGGAGCAGATGGACGAGGTGCGGTCCAGGGTGGAGGAATATCCACAGGTCTCCGAAGTCAATTTTGTCTCCAAGGAAGAAGGACTGGCGCGGTTCAGGGAGACTTACAGCGACCGGCCGGAACTCTACGAAGGACTCGGCAGCGATTTCATACAGGCCTCGCTGCAGCTAAAACTCAAAGATACTGAAGCCGGAGACACGGTGGCGAGCAACCTGCGGGACGAGGGGTTCGCGGATGAAGACGTTACCTATCCTCAGCAGACCATCGAGCGTTTGAACGAGGTTACGGATTACATGATCTGGGGCCTGCGGGCGGCGACGGCCCTGTTCCTCATCTCCAGTGTACTTTTGATCTCCAATACCATCCGCATCTCTATCTTCGCCCGCCGTAAAGAGATCGAAGTGATGAAGCTGGTCGGGGCTTCGGACGGGTTCGTGCGGACACCGTTCGTCTTCGAGGGCCTGGTACAGGGTTTGACTGGAGCCGGCCTCGCGGCGATAGTCGTGGTCTGGTTGAACTATCTCTTCGTGGAGTGGTCTCAGGGCTCCCTGCCCTTCGTACCGATATCGTCCGGGGCGGTCAATACGCCGCTCGTGCTGCTTATCCTCGTGGCCGTCGGCGCGGCCATCGGCATCGTAGGCAGCTTCCTCTCGGTTACTCGTTTTCTGAAGATCTAGGTAGCGGTACGAAAACCGAACTGACCTGAGGCAACGCTACATACCCGGCGTGCCGGATAAGGTTCGCCAGAACTACCTCGTGTTAGACTCACTGTGTGTATTGCATGAAGTGTCATAATCGGGTTACATCGTGATCCTCCCAGCAGTCTTGATCCGTCGGGGCAAGTATTCGGTCGCCGACCCTCTCTTCGTGGAGGAGCGGCGTCCGGTGCTCGTCGCCCGCAAACTTCGCCGGGGCGCGGATGCGGGGGACATAGTCCTCGTCCGTACCCGCGAGAAGGAACGTTCCCTGCGCGGTGAAGTGATAAAAGTGCTGGGGCCTTCGACAGACCCGCGCAACGTCTACGAGGCGCTCTTCGCCTCGATCGAGACTCGCCGCGGTTTCTCGAATAAGGTCGAGGCGGAGGCCGCTGCCGGCTCGGAGAAGGACTTCGGCGAACGTGTAGATCTCCGCGATCTGCCGACTGTCACCATAGACGGCGAGGACGCCAAAGACTTCGATGATGCGATCTCGATAGAATCGTTAGAGGCCGGGGACGACGGCTACCGGCTGTGGGTCCACATCGCCGACGTGACCCATTATGTCGCACCGGGGAGCGCCCTGGACCAGGAGGCCGCCCGACGGACCAACTCGGTGTACCTGCCGGGAACAGTTGCCCCGATGCTGCCCGCCGGGCTCTCAAACGAAGTCTGCTCCCTGAAGCCGAACGTCGAGCGGGCGACCGTTACGGTCGAGATGGAGGTAGACGATTCCGGTGGGGTGAAGAGCAGCAAAATCTACCGGAGCAAGATCCTGAGCGACGCACGTCTCACCTACGAGGGAGTAGACGCCTTCCTGTGTGACGAGGCGGAGGTCGAGCAGCCGGAACTTATTAAAGCGGCTTACACACTTTCGAGAAAGCTCAAGACGAAAGCCGCGCTTCGGGGCAAACTGGAACTCGGCGGCCGGGAGCCGGAGTACGATCTGGACCCGGAAGGTGTGCCGCTGGCCTCAAGCGTACGACGCTCGACTCCGGCGCGGGAGCTTATAGAAGAGTTGATGGTGCTGGCGAACGAGTCGGTGGCGAAGATGCTGCGCGGGAAACGAGGCGGGGTCTTCCGGGTACACGAGAGGCCGGACGCCGAAGATATGGAGAAGCTCGGCCAACGACTCGCAGCCGTGGGCTTCCAGGCGGAACCTACGCCCGAGAACCTGAGCGCCATAGCCCTGAAAGCCAAGTCCGACGCGGTTAATTACCTCATACTCCGATCGATACCGCGCGCCTCTTACCAGCCCCGGAGTATCGGACATTACGGGCTGGCGCTGGAAGACTATACTCACTTCACCTCGCCGATCCGGCGCTACGCGGACGTATTGGTCCATCGGGCGCTTCTGGATGATGAGACGCCGGAGGACCTGGCGGGGGTGACGACGCGCATCTCAGAGCGGGAGTACGCTAGTATGATCTGCGAGCGCACCGCCGACGACTACACGCTGATGTGGCTCATGCGAGACCGTGTGGGGGAGATGATGGAGGGAACCGTAGTCAGCACGGCGGTCTTTGGGCTATTCGTAGAGCTTGAGACTGGCGCTACCGGGCTCGTTCACGTCAGCAAGCTGCCCGGCTGGTGGGAATTGGAGCCAAACGGCGTTGTGCTCTCAAACGACTCGATAGGATCATCCTACCGGGTCGGGGATCGGGTGCTGGTAGAGTTGATGGATGTGATCCCGCTGATGCGGCGGGCCGAGTTGAGGGTGGTAAAGAGGATATGACAGTATGACGGATTTCGCGCGCAACAGGAAGGCTTTTCACGACTTCCACATAGAGGAGACGTACGAGGCGGGGCTCGCGCTGACCGGGCCGGAGGTCAAGTCCATACGGGCGGGACGGGCGAACCTGAAAGAGAGCTACGCGAGGGTTCGTGACGGGGAGGCGTTCCTGATCGGGTCGCACATCTCTCCGTACGCCAACGCGGCCCATACGGACCAACTCCCGACCCGCGACCGGAAGCTCCTGCTCCATCGGAAGGAGATCGACCGCCTCATCGGCAAGAGCCAGGAAGAGAGAAAGACGCTCATCCCGCTCAAGCTCTACAGCAAGAACGGCGTCATAAAGCTTGAGATCGCCGTCGCCAGCCGCAAGAAAGAGTACGACAAGCGGCGTGAGATCGCCAAGAAGACAGCCGAACGGGAGATGGACAAGGTGATGAAAGAGCGGCTCCGCCGTTGATCCTACGGCCCGGAATGTTAGAATAGCAATTGTACGGGGGCGCATAGGTTTCGACGTGAGCGGACTGCGTCTAGTGAGACGAGCCGAGTTTGCTGGAGACTCGTAAAACGCCGGCACATAAAGATACACGCCAACGATAATGAAATGGCTCTAGCCGCTTAAATAAAAGCGACTCATCGGCCCGGGCAGCCTACGGCCCGGTTCCCGGTGTCATCTAGTAGGCTCAACCCCACTAGCTTCGGCCCGGAGTTCTTGGGGGAAACTTAAAGGGCTAGCCCCGCTGCGGCGCCCCGGTCCGTAGCGTAAGGCGAAACTAAACTGGGAGCTACGCTCGTAGAATCTTGCGGACGGCGCGCTCGCGGACGCGGGTTCGATCCCCGCCGCCTCCACTACCGGGGTCCGGTCTCATCCGGGCCTCTTCTTTTTCGTCACGCGATCGCTGAATATAGTCGAAGAAAAGTGTACAGGGTAAGGTTTTGGGCTGTCACGGCCGGTCTGGATGGCTATAATCTAACCCCGTGAGCGACCCGCGTCCCATAGGTGTATTCGATTCTGGGGTGGGAGGGCTGACGGTGCTGGCGGAGATCCAGGATCGTCTGCCCTACGAGCACACCGTGTATTTCGGGGACACTGCGAGAGTTCCTTACGGCGTCCGGGACCTGGAAGAGGTGCGAGAGTTCGCGTTCGAGATCATCCGCTACCTCACGCGCCTTAACGTTAAGCTCGTGGTCGTAGCCTGCAACACGGCGACGGCCGCCGCTTTAGAAGCAGCCCAGGCCGCGTTCGACGTCCCGATTATCGGGGTGATAGAGCCTGGGGCGCGGGCGGCGGTCCTGGAAACCTTGAATCGCAGGGTTGGTGTGTTGGCGACGGAAGGCACGGTAAACAGCCACGCTTATGCCCGGGCCGTGAGCCACATGGACGCCGGGGTAGAAGTCTACGAACAACCGGCGCCCAGGTTCGTCCCCATGATCGAAAAAGGCATCACCGAAGGGCCGGAGCTGGATGAGATCGCCTGGGACTACCTCCAGCCGCTGATAGAACGTCAGGTGGACGCGCTGATCCTGGGTTGTACCCACTACCCTTTGATCTCCACCGCCATAAACAGAATCCTGGGTCCACAGGTCCGTATGATCTCCTCCGCCGGCCAGACCGCCCTCGAAGTCGGCCGCATCCTATCCCGCCGCGGATACCTCCGACGACCACTCGCCGCTGAAGACTACGGACGCGCCACCTTCGTCTGCAGCGATGACCCGGACGGTTTCGCCGCCCTCGGAGGCCGCTTCCTCGGCGAGACCATAGAAGCCGTTTCCCCGGCCGCCGTCATTTAAAGCCCTTTCCCCGTTTGTTATACTAAGCGCTGGCTCCTGCGGGGCGTGGCGCAGCCTGGTAGCGCACCTGCTTTGGGAGCAGGGGGTCGGAGGTTCGAATCCTCTCGCCCCGACCGCAGAGCCGCAGCATGCGGGTGTAGCTCAATGGTAGAGCCCCAGCCTTCCAAGCTGATGATGGGGGTTCGATTCCCCTCACCCGCTCTCGCCGCCCGAAACGCGGCTCCGAGCGCCCGTAGCTCAGCCGGATAGAGCAGCGGACTTCTAATCCGCAGGCCGCAGGTTCGAGCCCTGCCGGGCGCGCACCAACACGGTTGATAGTGGAGGCTCGTGATGCGGCACCGCACAGTAAGATCGCCCGCCGCTCTGGCCGAAAGTCTATTGAACGAGTTCCCGGAGCTACTCGCCGTGTACCATTTTGGCAGCTCTGGCGGCGAGCACGAGCGTTCAACAAGCGATATAGACCTTGCCGTGTACGCAGGGGCGCTCGCAGGGACGTGGACATCGTAGACTTGGCAGCGGCCTCCACGGTAAGGTAATGCGGGCCCAGATTATATATCGGGGCGAGCGCGTCTACTGCGCTGAAGAGACGGCCTGCGAGACCTTCGAAGACTATGTGTACTCCTCATATGCTCGGCTCAACGAGGAGCGGCGTGGGATCTTGCAGGACATCCTGCGCCGGGGTAGCGTCTATGGCTGACGAAGTGGTGCTCAACAAGGTCGCCGTCATAGAGCGTTGTCTGAAGCGCGTCAACGAGGAGTATGTAGACAACGAGGCCGAGCTGGAGAGCAACTACACTCGGCAGGACGCCATTATCCTGAACCTTCTTAGGGTGTCAGAGGCCGCCATAGATCTGGCGATGCACGCGACGCGGGTGGGAGAGTTGGGGCTGCCGCAGGAGAGCCGGGAGGCTTTTACCCTTCTGGAGTGCGCCGGTGGGATCGAGCCTGGACTCTCAAATCGGATGCAGGCTATGGTAGGCTTCCGAAATGTCGCGGTCCACGACTACCAGAGGCTCAGTCTCAAAGTCGTAAAGAGCATTCTGGAGGACAACCTGAACGATTTTAGGACCTTCGCGTCCGAGATGCTGAGCCGGGAGGCCGGCAGCCGATGATTCAGTCAGACCTTACAGAAAGGTGCCGAACATTGAAGATTCTGGTACTCGGAGGAGACGGCTTCTGTGGCTGGCCGACCGCCCTGCACCTGTCCGCGCAGGGCTACGAGGTTGCGATAGCCGACAACCTCTCCCGCCGAAAGATAGACGTAGAGCTAGAGTGTGAGTCCCTGACACCCATCCGCCCCATGGGTGAGCGCCTCACAGCCTGGGAGGAGCAGACCGGCAACCGCATCGAGTTTCATCAGATCAACGTCGCCGAGAACTACCGTCAGCTGCTGGATCTCCTCCTGGAGTGGCGCCCCGACGGGATCATCCACTTCGCCGAGCAGCGGGCCGCCCCGTACTCCATGAAGTCCTCAAACCACAAACGCTATACCGTGGACAACAACCTCAACGCCACAAATAACCTGCTGGCCGCGATCTCCGAGAGCGGGCTGGACACCCACGTAGTCCACCTCGGCACGATGGGAGTCTACGGCTACGGCACCGCCGGGATGCGAATCCCCGAGGGGTACCTCACGGTCAAGGTCGAGACCGACGAGGGAGAGCTGGTAGAGCAGGAGATACTGTACCCTCCGAACCCCGGCAGCATCTACCACCTCACCAAGACCCAGGATCAGCTCCTGTTCGCCTTCTACAACAAGAACGACGCCATACGCGTCACGGATCTTCATCAGGGCATCGTGTGGGGTACGCAGACCGCCGACACCAAGCTAGACGAGCGTCTAATAAACCGCTTCGACTACGACGGTGACTACGGCACAGTCCTGAACCGCTTCCTCATGCAGTCCGCTATAGGCTACCCGCTCACCGTTCACGGCACCGGCGGCCAGACGAGGGCCTTCATCCACATCCAGGACACCGTACGCTGCATACAGCTGGCGCTTGAGAACCCGCCAGAGACC
>JBGTJJ010000018.1:0-27126 GCA_041745215.1 Rubrobacteraceae bacterium | reverse complement strand
GGGCTACGACAAGCACTACAGGATCAACAAGGAAGAGGAAGGACGCTTCACCAACGAGCATTCACACATAAACGGCATAGAGGCATTCTGGGGGACGGTAAAGACGCGGCTAGCCAGACGTAGAGGTATAAGGAAAGAGCTACTCTATCTGCATCTAAAGGAGTGTGAGTTTCGCTTCAACCACAGGCACGAGAATCTTTATCCGGTATTGCTTAAACTACTCAGAGACAGACCGCTGTTCTAGTCTTGAGCCACGTAATAAAAACAAGTCAGATATCGTCTAACGAATGTTGGCGATCCTGAGTTAAACGGGTAGCTTCGGCCCCAAGAAAGGAAAACACCATGACGCAGTCCGAGACGCGCAACCTCTTCGAACCGGTCCGGATCGGGGTGATACTCCTGACGCTGGCGACTGCAGGCATCCACCTCTACCTGTTCCTCATCGAAGGGTTTTTGGGAAACGGGGAGATGGCGCCGGTGTATCAACTCCTGTTCCTCAACAATATCCTCATCTACGTGACGCTGGCAGCCGCCCTGATAGTGCCCATCTCCCCGCTGCCGCGGATCCGGCCCGTAACACGCGTGATGCTGACCGCGATAGCCGTCGCCTCTATCGCGTCGTACTATCATGTTGGGGTCTTTGACATCGTAGGCCGCATCGACAAGATCATCGAGGTCCTGCTGATCTTGACGGTAACGGCCAGCGCGGTTCTGTCCGGCTCCGATAGAGAGTTCGGAGGGCGTCTCACCCACGGCGTGCTCGGCGCCGTCGTGCAGCTCGTGGTTGGCGTAGTGGTCGGGATCTTGATGTTCCTGTTCTTGAGGCCAATACTGGTTTGAGCCAACGGAGCGGGCACGACCACGGTTCGACTGCGGGAGGAAAGGAGTACGTCGTGATGCAAGCCCGGACACGGCCAGGCTTTGGCCCGGTTCAGGCCGGGATCATCCTCCTGGCGCTTGCGACGGCGTTTATCCACCTTTACCTGGTCTTTTCCGACGAACAGATGTCACGGGTGGCCGTCGTACTTTTCACCCTCAACTTCCTCGGCTACGTGACCCTGGTCTCCGCGCTCTACGCGCCCATCCCCGCCCTGGCCCGGCTTCGCCCGCTGACACGGTTGCTGCTCATAGCGTTCGCGGCGACCACTATCGCCGGGTATTTCTACGTGGGAGTCTTCGAGTTAATTGGCTGGATCGACAAGGCCATCGAAGCCCTGCTCATCGCGCTTCTGCTGATGGAAGCCGCCTCGGACAGGTTAGTCGGAGATTAGCGTGCCCGTGATGAACGTCTCAAGCCAGTTCGCGCTCGTCACTCTCGCATTGATCCTACTGGCCGGCTGCGCCCCGGAGCAGACACCGAAGGCGGATACCACCGAGCAGACCACTCCACAGGCGAAGTACGATCCCCCCGCGCAACTCCCCCCGGCGCCCGAGCCCGCCGAATCTCCAGAGCCCAAAGAAAAGCCTGCGGGAAGCGTCATTGACCTTGGGGGCAATCCCGAGGGCCTGGTGGCGGACCCGGAGACCGGCCTGATAGCAGCGGGGCTCCGCAACCCGGACCGGCTCGCCCTTATAAACGGCGACAGCGGGGAGGTCGTCCGCAACGTAGACCTGTCTGAGTCTCCCCGTCACCTGAGCCTGGCAGCCCCCGGAGGCCCGGTACTCGTACCGGCGGAGCGCGCCAATGAGCTCGTACAGATCGGCCTGCCTCAGGGTGAGATCCTGAGTGAGACGCCGGTCGGGGCGTTCCCCCACGACGCCGCAGCAGCCCCCGACGGCCGCATCTTCGTTCTGAACGAGATGGCGAGCACCATCTCGGTGATCGAGTATGGAGAGGTCATTGAGACTCTCGAAACCCTCCGCCAACCGGGAGGCGTCGCGGCTGCTTCGGACGGCCAGGTCGGGGTTATAGGGGTGCGGGGATTGGGGCTCGAAGTGTTCAACTCGGAGTCACTAAAGTCTCTGGGGCGGATAGACGCCGGCGAGGGGCCGACTCACGTCGTAGCCGGCCCCGATGACCGCTTCTACGTCGCCGACACCCGTGGAGACGCCATTCTGGTGTACGAGGCGAATCCCGATTTGGAGCAGGTCGCCCGCTTGCCGCTGGATGGAGGCTCACCGTACGGGATCTCCATAGACGACAAACGCGGCCAACTCTGGGTGACGTTGACCGCCGAGAACACCGTAGTCCGGTACGACATCGGAGGCGGTGAGCCCAAAGAGATGAACCGTTATCCTACCGTCCGGCAACCGAACAGCGTGGCGGTGGATCCGGCGAGCGGGCGGGCATTTGTAGCCAGTAAGACAAACAGCGAGCTACAGGTCATCAACCCATGAACTCTGTACGAGGTTCCGATAGTAGATGCGGATCCGACGGGATCAGGTTCATCACTTACCTCTCGCCCAGCTTACCCGCAGCCTTTTTCGAGGCGGTGGCTTCCCGGCTGGGGCGGATGACGGGTCTCCGGACTTCCATACGGCTCGAAACAGAGGTCTCCGGTCCGGCGGGCGTCTTGGACGATCCTTTTTCGAGTGGTGAAGCAGACGTGGGTTTTATGTGCGCCCCGCCTTTCGTGCGGCTTAGGGAGCTTGATCCCTCGCCGGTAGAGCTTCTCGGCGCGCCTGTGTTCCGGGACGTTCGGGCGTCGGGTCGTCCGGTCTATTTCTCTGAGGTAGTCGTGCGACGCGAAGATCCGGCGCGATCTTTCGACGACCTGGGCCAATACTCGTGGGCGTACAACGACGCCTGTTCGCTCAGCGGCTACTACAGCTTGCTGGATAAACTGTCACGGAGCGGGTTGAACAGCCGTTCGCTCGACCTCCGGCACTCAGGGTCTCATCTGGCCTCGATCGAACTTTTAGTCCGGGGCGAAGTAGATGCTGCAGCCATAGACTCGAACGTCCTGGCGATCCAGCTCCAACTCGCCCCGGAACTGCGCCGTATGCTACGGGTCGTCGAAAGTTGGGGACCGTTCCCGATACAACCCGTGATGGTCCGCTCTAATATGGACGACGGAATCAAGGAGCGACTGCGCTCTTGCCTGACGTCAACGGACTTCGACGGGAACAGCGACAGTCAGCTATCCCGGTTCGGCCTCGTGTGCTTCGTGAACGTGACCGACGAACACTACGCCTCCGAAAAACGGGCCCTCCGGACCTGCCGGAGCACCCGCGTCTGACACAGTCCTTTTGCCACCGATGCCCCTAGATCCCGCCTTCAAGCCGGTAGACGTAACCGTATTCGAAGGCGAAATCCTCTTTCTCCAGCTTCTCGATGGTGCGGAGCAGGAGACGGGGCAGCACCTCTTTCGAGAGTGTGAGACGGTGGTCAAGATCCTCCTTCGTCTCCGGCTCTCCGACGCCTGTCGCGTAGTTGACCGGAAACCCGATAAGGGCGTACGGAAGCTCCAATTCCCCGGCGAGGACCGCCTCCGGACCGCAGGTCAGGCTGACCGCCGTTACACTGGCCGAGGCTAAAGAGTCGATCTCGGACCGTGTCTCGAAGCGTGGCCCGTTCGTATGCCCGTAGACGCCTCCTACCGTCGGCTCCAGTTCCAGTTCTTCTGCGATCCGCGCAATCCTGTATCGGAGGCGCGGCGCGAAGGGTTCGGATAGGATCAGGTGTCCCCGCTCCGGGTCTCCAGGCTCGGTGAAGATGGTGCAGATCTCCCCATTCGGCAGCCGGTTCTCCGGAAAGAACAAATCGTCGAACATCACCGGCTTCCCGAGAGCCAGCGCCGGGTCCACAGCCCCAACCACGGTAGTCGCCAGAACGGCCCGCGCCCCGAGCAGGTACAGCGCCTTTAGGTTCGCCCGGTACGATATCTGGTGCGGCAGAAAGCGATGGCCCGGACCGTGGCGTGAGATCGCACCGACCCGCCAGCGCCCCACCTGTCCCACCTGAACTACGACCTCACCAAATTGTGTCTCCATCCGCTCTTCCCGCGCCTCTCCGGGAAACGAGTAGAGGCCGGAACCCGTGATGACCCCAACGTCTATAATCCGACTGTCGGATCCTGGAGCTACCACTAAATATTTCCCGGTAGCGACTTCACTGTCTTCTCGGATATGCTCAGCCAACGCTGTGCGGTAGTCTCTATAACGCGGAGCGAATCGGTGCTGCCACTATCCGCGCCCTTCTCGAAGTCTCCTTCCACGCTCGCCATCTGATTGGTCACGTGGGCGAAGCAGACGACCGGGTTGCCCGTCGCCTCCGCGAAAGCGTACAAAGCGGCGGCCTCCATCTCGACTGCCAGGATTCCCGCCGAGCGGTGGCGTTCTATCTCCGTCGCCGTCTCACGGAAAGGCGCGTCGGTCGTCCAGACCACGCCACGATTGACCTTCGGCACAGCATCATCCTCGAAAGTGTTTTGGAGCAATTTATGCAGATCGGGGTTCAACTCGCTGTACGGCGCGGGCGGCGTATAGTGGTGGCTCGTGCCTTCGTCACGCAGGGCGCGTTCTATAAGAACGAAGTACGGTGGTGGTCCGGCGGGTGAGATCTGACCAGCCGAGGTTACGCTGATCAAAAACTCGCACCCGGAAACAAACATCTCTTCAGCCACGAGCACCGCGAACGGCGCGCCCACGGCCCCACCAACGATCCCAAACTGCACGCCGTCCAGGACAAAATCGTACATCCGGGTGTGGTAACAGGCCCAGTACGGATTCGGCTCGGCGCGCCCCGTCTCAAGCAGATGCTCGACGATATCTCCGTCCGGGTCCAGGACACAAATTCGAGGTATCGGCCCTTCGGAGAGCCCCTTCTGCCGTCGGGCTTCCCGCAACAGGTTGGCCGGGGTAAAGACGGCAGGCTCATCGTAGACCTTGCCATTTAGAATAGGAAAAGCCTCCGAGGAACCGGCCTCGTCCCTTCCCCAGCTAATAGAAGCAGCCTCCCCACATCTCGTTACTAAGCCTCATATCCGAAGCTTGATCTTACCAGCCGGCATTATCCTCTACAGCGCACAAGTCCTGAATCCCGCGAAGAGATCCCGGCGGTCTGGGGTGCCGAAGTTGCGCCAGGTGTTGCGGAGCATGCGGGAGCGGGTGGCCCAGGAGCCGCCGCGCATCAATTTGTGTCCCACGAACCAGGGCTGAGAGTAGTCCTTGTACGGGTCGGCAATGAAGCCGGGGAAAGGGCCGAAGTCGTCGGCGCACCACTCCCAGACGTTGCCCATCATCTGCCGCAATCCGAAGGCGCTGTCCCCCTCGGGAAAGGCTGCGACGTCCACCGGTCCGAGCAGCCGGCCGTCCATATTGGTCATCTCGGGGGTCGGTGGCTCCTCGCCCCAGGGGTAGAGTCGTTTGTGATCCGTTATTCCGTCGCCTTCGAGCGTGGGTTCAGCGGAGGCGGCCAGCTCCCACTCGGCTTCGGTCGGGAGGCGGCGTCCGGCCCAGTTACAGTAGGCCTCGGCCTCGTACCAACTCACGTGGATGACGGGTTGGTGCGGCGGGAGGGGCTCTACCTTGTCGAAGTGGCGGTGCTGCCATTCTCCGTTGTCTTTTAACCAATAGACGGGATGGCTCGCGCCTGCAGTCTCGCGCCAGTTCCAACCCGCTTCGCTCCAGAGTCGACGGTTACCGTAGCCGCCGTCGTCCACGAAGGCGGCGAATTGGGCATTGGTGACGGGAGCCTTCGAGATGCTGAACGGTTGCACCTGAACAGGGTGCGCCCACTTCTCGTTGTCGAAGACGAAGCCCATGTCCTCCGTGGCGCCGAGCATGAACTCGCCGCCGGGTATTTCGATGTCGCCTTCCAGGGGTCCTGTCGGCTGGCCGTCGAGGATCGAGGGGTCGTAGTCGGAGATTTGGGGCGCGGGGAGGCCGTGGGTCTGGCGGGTGTAGGTGAAGGCTTCGCCGTGCATGTCCTCGTGGAAGGTGGCGAGCCGGATGAAGTACTCGATCTCAGGTGTCGGGCCTTCGGCCTTGAGGAGATGGATGGTCTCGTCGAGCACTTGCTGCATGTACTCCAGGGTGGCTTCGCGCTCGACCAGCGGCAGGTCCCAGCGGATATCTTGTGCGACCTTCATCGAATCGTAGAGGTCGTCGGTGTTGGCTAGTATCTCCGAGGGGGCGAACTCTTCGGTAGTTATGCGACGGAGGTTCCATTGTTCCTGGAACCATGCGAGGTGGCCGATCTCCCACAGCGGCGGGTTGACGACGCGGAGTTGAGGACCGAGCATCTGCTCCTCATCCAGGTCGCTTATGAGCTCCAGGGTGCGTTTGCGCGCATCCACCATCATGTCTACGAGTTGCTGTTCCAAATCCTGCGTACCCTGCACCAGTCTCTCCTGCTCCCGACTACACTCCATGTTCCATATTAGCGCACCGGGGTCCGTTTGTGAGATCATCCCGGACGGCATGAAGATCTCTCTCGTAACCCCGGCCGCCCCGAAGTCCCTCAGCGGCAACCGGGCTACCGCAGTCCGCTGGGCGCGCTTTCTGATGGATTCAGGCCACGAGGTCGTCGTCGAAGAGACCTGGGACGGGACAGAAACAGACCTCATGATCGCGCTTCACGCCCGCCGGAGCCATCCCTCGATCTCCGCCTTCGCCAAGGCATACCCGGACCTTCCGCTCGTAGTCGTCCTCACCGGCACCGATCTCTACCGCGACCTCCATACCGATGGGAACGCGAAAGAGTCACTCGAACTCGCCACACGCCTCGTAGTGCTCCAGGAGGCCGCCCTAGACGAGCTGGATACCCTTCACCGACGCAAAACCAGCGTCATCTACCAGTCCGCAGAACCCACGGAACCAGTCCAACCGGACAAACGTTTCTTCGAGATCTGCGTCATCGGAAACCTGCGCGAGGTAAAGGACCCTTTCCGTGCGGCGCTGGCGGCCCGACTGCTACCGCATGAGTCCCGAATACAGGTCCTCCACGCGGGCAAGGCTCAGGACAAAGGGTTCGAAGAAGAAGCGCGGGCGCACATGGACGCCTCGCCTCGCTATCGCTGGCTGGGAGAGTTGCCCCACGAAGAAGTCCGCTCTCTGTTATCCCGGTCCCGTTTGCTGGTGCAGAGCTCCGTAATGGAGGGCGGAGCCAACACGGTCTGCGAGGCCCTCGCCGCCGGAACCCCGGTGATCGCCTCGGACATCCCCGGCAACGTCGGGATGCTGGGTAAAGACTATCCCGGTTACTATCCGGTCGGCGACACGGAGAAGCTAGCGGCGCTGCTGGATAAAGCCGAACGCGACGAGGGCTTCTATCGCGCGTTGCAGGAGGCGTGTGGAGCACGACGGCATCTGGTCCTGCCGGATAACGAGCGTGGGGCGCTGAACGGTCTCGTGACGGAGATCACCACGTACAGCAGAAACCGGGCCGCGGGCATATAATCATCGTCATGAGTGAACGAACGCGTATACGACTGACGAAATATTCCACCAAGGCTGGTTGAGCCTCCAAGTTCGCTCCAGGGGACCTGGAGAAAGCACTCGAAGGACTCACACCCGCCGCGGCCGACGGATTCATGAGCGGCATGGAGACGCGGGACGACGCCGGGTACATACCGTTCGGCGGCGGCCTGCTCCTGCAATCCGCCGACTTCTTCACGCCGATCGTGGACGACCCTTACCGGTTCGGCCAGATCGCCGCCGCCAACGCCTTCTCGGACATCTACGCGATGGGCGGCTACCCGCTGACGGCGATGAACCTCGTCGCATTTCCCTGCTCGCTCGACATGGGGATACTGCGCGAGATCCTGGCCGGCGGACAATCCCGGATAGACGAATCCGGGGCGAAGCTCTGCGGCGGCCACACCGTCCAGGACGACGAGCCGAAGTTCGGCCTCTCCGTAACAGGTTTCGTAGAAGAGGACCGCGTTGTCAGGAACGCAGGCTCCCAAGCCGGGGACGCCCTGGTGCTAACGAAGCCGCTCGGCACCGGGATTCTCACGACGGCGGTAAAGCGCGACATCCTATCCGAATCCGAGATAGAAGACACCATAGACGCGGCGGCCACGCTAAATAAAGCCGCCCGCGAAGCCATGCAGTCGGTGGGGGTTTCAGCCGCCACGGACGTAACCGGCTTCAGCTTTCTCGGCCACCTCTCGGAGATGCTGGACGCCAGCGGAGTCGGGGCGGTGGTTCACCATGGCAACGTCCCGGTCTGGGAGAAGGCGGCGCCACTCGCGGCCGATGGCTGCTATCCCGGTGGGCTAGTCAACAACCTGGACTACATCGGGGATACCGTTACGGCCGATGGTGTGACACCGGAAGACCTGTTGCCGCTCTACGACCCGCAGACGAGCGGCGGACTGCTGATCGCCGTCTCCGGGGACCGAAAGGACGACCTCGTCCGCGCCCTGGAGCGGCGCGGTACTCTGGCGGCGGTGGTAGGCGAAGTTGTGGTTGGCGGCGGTATCCGGGTAACGAGCTAGGAGCGCCGGCCTCCCGGCCTGTATAGTGTCCGTGCGTTGCAGACGATACTCAACACGGCGCTACCTTTCTTTGCCCTGATCTTCTGTGGCTACGGCGCGGGCCGCTTCGGCCTCCTGAGCCCGGCCGCAGTGGCCGGAGTCAACAGCTTCGTCTTCTACTTCGCCCTGCCGGTCTTTATCTTCAACCTGATGGCGACCGCGCCGCTGGCGGACGTCCTGAACGTGAAGTTCATGGGGATCTACCTGGGCGTCGGGCTAACCGTATACGCCGCGTCGGCAATTTCGGGCCGTTTGCTGTTCGATACGAGACTTGGAGAGTCCGCCATACAGGGGGCTTCGGCGGTGCTGGGGAATACGGGCTACATGGGTCTGCCACTGGTCGCGGCGGCATTCGGACAGGCGGCGGCGATACCGTTGTTGCTCGGGTTGACGCTAGAGGCGACCGTCCTGATCCCGCTGACCATCACCATTATCGAATCGGATAAAGGGTTCGGCGGAAATTGGACCAAGCTGGTCACGACTGTTTCAGGATCTCTCGTACGAAACCCGCTTATCATCGCGATCTTCGTCGGCGTCCTGGTCTCGGGTCTGAGCCTAGATCTCCCCACGCCCATCGCCAACTTCACCGACCTGCTGGGCAGCGCCGCCGGACCCTGCGCCCTCTTCGCCCTCGGCGCCACCCTGGCCGCGTTCCCACTCTCCACCGGCCTCCGGCAGACCTCATACATGAGCGCCTTCAAGCTGCTGGTCCACCCGGCCCTCATGTGGCTCGCCATGACCCAACTTTTCACCATAGACCCGCTCTGGGCCTCCGTCGCCATCCTGGGAGCCTCTCTGCCGATCGCCGCCAACGTGTTTATCCTAGCCCGCCAATACGACACCCACCTCGAACGCGCCTCAAGCGCCATCCTCCTCTCCACCGCAATCTCCGTAATTACCGTCTCCACTCTGCTGACGATTCTGCCCCTCCAGTAGTGCAAGAACCTGTGCTTTCGTACAGGAGAAAACTGGCCCTCTGCACAATGTGCCAATGGTTATTTCCGTCGTATCCTAATACTGAGAGATACGGCGCGGCGTTTGGCCGGCTAATTACTACGTTGGATCGGAGAGAAGATGGCGATCAAGGAAAGCATCGAGCAGGAGATTCTGGGGTGGCCGGGGACGGAGTCGAGGCCGCATCGCTTCGGTGGGGTCGAGTTCCGGGTGAACGGGCATGAGATCGGGCACCTGCACGGCGACCGGCTGGCGGACCTACCTTTCCCCCGCAAGGTACGCGAGGAATTGGTCTCAGCGGGCAAGGCGCAGACGCACCACGTCTTGCCGCAGACCGGATGGGTTAGCTACCGCATCCGGGGCGAGGAGGATGTAGATGGCGCGTTGGAGCTGTTCCGGCGCAACTACGAGCGGCTAACGACGCGGAAAGGTGTCGAAGCATGAGCGCTTTTGCGGAGGAGATCTAATACCTCCGATAGTAGCGTTTGGGTCGGCTAGTGGACCGGGCGGTAGGACTACACGTGGGCCTGATGGTCCTCATGAATCTGAGACGGGGGATCGGCAAATCTTCCGTTTGCCACTAAAGAAAACGCGCTCCAACCTGGCCCTGGACTTCAGGCTAGAGTAGATCCACGCTTCACAAATTGCTTAGACAGCTTACAATACGAAGTATTTTAGAAAGAGGATAGGTTTTGATAAACGGACGTTTGAACGTCGTCGGCATTGGCGGCACTCTCCGGGAAGGCTCCACCAGCCTGAGCGCCCTGAAGCGAACCCTGCAGGCGGCAGAGGAAGCCGGGGCTACCACTGAGCTCTTGGATCTCCGGGAGCTGGATCTCCCGATGTACGCGCCGGGCAAGAGATTCGACGATTACGACGAAAACGTAAGGCGATTTTTGGCGGGCATCCGCGGGGCTGACGCGCTCATCATCAGTACGGGGGCCTACCACGGTACGCTCGCGGGCGTTACGAAAAACGCCCTGGACTTCACGCAGTTTCTGGCGCGGGACGAGAGACCTTATCTGGATGGGAAAGTTGTAGGTCTCGTCGCCACTGCGGGCGGGGGCCAGGCAGCGACTAACGCCACGAATGCGCTGGTCAACGTGGTTCACGCCCTGCGCGGGATCGTTGCGCCGCTGATGGCGCCGATCCCGAAAGCCTGGCAACTCTCGGACAGTGAGGGAAATATAACGGACAAAGACTACGGCGGCCGGCTGGATAACCTCGGTGAGCTGGTCGTGGACCTCGCCTCGCGGCTGAGTAGAGAGGAAGAGTTCGCGGAGAAGCAGACTTTGCTGGCGGGGCGTAACTAGTGTCCGGGGTTCGGGTGGAGGAAGGAGCCGTCTCCACCCGGCTCGTCATGGCGATCGTGTCGGCGGCGATCTTCGTGTCGGTTCTGCAACAGACGTTCGTCAACGTCGTGGTGCCGGACATCCGGCAAGACTACGGGGCATCGCAGGGCCAGGTCGGATGGGTTATCACGGGATATTTGCTGATCTTCGCCGTCGGCATCCCGCTCTACGGCCGTATCGCCGACCTCTACAGCCTGCGAGGCACGTTCACGCTGGGACTGCTCGGACTCGCCGCCGGTTCGGTAGTCTGCGCCTTCGCCCCGAGCCTCTCGGTGCTCGTGGCGGGACGCGTCCTGCAGGCGGCGGGCGCGGCGGCGATACCGGCGCTCGGGTTTGCCTCCATCGCCAAACTCCTGCCACCAGGACAGCGCGGGACGGCGCTCGGCCTGCTCTCCTCCAGCGTCGGGGTCGGGGCGGCCGTCGGTCCGGTGGTGGGCGGCATCATAGCCGGCATCGCCGGCTGGCAGAGCCTCTTCTTCGTTACGCTGGTCCTTGCGCTGGTGCTGGCGGCGGGCGCCTGGCGCGTGTTGCCGGACGCCGTCTCGGACCATCCGGCGGCCCCGAACAACGTACTGGAGGCTCTTCATAGGTTCGACGTACCGGGTGGACTCTTGCTTGCCTCTGCGGCCGGTCTCGCGCTCTTCGGCGTTACCGAAGGCCAGGTGGCGGGCTTCACGTCGCCCATAACCTGGGGTAGCTTCTCACTATCGGTAGCGGCGGCGGTTGGCTTTGTGTGGCGCATCCGGTCGGCCCCGGAGCCTTTCGTCTCGCCCGGTTTGTTCCGCAATTCGGCGTTTCTGGCGGCCGTAGTCGTTGGGTTCTTCATGATGTTCGCCAACGTTGGGACGCTGGTTCTCACGCCGTTCCTACTCTCCGAGGTAAATGGATTGTCGGCGGCGGGGATCGGGCTGGTGCTCGCGCCGGGGGCGGCAGCGGTTGCGATACTTTCCCCGGTCGCCGGACGCCTCTCCGACAGGTTCGGCCCGCGGGCTTTGATCCGAACGGGTTTATTGGTAATTTTGCTCTCCACTTTTGGCTTATCCACCTTCGGAGTCGGCGCCTCCGCCGTCGCGGTCGCGCTCGGTGTGTTGGGACTGGGACTTGGTTTCTCGATCGTCAACTCCCCCACCGCCAACGCCGCCGCCGCCACGCTCTCAGCGGAGGAGAGCGGCGTGGGACTCGGCATCTTCCAGCTCATATTCTTCCTGGGCGGCGGGTTCGGGCCGGCGGTGACCGCCACGTTCCTCGCAGCCCGGCAAGAGGCCGGTGGGGCGGCGATCAACCCGCTCTACTCCCTTCAAACCGCGTCCTTCTCCGACGCTTTCCTTCTCATAGCCCTGTCCGCTGCGATAGCGCTCGTAGCCACGCTCGGTATCAGACAGAAGGCAAAAGAGCCGGTGAAGGAGAGGAAAAATGCCTGATTACGGGCGCAAGCTGGAGTTCGGCGCCAGTGTGGAACCGCTGGCCGAACCACCGGGTTGGGCGGCACAGATGGCGAAAGCCGCCGACGAGTCAAGACTGGACTTGCTCGGCATACAGGACCATCCGTACCAGAGACGGTTTCTGGACACCTGGACGCTCATCTCAACGCTGGTCCCGCAGACAAAGAACCTCCGCTTCTTCCCCGACGTGGCGAGTCTTCCGCTGCGCCCACCCGCGATGCTCGCAAAGTCCGCCGCGAGCCTGGACGTGCTCTCCGGCGGTCGTATCGAGGTCGGCCTCGGGGCCGGTGCGTTCTGGGACGCTATCGAGGCGATGGACGGCCCCCGTCGCAGCCCCGGCGAGGCTGTACGCTCCGTCGAGGAAGCGATACAGGTCATGCGGATGGTGTGGAGTGAGGAACGCTCGCTGCGGTTCGACGGTGAGATCTACTCGTTGAAAGGCATGCGTCCAGGCCCGAAACCATCGCACGAGATCGGCATCTGGGTCGGGGCTTACGGGACGAAGATGCTCAACCTCATCGGACGCCTCGCCGACGGATGGGTCCCCTCCCTCGACTTCGTGCAACCCAGCCAACTGCCCCGAATGCACGAGAGAATTGACGAAGGGGCGACCAGTGCAGGGAGGGAGCCGCAGGAGATACAACGAATTCTCAACATCTCCGGCAACATAGGCGATAGTGGAGAAGGCTCGCTGGAGGGTCCGGCATCTAAGTGGATCGAGGAGTTGACGCGTTTGGTTACAGAGATAGGTTTCGACACCTTTATCTACTGGCCGAAGCGGGATCACACCCGGCAGGTAGAACTTTTCGCGGGCGAGGTGGGTCCGGGAGTGCGAAAGGCCGTGGAGAAAGGGCGTAAGGCGTAGCCTGGAAAACGTACCTGGATACCGCGCTACACTTAGAGGGGCTGATGGGAGCTCCACAGGAGGCCGAAGATGGCGGAAGACATCAAGCGGGAAGAGTTGAAGGAGAAAATCGAACGCGGAGACGACTTCGTACTCGTGGACGCCCTGAGCGTGCAGCACTACGAGCGGAGCCATCTACCGGGGGCTATAAACCTTCCCTATGAGTTCGTGGATGAGGCGGAGCAGAAGCTCCCGGACAAACACGCCGAGATCGTCGTCTACTGCATGAACGTCAAATGCGCCGCTTCGGGGGAGGAGGTCAGGGAGCTAAAAGAGATGGGTTACGGAAACGTTCGCCACTACGCCGAAGGGAAGCAGGATTGGCTGGAGGCGGGACTACCGGTCGAGAGCAAACGAAAGTCACGGCTGGGCGGAATATAAAACCTACCGAGGAGGAGAACGTTTTGGGTAATTTGGCGTTGTTGTTGATCCGGGCGACGCTCGGGCTGTTCATGGCGGGCCACGGGGCGCAGAAGCTATTCGGGTGGTTCGGCGGACCCGGCATCGAGGGAACCAGCGGGTTCATGGAAGTGCTCGGCCTGCGTCCGGGCAAGCAGTGGGCGATTCTGGGCGGAGCTTCGGAGTTCGGGGGCGGGGTGCTGACTTTGCTGGGCCTGCTCAACCCGCTCGGATCGCTGGGGGTAATAGGCGCGATGTCGATGGCGACGGCCAAAGTCCACTGGAACAATCCGATCTGGGTGACGGAAGGCGGCGCGGAGTTTCCGATCACCAACATAGTCACAGCCACGGCCCTCATGCTCACCGGCCCTGGCAAGCTCTCTTTCGACCACGCGTTCGGCATCCGGCTGCCGCGTTGGATCGCCCCGCTCGGTCTGGCGATCGTGCTCGTTACCGTCGCCTACGCGAACCAGCAAGAGGCCCCACAGCAAGAAGCTCCGCAAGAAGGACCGCCCCAAGAGGATCAGGGTGAGTAACGAAGAAGTAGCCACCATCTCCCGCGAAGAGTTGCAGGAGAAGATCGACGGTGGCGAGGACTTCGTGCTGGTGGACGTGCTGGACGAGCCATTCTACCGGCACTCACACCTGCCCGGCGCGATCAACATCCCGCTGGATGAGATAGGGGCAGCCGAAGAGGAGATCCCGGAAAAAGACACCGGGATCGTCGTCTACTGCATGGACCCGCCGTGAGAAAAATCCGGAGAAGCCGCCCGTGATCTGGCGGCTATGGGCTACACGGACGTAAAAGACTACCCCGGAGGCAAGCAGGACTGGGTCCGGCACGACCTCCCCTACGAAGGCGCCAGCACAGACTAACAGGAGGAGCAGCATGAGCACGGAGAATGGACAGATACCGGAGGGCTACCAGGACCTTCTCGAAACTACGGCCCTGATCCACGTCGCCACCCTCGGCCCGAATGGGGAGCCGCAGAACAATCCCGTCTGGTTCGACTGGGACGGCGAGCACATAAAGTTCAGCCAGACCAAGACCCGCCAGAAGTACCGCAACGTAGGCCGCGATCCGCGCATCGCCGTCTCCATAGTGGACCCGGAGAACCCGTACCGATACCTCGAAGTCCGGGGCGAAATAACGGAGATAGAAGAAGACCCGAACCTGGACTTCATCAACGCGATGTCTAAGAAGTACCTCGGTATGGACGAGTATCCTAACCACCAGCCCGGCGACGAGCGCGTCATCCTCTACCTCAAGCCGGAACACACGACCCAGATGGGCGCGTGACCAAGGCAAACTTCCTCGGCTTCAACCACGTAGCCCTGGAAGTCGGAGACATCGAAGAAGCCCTGGAGTTCTACGGCAAACTCTTCGAGATAAAGCTGCGTGGACGCGGCTCCCGGATGGCGTTTGTAGACGCCGGAGACCAGTTCCTCGCCCTCTCCGAAGGCCGCACCCAGGCCCCGGACGAGCACCGGCACGTCGGGCTCGTCGTGGACGACCGGGAAGCCGTCCGACATGCACTGGAGGGCACGGACGCCAAAATTCTACGCAGCGCGCCCGGCGGCGGCCTGGATTTCCTTGATCCCTGGGGCAACTACTGGCAGGTAGTCGAATACGAGAACGTCCAGTTCACGAAGGCTCCGCAAATCCTGAAGGGCATGGATCTGGACGGGCTACAGAAGTCCGAAAAAGCACTGGAGGAATTGCGTAAGAAAGGCCTGGCGCCGGAGTAGTGGCGGCCGGCGCGGCCACGGACCGGAGCGGAGACCCCGCGGGCATCGGGGCGGTGCGGCGGGCGCTGGGCTATTTGCGCTCTTACAAGCTAGAATCCGGGGGCGCTTTTGCGGCGCTGCTGCTGGTTACAGGGGCGAACCTCGTTACGCCGCTCTTGATCGGGCGTGCCATCGACGACGGCATCAGCCCGCGAAACCTGAACATCATCCTCATCATGGTGGCGGGCCTCGTTGGGGTGGCGTTGGTCCGGGGGCTATTCACTTTTCTGCAGGGATACCTGGCCGAGCGGGCGTCGCAAGGAGTCGCTTACGATTTGCGGAACGCGCTCTTCGAGCGGATCGGACGCCTCAGCTTCTCCTACTACGACCGGGTGCAGACCGGCCAACTCGTCACCCGCCTGACCAACGACGTGGAGCAGATCCGGACCTTCACCGGCAGTGGCGTCGTCCAGCTCGGTAACGCAGCCGTGATGCTGGTCGGGACCACCTTCCTGCTTCTTTACCTGGACTGGCAACTCGCGTTGGTGGCGCTGGCGATCATCCCTCCCATCGTCTTCGTGCTCGTGCGCTTCGTGCAGAAGATACGGCCTCTCTTCGGCGAAGTCCAGCAGACGCTCGGGCGATTAAATACTGTCTTGCAGGAAGACCTCTCGGGGGTACGCGTGATCCGGGCTTTCGCCCGTGAGGACTACGAAGTAGGGCGCTACCGCGAGGTCAACGAAGAGTTGCTTAACAAGAACCTCCAGACCGTGCGGATCTTCGCCGGCAACTTCCCGATCATCTTCCTCCTCTCCAACCTCGGCACGCTCGGCATAATCCTCTTCGGCGGACTGCAAGTCATAGGAGGCAGCCTCTCCATCGGCGAGCTGGTAGCCTTCAACGCCTACCTGGGATTCCTGCTCCAGCCGATCCTCACTATAGGTTTCCTCTCGGCCAGCATCTCACGCGCCGGGGCCTCCTCGCTGCGGGTTTTCGAGGTCCTCGACGCCCCGATAGAAGTCCAGGATAAGCCCGATGCTGTGCAGCTTCCGCCTATCCACTGCCGGGTAGAGTTCGAGGAGGTCGGCTTCCGATATCCCGGTAGCGAGCGCGAGGTGTTGCGAGACGTCAGCTTCTGCATCGAGCCGGGCCAGACGGTGGCGATCTTAGGCACGACCGGGTCCGGAAAATCCACGCTGGTCAACCTGATCCCTCGCTTCTACGACGTGACGGAGGGCCGCGTAAAGCTCGACGGCCACGACGTGCGCGACGTAACACTCTCCTCGCTACGGGCTCAGATCGGGATAGTGCTTCAGGAGACGCGCCTCTTCTCCGGCTCCGTCCGGGACAACATAGCCTTCGGCAAGCCCGATGCAACGGACGAAGAAGTTGAGCGCGCCTCCCGCGACGCCCAGGCCGACAAGTTTGTCCGGGAACTACCGGAAGGCTACGCAACCGTTATTGGAGAGCGGGGGCTCGGCTTATCGGGCGGGCAGCGGCAGCGGATAGCTATCGCACGGGCTTTACTCGTTGACCCGCGGCTGCTCATTCTTGACGACAGCACCTCGGCGGTTGACGCGGAGACGGAGGCGGCTATTCAGGAGACGCTCGACCGCCTGATGCGCGAGGAGAGCCGGACGGTCTTCGTCATCGCGCAAAGGGTGAGCACGGTGCGGGACGCGGACCTGATCCTGGTGCTGGACGAAGGCAAGATCGCCGCCCGCGGCACCCACGACGAGTTGACCCGCGACAGTGAACTCTACAACGAGATCCTGGGCTCCCAACTGATAGAACAACCCACATCCTAATAGAAAGGTATACAAATGACCGAATCGAACAATCTCAACGCCGCCGCTTCCGGCACTTTCGCCATCGGAGGTGACCAGGACCTCCTGGTCAACCGCCTGGGCTTCGGCGCGATGCGGATCACCGGCGAGGGCATCTGGGGAGAGCCCGAGAACCCCGATGAAGCGAAGGCCGTGCTGCGCCGGGCGGTCGAACTCGGCATCAACATGATCGACACCGCCGACTCTTACGGCCCCGACGTCTCCGAGCGCCTAATCGGCGAGACCCTCTCCCCCTACCCCGACGACCTGACCATCGCCACCAAGGGCGGTCTCGTCCGTCCCGGCCCCGGCGACTGGAGACCGAACGGCCGTCCCGATCACCTGCGCGAAGCCTGCGAGGGAAGTTTGAAGCGGTTGAGCCTGGAGACTATAGACCTCTATCAGCTACACCGCATCGACTCGGAAGTACCGGCAGAAGAGTCGCTCGGTGTGCTCTCGGAGTTGCAGGAAGAGGGGAAGATCCGTCACGTCGGCCTCTCCGAAGTTAGCGTGGAGGACATACAACAGGCCCAGGAAATAATTCCCATCGTCTCGGTACAGAACCGCTACAACCTGACCGATCGAGGCTCCGAGGACGTTCTCAACTACTGCGAGAGGGAAGGCATCGCCTTTATACCCTGGTTCCCGCTGGCTACAGGCAAGCTGACGCAAGATGGCGGACCGCTCGATGAGATCTCCGCCCGCCACGAAGCCCGGCCGTCGCAGATAGCACTCGCCTGGCTCCTGCACCGCTCCCCCGTGATACTCCCGATCCCCGGCACTTCCTCGGTGGCGCACCTGGAGGAGAACACCGCCGGTGCGGTGATAAAGCTCTCCGACGAAGAGGTCGCGGAGCTAAACGAAGCCGCGTAGACATCAGCAACCATCGAGTATAGGAGGCGAGTCGTGAACATCGGCATCATAGGCTCCGGCAACATCGGCGCGAACGCCGCAAAACTCTTCGCCCAGGCCGGTCACGACGTTGCCGTCAGCAACTCTCGCGGCCCGGAGTCGCTCGAACCGCTCGTCTCAGAGATAGGTTCGAGCGCCAGTGCGGTGACGGTCGAGGAAGCCGCGGATTTCGGAGAGGTCGTTCTCGTGGCGATCCCCTTTTTCGCCCGAGGCACGCTGCCCTCCGGCCTGGGCGGGAAGATCGTCATCGACGCGACGAACTACTATCCGGGTCGGGACGGTGACGTAGACTTCGACGGCCTCACTTCCAGCGAGTTGCTGGCCCGGAACATCCCCGGTGCTCGGCTCGTCAAAGCTTTCAACACCATGTACTACGAAACACTCGCCAAAGAAGGCCGCTCCGAGGGCGAAGATCGTTTGGTCCTCTTCGTGGCGGGCGACGACGAAGAGGCGAAAGCGACGGTATCCGGGCTTATCGAGGAGATCGGGTTTGCGCCGGTGGATACTGGCACGCTCCGGGAGGGCGGCCGTAAGCAACAGCCGGACTCTCCCATTTACAACAACCCGATGACCGAAGATCAAGCCGACCAGATACTGGAGACTTTGGACTAATGTAGTGGGACTACGCGGCATAGAGTCAATCGCCGGGGACACCCAGGAGAAAGCCGGCGACCGGGGCGCGACCGGCCGCCGCTTGCTCGGGGAGTTAAAGCCCTACAAGAACAAGATGGCCTACGCGCTGGTTCTGGTGATACTCGGGGCGGCGTCCCAGGCGGGCGGGCCGGCGCTAGTGGGGATCACCATAGACCGCTACATCCTACAGGGCGGCGACCGGCGGATGTTGTTCGTGATGATGGGGTTATTGTTCGCTATCTACCTCGTCGGGGCTCTGGCGCAGCGCGGACAGGTCTACCAGGTCGGCTCCATCGGCCAGAGCGTGTTGGCTACTATTCGCGGGCGGATCTTCGACCGGCTCCAGCACCTGCCGCTGCGCTACTTCGACAAGCGTCCTGTGGGGGATTTGATGAGCCGGGTGCTCAATGATGTTGATACATTGAACCAACTCTTTTCGCAGGGGATCGCGCAGCTCCTCGGGTCGCTGTTCAGTCTTATCGGCATCTTGATCGCGATGTTCGTGTTGCAGTGGAACCTGGCGCTGGCGAGCTTCCTCATCATTCCGATCATGCTTCTCCTGACCGCCTTTTTCGCCCGTCGTGCCCGTCGCGCTTTCCGGGTAACGCGCCAGACGGTCGGGGACGTTACGGCGAACCTGCAGGAAGACATCGTCGGGGTGCGCGAGGCCCAGGCTTTCAACCGGACAGAGGCGAACATCGAGCGTTTCCGGGAGCGGAACGCGGCGAACCGGGCGGCCAACGTGGAAGCCGTGGCGATCACCTCCGCCTTCGCCCCGACGATAGACGTTCTCTCGACGCTCTCGATCGCGCTGGTGATCGGCTACGGCGGCTATCTGGTCTTCGCCGGGTCTCTGACCCTCGGTATACTGACGGCATTCGTACTCTACGTGCAACAGTTCTTCCGGCCCATCCAGCTAATCTCCCAACTCTACACCCAACTCCAGTCGGCGCTCGCCGGGGCCGAGCGGATCTACAACATCCTCGACGAAGAGCCCGAGCCACCGGACCCGCCGGACGCCGTGACGCTCGGCGAGACGCAGGGCGCAATCTCCTTCGACGACGTAACTTTCGCCTACGACCCAGGTCGCCCGGTCCTACGGGACGTGAACTTCGAGATAGAACCCGGACGGACGGTCGCCTTAGTCGGGCCGACCGGCGCGGGCAAGACGACCATCGCCAGCCTCATCCCCCGCTTCTACGACGCAACGGAGGGCACGATCAAGATAGACGGCCGCGACGTGCGAGAGCTATCCCGCAAAGACCTGCGCGCCGGCATCGGGATGGTGTTGCAGGAGCCTTTCCTCTTCTCCGGCACCATCGCCGAGAACATCGGCTACGGCAAGAACGATCCGGACCGGGAGGAGATCGAAAGCGCCGCCCAAACGGTCAACGCCCACGGTTTCATAACCGACCTGCCGGAAGGCTACGACACGGTGCTCGGCGAAGGTGGCGGCTCGTTAAGCCAGGGACAGCGGCAGCTACTGTCGTTCGCACGGGCGATACTGACCGACCCGCGAATCCTGATCCTGGACGAGGCCACGAGCAACATCGACACCCGGACGGAGGCGATCATCCAACGGGCTCTCAGCACGTTACTCGAAGGCCGCACCAGCGTCGTGATCGCGCACCGTCTGAGCACCATCCGTAACGCGGACCTGATCCTTACGGTAAAAGACGGACGAATCGTCGAGCGCGGAACCCACACGGAGCTCCTGGAGATGGATGGACTCTACGCCGACCTGTACCGACGTCAGTTCCGGGAACCTGCACCGGCGGCGGGCGATCCCGTATAATTTCCATCTGTTTGAGCGGATAGATGAGAAAGGGGCCGCAAGATGAGCACCCTTACACGTAAAGGATTCTTCAAGCTGGCGGGGGCCGGGGCCGCCGCCACGACACTTGCCGGGACCGCCTTCGTCGCCACGCGGGACCGGGAAGACGGCAAGAAGCTCTTCGCCAAGAGACCGGACATGAACGTGGTCTTCATCATCCTCGACAGCCTGAGAAAGGATCACGTCGGGGCTTACGGGAATCCCTGGATCCAAACCCCAAACCTCGACGCCCTCGCAAAAGATAGCCTGCGCTTCACGAAGGCCTACCCGGAGTCAATGCCGACCATCCCGGCGCGGCGCGCGATCCACACGGGTATAAGGACGTTCCCATTCGACCAGTACGGCGCCGAACAGCAGAACAGCGCAATCATGCACGGCTGGCTCCCGATCCCGCGGGGACAGCGCGCGCTGGCGGGGTTATTGGCGGATCACGGCATGGAGACCCTGCTCGTCACCGACAACTACCATCAATTCAAGCCCGAGATGAACTTCCACAAAGGGTTCAAGACATTCGACTTCATCCGGGGCCAGGAGACTGACCGCCACAAACCTTACTGGACCGTCTCGAAGGAAACGATGGATCGCTACCTGCCGGTAGAGGAGATCCGAACCCGCCACTACCTGGCGAACGTCGCGGACCGCCGAATGGAAGAGGATTACTTCTCTCCTCAAGTCTTCACCCGCGCCTCGGAGCTACTCGAAACGCTCCCGCAACGGCAGCCGTTCTTCATGACTATAGACAGCTTCGACCCGCACGAGCCCTGGGACCCGCCCGACAAATACGTGGACCTCTACTACGACGGCGAGTACAAGGGGAAAGAGCCAATCGTCGCCCCGTACAGGGACAGCAGTTACCTGACGGATGACGAGCTCAAACGCATGCGCGCCCTCTACGCCGGAGAAGTAACGATGGTGGACCACTGGCTCGGCCGCTTCCTGGATAAACTGGATAAGCTGAAGCTCCGCGACAACACTTTGCTCGTCCTATTATCCGACCACGGCCACCTGCACGGCGAGCACAACACGACCGGCAAGCCGCACTACGCGATCTGGCCGGAACTGACGGACCTCGTCTTCTACATCCGGCACCCCGAGCGAAAGAAGGCCGGAGAGACGAGCGACTACTACGCCTCGACCCACGACGTGGCGCCGACGATCTTCGGTGCGCTCGGCTTGCGGCGTCCCCGTGAAATGGAGGGCACGGACCTATCCGTTCTGCTGGACAGCGGCTCGCCAGATCCTCGCGCCTACTCAACCCTCAGCTACCATGATTACGTCTGGGCGCGGGATGAGGACTACGCCCTGATCAGCCGCAGAGACGGCGAGCGAACGAAACTCTACGACCTGAAGGCCGACCCGGACCAAACAGAGGATATCTCGTCCCGCAAACCCGAGATAGTACGAAAGATGTTCGACGAATACATCCTCGAAGACGCCGGGGGTTCCCTGCCTGATTACTAGACGGTCCACCGAAATTCAGGTCGTGTTAAAAAGAGCCCATAACCGATCCGAGGAGAAATCGTGGCCGCAAGGGAATACCGCTCAGACGACATAAACGTCACCTTCGACGCAGAACGCTGCATCCACTCCAAAGAGTGCATCCACGGCCTGCCCGAAGTCTTCGACGTAGAGAAACGACCCTGGATACAGCCCGACCGTTCAGAACCGGACACCGTCGCCGAAGTCGTAATGCAATGCCCCACAGGGGCCCTCCAGTTCGCGCGTAAAGACGGCGGCGAGAAGGAGCCCGTACCGGAGGAAAACACAGTCACGGTCGCAAAAGACGGCCCACTGTACGTTCGTGGCGATGTAGAGATACAAGAGCACGACGGGGGCGCTTTTCTCGAAGACACCCGAATCGCCCTCTGCCGCTGCGGCGAATCCCGGAACAAGCCCTTCTGCGACAACAGCCACAAGAACTCCGGCTTCCGGGATGCAGGCTCCCTCGACAAAGGTTCTTACGAGGACTCTTCGGAGACCGGCGGCAGGCTGGAAGTGAAGCTCACGCCCAACGGCCCGCTCTTTCTGAAGGGGGAGTTCGAGATCCGGGACGCAGAGGGCGAACCGGCCTTCCGTGAGAGCCAGGCCGCGCTCTGCCGCTGCGGGCACTCCGGAAGCAAGCCGTTCTGCGACGGAACCCACGGCGGAATCGGCTGGCGGGACGACTAGACGGAGATGGTATAACCGGATGAGAGCTATTCGGCAAATCGTATTCGAGTCAGGAGTCCCGCATGAGCACCGACACCACCGGCATCCACCACGTAACGGCTATCGGCGGCGAGCCGCAGCGGAACGTGGATTTCTACGTCGGGCTTCTGGGTTTAAGGATGGTAAAGAAGACCGTCAACTTCGACGATCCGGAGACCTACCATCTCTACTACGGTGACGGTGATGGATCCCCCGGCAGCATCATGACGTTCTTTCCCTGGGCGAATGCTCCGGCGGGATTGCAGGGCACGGGCCAACTCACCGTTACATCCTTCTCGATGCCGGAGAGCTCTCTGGGTTACTGGACGGATCGCCTACTAGATCACGGCATCCGCTTCGAAAAGCTCTCCCAGCGTTTCGACAACACGGTAGTCTCCTTCGCCGACCCCGAAGGCATGAAGCTGGAGCTCATCGCCTCCGCCGACGATGGCCGGACCCCTTGGGAAGACGCAACCGTCCCGGCGGAGCACGCTATTAGGGGCTTCCATCACGTGACACTCTCGGAGCGCTCCCCGGAGCGCACGGCGAAGCTCATGACCGGGACGCTCGGCTTTCGGCAGGTCGAGGAGGGCGATGGTCGGTACCGCTTCGAGGCGGGCGACGGCGGACCGGGGAACCTGGTGGACGTGGTGGACGGGTCGGGTGAGTCGCGGGGCCGGATGGGCGTCGGGACGGTACATCACGTCGCGTTCCGGGCTAACGACGACGAACATCAACTGGAGATCCGTGAAGAAGTCGAGCGTCTCGGCTACGACGTAACGCCCGTGCTGGACCGGAACTACTTCCACTCCATCTACTTCCGCGAGCCGGGAGGTGTGCTGTTCGAGATCGCCACCGACCCGCCCGGTTTCGCCGCCGACGAAACCCTTGAAGATCTCGGCAAGAACCTCAAGCTCCCACCCTGGCTCGAAACCCGGCGCGAGCGAATAGAAGAGGCGCTCCCGCAACTCCGTATGCCTTCGGAGGTGGGAGGATGAGCGGCGACCTGGGATTCATCCACCGCTTTATTCCCGGTGAGGAAGACGGCGCGACGTTGCTCTTATTGCACGGGACCGGCGGGAACGAGGACGACCTGATCCCACTGGGACAAGAGATCGCCCCAGGCGCGGCCATCCTGAGCCCGAGAGGCCAGGTCTCAGAATACGGCGCACCCCGCTTCTTCCGTCGCCTCGCCGAAGGCGTCTTCGACATGGAAGACCTGATCTTCCGAACCCACGAGCTGGCGGAGTTCGTCGAGGCAGCGTCGAAAGAGTACGGGTTTGATCCGGAGAAGCTAGTCGCCGCCGGTTACTCCAACGGGGCCAACATCGCGGCCGGCCTGCTCCTGCTGCACCCCGGTCTCCTGCGGGCGGCGGTACTGTTCCGCTCGATGGTCCCGCTGGAACCCGAGGTTACACCGGACCTCTCGGGGATGCCGGTCTTCATGGCCGCCGGAACGCGGGACCCGATGATCCCACCGGACAACACCAAACGCCTCGCGGGCATCCTACGCGAAGCCGGCGCCGAAGTAGACCTGCGCTGGCGCGACATCGGGCATCCACTCACCCGCGAAGAGATCCGTGAGGCGAAAGATTGGCTCTCCAATTCGATGCCGGACTGAACCGTAAAGCCCGAGCCTACCGGCCCCTTCTCTTACCCTCCGGGTCTATGTAACCGGTGAGGAACACCAGACAGGCGAGTAGGAAGAAGATCCCGCCGAGCAGCCCGATAACGTCACCGGTGCGGAGACTAGCGAAGATAAAGAAGAGCGCGGAGACGACGAACAGGATCCACCCCCAAAGCTCGAACCGCCTTCTCTTTTTCGGTCTACCTTTCGGCAAGTAAACCTCTTTCCCGTATTTGAGCGTCAGGTCGGCCATCCTAACATCCTTCCTTTCACGGCAAAATCAGCCGGGGTTCATCATTGCCGCCTACGATGCGCCGGTGGCCGCCAAAGACGACACTAGAGGCACCGGAGACCTGATCTGGATGTCCCTGGACATGAACTCCTACTTCGCCTCGGTAGAACAACAACTCCGCCCCGAGCTCCGCGGTCTCCCGGTGGCGGTAGTCCCCGTAATGGCCGAGAATACGTGCGCCATCGCCGCCAGCTACGAGGCGAAGCGATACGGAATAAAGACCGGTACCAAAGTCTTCGACGCCCGCAGGCTCTGCCCGGGCCTGGAGGTAGTCGAGGCTAGGCCGCCATTGTACGTACAGACCCACGAGAAGATCGTCGCGGCCGTGGATTCGGTCCTGCCGGTTCACAAAGTCACCTCCATAGACGAGATGTTCTGCAAAATGGGCCTCAGACAGCGGGAACCGGAAGAAGCCATCATGGTGGCGCGCGAGATAAAGACGGCGGTCCACGAACAGGTCGGGGAACATCTTCTCTGCTCTATCGGTCTCGCGCCGAACCGCTTTCTAGCCAAGATAGCCGGCAAAATGCTAAAACCCGACGGACTGACGGCGCTACGGTCGGAAGACCTGCCCCACAAGCTGTACCCGCTCTCCCTTCGAGACCTGACCGGCATCGGCAGCCGCATGCACGCCCGCCTGGAGCGCGCCGGCGTCTACACCGTCGAACAGCTCTGCGCCCAATCAAAAGACCAGTTGAGACACATCTGGAAAGGCGTGGTCGGGGAGCGTTGGTGGTACGCCCTGCGCGGGCACGACCTCCCCGAATCTCCGACACGCCGCCGGACACTCGGACACTCCCACGTCTTGCCCCCGGAGTTCCGCACGCCGGAAGGTGCTAAGGCCGTCCTCGTAAGGCTAGTTCACAAAGCTGCCGCCCGCCTGCGTAAGCTAGGATACTGGGCCGGCGGCATGTCCGTTCACCTATCCTACGCCCGACGCGAGAAGTGGAAGTCATCGACGCCCCTACCACCTTGCCAGGACACTCAGACGATGATCCAGGCACTCTCGAAGTTATGGAAAAGATGCCCTGCGGCGGACAATCCGCTGAAGGTTTCGGTTGTTTTCTACGACCTCGTAGACGATGCATGCAGAACTCCTCCCCTCTTCATCGAAGACCCGCGAAAGTCCGAGTTGACGCGGGCTATGGACACGATAAACGGCCGGTTCGGAGCAAATGCAGTCTATCTGGCCGCCATGCACCGCTCCGTGCACACGGCGCCGTCGCGTATAGCCTTCACCCACATCCCGGACATTGCCGTCGAGACGACGCGAGGAACCGGACTCCGCACGTCGATCAAGGCTTCCGCATCGTGAGCATCTTGTGAGCCTGCTCGATTGTCTCCGCACCCGTAAGTCGCAGTATTTCTCCCTCATACTCCGGCATCAGCGGTGTCTTCACGCCGTTGTTTTTGGCGCCGATCAGATACGTTATTCCATCTTTCTTCTCCCTCCCAGCCTTGGATCGGGCGCTGCGGATCGCCAGTTCCGCGAGCTTGCGGGGTGTGAGATCAGTTATGTTGGCGCCGATCTCCGCGTACAGAACCACGTCCAGCCGCTCGAAGTTCTCCAGACGACGTACCATCACCTCGTTCACACCGGGTTCGGATGGCGGGTCGTAGCGCTTACCACTCCACTCTCTCCGGGTTTCACGCCGCCACAACATGCCCGCCGCATCGTCTTCGGAGACGCGCTCCTCCAAAACGAGAACCGTCGCCTCTACGCGGGCTCCGCCTTTGGATACGGGAACGAGCGTCGGCGCCCCGCCTCGCGTCCGGCTCGTGCGGGCGAACTCCACGCGAAACGGAGTCTCGACGTTTTCTATCTTCCCGGTAATGAGTGGCCCGATCTCCACGCCCGGATCGTCGCCGAGCGATCCGTAGGCCAGGATACCTACAACTATCTTTCGTCTACTCAAGAGCGAGCCGGCATCGGGTAGTTGTAGACGGGACGTTTTTCACCGGCGGTATTGATTCGCCCTGACGTTCCCGGAAGCCAGTTCGGCGGTCTCCCGGACACGCTTGCTGCGGGTTTCGGCTCTTTTGGCTTGTTTGATCCACTCCAGAATCCCACGCTTCGACGAACGCGGGAAGGCCGCGAAGTTCTCCCCGGCGTCCTCATATTCCGTGAGCGCAACGGCCAGGTCATCCGGGACTATTAGGGCTTCTACGTCGTCGAGGAACGTCCACGAGCCATCGGCTTTGGACTGCTCGATCTTTCGCAGACCGGCCGGTCGCATCTTCCCGGCGGCGTTCATGCGTTCCACCCTGTCCTTGTTCACCTTCGACCAGGCACTGCCGGGCTTCCTCGGCGAGAGCAGCAGCATGGACCGCTCGTCATCCAACTTATTCCGCAGGCTGTCGATCCAACCAAAGCAGATCGCCTCTTCGACCACCGCATCATACGACACGTAAGGCTTGCCACTCGCCTTCTTGAAAGTAACGAGCCAGGTACTCTCCGCGTTTTCGTGGTTCGCATCAAGCCACGCCCGCCACTCCTCGCGGCTCTCGACCTGAACTCTGGCAAAGTCTCTCGTCAAATCAACTCACCCTTACGACGTGTACTGCATCGAATATTCTATACATTATCTAATGTGCGAATGTCGCCCGATCAAG
>JBGTJJ010000017.1:0-7382 GCA_041745215.1 Rubrobacteraceae bacterium | reverse complement strand
TCGGGTTCTTGCCCGCCTCCATCGGCCCACTACCAGATAACCTCGACGGGGTAGAGTGAGACGATCGGGTCCCTGCTGAGCAGCGGCAACTCCTCCACCATGGCCTGCGCCACGAGTAACCGGTCGAAGGGGTCGTGGTGGTGAATTGGGAGGTCCGCAACCCGTACGGCGTGGCTTAGATAGATGGGTAGAACCCTCATGGCGTTATCCTGGAGTTGCGTGGAGAGATAGGCGCCAAGGTCTTCGGATGCACGCAGCTTCCCGAGTCGTGCCTTGATCGCGATCTCCCACCCACTCGCCACGCTGAAAAGCAGTTCGTTGCCGGTATCGTCGAGAATCTCTCGTGCTCGTGCAGACAACCTCTGATCATCTCTTACCCACCAGAGGAAGGCGTGGGTGTCCAGGAGCACCTTCAACGTTCGAAGTACTTCTGGATCTCCTCCGGCAACGGATCGTCGAAATCGTCGGAGACCCAGAGTGTACCTTTCGCACTCCCCGGCACCCGACGCGATGGCGTCTCCGTCACGGCTACGAGCCTCGCCACCGGCTTCCCTGCCCTGGCGATCACGACCTCCTCGCCCTGGCTAACTTTCTCCAGAAGCCGGGAGAGATGCGTCTTCGCCTCGTGGATGTTTACTATCGTACCCATGACCGGATCCTAGACTAAGTAGTTAGCTAAGTCAACTACATCACAGGGGTTTCGTCACCCAAGTGGCTCTATTCTCTCCTTCCCGACGTACGGGGCAAGCGCCTCAGGCAGCTGTACGGAGCCGTCCTCTTGCTGGTAGACCTCCAGCAGGGCGATGAGGGCGCGGCTCATGGCGAGGGCCGTGCCGTTGAGGGTGTGGAGGAGCTGGGGACGTCCGCCGTCTTTTCTGTATCGTATCCTCAACCGGCGGGCCTGGTAGTCGGTGGTGTTGGAGGTGCTCGTAACCTCGCCGAAGTCGTTGCGGCCCGGCATCCAGGCCTCGAGGTCGTACTTGCGGTAGGCCGCGCCGCCGAGGTCGCCGGTGCAGATGTCCACGACCCGGTACGGTAAGCCGAGACCCTGGAATATACGCTCCTCTATCCCGACCATCTCCTCGTGTACAGCTTCGGACTGCTCCGGGGTGGAAAAAGCGAACATCTCGACCTTCGTAAACTGGTGGACGCGGTAGAGGCCGCGGCTCGCCCGGCCGTGGGAACCCGCCTCCGTGCGAAAGCAGTGCGAGAGTCCGGCGTAACGTAGGGGCAGTGAGTCTTCGTCCAGGATCTCATCGGTGTGTTGTCCGGCTAGGGTTATTTCAGCGGTGGCGATCATGGAGAGGTCGGTGCCTTCGGCGGAGTAGATCTGGGTCTCCGGCCCGCGCGGGATAAAGCCGGTCCCGACCAGCGCCTCGTCCCGCGCAAGGTCCGGCGTGATCGTCGGTTCGTAACCTTTCTCGATCAGGATGTCCATCGCGTACCGGATCAAACCCAACTCAAGCAAAACCGCGTCGCCCCGCAGGAAATAGAACTTGCTCCCGGTCGTCTTTGCCCCGGCCTCGAAGTCTATAATGCCCAGAGACTCGCCAATCTGGACATGGTCCTTCGGCTCGAAGGGGAACTCCGGGATCTCACCGGAACGTCGGATCTCGACATTCTCAGTGTCGTCTTTGCCAATCGGAGAGTCCGGGTGGGTCATGTTCGGGATGTTGAGTTGCTCTTCGCGGAGCCGCGCCTCGGTCTCGACGAGATCCGCTTCTTTTTCGGGTATTTGAGCCTTGATAGACTTCGATTCCTCGATAATCCCCGTTCGCTCTTCCGGACTGGCTTTTGGGATCTCTTTGGAGAGCGTATTCTGACGCTGCCGTAGCTCGTTAAGCTCTTGCATGAGCCCCGAGCGTCGCCCGGCCAACTCCACGACCAGGTCCACGTCGGCCTCGACGCCCCGGTTTTTGCAGTTCTCTTTGACGGCCTCCGCGTTCTCACGGATGAATTTCAAGTCCAGCATCGTGCCTCCCTGGAGAGCTATCAAGCATTTCAGTCTGTCAGCCAACTACAGCTGACGACGTCTATCCTATCCATTGCCCGGCGACTCTGCCAGATCCCGCAGCGCCCGCTCTTCCTCGCGTATCCTCACGGCCAACAACACCGCGTTCAGGATCGAAAAGACGAACGCCGTGGTCCGGGCCCGAAAGATCAGGGGCAAGGTCAGTACCTCGGTTGCAACGACTAGGTAGTTTGGATGCTTGACGTACCTGTACGGTCCTCTACGGACCAACTTCTCGCCCGGCACTACCAAAATTCTCGTATTCCAGTGCTCGCCTAACGCGGTGATCGCCCAGTAACGAATAGGCTGGGCCAACATGAAAGCGAAGAATGCGGCCTTTCCAAGTTTCGTCTCGGACTTTCTGCTTCCCTCCACCGCCGTAGATAAGAGCCAGAGAGCATGCAGAGCCACCATGAACGGGTAATGTTCGCGCCCTCGCTCCACGGCGCCCCGGTCACGTAGCCGGCGTTCGTTGCGACGTGAGATCGCCAACTCCAGCAGGCGCTGGACGCCGACCAAGGCTGCGCCAAAGACGGCGGTCTTCAATGCCGGAAAAAGACGTGTTCCGCCGAAAACCCCGGCCCCATGGCGGAGAGCACGCCCAGATCCCCACTAGGCTCACTACTTTCAATAAACCGCTCAAGAATGAACAGAACCGTGGCGGCGGACATGTTGCCGTAGTCGCGCAGCACGCCACGGGAGAGAGTCAGACTACCCGGCTCCATCGTCAGTACCTCCTCGAAGGCGTCGAGCACTTTCGCGCCTCCGGGATGTAGCAAGAAGTGCTCCAACTCCTCGAAGCCCATCCCCACGTACTCACAGGACTCGGCCAGGCTATCTCGAAAATGCTTTTGAACTATAACCGGAACGCTCTTTGAGAGCACCACGTTGAACCCGTCCGAATTGAACTTCCACCCCATAACGTCTTCCGTTTCGGGCCAGGTTATGCAATCTTCACCGATTAGTTCCGGGCCGTCTGCGGCGGGTCCGACCACGACGGCGGCCGCTCCGTCGGAGAAGAGGCTCGTGGAGATCAGGTTGGCCTTCGAGGTGTCGCCGCGCTGAAACGTCAGGCCGCACAACTCGACTGCCACGAGCAGCACCAACTTACCGGGATGGGTGCGGGCCCAATCCGCCGCCTTTGCGAGCCCGCCGGCTCCGGCGGCGCAGCCGTGTCCGAAGAGCGTCTCGCGCCGCGTGTGGCGTTCGGGTATGCCGAGAGAAAGGATCAAAGCCGCGTCCAGCGAGGGCGTGGCGAGTCCCGTTGTGGAAACGAAGAAAACGGCGCCTATCTCCGACGGTTCCACCCCGGCGCTGTCGAGCGCCCGCCGGGAAGCTTTCTCAGAAAGCTCCAGCGCGTGTTCCAGGTAAAGGTCGTTCTTCTCGGCAAAGGTGTGGTCCTCATTGAACCAATCCATTGGCACACAAAAGTAACGGCTCTCCACGTTCACGTTGTCGAAGATCGGGAGTAGACGTTCGAAGTCCCGGTGCGCCCCGCCGAACATGCCTCGGGCGAAGTCTTTTACCTCCTCCTGTCTGATTCTATGGGGCGGCAGGGCGGTACCGACGGAGAGGATACGCGGGTTCTTATCGCTCAACTCTTCTCGTTTCGGGGCTCTGCGCCGGACGCTCCATCGACAGAGTCGGGCTCCGGGGTGGCGCAGGAGTTGCGGAAGACGTACTGCGAAATCCGCTTGCGCTGGCGGCTAGACCAGTCGATGGTCGGGCGGCGCTGTTCCTCCGGCACGTAACCCAGCCGGTACATTGCCATGAGTTCGAGGTCGTCGGGAATTTCGAGGAGGTCCTGGATCTCCTTCCAACGCTCGGGCACCTCCATCGGGAAAGATATGAACTGGATGCCCATTCCGAGTTCAACGGTCGTGAGCCAGATATTCTCTATCGCCGCCCCCATCCCGAACACTGAATAGAAGCCCGACAGCTCACCGGGACGATACTCGGCCTTATCCAACAGAACGGCCAGGATCATCGGCGCACCCTCCACCAGCTTGCGGTTATCTTCACCGAGAGTCTTCGGCACGCCGAGGCGGTTCATCACAGCCCCTGCGGTGCTGGAGAAAACCTGCCGGGTAAAAGGCTTGAGTATCTTCGGCAATTGGTCGAAGTAGATACCGTCGCGCCGTCGTTCCATCTCCTCCTCGGAGAATCGGAAGTAGGGTCTGTAGCGTTTGAAGAAGATACCTTCCCTGAAAACCTTCGTCATGCTCTCTCCGCTGATACGCGCTATCTCCTCGATAGCTTCGCGGTCGTCGATAATTACGAAACGCCACGGCTGGCTGTTGAAGTGAGACGGGGCCATCCCGGCGACCTCGACCAGAAGTCTCTGATGTTCAGGCTTGACCGGGTCCGGCAAGAACGCGCCGTTAGTAGTTTTGCGCCGCCGAATGACTTCGAGGAAATCCACCCTAAGTTACACCTCCCATACCAATGATACGAACCCCAAAACGTAGAAGATCAAAGCCGCGCTCGCCAGAACCGCATGCCCGGCCGTCCCGGCCCTCACCCTAGGCAATACGAGAAACAGCGCCAGGACCGGCAGTAGCGCCCATCCGTACCATGCTCCCTGCCAGAGTCCGGCTGCTACCGCGATCGCAGCCGAGACGAAGACCGCGAAAAACAGCGCATGATGAAGCCAGCGAAACGGTTTGGTATCCACGACTCCGAACTGAACCAGGACGCCTAGCGCGAAGTTCGCCAGGAACAGAACCGCCGCAGCGTAGAAGATCATAGCCAACTCCTCCACATCACTAGTAGAAGAGGTTAGCACAGGCTATGTCTACGAGACGGTGTTAGCTGCCACGTCTCTGATGTAGCGCTGCAAGCCGAACTTGGTGAGCTATAGAGGTCCGGCGGTGCTAAGATTCGGTTACTTGATGGAACCTTGGAGTTAAACGCCTGGGGGGCGAGATGGATAATGGACGCCCGGCAGCTTATATAACGGGAATAGGTGTCGTCAGCCCTATAGGGGTTGGCCGAAAGAGATTCTGGAGCTCGCTTCTGGCGAACGAGAGCGGGGCCGCGCCGATCACGCTCTTCGACCCGGAAGGTTTCGGGGTGACTATCGCCGCTGAGTGTACGGAGTTCGATCCCAGGGACTTTATGGACCGGAAGGTGGTCGCGCGGACGGACCGTTTCTCCCAGATGGGCCTAGCTTCGGCGAAGATGGCCCTCGATGACGCGGAAGCCTGGGACAAGCTGGAGCAGGATCCCGAACGAGTCGGACTTATTATCGGGAGCGGGCTCGGCGGCGTGGCGACGATGGAAGACACCCAGCACACGATAGATACAAAGGGGCCGGGTAGGGTCAACCCGTTCGCTGTCACCAAGATCATGCCGAACTCCGCCGCCGCCCACATTGGCATCCAGCTCGGGGTGCAGGGTCCTTCATCCACCGGAGCCCTGGCCTGCACCTGCGGCACGGACATGATGGGATTGGGGTTCGACTTGATCCGTCGGGGCGACGCCGACGTGGTGCTCTGCGGCGCCACTGAAGCAACCATCTCACCGGTGATAGTCGCCGGTTTTATCGCCATGCGGGCCATGAGCCGCCGAAACGACGACCCGGAAGGAGCGTGCCGGCCCTACGACGTGGACCACAACGGCTTCGTGATCGGGGAGGGCGCGGCGGTGATGATCCTGGAGAGCGCTGAGTCCGTCGAACGCCGCGGGGTCGAGCCCTACGCGAAGATGACCGGCGTCGGCCGGACTACCGACGCCCACAACATAACCGACCCGGACCCAAAGGGACGCGGCATCACCCGCGCCATGCAACTCGCCGTAGCGAACTCCGGACTCGAAGGAGAGCAGATCGGCTACATAAACCCCCACGGCACCGGGACCGTCGCCGGGGACGAACCGGAGTCGCGCGCGATGGAAACCATCAACCCGAACGTCAAGGTCTCAGCCACCAAATCCACCCTCGGCCACTCCCTGGGCGCGAGCGGCGCTATAGAGACCGCGATCTGCGCCATGACCGTCAAGGAACGTACCATCCCCCCCATGCGAAACCTCACAAAACTGGCTGAAGGCTGCGCCGACCTCGACTACGTCGTCAACGAACCCCGCGAAGTGCCGGACCTCGAAGCCGCCATGTGCGCCAACCTGGGAGTCGGCGGACACAACGCGGCGGTAATCCTGGAACAGGCCTAGAAACGGAGTCCCGAATGACCAAGGACATATCCGAGCGACTGAAAGAACTGGAAGACGTCGTAGCTTCTCATGGGAGCGCACTCGTCGCGTTCTCCGGCGGCGTTGATTCCTCGCTGGCCCTGGCGATAGCGGCGCGGGCGCTACCGAGAGAGCGCGTCTTGGCAGTGACCTCCAACAACGAGACCTACCTGCCTTCGGAGTTGGATCTCGCGCGGGACTTCGCCGCCTCACTCGGCGTGGAGCACCTCGTGGTGAACACGCGCGAACTCGATGACCCGAACTACGCCTCCAACCCCACCAACCGCTGCTACTTCTGCAAGAGCACCCTCTACTCGGACCTGACGCAACTGGCCGAGGAGAAGGGCTATGCCTGCGTGGTGGACGGGGCCAACAAGGACGACGAGGGGGACTACAGGCCAGGCAGGAAGGCGGCAAAGGAGCTTGGTGTTGTCTCGCCCCTCTCCCTGGCAGGGGTGGGCAAGGCCGAGGTGAGGGATCTGGCGAAGCTTCTCGGGTTGCCCAGTTGGGACAAGCCGGCGCTCGCGTGCCTCTCCAGCCGGTTCCCGTACGGGCAAGAGATCACACCCGAGAAGCTCGCCCAGGTCGCGCGCGCCGAGGAGTTCATGCGCCGGGAGGATTTCCGCCAGGTCCGCGTCAGGCACCACGGCGAGATCGCCCGCCTGGAGGTAGGGCCCCAGGAACTGGAACGGGCCTTCGCCGAGCGCGACAAGATCACGGCAGAGTTGCTCGACGCGGGCTTCCTCTACGTCACCCTCGACCTCGCAGGCTACAAGTCCGGCAGCCTCAACGCCGCCCTCAAAAAAGGCAAACGCTCCCTGCCCGTGATCTCCTGATGCCGGACCTGCCCGAAGGCACGCTGCTGGTCGTCACCCTCATCGCGATGCTCGTCGGGCTGGTCGGAAGCGTTCTGCCGGCCCTGCCAGGGGTCGCCCTGATCTTCGTCTCGGCCCTCGTCTACTCGTACCTCACGGACTTCGAGGTGGTCGGCGCGACGGTGCTCGTCGTCCTCGGCATCTTCACCGCCCTGGCTTTTGTCGCGGACTTCATCGGCACGGCCTACGGGGCGCGCAGGTTCGGGGCGAGCAACTGGGGCACCGCTGGAGGCGCCATCGGCGGCCTCGTCGGAGCCCTCGCGGGCGCTCTGTTCTTCGGGGTGGGCGCCCTCTTCGGCCTCATCCTGGGC
>JBGTJJ010000016.1:0-7203 GCA_041745215.1 Rubrobacteraceae bacterium | reverse complement strand
GCCCAGCGCAAGCAGAAGGCCATCAAGCGCCTGAAGATCGTCACGTCGTTCAACAAGCGCAACGACGCCGGCAAGCGCAAGACCCGGTCGCAGAAGGCGACCCGTGCGGTCAAGCGCCTGAAGGTCGTCGAGGCATTCCGGACCACAGGCAACGACCCGACCTCGATGGTGCTGAAGGCCGTCCCGGTCATCCCGCCGGACCTGCGCCCGATGGTGCAACTCGACGGTGGTCGTTTCGCGACGTCCGACCTGAACGACCTTTACAGGCGTGTCATAAACCGCAACAACCGTCTGCGGCGTCTGCTCGACCTGGGCGCGCCGGACGTGATCGTGAACAACGAGAAGCGGATGCTCCAGGAGGCCGTGGACGCCCTGTTCGACAACGGTCGTCGCGGTCGCGCCGTGACCGGCGCCGGAAACCGGCCGCTCAAGTCCCTGAGCGACATGCTCAAGGGCAAGCAGGGTCGTTTCCGCCAGAACCTGCTCGGTAAGCGCGTGGACTACTCCGGGCGGTCCGTGATCGTGGTCGGGCCGAACCTCAAGATGCACCAGTGCGGCCTGCCGCGCCTGATGGCGGTCGAGCTGTTCAAGCCGTTCGTTATGAAGGTACTCGTGGACCGGGCGCTCGCGCCGAACATCCGCAGCGCAAAGCAGATGGTCGAGCGGCTGCGCCCCGAGGTGTGGGACGTATTGGAGGACGTGATCAAGGAGCATCCCGTGATGCTCAACCGCGCCCCGACGCTGCACCGCCTCGGCATCCAGGCCTTCGAGCCGGTGCTCGTGGAGGGTAAGGCTATACAGGTCCACCCGCTCGTTTGCGCGGCATTCAACGCCGACTTCGACGGCGACCAGATGGCCGTACACGTGCCGCTCTCGCCGGAGGCTCAGGCCGAGGCGCGGGTGCTGATGCTCTCGACCCAGAACATCCTACAGCCTTCGAACGGTTTCCCGATAGCGGTTCCGTCGCAGGACATGGTGCTCGGCCTCTACTACATCACCTACGCTGACGAGAACCTCGAAGAGCAAGAGATCAAGGGCCTTATCTCCTCTTACGACGAGGCCGAGGCCGCGTATAAGGAGGGCACGCTCAAGCTGCACGACAAGGTAGTGACCCGCCGTAACGGCGAACGGTTCGAGACCACGCTGGGGCGGGTGCTCTTCAACGAGAACGTGGAGCAGACGCTCCGGGATTATTTGGGCGACCTGTACGACCCCTCCACTTACGCCTACGTCAACGAGACGCTGAGGAAAGGTGAGGTCAAAGACCTCGTTTCCGGGTACGTTTCTCGCTATCCGACCGAGTTGGTGAGCCAGCTTCTCGACACCCTCAAGAGGATTGGCTTCCACACGGCCACGAAAGCGGGCGTCTCCGTCGGCAAGAACGACATCGTCGTGCCGAAGGAGAAAGAGGAGATCATGAGCCGCTACGAGGGTCTCGTTGCTGAGATCCAGGACCAGTGGGACCAGGGCTTTATCTCTGACGACGAGCGTCTGGAGCGTGTGATCGGGCTGTGGACCCAGGCCAAGAACGAGGTCGAGGACGCCATGAAGAAGAACCTCTGGCGGCTCAACCCGATCTACATGATGGCGAACTCGGGCGCGCGGGGTAACTATTCTCAGATCACCCAGCTCGCCGGTATGCGCGGCCTGATGACGAATACGAAGGGTGAGATCATCGACGAGCCCGTGAAGTCCAACTTCATGGAGGGCCTCTCGGTGCTCGAATACTTCACCTCGACCCACGGCGCCCGGAAAGGCCAGGCGGACACCGCCCTGCGGACCGCCGACTCGGGCTACCTTACCCGTCGTCTGGTGGACGTCTCCCAGGACGTAGTCGTCGGCGACGAGGACTGCGGCACCCAGGGTTACGTTGATCTGTCCCTCTACCTCGACGGTGGACGGGGCGACGCGAACGATTCGATCGCCTCCCGCTTCCTGGCCCGCGACCTCGTACACCCTGAAACAGGAGAGGTTATCGCCGAGGCCGGCACGGATATTACGCCGGAGATCACCGAGGGCTGGCGCGAGCAGCTTCCGCGCAACGCGATGGTTTCGGTCCGATCGCCCGCCAAATGCGAGAGCCCGCACGGCGTCTGCCAGGCCTGTTACGGAAAAGCTCTTTCGACCTTCCGTCCCGTGGACGTGGGCGAGGCCGTCGGCATCATCGCGGCCCAGTCCATCGGCGAGCCGGGTACCCAGCTCACGATGCGTACGTTCCACACCGGCGGCATCGCCGGAGAGGACATCACCACGGGTTTGCCGAGGGTCCAGGAGCTCTTCGAGGCCCGGCATCCCAAGGGCGAAGCCACCATCGCGGAGATCGACGGCCACGTAACCTACGAAGAGGCCGACTCCGAGCGCATGCTGAAGGTCGTAGTCACTTCCCCAGACGGCGCCGAGAGCCGGGCGTACACGGTCGAGCGGCAGCTCATCCGCGCCGATATAGTCGAGGGTGCCGAGATACAGGCGAACACCCCGATAACGGACGGCGCGCTCTATCCGCACCTCATCCTCGAGAACGACCTGCGCTTCGACCGGGGTACCACCTCAACCGAGCGCTACCTGGTCGAAGAGGTGCAGCGGGTCTACAAGGCCCAGGGCGTGGACATCCACGACAAGCACATCGAGGTCATCGTGCGGCAGATGCTCCGTAAGGTCGTCGTCGACGATCCGGGAGACACGGACTTGCTCCCCGAGCAGGTCGCCGACAAGTTCGCCGTGTGGGCTTCCAACGCCAAAATCGAGGAGGAGGATGGCCGCCCGGCCACCTACCACACCGTGCTGATGGGCATAACCAAGGCCTCGCTCGCCACCGACAGCTTCCTCTCGGCGGCTTCCTTCCAGGAGACCGCCCGCGTCCTGACCGACGCGGCTATAGAGGGCAAGAAGGACGACCTGGCTGGCCTCAAGGAGAACGTAATCATCGGTAAGCTCATCCCGGCGGCCACCGGCCTGCCGCGTTACCGGCGCCTCACAGCGACCGTCGAAGGCTATGAGTCGAAGGAAGTCGACGAGCTTGACATAGCGGCTTCGTAAGCCTAGAATTACGCGTCGCGGCTAAAGACGATTTACCAATTCGGTAACATCATCGGAAAGCTGCGGCGCGTAATTTTGTTGTAAGCCCTTTTTTCAGAGACAGAGAGGAAGGCGCGGGCATGCCCACGACGAATCAGCTCGTGCGCCAGGAGCGCGAGAAACAGACAAAGAAAGCGGCCACGCCGGCATTGCAGGGCTCGCCCCAGCGCCGGGGTGTCTGCACCCGCGTCTCGACCACCACGCCAAAGAAACCGAACTCGGCGCTGCGGAAGATCGCCCGTGTGAGGCTCACGAACGGCATGGAGGTAACGGCCTACGTGCCGGGTGAGGGACACAACCTCCAGGAGCACTCCGTGGTCCTGGTGCGCGGCGGCCGTGTCAAAGACCTGCCGGGCGTGCGCTACAAGGTGGTTCGGGGAGCCCTGGATACCCTGGGCGTCAACGACCGCCAGCAGAGCCGCTCCAAGTACGGAACAAAGAAGTCGTAGGAGGACACTAGATGCCGAGGCGCGCAGCCCCACCGAAGAAGAAGATAACGCCGGACCCCATATACGGGAGTGTCTTGGTGCAGCAGTTGGTCAACAAGATCATGCTGGAAGGCAAAAAGAGCACGGCGGAGAAGATAATTTACGACGCGCTTGCTGTCGTCGAAGAGCGGACCGGCGCGAACCCGGTCACCGTTCTGAATAACGCCCTCGAAAACATCCGGCCGCGCCTTGAAGTTCGCAGCCGCCGGGTCGGTGGGGCGACATACCAGGTTCCCGTCGAGGTCGCGCCGCGTCGCGCCAACACACTGGCGCTGCGTTGGATGGTGGCCTTCGCCCGCTCCCGTCGGGAGAAGACGATGGGCCGCCGTCTGGCCGGTGAGATCCTGGACGCCAACGACAACATCGGTTCGAGCGTCCGTCGTAAAGAAGACACCCACCGGATGGCTGAGGCCAACCGGGCATTCGCACACTACAGGTGGTGATGAAGGACTATCATGGCTGTATCAGTATCTAGAAAAATTCCGCTTCGCCGGGTCAGAAATATCGGGATCATGGCGCACATAGACGCGGGCAAGACGACTACGACCGAGCGCATCCTGCTCTACACGGGCCTGACCCACAAGTTGGGTGAGGTTCACGACGGTAACGCCGTCATGGACTGGATGTCCCAGGAGCGCGAGCGCGGCATCACGATCACGAGCGCCGCGACCACTGTGTTCTGGGGCGGCATCGAAGGCTCCTCAAAGAACGGCAAGAGCACCGCCGAAGACATGGTGCATAGCCGCGTCCAGGAACAGCACCGCGTAAACATTATAGACACGCCCGGACACGTGGACTTTACCGTAGAGGTAGAGCGGAGCCTCCGGGTTCTCGACGGTTCCATCGCGTTGTTCGACTCCGTTGCGGGCGTCGAGCCGCAAAGTGAGACGGTCTGGCGTCAGGCGGACAAGTACGGCGTCCCGCGCATAGCGTTCGTCAACAAGATGGACCGCATCGGGGCGGACTTCTACAAGGCCGTCAGGACAATGGTGGATCGTTTGCAGGCCAACGCGATCCCGGTCCAGTTGCCGATCGGGGCCGAGTCGGACCTCAAGGGCATCGTGGATCTTGTCGAGATGAAGGCTATTATCTACAAGGACGACCTCGGCGCCGAGTGGGAAGAGGCGGAGATTCCCGAGGACATGCGGACTCTCGCCGAGGAGTACCGTGACAAGCTGCTCGAAGCCGTCTCCGAGAACGACGAAGAGCTGATGATGCTCTACCTTGACGGCGAGGACATAGACGACGACGATCTGCGGGCGGCGATCCGCAAGGCGACGCTCGGTAACCACATGACCCCGGTGTTCTGTGGTTCGGCCTTCAAGAACAAGGGTGTACAGCCGCTGCTCGACGGTGTTATCGACTACCTGCCGAGCCCGCTGGACGTGCCTCCGATACAGGGTGTGAACGCCGACGGTGAAGAAGTTACGCGAGAGGCCGACGAGAACGGCCCGCTGGCGGCCCTGGCGTTCAAGGTTCAGTCCGACCCGCACGTTGGGAAGTTGACGTATATGAGGGTTTATTCCGGTACGCTCAAGGCCGGTTCGTACATCATGAACACGACCAAGGGCAAGCGCGAGCGGATCGGGCGGCTGTTGCAGCTTCACGCGAACTCGCGGGAGCAGCGCGACGAGGTCTACGCCGGAGAGTTGGTTGCGGCGATCGGGCTTTCGGATACCGGGACGGGCGACACGCTCATCGCGGCTGACGACCCGGAGAAGATCGTGCTGGAAGAGATGATCTTCCCGGAGCCGGTTATCTCGCAGGCCATCGAGCCGAAGACCAAGGCCGATCAGGAGAAGCTCACGGTGGCTCTCCAGCGTCTCGCCGAGGAGGACCCGACATTCTCCGTCGTCACGGACGAGGAGACCGGACAGACGATTATCAGCGGCATGGGCGAGCTCCATTTGGAGATCATCCTGGACCGGCTTTTGCGCGAGTTCCGGGTGGACGCCAACATCGGCAAGCCGCAGGTCGCCTACCGGGAGACCATTCGCAATCGGGTCGAGGGTATTCATGGCCGGTTCGTACGGCAGACGGGTGGTCGCGGCCAGTACGGCCACGCGGTCATTAACGTCGAGCACAACGAGGAGACCGGCTACGAGTTCGATAACAAGATCGTCGGCGGCGTCATCCCACGGGAATACATCCCTAGCGTGGACAAGGGTATTCAGGGCGCGCTGGATAGCGGCGTCGTAGCCGGTTACCCGGTCGTGGACATCAAGGTCGAGCTGGTAGACGGTTCGTTCCATGAGGTCGACTCCAACGAGATGGCCTTCCACATCGCGGGCAGCATGGCGATCCAGGAGGCTCTCAAACGGGCAAACCCGGTCTTGCTGGAGCCGATGATGGACGTAGAGGTCGTCATGCCCGAGGAGTTCATGGGCGACGTAATGGGCGACTTGAGTTCCCGGCGCGGGCAGATCCAGGGTATGGACTCTCGCGGCGGCGGCCAGGTAATCCGGGCGATGGTGCCGCTCTCCGAGATGTTCGGTTACGCGACCACCGTCCGTTCCAAGACCCAGGGCCGGGCGACGTTCAGCATGCAGTTCGATCATTATGCCGAGGTGCCGAAGAGCATCGCGGCCGAAATAGCCGAGAGATAGGAGCATAGGATGAGCAAGGGCAAGTACGAGAGGAACAAGCCGCACCTGAACATAGGCACCATAGGCCACGTCGATCACGGCAAGACCACCCTGACGGCGGCGATCACCAAGGTGCTCTCGAAGACGGTACCATCGGATAAGGCGAACCACGTAGTGGCCTTCGAGCAGATAGACAACGCCCCGGAGGAACGTCAGCGGGGTATTACTATCGCAACCAGCCACCAGGAGTACGCCACGGAGAGCCGCCACTACGCTCACGTGGACTGCCCCGGCCACGCCGACTACGTCAAAAACATGATCACCGGAGCGGCCCAGATGGACGGAGCCATCCTCGTAGTCTCGGCGGCCGACGGCCCGATGCCCCAGACGCGGGAGCACATCCTCCTCGCCCGACAGGTAGGAGTCCCATACATAGTCGTGTTCCTAAACAAAGCAGACATGGTGGATGACCCCGAGCTTCTGGAACTGGTGGAGATGGAAGTGCGGGAGCTCTTGACGGAGTACGAGTTCCCAGGAGACGACATCCCAGTGGTAACCGGAAGTGCCCTAAAAGCGCTAGACGGCGACGAAGGCGAGATGGGCGAAGGGGCCATCGTGGAGCTAATGGACGCGGTGGATAGCTACGTACCAGAGCCCGAGCGTGCAATAGACCGCCCGTTCCTGCTAGCGGTGGAAGACGTCTTCACCATCCAGGGTAGAGGCACGGTAGCAACCGGAAGAGTAGAAGCCGGAGAAGTAAAGATAAACGACGAGATAGAAGTCGTGGGAGTAAGGCCGACCCGCAAGACCGTGGTCACCGGCGTGGAGATGTTCAACAAGTCGATGGACTCAGCACAAGCCGGAGACAACATCGGGGCGCTCTTGCGAGGAGTAAAGCGCGAAGACATAGAGCGGGGGCAGGTACTCTCGAAGCCAGGGACGATCACCCCGCACACCAAGTTCAAGGCCGAGGTATACGTCCTTAGCAAGGAAGAAGGGGGTAGGCACACGCCGTTCTTCGGCAACTACCGGCCCCAGTTCTACTTCCGGACCAC
>JBGTJJ010000015.1:0-7748 GCA_041745215.1 Rubrobacteraceae bacterium | reverse complement strand
TCTAGGGTGCGCGCAGTTCGCGCCAGATGGCAGGCAGCACTTTCGCCGGGTAGCTCCACCGGATAAACGACTCACCGTGCTCCCGCAGGCGGTACCGGATCGGGACTTCCTCCATCCGGAAACCTTTCCGGAGCAGGTCCAGCGTCAAAACCTGGGCGTAATTGTAATCGTGTATGATCTCCGCGCTCTCCGCCGCCTCTCGGCTAAAAGCCCGCATCCCGGTCTGTCCGTCGGTTATAAGAGTTCCGGTCAATAAGACCTGGAGAGCTGTGAACGCGTAGTTGCCCAGCCTACGGTACAGCCTCATACCTCCGACTCCGCCCCGGAACCGACTCCCAAGCACGTAGTCCGCCCGTCCCGCCAGCACCGGCTCCAGTAGCTCTGGTATGTCTTCCGGGTAGTATTCCAGGTCCGCGTCCAGATAGGCGACTGCCTCCGCGCCGGCTTCCACCGCCGCCCGCAATCCGGTACGCACTGCCGCCCCGAGGCCCCGGTTCTCGACATGTTGAACCACGGTCGCCCCTTTATTCTCGGCGATTTGGGCCGTGCGGTCTGTCGAGCCGTCGTCTACCACAAGAGCCTTTAGCTCGCAGCCCAGCATTTCTACGGTCGAAATGCGTTCCAGCAACTCGCCGATGGTAGCTTCCTCATCTTTGGCGGGGACTACGACGGCGATAAGCTTCACCGGCCCCCCTCAAGGGCGTCCTCGAACACCCGCCCCGTCGAGCCTGCCGGAGGCTCAACACCGAGCAGGTAGCTGATCGTAGGCGCGACATCTAGTATGGACGCTGGCATCTCTATTTTTTGTTCTTTTGTTATGCCACTTCCCCACATTGCAAATGGTACGTAGCGTTCGCCTTCGGAGAGATGTCCGTGGGCGCCGATGCCTCGTCCCTGTCCGTGGTCGGCCATCAGTATCACGGCCGTGTCTTCGTCGAGGTATCCGCTCTGCTCGCACCATTGCATGAAGTCCTCGATGAGTCGGTCGGTTATCTCGATGCGCTCAATGTATTCCGGGTAGTAAGTCCCGCGCACGTGGCCGTTTTGGTCGACGGCGAGGAGCTGCAGTATTAGTAGCTCCGGGTCGTGTTCCTCCAGCTCGCGCCTCGCGGCGGCGATGAGGTTCTGGTCGATCTTGTCGTTGTGGGCGACGCTGGTGACGCTCGCCACGTCGTCCCCGAAGGCGTCTATGAGGTGGGCTATACCGACGAGCCGGCCTTTTTTACCGTGCCAACGCAACACATCGAAAATGCTCTCCACTTTCAGGCCTAGCTTCAACACCAGGTTGGAGGTGATGCCGTGACTCTCCGGCGCGGCCCCGGTAAACATCGAGGAGAAGCAGACCACCGTCCGGGCCGGGTACGTAGTTTCTACGCTGTTATAGACCGTGCCGCCTGCCATCATTTTCTCCAGATAGGGCTTCTCGGCCTCGTGGAACCGATCCAGTCTGCACCCATCTATTACCACAACGATAACCCGTTTCGCCAACGCTTCGCCCCGGTTGATCTTCCGGGTGGGCTCCGTTGGATAGACTGGTTTCCAATCGAAGAACTTGCGGTGGATCAGGTAACTCGCTATCCCGAGTGCGGCCGTGAAGCCAAGGACGAGAAGGACTCGGTCCGCTGCCAGAGGCTCTGCCAGAAGGTATTCCAGCGTGAAGAGCGCCAGCAGAACCTTCGGCATCTGCTCCTGGAAGTTGCCGCTGGTGGAGTCGGGGTTTTCGAGCACGAGCCGCCAGAAGCGGACGAAGTTGGTTTTTGGCGCTCCGGTCCGCAGATGATAGTAGAAAGTTCCCCAGAAAAAGACCGTGAAAAACACGTATAGCCCAAAAGCTAGCGCCAGCGCGCCGAGGTCCAGAAAACGGAATACGGCGATGAAAGCCGCCAGGAATGCCCACAGCGACCACCGGAGCTTGAGCGGGAAGTCGTAGCGGACGAAGAGCACGACCAGCGGAGTGGTCAACGCGAGTGCGGGTAGCGCCCTACCCCAGAACTCCGCGCTACCGAGTTGTGTCAGGTGAAGTAGAAGAAAGGTCCCGAGAACGAAGACCGGATGGAACGACTTGCCTTCGTTTAGTACGTTCCACATCCTGGCGGCGACTATCTCGAACTTAGAGGCTGGTTTCATCGGAACACCTTTCGGATTCTTGATTTATCTCGGGTTAGCGCATTAAAACAGCGTAGTTCGCAGCGGCTTTCGGTTATTCTTACGCAGGCTGCTACCAACACCGTGCCGGTCGAGATAACGGCCATCCTCAACGCGACACCGAATCCACTTCGTAGATTTTGAACGTGATCCGTAGGCTCTCCGTACCTCGCGGTACTCCCCGTTCGTGGCCCTCTCTGCCGTCCAGTTGCGGCAGATTAAACTCATCCCGCGCCACCTCATCGAACTCCACACCGGAGATCAGGGGGGCGGGACCTCCGTCGGTGGTGACGTATACAGCGTCGTCCAGAAGTCCCGTTTCCATCAACTCGTCTACCTCTTCGCGAAATCTCTCCGCGCTGTAAGGCAGAGCAGGCCTTCCGTAGACGTACTCCAGGGTCGAGACGGCGCCGTCGTGGCCGTCCGGCTTCTCGACGAAAATCACTTCGGCTTCGGGTATCTGATCGTTTATCCGATCTAAGGCCACGATAGCTCCCTCGTACTCTTGGACGCCCAGCACAGGAGAAGCTGTGTAGAAAGTCCAACCGAGGGCCACAGAAGCCAGAGCGACACCGAGAGCGACACCTGTTCTTTGACCCCAGACCCGGCTGAGAGTCCTACCAGCCTCCACGGCAGCGTAGCCCGCGATAAGGCTCAGAATCGGAAACGTAGCCGGGACGAAGCGGCGGGTAGCCCACGGAAGGTCCGGGGCCACGTTCGGTATCGCGGTGTAGAGGATACCAAAGGCCAAAAACGCCCCGAGTATAAGAGACTTTCCGGTGTCCAGCCGGCGCGCGGCGAGCAAGAAACCGACGAGCCCCAGCAAAGCCACGGCCGGCGTCGTAAACCACACCATTCGCACCAGCACCTGCGTCCGGTAGGCATCTAATTCCCTGGCCCCTATAGGCAGGTCTCCCCAGGGCACCGGCAGGACAAAGTAGGCCCAGAGCCCGAGCCCAGCGACGCAGGCCGCACCCAAGAGGCTAAGGCCCCGGCCGTGCGCGTCGAGCCAGCTTCCGAGAGCCATCCCCCACCTCCGGCGGACGACCCAGAAAGCGACGAGGAGCAGCGTCGCGGCGGCCAAAGCGTAGGGCAGGATATTTAGCGCCCATTCCAGTCCGTGTTCGCTGTAGATCAGGTACAGGTAACGTCCGCCGACGGTGTTGAGGTAGAGTAACGTAGCCCCGGCGAAGACCACCAACGGTATCCCAGGCCATAACCAGCGCCGGACCGGACGCCTCAGGAGCAGATCGTAGCCGAACAACACCGGTATCGCCGCAGCGGCCAAGAACCCGTCCACCCGGACGAGCATGGCCCCTCCCAAGAGGATCCCGGCCACCACTCCCGTTACGGGCTCCCCATTCCTCACGAACCGTGCGGCTAACCACAGGCCGGCCAGCACGAAGAACTGGGCCATGACCTCGCTCGAAGGATGGCGGGACCACCAGACCTGGGTGTAAGACACCGCCAGCAAGCCGCTGCCGACCAGCCCAGCCCAACGGCCGAAGAGCTCCCGCCCGAGCACAAACGCCGCGCCGACCGAAAGCGCCCCGAAGATCGGGACCACGTACAGGCTACCCCACAGCCCGCCGACGAGATTACCGAAGCCCAGCCAGGCGAACGGGCCGGGGAAGAACTGCGGTACGATCTGGTCCCCACCCGATATATAGAAGCCCGGATACTTTATCCCGTCAACGAACGTATGAAACCCTGACACCGTCTCTACCAGACGATCCTGCTTCAACAGTTCCCCGGTTCGGGCGAGCCGGTCCGCGAATACGGTGTAGACGCCGGGGTCCCGGCTGTTGATTATGTACTCCGCCGGACGGGAGTAGAGCGCGAAACTACCGGAGACGAGGGCCAGAAAACCCAGGTCCCAACGGCTCACGTTCGCGCCTCCATTCGCTGTTCGTCCCAGGCCCCAGGCTACCAGGGCGCACCCGACGAGGCTTGCGGCTATAGCCGTTACGGTAAACCAGCCGGCTAACGCGAGCAGGACCAGGACCGGAGTCGCTACCGCCGTACTAGCGGCGACGCGGAGCAGTATCGCCTCCGCCCATCCATCTCCTTTTCGTGAGAGCCGGGGGCCAAGCAAGTGCCCCGGAAGGTAGAAGGAGACCAGCAGTAGCAACGCCTCGAACACGCGCTTCTCAGACCGTACCGGCTACCGGGGCTTCTCTCAAGGCCCACGCGGACTGGGCCGCTATGCCCTCTTCCAGGCCGGTCTTCGGACTGTAACCCAGAGCCCGCGCCGCCCGGCGTGAATCAGCCCACGTCGAGCGCACGTCCCCCGGAGCCGCTGGGCCGTAACGCACGTCGAGATCCACGCCGGTTATCCGCCGCGCGATATCGAGCATCTCGTTGACTGTCGCCCGCACCCCACCGCCGACGTTGTACACACCCAGAGGCGCCTCAATCGACGCCACGGTCGCCTCGACCGCGTCCGAGACATAGGTCATGTCGCGCACCTGGTTTCCGTCGCCGTAGATCTCCACCGGCCGACCCCGGCTCGCCGCGAAAAGGAATCGAGACAGCGCCATCTCGGGCCGCTGCCTGGGACCGTAGACCGTGAAGTACCTTAGGGACACCGTCGGAATACCACATTCTCTCCTGTAGAGTCCGACCAACTCCTCGGCGGCCAACTTGCTCGCGCCGTACGGAGAAGCGGGTCTTCTAGGATGGTCTTCGTCTATAGGGTATCCTCCATCACCGCCATAGACTGAAGAAGACGACGCATAGACAAGCCTGGTTTCCCCTTTCCGATGGATAGCTTCCAACAAACGCTGGGTGGTCATTAAGTTACGCTCCACGTACTTTTGGAAGTGCCCCCCCCAACTCCGCCGCACGCCCGGCTCGCCGGCTAGATGGACCACGGCTTCTACGCCGCGCAGCAGCTCGTCAAGGTCCAGAGAGAGAACATCCCCCTCAATAAGCGAGAACCCATCCTCCTCTCTCGCCAACGTCAGGTTGCGCTCTTTGCGCTCGCGGGAGTAGTAGCTGGTGAAGGAATCCACGCCGACGACCTCGCGTCCATCCGCCAGCAGCCGGTCGACTAGATGCGACCCGATGAACCCCGCCGCCCCCGTTACCAGTATCCGGCCCAAAAGACCTCCTCTTTGATCCAACTCACACCCGACACGCCATGCACTTGACTCTTAGCGCCCTGTACATTACTTTGGTCTCAATGTTATTGCAAATGATTATCATTATGGACATGGCGGTTTCGTACACGGGTTCCGCCATGCGCCGGTTTGATCAGGAGGGGGTACTTTGTCGCATCTTCTAGGTAGGACTTCTTTTAGAATCTGGTTTTTTGTCTTGCTCGCAGCGGCTTTGATGCTGACAGCGGCGGCTTGTGGCGAGGAGCCTCCCGGCCAATCTACCCAATCTTCTGCGGGAGGTTCTAGCGGCGAAGGCGGGACCACCGTCGAGTCCGGGGGCACTACCGTGGGAAACACTGGAGGTACTACAGGTGAAACCACCGGGGGAACTACCGGGGGCACCACCGGTGGTACCACGGGCGAGACCACGCAGGAGGCGTTGTCGCCCGGCGAGGGAAATCTGGTGATCTACTCGGGCCGCAGCGAGGAGTTGGTGGGGCCGATCATCGAACAGTTCGAAGCCGAGACCGGTGTAGACGTGCAGACTCGCTACGGAGACACGGCGGAGCTTGCCGCAACCATTCTGGAGGAAGGCGAAAACAGCCCGGCTGACCTCTTCTTCGCCCAGGACCCCGGCGCCCTTGGGGCGCTGGCCGATGAAGACCGTTTTCAGCAGTTACCGGAACAACTCCTGAACCGGGTGCCGGAGCGGTTCAGGTCGCCGGACGGGAATTGGGTCGGTACTTCGGGCCGGGCACGGGTCGTTGCGTACAACACAGAGGCGTTGAACGAGGGAGACCTACCGGAGTCCATTTTCGACTTTACCGACCCAGAGTGGGAGGGCCGTATAGGCTGGGCCCCCACTAACGGCTCCTTCCAGGCGTTCGTGACGGCGCTGCGTGAGATCGAAGGCGAGGACCGGGCACGAGCGTGGCTCGAAGGTATTCAGGCAAACGACCCGTTCGTCTACCCGGACAACTCTACTACGCTGGAAGCAGTGGCCTCCGGCGAAGTCGAGGTAGGGTTCGTCAACCACTACTATCTCTTCCGGGCGCTGGAAGAGCAGGGCCAGGACTTCGGGGCGCGCAACTACTACCTGAAAGATGGGGATCCGGGGGCACTGGTTATCGCGGCCGGTACCGGAATCCTGGATAGTGCGACGAACCCACAGGCGGCGCGGAGCTTCATACAGTTCATGCTCGCCGAGGAAGCCCAGCAGTACTTCGCCGAGGAGACTTTCGAGTATCCGCTGGTCGAGGGTGTCGATCCCGTCGAGGGGCTCGAGCCGCTCTCCGAGATACAGGCGCCGGACGTAAACCTGGGAGATCTGGACGACCTCCAGGGAACGCTGGACCTTCTGCGGGAGACAGGAGTACTGTAAGTTTGGCGGCGTTACCAACAGCGGTAGTCGAGAGACTGAGAAGCGCCACCCTCAGGTCGCCCCGCAAGCGGCCCCCGGCCCGGTTGTGGGTTCCGGCCGGTGTCGTGGTGGCGGCCATGCTGCTGCCGCTCACTTACCTGGTCGTCCGGGCGCTCTCCGACGGGTGGGCGGACTTCTTCGAGACCGTGGTGGACGGCGGCACGCTGGCGGTGCTGGCCCGCAGCGTGCTGCTGGCGGCGATCGTCACGGCGGCCAGCGTGGGGATCGCGGTTCCGCTCGCCTGGCTCACGGCCCGAACAGACCTGCCAGGACGGAGAACGTGGGCTGTACTGGCGGCGCTGCCGCTGGTGATCCCCTCTTACGTCGGCGGCTTCGTGCTGGTCAGTGTACTCGGACCGCGCGGCTTGTTGCAGGGAGCTTTAGAGCCTTTCGGTGTCGAGAGGCTCCCGGAGATATACGGTCTTCCCGGCGCCGCCTTCGCCCTGACGCTCTTCAGCTACCCATATATCTTTCTGACGGTTCGGAGCGCGTTTCGGGGTATGGACCCGGCTTTGGAAGAGGCGGCCAAGAGCCTCGGCAGCAGAGGCTGGGCGACCTTTCTGCGGGTCACGCTTCCCCAGCTAAGGCCGGCCATCGTGGCCGGGGCGTTGCTGGTGGCGCTGTACGCCCTGAGCGATTTCGGGGCGGTCTCGCTTTTGCAATTCGATTCGTTCGCCCGTGAGATCTACATTCAGTACCGCTCGGCTTTCGACCGTACACCGGCCGCCGTTCTGGCGCTGATGCTCGTGGCTTTGACGGCGACGATCCTCGCCGTGGAGGGCCGGACCCGCGGCAGGCTCCGCTACCACCGGAGCACCGTCGGCGCCGCCCGGCCAAACGGCCGGATCGTCCCACTCGGACGCTGGCGATGGCCGGCTCTCATATTCTGCGGCGGGATAGTGACACTTGCGTTGGTCGCGCCGGTGGGAATCCTGTCTTTCTGGCTGGTACGGGGCCTCGCGGAGGGTGAGCCTCTGCGGCTGGTATGGCGGGCGGCGTGGCACTCGGTCTACGTCTCCGGGCTGGCCGCCGGTGTCGCGGCGCTGGCCGCGCTGCCGGTGGCGATGCTCGCCGTCCGGTAC
>JBGTJJ010000014.1:0-17132 GCA_041745215.1 Rubrobacteraceae bacterium | reverse complement strand
GGCCGCAGTGCTCACCCGCGCGGTCGAGGTGATCGCCGCGGCCCCACGCGAGCTCTCGCTCGCGGTGGCGCAGGTCACGGCGCCGCCGGCACCCTTCGTTCCCGAGCATCTGCACTTTCGCCCGGTCGTGGGCGTCGCGGTCATGTGGGCAGGAGATCCCTCGGACGGTCCCGACGCCGTCGCGCCACTCCGCGTCCCGGCCGGGGCACCGATGCCTACCGTCGACGAGCTCGCGGTGCAGCCTTACTGCGCCATCCAGCAATGGTTCGACGACGGCGCGCCGCACGGCCGCCGCTACCACGTCAGGTCCGAATGGCTCGGCGACCTCGACGCGGACGCGGTCGACGCGCTGGTCGAGGATGGCGCAACAATGACGTCGCCTTTCAACCAGGTGCTGCTGCGGCCGCTCGGTGGTGCGATCGGCGACGTCGCCGGCGACGCGACGGCGTTCCGCTACCGCGAGGCCCGGTACATGGTCACGATCATCGGGGCGTGGGAGGACGGCCCCGAGGAGCCGCACACCGGCTGGGCGCGACGCTCGTGGAAGCGCCTTCGGCCGTGGTCGATCGGGGGCGGGTACGTCAATCACCTCTCCGCGGATGAAGGTCTCGCGCGCGTGCGCGAGGCCTACGGTCCGGTGACGTTCGACCGCCTCGTCGAGCTCAAGCGCAGCTACGACCCGGCCAACGTGTTCCACTTCAACCAGAACATCGATCCCCACGCGTCCGAAACGGCTCCGGCTTGACCGGTACGAGGGCCGAGGGCGGGCCGTCACGGCGCCGCCGTCTACGCGCGAATCGGCGTCGAAGGCGCGGAGGCGCTGACGCTACGGTCGAGCTGGTAGAGCGACATCAGGGTGGCGGCGGCGGTGACGATGAGGCCGATGCCGAACGCGGCCGGGTAGTCGCCGTACTCATCGCGCTGGCCGAGCTCCGCGGCGAGCCCGATGAACATGGTCATCATGCCGAGCAGCTGCGCGACGGCAAGGAACGCCACCGGCCGTCGCCACGATTGCGATCCCGAAAGGGCGATGAGGGCGTACCCCACCGCGAGGAGAGTCATCCAGAGCGGAAGGGCCCAGGCGACGACGGTGCTCAGCACTCCGAGAGCGCAGACGGCCACGCCGATCGATCGCACCAGTGTGCGCTCACCCGGACGGCTCACCCTCCAAACGGCGACCACGGTGAGGAGTGAACCGAGCAGGAGCGCGATCGCGAAGATGGAGTAGGCGATCTCCCAGTTGTCGCTCGAATCCTCGGTGATGACCTGCCACAGGCCGTAGCCGCCGACGACGAACCAGGAGAAGGCGGCGACCGAGATGAGTGGGCGCAGTGTGTTCTTGGACATGGGTCCTCCTCGTCAGGCGTTTCGACCTACAGACGAGCGAGGCCCACCGCCGGGTGACATGAGCCTCGGATAGGGTCGCTCAACGAACCCGACACACTCTGGGTGAGCGACAGTCGACTACGAGACCACCACCGCGGCATGAGCACCACACCCAACCCGTCCGGATCACCGGGGCAACCTCAAGCTGCCTTTCACGAGCCTCGCGCCCGCAGGTGTCCTGCAACTCTGTAGGGTCGGGGCATGACCTCGTTTGGGCTCGTGATTCTGAGCGCAGAGGAGTGTGAATCGCTGCTTGCGAGCCAGTTCCTCGGTCGTGTGGCTGTGTGGAGCGGTGAGCATCCGGCGGTGCTGCCGGTGCTCTACGGGATGCTCGACGATGATGTCGTGTTCCGTACTGGACCAGGTGAGAAGCTCATCGCCGCCGCGCTCGGCCAGCAGGTCGTGTTCGAGATCGACGCCGTTGAGTCGGTGACCCGTACGGGTTGGAGCGTGAACGTCGTCGCCCGAGCTGAACGGATCGTCAACCGCCGCGAGCTAGAGCGAGCCGAGCAGCTAGGGCTCGAACAATGGGCCGGCGACTACCGCGACGAGTTTGTGCGGTTGCGTACGCAGCAGCTCAGCGGCCGCCGCATCCGGCTCGAATCTGGCCCGACGGCATCCTGACACGCGTTCACCTGCTCGGCGTATCGCCGCAGACCGATTCGGACTACTACGTCGGCTTCGAAGCATGGGGCCAGCACATCGGGCTGCTTCAGGACAGCTGAGTACCAACCCCGGCACCCGCACGCCGCGTCGTCGCGACATCGACCTGATCAGCTAGAAACGACGACGCCCCGCACAACCGATGGAGACACGATGACCAAGGCGACGAGGACGGCCACGGCGAAGAAGGCCACAACAAAGAAGGCGGCGCCGAGAGTCACGCGCTCACCGGCGGCGGATGTGGCCGACCGCCACGACGTGATCCGGGTGCACGGCGCGCGCGTGAACAACCTCAGGGACGTCAGCGTCGAGATCCCGAAGCGCCGACTGACCGCGTTCACCGGGGTCTCCGGATCGGGCAAGAGCTCGCTGGTGTTCGGCACGATCGCCGCGGAGTCGCAGCGGCTGATCAACGAGACCTACAGCGCTTTCGTGCAGGGCTTCATGCCGACGCTGGCGCGGCCGGAGGTCGACCTGCTGGAGGGGCTCACCACGGCGATCCTCGTCGACCAGGAGCGAATGGGCTCCAACCCCCGCTCGACCGTCGGTACCGTCACCGACGCGAACGCGATGCTGCGCATCGTCTTCAGCCGGCTCGGCAAGCCGCACGTCGGCTCGCCCCAGGCGTTCTCCTTCAACACCGCAACGATCAGTGGGTCCGGTGCCGTCACGTTCGAGAAGGGCGGCAAGACGACGAGGGAGAAGCGCTCGTTCACGCGGACCGGGGGCATGTGCCCGCGCTGCGAGGGCATGGGCAGGGTCTCCGACTTCGACCTTTCGGCGCTGTACGACGACACCAAGTCGCTGAACGAAGGTGCGATCACGATCCCCGGCTACAGCATGGAGGGCTGGTACGGGCGCATCTTCCGCGGCTGCGGCTACTTCGACCCGGACAAGCCGATCCGCAAGTTCAACAAGACCGAGCTCAACGACCTGCTCTACCGGGAGCCGACCAAGATCAAGGTCGATGGGATCAACCTGACGTATGCGGGGCTGATCCCGCAGATCCAGAAGTCCTTCCTCGGAAAGGATGTCGAGTCGATGCAGCCGCACATCCGCGCCTTCGTGGAGCGGGCGGTGACGTTCGCCGTATGTCCTGACTGCGGCGGCAGCCGGCTCAACGAGGCCGCGCGGTCGTCCAAGATCAAGAAGATCAACATCGCCGACGCCTGCGCGATGCAGATCAGCGACCTGGCCGAGTGGGTGCACGGGCTCGACGAGCCGTCGGTAGCGCCGCTGCTGGAGTCGTTGGGGGAGACCCTGGACTCGTTCGTCGAGATCGGGCTGGGTTACCTCTCACTCGACCGGCCGACGGGCACGCTGTCGGGCGGCGAGGCGCAGCGCACCAAGATGATCCGCCAGCTCGGGTCGTCGCTCACCGATGTGACCTACGTGTTCGACGAGCCGACGGTCGGGCTGCACCCGCACGACATCGCGCGGATGAACGACACATTGCTGGCGCTGCGCGACAAGGGCAACACCGTGCTGGTCGTCGAACACAAGCCGGAGGCGATCGACATCGCCGACCACGTCGTCGATCTCGGCCCGGGCGCGGGCACACGCGGTGGCGAGGTGGTGTTCGAGGGCACCGTCGACGGACTGCGCGCGAGCGACACCATCACCGGCCGCCACCTCGACGACCGCGCCTCGCTCAAGGAGGCGGTCCGGACGTCCACCGGGGCGCTCGAGGTGCGCGGTGCGGGCCTGCACAACCTGCAGGACGTCGATGTCGACATCCCGCTCGGCGTGCTGGTGGTGCTGACCGGCGTGGCCGGCTCGGGGAAGAGCTCACTGATCAACGGCTCGGTGGCGGGGCGAGACGGAGTGGTGTCGGTCGACCAGGGCGCGATCAAGGGCTCGCGGCGGAGCAACCCGGCGACCTACACCGGGCTGCTCGAGCCGATCCGCAAGGCGTTCGCGAAAGCCAACGGTGTGAAGCCGGCGCTGTTCAGCGCCAACTCCGAAGGCGCGTGTCCAGTCTGCAACGGCGCGGGGGTCATCTACACCGACCTGGCGATGATGGCCGGGGTGGCCACCGTGTGCGAGGAGTGCGAGGGGAAGCGGTTCCAGGCCGAGGTCCTGAAGTACCAGCTCGGCGGGAAGGACATCAGCGAGGTGCTCGCGATGCCGGTCACCGAGGCGGAGGCGTTCTTCGCCGAGGGCAAGGCGGAGACCCCGGCCGCGCACAAGATCCTCGAACGGCTCACCGATGTCGGACTCGGCTACGTCAGCCTCGGCCAGCCGCTGCCCACACTGTCGGGCGGCGAGCGGCAGCGGCTCAAGCTGGCCACCCACCTGGGCGAGCGGGGCGGCGTCTACGTCCTCGACGAGCCGACCAGCGGCCTCCACCTCGCCGACGTTGAGCAGCTGCTCGGGCTGCTCGACCGGCTCGTCGACTCCGGCAAGTCGATCATCGTCATCGAGCACCACCAGGCGGTCATGGCGCACGCCGACTGGATCATCGACCTCGGCCCCGGCGCCGGCCACGACGGCGGCCGGATCGTCTTCGAGGGCAAACCCGCCGACCTCGTCGCCGCCCGCTCCACCCTCACCGGCGAGCACCTCGCGGCCTACGTCGGCACCTGACCGAGGCCCTCACGGTCACCGTGAGACAAGTGATCTTCGTGTGCTGGCCTTCGGGATCAGGGAAGTCGCCATACGCACAGCGCTTCGAAAGCGAGGGCATAGTCCGGCTCTCCTTCGACGTGGGTGTTGCGTTGACCGCTCGAGACCCCCAACTTATCTTCTTAGCGGGTTGCGGTACGGTTGCGGTAAGTTGAGCCAAAACCTCTCCCAACAAAATTTCGCCTCGTCGCATTTTACCTGCAAATCGTGAGAAAAAAGAGAGCCGACGAGCGGACTCGAACCGCTGACCTGCTCATTACGAGTGAGCTGCTCTACCTGCTGAGCTACGTCGGCTTGTTTCGGTGCGTGAGTATATCGCACGGATTCGGGGCTTTCATGTGGGTTCACTTGATCGGGGTTCCGAACGAAGGTACTCTGTAACTCCTGTTGTTTGTAGTCGTGGGGACTGCGAGGAGAGGAGGAGTATGGAGAGCTTGAAGGGCTCTGTCGAGCATGGTGGGCTGGATCGGGAGGTGGTGATCCGGGCGCTGGACAACTGCTATGACCCATGTTGCCAGGAACGTAAGATCAGCGTCGTGGATATGGGCTTGATCGAGTCTATCGACATCCAGGGGCGCAGCGTGAGGATAGAGATGGTCCTCACCAGCGGCTGGTGTCCGTTCGCCTCCCGGCTGCTGGAGATGATCCAGGAGGAGGTCGGCGGGCTTCCAGGAGTAGACGGCGTGGAAGTCGAGGTCGTCTGGGACCCGGCCTGGACGCCGGAGAGGATGAGCGCCGGGGCGCGGGAGAAGCTCACTATGCCGCTTGAGAAGCTCGTACCGCTACGCGAAGCCCGGCTGAGAGGAGAGAGCGCATGATAAAGGACGACGTTCTGGTCTTCGACTGTGTGGCCCACCCGTTCAACTTCGCCGCAGAGAACGCCCTCGGTAGCGCGGGCGAGTTGTTTCGTCAGCACCTGTTCGCTTTTCACAACGTGCTGACGCCAGAGGCGGAGCCCAAGCTCTCGGCGGATGAGTTCCTGAAGGAATGGAGCACGGCGGAGATCAGCCGGATGGTCTTCGACGAGTCTGATACGGACATGCTCGTCGCCATGCCGTTACCACTCACGGACCTGTTCAGGGACGGGCTCTCGCCCTGGGAGCGGTGCGTGGAGCTGACGCAGGAGAACCCGGACCGCACGGTCTTCTGGGGGACAGTCAACCCGCTGGAGGGGAAGCGGGCGCTGGATCAGATGGAGGTGCAGGTAAAGGAGTACGGGGCGAAGGCGTTCAAATTCTACAACGTCCGCTACGACTACGGGGAGCCCTTCCCCTGGCGCATGGACGACCCGAAGATTGCGTTCCCGATCTACGAGAAGGCGCGGGAGTTGGGGATAAACCTGATCGGGGTCCACAAAGGCGTGCCGCTTGGCCCACAACCGATCGAAGCTACCCAGACCTGGGACATGGACGGGGCGGCGGCCAACTTCCCGGACATAAACTTCGTAATTTTCCACGTCGGGCTGCCGTTCATAGACGAGACGTGCTGGCAACTGGTGCGCTACCCGAACCTGTACGCGTCCATAGCGGCTACCATCAACTTCGTCGTCCGCTCGCCACGGCAGTTCGCCGAGTGGATCGGCAAGCTCATGTTCTGGGCCGGAGAAGACAAGATCATCTATGGCTCCGAAGCCCCGATCTGGCACCCAAAGTGGGCGCTTGACGCCTTCTGGGACTTCGAGATCCCGCAGGACCTGGTCGAAGGCTACGGCTATCCGCAACTCACCGAGCAGGCTAAACGCAAGATCCTGGGCGAGAACCTGCTCCGCCTCTCCGGCATGGATGTCGAGGAGACGCGCCGGAAGTTAAACGGCGCCGCGTAGATCCAAAAGGGGCGTCGCCCGGCGCGGCGCCCTCCTTCAAGTTACTGGATTATGTCCCCCACCTTCATCGTGCCGCGTTCGATCAGCTCGATCCTGTAGCCATCCGGGTCTACGACGAAGGCGATCCTGTAGTCGTGCCCCTCGACGGTCATCGTCTTGGGCTGAAGCGCAACGTCGACGCCCCCTTCTTCGAGCTTCGAGACAATCTCTTCCAAGTCGTCCACGGTGAAGGCAACATGCGAGTATCCATCGCCCGGATCGTAAGGCTCGGTCTGGGCGTGGTTGTGAGTAAGCTCCAGCATCGGCTCCAAAGCATCCTCTTCCAGCGCGAAGAAGTAGTTGCTCGCGGTGTCGAAATGCATCTCACCGACCTTCTTCATCCCCAACTTGCCGACGTAGAAGTCCTCGCTCTTTTCGGGGTCCAGAATCCTGTAGCAGGTGTGTATGTACTTCGCAGCCATCACCCCTCCTTTTTCTTACCAAACTCTACTCCAACAACACTGGCCTCTCGGCCAGCATCACAGGATAGCCCAATCCCGCCACATCAACCGAGTACGAGCAGCAGGTCTCCCGGCTCGACGTTCGTACCGGAAGGGACGGCGACCCGCTCGACGGCACCGTCCTTCGGCGCGCTGATCGCCGACTCCATTTTCATGGCTTCAATGCTCCCGATCTGCTGCCCGGCGCTGACCTCATCGCCCTCCCCCGTCGAGATCGTCACGACTCCGGTCATCGGCGCGGCCACGTGCCGGTCGTTGCCCGGCTCCGCCTTCTCGCGGTTCGGGACCTCGGGCTTGAGTGAGCGGTCCTGGGCGTCTATCGGGCGGGACTGACCGTTCACCGTGACCATCAACGTCCGGACGCCGTGCTCGTCGGCCTCCGTCATGGCTTCGAGCCGAATGTAGAGTCGGACACCGGGCTCCAGGTCCACCGCCAGCTCTTCGCCGGGCTCCAGCCCGTACAGGAAAGTCCGGGTCGGCACGACCGAAGCATCCCCGTACCGCTCCCGGAAAGTCCCGTACTCCTTCGTCGGCCCAGGGAGCAGCAGCCGATTGAGAGTCGGACGACGTGCGGAGCCGGTGAGTCGGTCGAGTTCTTCTTTGGAGATTTGTCCATCTTCCTGCGGGTCGCCGCGCCCATCAAGCGCCCGGGACCGTAGCGGCTCGGGCCACCCGCCGGGCGGCTCGCCCAGGTCGCCGCGCAGAAAGCCGATAACGCTATCAGGCAAGTCGTAGGAACCAGGGTCTTCTTCCAGCTCGTCCGGGTCTATGCCCGCCGAGAGCACGTACAACGCGAGGTCTCCGACTACTTTGCTCGTCGGGGTAACTTTGACGAGGTGGCCGAGCAAGTCGTCACAGCGGGCGTACAGATCTTCGATCTCCTCGAAGCGCTCGCCGAGTCCGAGGCTCGTAGCCTGCTGGCGCAGATTAGAGAGCTGTCCGCCCGGTATCTCGTGCCGGTAGACGGTGCCCGTGGGAGAGCGCAGGCCAGCCTCGAAGGGGGCGTAGAGCGTCCGTACCGCCTCCCAGTATGGCTCCAGGTCTCCCAGGGCGTCGAGCGAGAGCCCCGTCTCGCGCTCCGTGCGATCCGTGGCCGCCACGATAGCCGCGAGGCTCGGCTGGCTGGTCATGCCCGAGAGCGGCGCCGCCGCGCCGTCTATAGCGTCCACCCCGGCCTCCAGGGCGGCCAGGTAAGTGGCGAGCTGTCCGCCACCGGTATCGTGCGTGTGGAGGTGCAATGGGAGATCAAACTCCCGCCGGAGCGCCTCGACGAGCCGGCGCGCCGCCGGGGCGCGCAGCAGTCCAGCCATGTCTTTGACGCAGAGGATGTGGACTCCAGTCTCGACCAGCTCTTCGGCCAGCCTGAGATAGTAGTCGAGGGTGTAGAGCTTCTCGCCGGGATCGGAGAGGTCTCCCGTGTAGCACAGGGCGCCCTCGGCAACCGCTCCGGCCTCCAGGGTAGCCTCGATGGCGGAGCGCATCTGGCCGACGTCGTTATTGGCGTCGAAGATACGGAAGATATCCAGTCCCGACGCCACCGCCTCGGCGACAAACGAGCGGACCACGTCAGGCGGATAGCGGGTGTAGCCGACGGCGTTCTGGCCCCTGAGCAGCATCTGCAGGCAGACGTTGGGCAGGGCTTCCCGGAGGCGGGCGAGCCTCTCCCACGGGTCTTCGTGCAGAAAGCGCAGCGCCACGTCGAAGGTCGCGCCGCCCCACACCTCGGCCGAGAAGAGCTGGGGCATGGCGCGGGCGACGTGGGGCGCCACGGCGAGCATGTCGAAGGTCCGCATCCGGGTGGCGAAAAGGGACTGGTGTGCGTCCCGCATCGTCGTGTCGGTGACCTGGAGCGACTCGCTCTCCCGCAGGTGGCGGGCGAAGGCTTCGGGGCCGAGTTCGATCAGGCGCTGCCGGGAGCCGTCCGGCGGCTCCGAATCGGCCAGTGGCGGCAGCTTCGTCCGCGGGTCCGGGACTTCGGGCGGCGGGCCGTGGGGACGGTTCACGGTCGTGTCGGCGAGCAGGGCGAGCAGCCGGCTCGCGCGGTCTCTGCCGGTATTGACGGCGGTGAGGTGCGGCCTCTCGTCTATAAAAGAGGTGCTCGCCCGGCCGGCCAGGAAGTCCTCATCGGAGAGCACCGCCCCCAGGAAAGCCATGTTCGTCGCCACGCCACGCACCCGGAACTCGGCCAGCGCGCGCCGCGCCCGGCGGGCGGCCGCGTGAAGGTCCGGGCCGCGAGCAGTGAGCTTGACCAGGAGCGAGTCGAAGTACGGGCTGACCTCGGCCCCCGAGTACGTGTTGCCGCTGTCGAGCCGAATGCCCGCCCCACCGGGCGAGCGGTAGACCGAGATCCTCCCGGTGTCCGGCCTGAAGCCCTGCGCGGGATCTTCGGTAGTGACCCGGCACTGCAATGCCACACCTCGCTGCTGGATACTCGCCTGCGAGAGCCCGAGGTCCGCCAGTGTCTCTCCACCGGCGATGCGCAGTTGCGCGCTGACAAGGTCCACGTCCGTCGTCTCCTCTGTGACGGTGTGTTCCACCTGGATTCGCGGGTTCATCTCGATAAACGCGTACTCACCGTTTTCGCCCACAAGGAACTCGACGGTGCCGGCGTTGAGGTAGCCTACCTGCCGGCCGAAGCGGATCGCATCCTCGCAGAGCCGGTCGCGGAGATCCGGGTTCAGGTTTGGCGCGGGGGCCATTTCGAGAACCTTCTGCTGCCGCCGCTGCACCGAGCAGTCCCGCTCGAACAGGTGGATCACCTCCCCCGTCGCGTCCGCGAGTATCTGCACCTCGATGTGTCTCGGACGCGTTACAGCTTGCTCCAGAAATACCGTCGAGTCCCCGAAAGCGCCCTGGGCCTCGCGGACGGCGGTCTCGACCGCCCCCTGGAGGTCTTCCGGACGCCCGACCCGGCGCATCCCGCGCCCCCCACCCCCTCCGGCGGCCTTGACGAACACCGGATAGCCGATCTCATCGGCTGCGGCCCGTGCCTCTGCGGGGTCCTCGATGGCTTCCGAAGCCTTCAGCACGGAGATGCCCGCCTTCCGGGCGGCCTGTCGGGCACGCATCTTGTCCCCGGTGAGCGACAGCACCTCTGGCGGCGGTCCGACGAACATTAGCCCGGCCTCCTGACAAGCCTGGGAGAAAGCGGCGCTTTCAGAGAGAAAACCGTAGCCAGGGTAGATCGCCTCGGCCTCGACCCGCTTCGCAGTCTTGACCAACTCCTCTATATCCAGGTAAGCGCGTACCGGGTGGCCGGCTTCGCCGATCTCGTATGCTTCGTCAGCTTTCTGTCGGTGCAGGGAGCTACGGTCGTCGGGGGTGTAGACCGCAACTGTGCGGATGCCGAGCTCGTAGGCCGCCCGGAACGCCCGAACGGCGATCTCGCCCCGGTTGGCGACAAGAACTTTCTTCAGCACAGCCTTAGCCCGCTAGCTGCAGAGGGAACAGACTCATTGGTCACGGATATCGTTTGGGTGACTGTTTCTCATCCTGATGATACAGAATACCGATTCCATGCCCGGTTCGCTCTGGCCCTTATCTCGACGCCTCCCGGTCGATCTGCTCCCTCACCCCCGGCGGCGGCCCCTGGATGTACAGCACCGAACTCCAGGACATAAATAGTGTAGGATCCCCGACGTTCCGCTTGACGTCTATTCCCAGCGGTCCGTAGTTCTCCAGGTAAAAGGATGTGGTTATGACCTCTGGCTGGCCTTTCACGGGTTTGGTCGGCTCTTCGGGGTCTATGTTCGGACCCGACATATACGAGACAAAGACCCAGTAATCCACCCAATCCGCAAGCACGGTCTGGTTCGGTTTTGGTCCTCCGTTCTGGTCCACTGCTACCTCCCTAACTGTTGGAAAATCAGCGTCTACTACAAAAAGTCCATATTCATGCCGGCCCGGTTTACCGCCGCCGCGCCCATCGACGGATCCGGCTCGGCTATCACCACCTCGGTCGTAACGATCAGACTCCCGATAGATGCTGCGTTCTGCAGCGCGGCGCGCGTTACCATGGCCGGGTCCATAATTCCTGCGGCCACGAGATCTTCGTACTCACCGGTGAGGGCGTTGAACCCGATGCCACCGCCTAGCGCACGGACTCTGCCCACGACAATAGAACTGTCGGAGCCGGCGTTCGCGGCTATCTGCCGGATCGGCTCTTCTAGCGCCCGGTACACGACCCTGGCGCCCGTACGCTCGTCCCCGTCGAGTGAGTCGAGCATGTCGCCCACTGACTCCTGGGCGTGCAAGAGCGCCACGCCCCCGCCTGGCACAATCCCTTCTTCGAGGGCGGCGCGGGTCGCGGAAAGGGCGTCCTCCACGTGACGCTTCTTCTCCGCAAGCTCAGTCTCGGTAGCCGCGCCGACCTTGACGACCGATACGCCACCGGCCAGCTTGGCCCACCGTCCCTGGAGTTTCTCCCGGTCGAAGTCCGAGGTGGTGTTCTCCAGCTCGTTTTTTATCTGGGCGATGCGGTCCTGGATCCGTCCGGCGTCTCCCGCGCCGTCCACGATAATCGTTTCGTCCTTGGTAATTATGACCTTGCCCGCCTGGCCGAGTTGGCTGAGCTGGGTCTTCTCCAGTGTCCTGCCGAGCTCCGCTGTAACGACCTCGCCAGCGGTCAGGATGGCGATATCTTCGAGTTGTCGTTTACGCCGGTCGCCGAATCCCGGCCCTCTCACCGCCGCCACGTCGAACGTACCGCGCACCTTGTTGACGACGAGAGTCGCCAGCGCCTCGCCCTCCAGGTCGTCGGCGATGATCAGGAGCGGACGGCCCGCCTGCATGACGCTGTTTAGGATCGGCAACAAGTGCTTGATGTTCCCGATCTTCTGACTGACGATCAGGATGTACGGATTTTCGAGTACCGCTTCCATGCGGTCCTGGTCCGTAACGAACTGGGGAGAGACGTAACCCTTATCGAACTGCATCCCCTCGGTGAACTCCAGCTCCATGTGGAGAGTCTGCCCGTTCTCGATGTTGACGACTCCGTCCTTACCGACCTTGTCGAAAGCATCGGCGATGACGTTGCCGATCTCCTCGCTTCGGGCGGATATAGTACCCACCCTTGCGACATCATCCCTGCTGGAGATCTGGGTGGATTGGTCCCGGATTGACTCGACGGCAGCCTCGACGGCTTTTTCGATCCCGCTTCGCAGAAAGACTGGGTTTGCCCCCGCCGCGACGTTCTTGAGCCCTTCGCTTACGATGGACTGGGCCAGGATCAGCGCCGTGGTAGTGCCGTCGCCCGCTACATCATTGGTTTTCGTGGCGACTTCCAGGACTAGCTGTGCGCCCTGGTTCTCGAAGATGTCTCCGAGTTCGATCTGCCTGGCTATGGTGACTCCGTCGTTGGTAACGCCCGGCGCGCCGAACGGCTGTCCCAGCATCACGTACTGGCCCTTTGGCCCGAGCGTACCTTTCACCGCACCAGCGAGCTTGTTCACCCCCCTTTCCAACGCCCGGCGCGCATAGGAGTCAAACCTTAGATACTTGTGCGGCACTTTGAATCCTCCTTGGCTCGGCCCGCTACTCTTCCACGATGCCGAGCAGGTCTTCGGCGTCCAGGATCAGGTGTTCCTGCTCGTCCAGCTTGATCTCGGTGCCGGCGAACCGGGCGAAGACCACTAGATCCCCTTCACCCACGCTCCCATTTTCCATGTCCCCGACCGCGACTACCCTCGCCGTCTGCGGCTTGTCTTTGGCTGTTTCGGGCAGTACGATCCCGGAGGCTGTCTTCTCCTCACGCGCCTCTACCTTTACTAGGGCCCGTTCACCAATGGGTTTGAACTTCATTTTTTATACCTCTCATCTGTGAAAGTTTAGTGAAGCCGTCCGAGCCGGCTTTCGTTTCTACAGAGGAGCGAGGCCGGTAAACTACCCGCCTCGCCCCATGTACGAGTAGATCAGGTCAGGCCGCTACACCCTCCGGGATCAAGATCCCCCGTCCACCTGGTATCCGACCGTTATTGAGGTCGTTGACCGCGTCGTTTATGGCATCCAGCGAATAGGTGTGGGTCTGCAAGCTGACCTTGCCCTGGGCCTGGAGAACCATCAACTCGGCCAGGTCGTTGTAAGTCCCGACCAGGTTGCCGATAATATTACGCTCGGTGGATATGATGTCGATGGTCGCAACCTCGACGGCGCTACCGTAACCAACTACGAAGTGAGACCCGGCCTCCTGCGTCATATTCCACGCATCCACCTGGGCGCCCTTCTCGCCGACGAAATCTATAACCACCTCGGCTCCAATTCCGTCGGTCATCTCCATAACGGTATCTACGTGAGACCCGTTGGCGAGAACAGTCTGGTCGGCGCCGAGTTTCTTGGCAACCTCCAGAGCCTCTTCCGAACGGTCCACCACGATCACCTCGGTGGCGCACAACGCCTTGAGGGACTGAATGCCGATGTGCCCCAAACCTCCAGCCCCGACGACGACCGTGCGCGTGCCGGGATGCAGCATCGGTACGGCTTTCTTTACCGCATGGTAGGCGGTCAGTCCGGCGTCCGCGTGGGCGGCTACGTCTTTTGGCTCCACGCCGTCCGGCAGCTTGAGCACCGAGCGGGCGCTGGTCTTGAGCAGCTCCGCGAAGCCGCCATTGCTGTCGATGCCGGGGAACGCGGAATTAGCGCAGTGCATGTCGTCGCCGGCCCGGCAAGCCCGGCAAAGGCCGCAGGTTATAAGGGGATGAACGATAACTGCGTCCCCAACTTCTACGTTGGTTACAGCCGATCCCACCTCCTCAACCCACCCGGCGTTCTCGTGGCCGGGAGTGTAGGGTAGCTCTATGCCGGTCAAGGGCGCCCACTGGCCTTCGATCACATGAAGGTCTGTCCGGCACAGCCCGGCCCCTCCAAGCCGGACTATGACATCCAGAGGCCCTTCGGCTTTCGGTTCTTCCACCTCTTCGAGTTTTAGCGGCTCCGTACCGATGTCTTCGTTATATTCATAAAGGCGGGCTGCTTTCATGCGCTTGCCTCCTCGGGGTCCGGGATTCCGTACCGGGTAGCCAAAAGTCCTCGGCAAAAACCGGCGTTTCCTTCGATGCTGATCCGGGTTAGCTTGGCGAACCTGAGATGCGCCACAACCGCGCCCTCGGGTATCGGATTGCCGTCGGGGTCCACCAGAAACGGCGACTCCGCAAACGCTTCCAGACCAAGTTCTTCCCTGCGGTTCAGGTACTTCTCTTTCTCCTCTGAAGCGGGCACGTCCTCGATCCGCATTTGCGCCAACTCTTCGGCGGCATGCCCCGCGGCCAGGAGCTTACGGCACATACGCTCTTGCCGGGCTACGAAGGACTTGCGGCGAAAGGTTTCGCGCAGCTCATCCAGGCTATCTCCCTCGGTCTCTCCTGGGAACGTGCCCTCGAAACCCTGCTCACTTGCCATGCCCGCATTGATCTCGGGTGACGCATGATGGTCGTCGAGTGTGACCCGCACCTCCCGCACGCCGGGTATGGAGAGAATGGCATCTTTGGCGTCCGCCACCATCAGGTAGGCGAAGTTGGGCGCGCAGAAAGGGGTCGGTAGCCGTAACTGGACATCCACCGCGTCTTCTTCTACCCGGAGGTCAGCGACGAATTGCAGGTCCGTTATAGGTTCGTCCAACTCGGGGTCCCGGACGCCCGAGAGGGCGTCCAGGACTGCTGCTTCGGTTGGCATTAAAGCGGCTTCTCCGGGTAGTCCGGCTCGTCGCCGGCGGCCACCGCTTCCGGCTGGGGGATCTCGGAGGGCACGTCGAGACCGTACAGCTTCGCGGCGTTTAGGCCCAGGATCTTGCGCTTGATGTCCGGGGTCAACTCCCCGTACTCGGACTGCATGTCCTCGGGGATCTGGAAGTCCACGAACTGCTCGACGAGCCACTTGGGCTGCCAGATAGCGTAGTCGCTGGCGAACAGGATGCGGTCCTCATCCAACCAGTACAGTAGCTCACCCATCATCTGCCCGAAGTAGCGCGGACGACTGTGCATGAACGGCATCGCTACCGCCATCCCGGCGTAGACGTTCGGCTCCTGAACCGCGATCCAGCAGAAGTCCTCCAGCCTCGGCAGGCCGACGTGCTCGACGATGAAGTTGAGCTCGGTGAACTCGCTTGCCACCTCGTCCACGTCATCCACGTTGAAGGCGTCCTTGTTCAGCGGGCGAATGGTCGGCCCCTTGTGAACGTGGATGTTCTTGACGCCTAGCTCCAGGCACTTCTCCAGGTACCTCTTGGACCATTCATCCCGGAGGTCCCAGCCCTTCGACTCGCCCTTCCATTCGGCGGTGTAGAGCTTGACACCCTGCAGGTTGTACTTATCCACGAGCTGCTCGAAGGCTTCCATGCCCCTCTCACCATCACGGGGATCGAAAGACCCGTTGACGATGAATTTATCGGGATACTTCTCCTGGAGCACCGCGTCCTGCTCGGTGGTATTGAAGCCGTTTACATAGAAGTCCGTCAGATAGGTCGGCTGAAATATAGCCTTGTCAACGTAGCCGATCTCGAACAGATCGTGCATGATGTCTTCTTCAGAGTACTTCTCGAACTTCTCCAGCGGCCAGATGTACTCCTCCGGGCTCAGGGCAGTCTGATAGCCGTAGAAACAGTCGATGAACTGCCTGCCATGTATGTTCCTCTGGTTCTCAGGGCTCGCATCCCAAAAATGGATGTGCCCATCCACCACGAAATACTTTTCGCCGTCCTTTTCGTACAAGAGACTCCTCCTTGTGATCCTCTTGGAGCAGGCCACTCAATCCACCATGCAAGAGTAGCGCCCGTTTTCGTTTTTAACCCAGTTTTATAGGTGGGCAAGAAACTTCTCTGGACCTGTGATCCTTTGCTATAGCCTCCTTTCCCTGCTTCCCCAAGCCAGGGTTGACCTCTACTCGATATGATAACCATGCTCAGGTTTTGCGGCAAGCACGAGTTGGGGTTTCCAACAATGTGCGAAATTTCCGACAATGTGCGAGATCCCTGTCTAATAGTCGCGTAGCTCTAGGTCAGTCGCTATCCTTTTGTTGGATCTTCTGCCGAGCCGAAGGTATGGGAACCTATCGAAAGGAGCCGGAGATGTCCGAAGGGGACCTCGGAGTAGAACATACTCCCGTCAAGGAGTACGGAGAGCAGACTCTCAACGTAGCCCGGTTGTACTCACTCTTGCGCCAGGAGTGTGATATCGAAGACCCCTGGCACATTATGGTGCTGGCGACTTGCGCCTTCGAGAAGAAACATCTCAAGGACGGGTGGGAGTTCGTTCTAACCAACCGCAAGGACATAGAAGACGTAGGACAGCTCTTCGAGAAGGCCAACTCACCGGAGGAGTTCCGCGAAGGGCTTATAGACTTGAAGGAGCGGGATCTCCGGGAACGACTGGAGATAGAAAACCCGATGCAAAAGCGAGAAAGCTAACAGCATTAACGATACCCGACCCTGTGCAGCTAGCCAAACGTAGCCGGACCTTAGATGAACAACAGAGAAGACGTCCAGCAGGCGCTCACTGACCTGGGATGGGAGACGAAAACGGATCCCGATCATTTGGGGACGGTCATAGGGAGTCATGGTAAGTACCATATTGTGGTGAGTTTCAAGGAGGCCGATCCCACCTCCGTGATCATCTCTTACGTTGGCAGGGGTGGCGGGATGCTCAGCAGGAAATGGCCGGGTAAAGAACGCTTGCCTACGCCTCGAAGAGTAATTCAGGCACTCTCCAAACACAAATAGAGTACGGTGACTCGCCAGCAAATTCCTTTTAGCGGGTCGAACTAAAGAGGGTGACAGCCCCCGAAGGAGACTGCCACCCTCTCTCCGATAAGCCTCAACTCAACGAGGCACTATTTACTGTTGATCTACTTCCGGAAGCGTGAAGCCGATTGCTTCGGCGGCATCTTCGGGGTTGGCGAACAGGAGAACCTGGTCATCTTGTTTGACCATACGTCCGTAGTGGGTAGAGGTTTCGATCTCGAAGTCTTCCGGGGAAAACTCCTCTACTCCCAGGGCCTCTGCTATCTCTTCCATGTCGAACACGAGCTTGTCGTCGGAATCGATTCGGATCATGGCCGGATACTTTACGACCTCGACACCCGGCTTTTCGCCCATTACCTCGGCGATGATGTTGCCTTCGACGCTGGCGCTCATCGTGACGCCGCACCTG
>JBGTJJ010000013.1:0-66415 GCA_041745215.1 Rubrobacteraceae bacterium | reverse complement strand
GGACCGATACCGTGGCGTAGGTACGGTATCGGCTCGGCCGTTGCCCCGGATGCATCTGGTAAGCCGGGGACCGCGACCCTGTTCAGGCAGCAGAACCAGACGACCCGCCGAATACTAGCGCCCGGTTTGTCCGGAATCGTTGGTTCCCCTAAAGAAACCAGCATGGGGTCCTGGGAGCCCTCGAGTTCCTCTCAGCGCCGTGACGGCCACGATTCGCAGAATTCCTGGGTAGGTCCGGGGCCCGGCTCTCGAAAGTGCCGGGCCCCGGGCTAATCTTTGAAAGTAGAGCCGAGGGGCGTGGTGGGCTAACTTGCCAGATCGTCTCCGGGATTCATCACGTGAACCGTGACGTTCGGGGCGATCTCGCCGAGGTGCTCCTGCAGCTTCTCGGGCGTGCCAGTGAAGAACGGCAGGACGTCCGGGCTGTAGTGGATCGGGACGACGTGCTGGACGCCGAGCAGGCGTGCGGCGTGGGCGGCCTCGAACGGGCCCATCACCAACCGGTCGCCGATGGGCAACAGGGCCAGGTCGGGATGATAGAGCTCCCCGATGAGCTGCATGTCGCCGAAGACCGAGGTGTCGCCCGCGTGGTAGAGGCGGAAGCCGCTCTCGAACTCGATCACGTACCCCATCGGCTCGCCGCCGTAGATCAGGGACCCGTCCTCCGTCTGGATGCTTGAGGAGTGGAAGGCGTTGGTGGCCGTGACCTTGATGCCCCCGACCTCGGCCGTCCCGCCTTTCTGGATGGGCTGGCTGTTCTCCACGCCCTGCCCCTGCAGGTAAGAGAAGATCTCGAAGTTCGACACCACGGCAGCCCCCGTATCCCGCGCGATGGGAATGGTGTCGCCCAGGTGGTCGAAGTGGCCGTGGGTTACCAGTATGGTGTCCGCCTCCCCAACCTGCTTCAGGTCTTCCGGGGTGGTCGGGTTGTCCGTCAGGAACGGGTCTATGAGGATCTGCTCGTCCCCGGCCGTAACGACCCTGAACGCCGAGTGTCCGAGGTAGGTGATCCTGGTTCCGCCAAGCATCTGTTCCACGATTCTCCTCCATGTGTCCGGTTGCCAAATGCGGGCTTTCGAGCCCCAGAACGTATACCCCATCCGGTATGCACGAAAACGACCCGGCCCCATGACCCCCAAAAGCCGTCGGGGTCGCCCCGCCCGTCGCCTGTGCCCTGACACGGGAGAAAATGAGCCAGTCAGCGGGAGAAGTCCGTTGGCGCCAGAGGTATCCGCTAGGGCCTGAAACCTGTAATCTGGGGCCTCGATGGGCTATTTACCTATAGAGGACCATGGGGTCATCGGCAACCTGCACACGGCGGCGCTCGTCGGGATGAACGGGACCATCGACTGGCTGTGCCTGCCGGCCTTCGACTCCCCGAGCGTGTTCTGCTCCATCCTCGACGACGAAAAGGGTGGTCACTTCCGGCTCCGGCCCGTCGAGTACGAGCGGAGCCAGCAGATCTACCTTCCTGACTCGAACGTGCTGCTGACGAGGTTCCTCTCGCAGGAGGGGATGGCGGAGGTGATCGACTTCATGCCGATCCTCTCCCGTCCGGGGGACCGCTCCCGGCTTGTGCGCCACGTCCGTGCCGTGCGCGGCTCGATGACTTTCGAGGTGGAGTGCCGGCCCGCCTTCGACTACGCCCGCGGCGGCCACCACCTCTCAACCGGCAAGTCCGGCGCCGTCTTCGCCTCCGCGAGCGCGTCTCACTCGTCCCTGGGGCTCTCGGCGGACGTCCCGCTTGAGAAGGGGCCGAAGGGTGCCGCCGGGGCCCGGTTCAGGCTAGACGAGGGTGGGCGGGCCACGTTCGTGCTTTCGGAGGTCGAGGAGGGGGAGGGGCCAGGGCCGGTATTCACGCGGGAAGAGTTCGAGGAGAGTTTGCACGCGACGCTCGGGTACTGGCGGCGTTGGATCTCGGGCAGCACCTACTCCGGGCGCTGGCGGGAGGCCGTTCATCGCTCCGCCCTCGTCCTCAAGCTGATGGTCTACGACCCGACCGGTGCGCTCGTCGCCGCGCCTACGATGGGATTGCCCGAGAAGATCGGGGGCGGGCGCAACTGGGACTACCGTTACTCGTGGCTCAGGGACTCGGCCTTCACGCTCTACGCCCTGATCTCCATCGGCCTGGAGCAGGAGGCGAGCCGCTTTATGGGCTGGCTGCGCGACCGCTGCGCCGCGGACGTCGACGGCCTCCTCCAACCCCTCTACGGCATCGACGGCCGCACAATAATAGAGGAAGAGGAACTGGACCACCTCTCCGGCTACATGGGCTCAAGGCCGGTGCGTCTCGGTAACGCGGCCTACGACCAGCTCCAGCTCGACCTGTACGGGGCGATCCTGGACGCCGCCTACCTCTACAACAAGCACGGGGCCCCGCTCGACTATGACCTCTGGCAGAACCTCCGCCGCATCCTCGACTGGCTCACCGACAACTGGCGCCTGCCCGACGAAGGCATCTGGGAGGTCCGCGGAGGAAGGCGGCACTTCGTCTCCTCCAAGGTGATGAGTTGGGTGGCGCTGGAGCGGGCCGTCAGGATCTCACGCCAGCGCGGCCTGCCCTCGGGAAACGGGGGCGAAGGGCGCTGGATCTCCGAGCGCGACAAGATCTACGAGGAAGTAATGGAGAAAGGCTGGAACGCCGAAAAAGACAGCTTCGTCCAGCACTACGGGAGCGACGCCCTCGATGCCTCGCTCCTGCTCATGCCGCTCGTAAAGTTCGTGGGCTCCACGGACCCGCGCTGGCTCGCCACGCTCGACCGCATCCAGGAGGAGCTGACCTACGACACCCTCGTCGACCGTTACAAGACCGATGAGGCAGCCTCAGATGGCCTGGAGGGCGATGAGGGCAGCTTCAGTATCTGCTCGTTCTGGTTCGTAGAGTGCCTGACCCAGGCCGGCCGCCTCGACGAGGCCCGCCTGGCTCTAGAGAAGATGTTCTCCTACGCCAACCACCTCGGCCTCTACGCCGAGGAGATCGGACGCAGCGGCGAGGCGCTCGGAAACTTTCCGCAGGCCTTCACCCACCTCTCCCTAATAAGCGCCGCCATCCACCTGGACCGTGCGATTGGGTAGAGACAGCTTGGACAGCCCGCTCTTCGAAGCCGTGCCGAACTTCAGCGAGGGGCGCGACCCGGTGAAGATCTCACGCATCGTCGAGGCCGTGCGCGTCATTCCCGGTGTCCGTGTCCTCGACCTCCACTCGGATGCCGACCACAACCGGAGCGTCATCACGATGGCTGGTGAGAGGGCGCCGCTGTTGGAGGCGGCGGAGACCCTGGCTAGAGTCTGCGCGAACGAGATAGACCTCTCGACCCAGACTGGGGTTCACCCGCGAATGGGCTCTCTAGACGTGATGCCTTTCGTGCCGTTGGAGGACGCCACTCTCGAAGACGCCGTCCGGCTCGCCAGGGAAACCGGGCAGAGGATCTCCGGCCTGGGCTTCGCCGTCTACCTCTACGAATCCGCAGCGAACGCGCCCCATCGCCGAAACCTGGCCGACGTGCGTCGCGGCGGCTACGATGGTCTCGTCTCCCGCATGAGTGAACCAGAATGGAAACCGGACTATGGTCCAGAGACTCTGGACCCCCATCTCGGCGCCGTGGCCGTCGGCGCCCGCCCTTTCCTGGTAGCCTTCAACGCCTACCTCGACACGGATGACGTAGATGTCGCCCGCGCCATCGCCGGCAAAGTTCGTGGGCGCGACGGCGGCTTGCCGGGACTCAAGGCTCTGGGCCTTTCGGTAAGAGGACAGGCCCAGGTCTCCATGAACCTGACCGATCTCCAGAAGACCTCGCTGCCTGCGGCTCTCGAAGCCGTCCGCGCGGAGGCGGCGAAGTTCGGGGCGAGCGTGGAATATACAGAGTTGGTAGGGCTAATGCCACTCGACGCCCTGGTTCAGACCGCCCGATACTATCTGGGACTGCAGGATCTGGAGCGCGCGCGGGTGCTGGAAGCGGGGCTTTGGGGCGGTACGGACGTGCTACGCTAGATATTCGTATAGAGAGGAGAAGCTTCGTGGATGAGAGAAGTATGAAAGTGGCGGCGATCCAAATGTCCTCCACCCCGGACAAAGACGAGAACAAGGCTACGGCGGAAGCCCTGATCCGGGCCGCTGTAGCCGACGGCGCGGAGCTTGTGGCCCTGCCGGAGCTCTGGAGTTGCCACGGGTTGGAGAAGGTCTACAAGGAGAACGCCGAACCGATTCCCGGTCCCACGACGGAGGCTCTCGCGGCCCTCGCGCGGGAGTTGGGTATCTACCTATTGGGCGGTTCGATCCTCGAAGAAGCGGGCCAGGGAAAGATGTACAACACGTCCACTTTCTTTACACCCGACGGGAAGATGGCCGCCGTTTACCGGAAGATCCACCTTTTCGACGTAAAAGCACCCGACCGCGAGTATCTGGAGAGCGCCGGCATCGCGCCGGGCGAGGAAGTCGTAACTGCGAAGGCCGGTCCCGTCACCCTCGGCTTATCGGTCTGCTACGACGTGCGTTTCCCGGAACTCTACCGCTTATTGGCGTTGCGCGGCGCGGATATACTGGCCGTCCCGGCCGCTTTTACGCTCCAGACCGGCAAAGACCACTGGGAGCTTCTGTTACGCGCCCGCGCCGTCGAGAACCAGGCTTTCGTGATCGCCCCGGCCCAATGGGGACAGAAGGCCGACGGACGCTGGACTTACGGACGCAGCATGGTGATCGACCCGTGGGGCACGGTTCTGGCGCAGTGCCCCGACCGCGACGGCTACGCGCTGGCATCACTGGACCTGGGCTACCTCGAACGTTTCCGCACCGAGTTTCCGACCCTCAAAAATCGTCGCCCGGAATCTTACGACTGGTAGGCACTCTGCATTTCGGCTACTGCATGTTTGCTTTTAGGGACTCGGCGAGCTGGTACACAGGGTCTAGCTTTTCGGGGTTGATGTGGTCCATGTACTCCACGAATTCCTCTTCGCCGGCGTACTGCATCTTGGGGTTCTCTAGCTTCTCTTTTTCGAGGACCGAGCAACTGCGATCCTTGTAGTCGTGGCCGGGGTAGACTTCCAGGTCTCCCGGCAGGCTTTTGAGGGTGTAGTACATCGTGTGATACTGCTGAGTCGCGTTGCCGTTCAGCAGATCAGTCCTTCCGCAGGAGCCGATCAGGAGCGCATCAGCCGTCAGGATGCGGCCCGGCAATACTACGCTAACCAGGTCTTTTGCGTGGCCTGGAGTGTACAGGAACTTGAGTGGCAGATCACCCAGATAGAGCCGATCCCCGTCTTGCACCCGGATGTCTACGGCCTGAGTAGGAGCTTTCTCGTGCATGACCACCTTCGCGACCGTCTTCGAGCGCAACTCCTTCGCGCCTGAGATATGGTCCGCGTGGGTGTGGGTATCCACGACGTAGGCTGGTCTCAAACCGTGCTCGAAGATATAGTCGAGCATGGGACCGACCATCTCTTCTTCCGGGTCGATAAGCGCGGCGAGCTTTGTAACCGGGTCGCCCACGACGTAGCCCAAGCATCCACGGGGAACCCGGAACTGCTCGAATAGGTAGGCCTGATTCTTTTCGCGGTTCTTTGTCTTATTTTCGGTCATATTTGCTCCTATCTACTTCTTTATGCCAGAAGTTTCCGTTGCTTTCAGCTTACGAGGCCGATCAAGGTGTCGCGATTTTCGTAGAGGATCAGCAGGCTCACCGCGATAAGGAAGACGGAGAAGCCCCGTTTGAGCGCGCTTGGAGAAATGAATCGTACGAGATAACTTCCCAGATAGCTCCCTACGACCGCGACGGCGGCGAAGGCAAGAACGAACCCCCAGGGGATCTCGACCTGACCTGCGTATCCTGCCAAACCGGATGCGGATTTCATCGCGATCACTAATAATGACGTTCCAACCGCCCGCTTGACCGGTACTTTGCCCAGCATTACGAGCGCCGGAACGACGAGAAAACCGCCGCCTACCCCTACGAGACCAGTCAAGACCCCGACTGCGAGACCCTCGCCGGCGATCAGGGCGAGCGGCATCTTTTCTCTGGCGCCCTCCGAGTCATTCAGGCCGCGGTCAGTGAACATGAAGTAGGCTGCCGCGAGCATCACCACAGCGAAGATTAGCAACTGGGCCTCGCCGCTGAAAAAGACCGCGAGACGTGCCCCGACGTAAGTCCCGGCCATTGCGATCGCACCAAATACAAGTGCTATCCGGAAGTCTACGCGTCCGGCCCGCCAGTATCCGACGGCCCCCACGAGGCTCGCTATTCCTACGACCGCGAGGCTCATGGCTACGGCCTGCTTCGGATCGAAGCCGAGCACATAGACGAAAACGGGGACGGCCAGGATCGAACCACCCCCACCCAGAAGTCCTAGCGAGACTCCGATCAGGGCTCCTAGCAGCAGCCCCAAAAACCCCAAGACTCTTACTCTCCATCCCGGTAAGCCGGGCTATGTTTCTCCAGGTATTCGACGACGAGGCTCTTTATCGTGGGCTCGCTCTCGCAATCGAAACCCATCTCACGGGCCAACGCCAAACATTCTTCGGCCTTCATGCCGTTCGCGGCCCCGAGGTTCATTAGCGTCACGGCGCCGGCGCGCTTGCCGGAGGCGCAATGGACGAGAATGGGTCGCGGCAGCCCGAGCAACCGGCCCCCGACCTTCGAGACCACTGCCTCATTCATATCCTGCGCGCTGACCGGCTCGTTCTCGTAGTGAAGCCCGGCTTCTTTTACAACTTCGCGCTCCTCGTATACGTCGAGCACACCTTCCGGAGCGCCTTCCGCCCTGGTCCGCAGATCCAGGATCGTCGCGTAACCCTCGTCCGCCAATTCCTCCACGTCTTTTCGGGAAACTCGGTCCCCTATGGTGATGCCCGGAGCCGCTTCTTTCCTGAAATTCATCCTGCCTCCTTGTCGTGCCTCAATAACTACTACGACACATTACTATATAACAATATATTTGTAAACAGAGATGTGAATGATTGAAGAGGAGTGGGTTAAATTGCCTTTAAGACTGCTCCCAGAAGGATCAAGACCGCGATCGAGATGGCTACTGGCGGGAGCGCCGCCCGGATGATGCGGCCTTCCTGGCCTAACAGCCCTGTCGCCGTAGCAGCCAGGATCACACGCTGGGGGGCGAGGAGGCTCGCGTGGCTCCCGGCGACGTTTTGGATCGCTGCTACGAGCGCCTTTGACGCGCCCGTGCTGTTCGCGGCTTCTACCTGCAGCGGCATGAAAAGTGCGTTCGATGCTGCATTGGAACCCGTAAGCGCGCCCCCGAGAGCCCCGATGGCGGGCGCGGCAAGCGGATAGAATTTCCCGAGTCCGACCGCGGCCGAGGCCAAAAGGGCCGCGGCTCCCGAGTTTCCGACGACCTGCCCCGCCAGAACAAAAGTAACCACCGCTCCGGCGGTCGGCAGCCACTGGACCACCGTTCTCCGAATGGCGGACAGCCCGGTGTCCCGGTGAAGCCCGAGCAGCCAGACTGTAAACAACCCGGAGAGCAACAACGGAAATCCGGGGCCCGCGAAGATGGGTGACAGGTTTTCTAGCGCAGATTGAACGCCTTCGGGGCCGTTTGTGAGGGCTAGTAAGATCAGCAGAAAACCGTAGGGCGAGAGGTCCCGAAACGGAATACGGGTGCGGGATAGACCCTCTCTCCTCGTGGCGAGGAACGTGACCACTGCGGCGAAGCCTCCCACGGCGCCGGAGAGTTCGGGGATAAGGTACAAACTCGTAAACAGGGTTCCGGCGCCGGCTACGAGACCCAGGAGCACTGCCTCCAATCCACGCTTCCGCAGGCCGTTCCAACCGCCGGCGAGCGCCACGGCCGAGAGGCCGTAGACGGGGAATAGGGGGAGGCTGAGTAGGGCGCTGGTGTCGGACAGTTCGCCAAACCTCATACCGGCGAGATCCGCGCCGATCAATGTCCCAACCCCGAGTGCGCCCCAGGGGACGGCGCATTGGCCCCAACTCGCCAATACCGCGGCCTTTAGCGGCGAGAACCCGGCGGCTAGCAGTATCGGGGCGCTTATAACGACGGCCACCCCGAAGCCCGTGACGGACTCGAAAAAGGGGGCGGCTCCGATCACCACCACGAGCGCCAACGACTCTTTCTCCGGCTCCAAGACCCCTAGAAACTCTGAGACCCGCCGGATCGCGCCGCCCGCAGAGAGCAGGTTGTACAGCAGCAACCCCCCGAACAGCACGTACAATACCCGGCCCGATGTAGCGGCCCCACCGAGCAGCGTCCCCGAGAAGCTCCCCAACTCAAGAGCCGGCCAGAAAAACGCGCCGGCCAATGCCGCCAACAACGCGGCGCATCCCGCCCACACCGCCGGCCATCGCAGTACGAGCAGCGCGCCGCCCGCCACGAGAAACGGCGACGCCGCAACCGTATAATCCAGTATATCTACCATGGTAGAATAAATTCTTGCAAATGAGCGATCCGGAAACAAGAGCGGCATCTACTACGGTGCAAGAAGCGTCGTCCGAGAAGCTGGGTCTCCGAGTGCGGGAGTTGCGGCGTGCGAAGGGGATGACCTTGAACGGTCTGGCGGAGGCTTCGGGGGTGAGCCGGGCTATGATCTCCAAGGTCGAGCGGGGAGAAAAGAACCCGACTCTAGTAGTGGCGGCTGGCATCTCCGAGGGCCTGAGGGTAACCCTGTCGCAGCTAGTAGGCGTAGAGGAGCGGCGGGAAGTCGTCGTGGTGCCTCGTGAGCGGCGGATGGTGATGCGAGACCCGGAGACCGGCTTCGAGAGGCAGTTACTCTCTCCAACATTCGGCAACCGGGACGTGGAGTTCATCAGGAACGTTATCCCCGAAGGTTCGACGTCGGGTGAGTTTCCTGCCCACAAGAAAGGCGTCAAAGAGCACCTGGTGGTCGAACGAGGGCGACTCGCGGCGGTTCTGGGAGGCGAAAAATATGTGCTGGAGGAGGGGGACGCTCTCTATTTCGAGGCCGATGTAGACCACTGCTTCGACAACTTGGGAGACGGAGAGTGTAGCTACTACCTCGTCATTAGCGCGCCGGACGCAGGCCACTAAGTAGTAGGGTTCACTGGTTCTTCACGGACGGCGAATATACTGGACCCGGTAAAAGATATCGGGAAGCGGGTGGCCTGTGCGTAAACTACTTGAGAGCGTGACGCAAGGTACTACGGCGGTCTTCGAGAGGCCCGGAGTCGCGGCTGCGTTCTACGTTGGGGCCGTGGTGGCGGTTATTATCACCACCGGGCTTCGTCCGGAAGATTAGGCGTCCAATCGGTGCTTGAGAGCCTTTGACTCTCGTACTTGCCGGTCTGCCCGGCCCGAGCGGTGTCCCCGATAGTAATCCAATCTGTCGGATGCCGAATCCCAGGCCGCCAGCTGGGCGTTGTGGGTAAAGTCGGCGATCTCTCCGAACCGGCCGTCCGTCCAGCCGCACCAGTACGCTTCGCTGTGTCCTATCTGTTTCCAATACTCCAACGAGGGCGTGATCGGCAGGACTTCCGAGCCGCAGGCCGGGCATCGGAACACGCCGTCGGGGAGACGCCGCATCTCGGGATGGCCGCATTCGCAGGCGTGGTCTCCGAGTACGTCGGGGAGGTTGTCTATCTGGCGCAGTGTCTCAAGTATGTCTCCGTGCAGAAGGCAGCCGCAAGAGGAACACCGGGCCGAGTTTTGCCCCGCGGACTGTAAAGTCGCCGCCTCGCAGAGCGGACAGATGGGCTGATAAGTGCTGGTTGTTTGTGGCTGGTCCATCATCCCTACCCCTTCATTCGCCTTTTCTACCTGCTATTAATTATCCATCGTCAGCGTAGAAACACATCGCACAAATGGACGATTTTTTGCTAGTCTCAATGAAGCAGGGTTTTCTAGCTCTTTTGAGCTAATTTTGGAAACAGGCGCTCTAGAGACCGAAGCGGCCGGTCTGGAGTTGGGAGATCACCTGTTCGCGCAGGGTCGTTATGCCGGGCGCGGAATCGCCGTTATTCGACAGCGGCCGTAGGAGATCCGTGGCGCCTTCCGGCTGTTCGGCTCCGGACAGGACGATCCGGTGTGTACCGTCTTCGAGTTGGATCAAGCCCTTGCGGCCACCGCGCTTGCCGCGCTTCGAGCGATCTTCACCGTCCACCTCAACGATATCCAGGGAGTAGTCGATCATTGGCGCCGCAGCGATTGCGCCCCCGACGCCGTAGGCGTCACAGACCGGGTTCAGGTGCAGGATGTCGTCTTCGCCGATTCCGCCCGAAGCGAAAATCTTGACGTGTTGGTAGCCTGCGCGGTCGAGCTCCCAGCGAACCTCCTGCATCAAGTCCCGGAAATCTCCCCTACGGTTGCCGGGGGTATCGAGCCGGACGGCGTAGATGGAATCCGGGATTGCATTAGCGGCGATCAAAGCCCCGAACTTCTCGTCGTCGAAGGTGTCTATGAGGATGGTCCGGTTTACTTCGGGATCTATGATCTCGTCGAAGGCTTTCGTAGCCTCGGCGGTCGAGCCCAGGATCAGGACGAGGGCGTGGGGGAGGGTGCCGGTAGCAGGAATACCGATGCGGCGGGCGGCGAGGTCCACGGCTACGCTGTCGCAGCCGCCGAGGTAGGCGGCCCGTTCTATCATCGGCGTGATCGAAGGGTGCATCCGGCGCGCCCCGAAGGAGATGACCGGCCGGTCTCCGGCGGCGATCCGGCACCGCGCCGCCCCGGTCGCAATCCCCGAAGCCTGGCACAGAAAGCCAAGTATCGCCGTCTCGTGCTCGGCGAAAGCGGCGTAGGGACCGGAGAGGGTCAACACCGGCTCGTACGGGCGGCAGACCGTTCCTTCCGGGACCGCGTGGGCCTCTACACCGACGTCCTCCAGCAGAAGCGCCACCTCGTCGAGCCCCGCGACGACGAACCAGGCGTCCGGGTCTGATGTCTTTAGCGTAATCTCGGCGTAGACGGGCGTATTCTCCAGGCCGCGAGCCTTCAGTACCTCCATCGTCCGGTGGAAATAAACGTCGGCGACCTCGGCGCCTTTGATCTCCTCATACGAAGCCGTATTGAATCGAGCTTCCGTGTCACCGTTCTCAGTGTGCAACCTCTATACCCTTTCCGTTGGTCGGTCTGCCGCGTATGATAGCCAATAATGATCGAAGCGGGGACCAACCACAATTTCGCTGCGGCGGCCGGGACGCCTTACGCTGCCGGAGCGGCGGCAGAGGTATATCGTAACGGCGGAAACGCCGCGGACGCTGCTGTCGCCGCCGCAGCGGCCGTCAGCATTACCGAGCCTCTGATGAGCTCTATCGGGGGTGGTGGGTTCGCCCTGGTGCGGACACCGGTGGGGGCCGAACTCATAGACTACTACGACGCCATGCCGGGCAAAGGTTTGCCGGATTCGGCGTTTGGGGCTGGCGGTAATCCCAAGTCCGTTATTCTGAAGTACGGTGCCGGCGTGCGCTCGACGGTCGGCGGGGCTTCTTGCGCGGTTCCGGGCGCGTTACGGGGCTGGGAAGCGTTGATCCGGCGTCATGGGAAGCTCTCTCTGGCCGAAAATCTCAAGCCGGCGATCCGTCTCGCCCGAGAGGGCTTCCTTCTCTGCAAGACCAGCGGGATGTGGTTCGGTGTGGCGGAGGAAGTCCTGCGCCTGACGGATGAGACGCGCAAGAACTTCTACAACGGTGAGCGGGTCTACCTGGAGGGAGAGCGGGTCCGGTTTCCCGAGATCTCGGAGACTCTTGAGGCCGTCGGGGAGGAGGGGGTGGATCTCTTCTACAAGGGAGAGTTGGCGCAAAAAATCTCCGCTTACATCCTCAAGACGGGCGGTATCATAACCGAACAGGACCTGGCGGAGTACGAACCCATCGTCCGGGACCCTATGTCCGTCGGGTACGGGTCAGGCAGGATCTACACCAACTGCCCGCCCTCCGCCGGCGGCCCGACGCTGGCCCAGATGTTGAAGGTAGTGTCGGCCTACGACCTCGCATCCATGCCCGGCGAAGAGTACGTAAAGGTCATGGCCGGGGCGATGAAGTATGCCCTCCGGGACCGGGAGACGGAGTACATGGAGGGGCCGGAGAACGCCAGTGTGGCCGAGCGGCTGACGAGTGAGGAGTACGCAAAGGTCCAGCGTACGCGTATCTTCGGCTCGCCGCAGACCTCGCATCTCTCTTGCGTGGACTCCGACGGGATGGCTGTCTCGATCACGGCCAGCATGGGATACGGTTCCGGGTTGGTCATCCCCGGCACTGGCATCCCGATGAACAACACCCTTGGCGAGCCGGAACTCAACCCGAAAGGTTTTCACGCCCTCAAACCCGGCGAGCGGCTGATCTCCAGCATGAGCCCGACCATAGTCTCTTCAGAGAAAGGTGGTTTGATCTCCCTCGGATCACCCGGAGCATCCCGGATACCCACGGCGATACTCCAGACGATAGTGAACACGCTCGACTTCGGTATGCCCGTCAAGAGCGCCGTACTCGCGCCCCGCTTCCACGCCGAAGGGAACCTCTTCGCCTACGAAGCCGGCGCCCCAAAAGCCAACCTCGACGCATACGAGCGGGTACTTCCGTTCGACGAACCGAACATGTACTTCGGTGGCGTCAACGCCGTGAGGCGTACTCCGGAAGGTGTCTTCGAGGCCGAGGCCGATTCACGTCGCAGTGGCGGGGTAGCATTTGCATAACTCAATGACACAAAATCGCCGCAACGTCGAGATACTCGGTGTCCCGATGGACCTCGGGCAGGACCGCCGTGGCGTGGACATGGGACCGAGCGCCATAAGGTACGCCAGGTTCAAGCCTACGCTCGAAAGCCTCGGCTACGAGGTGGAGTATCTCGGAAACGTCGAGCCTCCGATACCCGAGCTTGCGCGGGGCAACGAAGAAGTCCGGCACCTGGACGCCGTGCGGGATGTGTGCGCGAAGGTCGCCGAAAGGGCGGAGGAGATGGTGTCTCGGGGGGCGTTCCCGGTGTTTCTGGGAGGAGATCACTCCGTCTCGATCGGCACCGTATCCGGCGTCTCAGGGGCGGATAGGACCGGCTTGATCTGGCTGGACGCCCACGCGGACTTCAACACCCACGAGTCGTCCCCCTCGGGAAACATCCACGGTATGCCGCTGGCCGCCCTCGCCGGTTACGGCCACCCGGAGTTGGTAAACGTCGGTAGTGCCGGAGCCAGCGTGAGGCCCGAGGACACGGTAATAATCGGCCTGCGATCCGTAGATCCGGAGGAGCAAAACCTTCTCCGGGAGGCCGGTGTCAGGTCGTACACCATGAAGGAGGTGGACGCCTACGGGGTGGCGGGCGTCGTCCGGGAGGCGCTGGAGAGCCTCGCGCATCTCGAACGGGTGCATCTCTCCTTCGACCTGGACGTAATGGACCCGGACGTGGCGCCCGGCGTTGGGACGCCCGTGCGCGGCGGCCTGACCTTCCGGGAGGCGCACCTGGTTATGGAGCTAATCAACGAGGCGGATCTGGTCACCTCGCTCGATGTCGTCGAAGTAAATCCGATACTGGACGTAAAGAACGGCACGGCGGAGTTGGCCGTGGAGCTCGTTGCGAGCCTCATGGGACGACGGATCATAGACCTGTCCGGACAAGCAGATATGTGATGCACCCGCTACCTGCGCCAGAAGGATGGGGAGAGAAGGGCCAATACCGTTAGAATTTCCAACCTGCCTAGAAGCATGCAGAGCGTCAGGACCGAACGCCCGAAGTTATTGACGGCCCGGAAGTTCTCCGTGGCCCCCACCTGGTCGAGGCCGGGTCCTATGACGTTCAGCGTCGCGGCGACGGCCGAGATGGAAGATGTCAGAGTGAGATCCGGCTGTATCGCCACGAGAAACGTGGCTACGACGAAGGTCAGTATCCAGGCTGCGAAGAGGCCCAGCACCGCTACGCGGGTCTTCTCGGGCAGCACCCGGTCTCCCAGCTTGAGCGGGGTGACAGCCTGAGGATGCGCGGCCCGGAGGAGGTTGCCGAGGATGGTTTTGAAGACGATTATCACCCGCACGACTTTTATGCCGCCGGCGGTGGAGCCGGCGCAACCCCCGACGAACATCAACAACAGAAGGGCGAACTTTGCCCCGGTGTCCCATTTATCGAAGTCGGCCGTAATGTAGCCCGTAGTGGTCAGGACGCTCGTTACGTCGAAAGCCGCGTAGCGGAGGGCCTGGCCCCAGGCGTCACCATACTCGCCCTCGTAGATCAAGATCCCCCAGACAAAGATTATGGAGGAGATCAGGATGCCCAAGTAGGTGAGCAACTCCCGGTCCAGCAGCGCTTTGAGGCTCCGCTGGGTGTAGAGCACGTAGTACAGCGCGAACGATACGGCGGATAGCGCCATGAAGACGATGATGACGATCTCTATGGCTAACGAGTCGTAGAAACCGACGGAGGCGTTCTTGGGGTTGAAGCCGCCGGTGGCGATTGTGGTAAAGGCGTGTAGCACGGCGTCGTAGAGGTTCATGCCGGCCAGGAGCAGTGCTATGACCTCCGCCACCGTGAGGCTCGCATAGACGATCAGGAGCGCTTTGGCGGTGTCCGCGATGCGCGGGGTGAGGCGGGGCTGGTCTATGCCGGAGACCTCGGCTGAGAGAAGCCGGGCCGCCCCGAACCCGAGGACCGGCGCGACCGCCACGAAGAGCACCACGATCCCGATGCCGCCGAGCCACTGGGTCATGCTGCGCCAGAAGAGTATTGACTGTGACGGGGCTTCGATGTCCGGCAGCAGGGTTGCGCCGGTGGTGGTAAAGCCGCTCATGGACTCGAAGGTCGAGTTGATCGGGTTGACGAAGGTGCCTTCTACGAGGTACGGGATCCCGCCTAGCACCGCCGCAAGTATCCAGGCCATAGTCACCGAAAAGAGCACGTCCCGGTTCGAGACGTGAACCACGGCCCGGCTGGAGGCGGATCGCGACATCCAGAATCCGAGGCCTCCTACCGTCGTCATGGCCGCCGCCGGTATCAAGAAGCTAGTCCAGGATCCATCGCGGTAGACGAATGAGATCGCCAGGGGAACCAGCAAGGATAGCCCGATCGCTAGAATCACGCCGGCATTGATCCTCAGAATTACCTTGTAATTCACGACTTATCCTCTCCAGAAAGCCGGGGTGAGGATCACCAGCACGGTGAATAGCTCCAGCCTGCCGAGGAGCATGAAGAACGTGAGGGTCCCTTTTGCCGTGGAAGGCAGGTTCGCGTAGAACTCCGGGTCGCCCACCTGGCCGAGGAAGGTGCCCGTAATGTTCAGGCAGGCGAAGACCGAACCGAACGCCGCCTCGATGGGTACGCGGTGAAGCGCCATCAGCAGGGTTCCGGCGGTGAGCGTCAGCACATACACGAAAAAGAAGCCTAGCACGCTTACCCGCAGCCGTTCGGAGAGCGTCCGCTCCTGGAGCTTGAGAGGCATTACGGCCTGGGGGTGTAGCATCTGGAAGATTTGCTGCCAGCCGTGCCGGACAAGGAGGATGGCCCGTATCGCCTTGATCCCGCCCGTCGTGGAGCCCGCGCAGCCCCCAATTGCCATGAACAGCATCAAGAGTCCCTGGGATAGCGGGTCCCAGCTATTCCAGTCCGCTGCCGCGAATGCCGTTCCCGTGAGCAGGCTCACGCTCTGAAATAGCGCCTCCCGGAAGGCGAGCAGCAGCGACTGCTGGTAATCCAGCGCCCACAGGCTCGCGGTCATTATGAGCGTTCCCGCCGCGGCTATCGTGAGGTACGCTCTGAGCTCCGGGTTGCCGAGCGCCCGGCCGAGACGTCCCTGCGAAGCCAGGAAGTAGATAGAGAAGTTGGCGCCCGAGAGCAACATGCCGAGTGTAATGGCGAGCTCTATAGCCCAGGAATCGAAGGCTTCTATGGAACCCGAGCGGGTCGAGTAGCCGCCAGTGGAGACGGTAGTCAGCGCGTGGTTTACCGCGTCGAACAGGTTCATGCCCGCGAGAAACAAGGCGACGACGCCGCCGAGGGTCAGGCTGAGGTAGATGATGGCGAGGGTCTTGGCCGTGTCCCGGATCCGGGGCGTCATCCTCTCGGGGATAGGGTTCGCCACCTCCGCCGAGAGGAGTTGGGAGGCGCCGAGGCCAACGAGCGGACCCACGGCGACGAAGAGGACCACGATCCCGATCCCCCCGGCCCATTGACACATGCTCCTCCAGAGCAGCAGCGAGGGCGCGACGTCCTCTGGCGTCATTATTGTCGAAGCTCCGGTGGTGGTAAAGCCTGCCATCGCCTCGAAGAAAGCGTCCATTGGACTCATGAGCCCGGAGATGTAGAAAGGCATGGCGCCCGCGGTCGCGATCGAGATCCAGCCGAACACCACGATGAGGAAAACGTCCTGGGCCGACACGTAGCTGCCGGTGGTCCGGGCGAGGAAGAAGACCCCGGTCCCGCTAACCAGCGCCGCGAGCGATGGAATCCAGAAAGCGAGCGTGGTGCCGTCCGGGACGAACAGGGAGTAGATCGCCGGTACCAGCATCGCCCCGCCGCCGGCGGCCACCACGAAACCGATGGCGCTGGCTATTACTCTAGGGTGCAAAGAGGCGCTCTACCTCGTCCACGGCGGACTCGATGGTGAACACCACCGCGTCGTCACCTTTCCTGAGCACCTCCGCGCCGGTCGGTATGACGACCTTGCCGTTGCGCATTACGGCGCCGACTATCGCGCCATCCGGGAACCCAACCTCGGAGAGCGGGCGTCCGGCCACCGGGCATTTGTCCGGTACGCGCATCTCGATCATCTCGGCCCCGCTTTCGAGCACGTTGATGGCGACGACCTCGCCCTTACGAACGAACCTCAGGATGGCCCCGGCCGTTATGAGCCGGGGGGAGATCGAGATGTCCACGCCGAGCGCCTCCGAGAGCGGCGCGAACTCCGCGCGGCTGACCACCGAGATGGTGCGTTTTGCTCCGAGCTGCTTCGCGTACATCACGGCCAGAAGGTTCGCCCGGTCGTCGCCGGTTGCCGCCACGAAGGCCCCGGTACGGTCCACCCGTTCCTGGAGCAAGAAGTCCCGCGACATGCCTTCGTCGTGGAGCACCAGCGCTTTCCTGAGACGCGAGGCGACGTATTGGGCGCGTTCCTCGTCCTTCTCGACGATCTTTACCGAGACGCCCTCTTCTTCCAGGATCAAGGCGAGGCGCAGCCCGATCCTACCTCCCCCGAAGATCATCACCTCGTCTACCTTCTCTGTGTCGGTGCTGACGGCCCGGACTACCCGGTTTATATTCTTTCGCTCGCTTATGAGGAACACGTGGTCGCCGGACCGTAGCTCGGTATCGCCCTGGGGGATGATGGTCTTGTTCTCACGCACTACGCCCACGAGCAGGCTGCCTTCCGGCAGATCCAGGTCCTTGACGACCTTGCCGGCGACGGGAGAGTCTTCTTTGAGCGCCACCTCGGCGACCTCTATGTTGTCTTCCGCAAACGTCTCGACGTTCACCGAACCCGGCACCCGCAGGGCGTCCCGGATCTCCTCGGCGGCCGCCCGTTCGGTGTGGATCACGAAGTCTATGCCGAGTATGTCCCGGGCGAACGGCTCTTTCGTATCGTAGTAATCGGGGTTCCGGATGCGGGCCACCGTCCGGTCCACGCCCTGGGCCTTCGCCACGAGGCAGGCGGTGATGTTCACCTCGTCCGAGTCGGTGACGGCGATGAGCAACTCCGACTTGTGCGCCCCGATCTCATTGAGCATCTTCGGACTCGCGCCGTTGCCCTGCATTACCATGGCGTCGAGTTGGTCGCTGACCCGGTTTACGAGTTCCTCGTCCTGCTCCACGACCGTAACCTCGTGGCCTTCGCGGGAGAGCATGTTCGCGGTGTTGAAACCGACCTCACCAGCGCCGACGATGAAAACCCGCATAGGTTAGCCAACTCTCCTAACTAGACTGAACACATTGTACGACCATCAACCATTTACGGAAAACATTGCTGCCCGGATGCACGGAACTCAAGACCGTAAAGCCCTGTACATTCGCACACCCCCATAAACGATGAAAGAAACGCCGAACAAGACACCCACCAGCAACGAAGGACCGAAACTGGTCGGGATAGCCGCCAGCATAAGCACTCCGAAGGCTATGGCGGCTGCCGAGAGGAAGGCGCGGCGTCGCCGGAGGCTTGCTTCTCTATTATCCTCCGGCGGCATCAGCGGATTTTACCCGGATTATCCGGCCCCGTGGTGGTCTACGCCCTGGAAGGTATTGATGAAGTTCCTGATGCGGTCCTCATCCAAGGTCTCCAGGCGCATTATTCGGCCCCAGGCGGTAACGGCTATCTCGTTCTCCGGCAAGCCCGGTCGCGGAGCAAGAATCATTCTCTCGTAGTCTCCACTAATAGAAGCTAGTCTCGTGACCTGCTCCGGGGAGACGCCGTCACCGTACTGTATGACCACGCCGCCATCTTCGAGGTTGTGGATCTGGCGCTCATCCGGTACCGGCTCGGTGCTCACGCCCCAGGGAGCGAGGTCTCCCGTGTGCGGCCCGGAAGTGGGCGGGTCGGAATTGTACGGTTCGTGTTCAGCGTTCACCGAAGCAATGTGTTCGTTGCCCAGCGTCTCGACCGCCTCTCCCGGCTGGCGGCTCAGGAAGGCCAGCGCCGCGATCAGGATCGCAACCGCAACCACCACCCCGACGGCGATGACAATGAACCTGTTGTCCGGGCTTCCACCCGTGGCGGCCTGTACGCTACCAGTCTTTTTCTTCGAGCCTGCTCTACGTTTATTACCCAACTTCTATCTTCCTTTAGTTCGCTTCCGGTCAAGAGGATACACTACGAAGGAGCCTCGAACGATCTCCCGTATGACCGTAAGAGACTGCTATTGCCTATGATTGATCGCCTTTGTTGATGTCGGGCTTTTGGCTCGTCTAACGTTGTCTCGCCGGCGCCGCTGCCGTCCACCGGTTGCTTCCAGCACGAGCCCTGTTACGCGTTCTGGGCTCAGCGACGAGCCGGATTGTGGATACCGGGCCTTGGGGATTCAAGCCCACCGTATCGTTCCAACAGGGTTGACATATCTTCCTCCTCGATCGCGCGGCCGTTTTCCAGCCGGTAGACACGGTCGGCGGCCTGGATCATGGGTACGCTGTGGGTGGCGGCGATTATGGTCTTCTCCCGCGCCAGTTTGCCCAACGCGCTCGCCAACTCCCTCTGCGTTGTGAGATCGACCGAGGAGCTGATCTCGTCCAGCGCGAGGATCGGCGGGTCTGTCGCCAGTGCGCGGGCGAGCGCTATGCGCCGGCGTTCCCCGTGCGAGAGCTCGCGCTTTCCGTCCCGGATCTTGGTCTCCCAGCCTTCTGGCATCTCTTTTACCAACTCGTCCACACCGGCGAGCCGCGTGGCGCGCTGTACTTTTTCGTCCGATAAGTCGGCTTTGAGCCCGTAGGAGACGTTCTCCTCTACCGTGCCCTCGAACACCACCGCGTCTTGCTCTACCATACCGACCTGTGAGCGGAGCGACCCCGGCGAGACATTCCCGATGTCCTGGCCGTCTATCATGATGCGTCCGGCAGTCGGTTCCCGGAAACGCGACAGGAGTTGCAACAGGGTGCTCTTACCCGAGCCGGTCGGTCCCGCGAGCACCACCAACTCTCCCCGCCGGACTTCTAGGTTTACTTCCCGCAGCACCCGTGTCCCATCCGGGTAATCAAAAGAAACTCTATCGAATATCACGGCGCCCTCCTCCACCTGTAGCGGCGGAGGGTTCTCATCCGTGGAGTGCTCGGGCTTTTCAGAGAGCGTATTCGAGAGGCGTTCGATCGAGATCTGAGCCTCCTGGAAGTAGCTGTTCGCCAGCGCGATCCTGCGCCCGATCGGACTCAGGAGACCCGCGAGCGTGTAGAAGGCTACGAGTTGTCCGCCGGTGAGTCGGCCGGCCATGATTTCTCCGGCGGCGAGCCCGAGCACCAGGGCGCCGGCTACCGCCACGGTAGCTACCGACAGGCCCCGGAGCCAGCCGTCCGCCGCCTCTCTCCGGCTGCCGTGCTTGGCGACCTGACGGTTGATCTTCTTTACTCGCTTCATCTCGGCCCGCTGGTCTCCGCGGGCCTTGACAACCTTCATGCCCTCGATACGGGCGTTCAAGTAGCCCGAGAGCCGGGTGCGCCGGTTGCGGAAGTCGCGGCTGGTCTTCTGGAGCCTCGGGTTCAGAAACCGGAAGATGAGATAATAGACCGGTACGATCAGCATCACGGCGAGCCCCATCCGCCAGTTAAGGAAGACCAGGACGCTGAATATTCCCACTACGAGCAGCAGATCCTGAGAGGTCTGCACGATACCGTCGGAGACCAGCCGCTGCACCGCCCGCGTGTCGGCGTTCAGACGCAGCAGCAGCCGACCCGGACCCCGGCGGCGGGTGTAGTTGAGGGGTAGCTTCTGGAGTTGCTCCCAGAGCCTGTTGCGCATTCCGGCCGACACCTGCTGGCCGACCCGACCCGCCAGGGCGTGCTGTATGGAGAGCAGTAAGCCACCCACAAGAGCCAGCGCGACGAGCGCCGCGACGATCTCCCGCCGGTCCAGAATAGCGTTCGTCGCCGGCGGCCGGCCACCGAGCTCGGCCAGTAGAGAGTCTATGTAGAAGCCGACTAGTATCGGCGCCGTGACCTCGGCGGCAATGAGCCCCAGCGCTGCCGCGGCAGCGTACAAGAGCAGGCGCATCTCCGGCCTCAGAAAGGGCCAGATGTACCCGAGAGTCTCGACTAGTTGGTTGGACGATAGACGTCGTCTCATCTACGCGCCGGGCAAGACCTGAATGGGAGACGGCGCGGGATCGGGGCGCCATTTGTCCGGCTCGATCTCCGCCCCCAGCAGTTCCATCAATTCTCCGCCCATGATGCGCTCCGTGCCCGGACACGGAATCCCGGTGGCTTCCTCCGCCTCCCGGACGGCCAGCAAGCTCTGAGTCAACGCCCCGGAGGTGGCTCGCAGGGGCAGTCCCATCTCCCGCAGGGAGCGCACGCCGGACTCGACCGAGAGGCTGTCCCCGGCGGCGAAAAAGACGTGGTCTACGCTATCACGGATGTCCTCGGACTCCAGTAGCATCCGCGTCTCGCGCTGAAAAATGCCGTCGGCTATCTCGAGGACAATGTAGTCGGGGTTTACGCCCCGCAGGTGCGCGAGCAGGGCGCGATAAATACCTAGCAACTCGTCACGGTCGAGCATGTAGGTGGAGGGGTAGCCTGCGGAAACGAAGTCCAGCACGGGGTCTGCGCCACAGCTCTCGAAGTGCCTTACGTCTTTCCCCGCCGCGGTGCCCGTTACCTTGGCCGCGGCCACCCGGAACCCTTTTCGGGTGAGTGACCTCGCTATCGAGCCAGCGGTGTTGGTTTTGCCGGAGTTCATGGACGACCCGACTACCAGTACAGTCTCGGCGCTGGAGAGATGATGCAAGCCGCCGGAGGGCTCCCGGAGTCCGAAGTCTCGCTGGTTCAGGATTTTGCCGTCACGGTCACATACCATGCCCCGCACGCGCAGCCGTGTCGGTTCCTCTATCTCCTCGTGCCAGGAGGCCGCCTCGCCGCACACGCCGCCGACCGAGAGCAGGTCGCACTCCTCGACCGGAAACCCCGGCACGTAGCCCTCGAACTGGTCCGTGGCGTAGCGGTTTCCGAAAGAGCCAACGATATGGTCTCCGGGGAACAGGTCCATCATGACCCCTCGCCGGACCTCGAGCTTGGTGTTCTTGCCGATCTCCAGTATCTCGGCCATCACCAGGTCTCCCACACGCGGGGCGCGGCTCATCTCGGTCAACCGGGCCATCTCCGCCAACGGAACGCTGCGGCTCGTTACGGCGTACTTTGTCGTTGGATCGTCGAATACGGACATTAATTACCTCTTTCTATTGGCTCGAACGTATACGTCACTCTAGAAGTGCTCCGCAGCCGGTTAAAAAATAGTTAAAAGCGCGTATATGAGAGTTTTCTAATCTTGCGAGTATCACAAGCGCCGGTTTCGCTGTCGCGAGCCGGCGCTGCGTCGTGAGTTTCGTGATGTTCTTTTCTAACGAGAATGATCGGTATTCGGCTCCGGCGCTCGTCGCTTCTAGCGGACCACCCGGAAGCGCCAGGTCTTGATCGCTTTTTTGCCCTGGGCGTCTCTCGCTATTATCTTTACCGTGTGCCGCTTGTATGAGAGGCGGGTACTCCTGTACGTGAGTCGGTCCGTGCTCCTGTTGTACGCGAACCGGCCCTTGCGTGCCCCGTCAACGAGCAGGCGGATGTTCGGCTTCGCGAGGTTGGTCTGCCGGTCGCGCACCGTCGCGCTTATCGTGGGCCGGCGGTTCTTGATCGTGACGCCCGGTTTGGGTCTTACAGCGGTGATCGCCGGGGCGGTATTCGCCTTGCGGAGGCTGGCGCCAACGTCTGCGTGGCCCGCGCCGAGCAGCCCTACGTAGTCCGGGTTCTTCGCGTCGAGGGAGCGTGCCGTGCTCTTTATGAAGTTCTCCACGCTCGGCTGGTTCGGCCCATCGGACTCGGGTTTCAAGGTGGGTCTGACGCTGCGAATGAGCGCCGCCTGGCCGGCTACGAATGGCGTCGCCATCGAGGTGCCGCCCCACGAGGCGTACTGGCCGGTTGGGAAGGTACTGTAGATCTCCTCGCCCGGGGCTGAGATGTCGATCCAGCTATCCGAGGCGGTGCCGTAGTTGGAGAAGCCCGACTTCTTCTCCTGCTCGTCGACCGACGCGACCGATATTGCGCCCTCCTCGGCGGCCGGATACTGCGGCGTACTGGTATTGCCGTTGCCCGCCGCACCGACCACCACGACGCCCTCCGGCGGCACGCCGACCAGGATTTCGGCTCCATCGTCATCGTCGTCCGGGACGAGGTCCTCGAAGATGTCTTCCAGCAGGTTCGACTCCTGACGTGAGCCGAGGCTCAGGTTGATCACATCCGCGTCGTTGCGAACCGCGTAAGCTATGGCTTCGGCTATGAGGAATACGTTGCCGCGGCCGTCCGAGTCGAGCACGCGCAGCGGCAGGATCCTGGCCTCCGGCGCCGTGAGATGCACGATACCGGCCACGTGCGTCCCGTGACCCGTCTGCTCGTCTATCTCACCGTCGCCGTCGTCGTCGAGGTTGTTCGGTTCGTCGTTGGGCACGCCGTCGTCGTCGGCGAAATCGTAGCGCGCCGCCGTCAGGCTGCCTGATAGTTCGGAGTGGCCGAGCTGTACGCCCGTGTCCAGCACGGCTACCACCGACCCCTTACCGCGACTGATGTCGTGGGCGCTCGATAGATCTAGCGCGCCTGCAGCGTACTGGCCTGAGTAAGGTGTGGAATCTGGTGAGGGAGTGGGGGGCTCTCCGCCCCAGGCACTGTGTCGGGGATCACCTTCGGGCGCTTCGGTGACAAAGTTCGGCTCGGCGTAGAGTATCCGGTTCCGGGGATCGGCTGCCATCTGCTCTGCCTTGGTTTCGGTTCTCGTGCCGTCGGTTATCTCCAGCAGGTAGATCTTCGCGCATGTGCGGCAATTCTCCAGAAGCGTTTCCTTCGTGCGCGTACCATAGGCGGTGTTGATCTGCTCTACAGTGGCGTTGGTATTGGGGTTTAGCTTAACAACGACCTCGCCCTCGACGAAGTCGCCATCGGTTTCCTGGGCATGTGCCGGGACGGTCCAGAATAACGCCAAGACCGCTAGAAGCAGCACCACCACAACCGAACGACGGCGTTTGACCTCGATATTCACCGATCCCACCTCCTGAGATTGAGAGTTTATGATCCTGCCATATAGAGACATGCGCGTAAGAGCAGGTATTGATACATGACTCTAGCCGCGACTGGTTAAGGTAAGGTTAGAAGGAGATTAGAATTCTCTAATCTTTGGAAATTTCCAACCCGTAAGCCGCGCGACCAGCGTCAGCGTCTACCTACGAGGATGAATGGCGCCCAGTAGTAAGGGTGAGGATGATTTTCCTTGACCTCCAGTTGGGCGGCGCGCAGGGCCGCGGTTCTTTCCATGCCCTCGCGCTGGTTGGCGTACCAGCGCTCCATTAGCTCCGCCGTCGTCTCGTCTTGTACGAGCCACAGGCCGACTACTAGCGAGGCTGCCCCGGCTCCGAGAAAGGCCCGGACCAGCCCAAGAACCTCGTCACCTCCGACTACCTCGCTGCGCCCCGTCTCGCAGGCGCTCAGGGCGACGAGGGCGCCATTCAGGTCCAGCTCTATGACGTCGGCCGCCGTTAGCCACCCGTCGTGCAGCTTTAGGGACGAGAACATCGGGTTGTCGGCCCTGAACAGCCCGTGCGACGCCAGGTGCAGCACACCGCTGCCGGGAGCCTCCTCGCGCAACCGGGCCACGGTCGCCTCCTCCCTGATGCGGACCAGTGCTCCGGGCAGGTGCTTCGCAACGGCGTGGGCCTCGGGGATGGTGCCCGGTATGAGCGGGTCTTCAACGCCGAAGATCACGGCTTTGTCCGAATCTGACCGCTCCCGCTCCTGCCCGAGCACGAAGACCGTCGCACTCGGAGCATAGGAGACCTCGAATCGCTCGATGAGGTAACGCCCACCGTCGAACAGGGCGTGGAACGGCACCTGGTGCAACAGGCCGTGGGGAATGATGGCTAGCCTCGGAATGGCATCATTGTCTCCTAAAGTCCGGCGCGCCTCTTCCAGAAACGGTTCCAGCGGCGCCACTAGCTCGGCGTAAAGCGCGGCCAGTAACTGCCGCGCCGATCGCTCTAGCAACGTCATGTGCTTGCCCACGAAATCTTCCCCCATGCGGAAACGGTCCCACTGCGCGGCCAGTCGCCGCAAGAGACCTTGTACCTTTGTCGCCGAACTGACGCGTCGCGCGACGCGGATGCAACCTCCCACGGTGACGAACGCTACGATCTCGTCACCGATCAAGTGGTAGGCCAGGAGCGATACGCCGGATGGTAGCCGATTCTCGATATTCTCTGGCTGCAGGTGGCTCGTGAACACGTCTGTCGTGGCGTCGGTGGCCGCGGCCTGCAGCCTCAAACGGCTGATCTCCCGCTCTAGCTTGCCGGCCCGTGACTGTAGTTCGGCGAGACGCGCCTTGCTCTCACCGTACATGGACCCCCCGAGTATTCGGTTGTAAGTCGCGTTGAGGTCGGCCTGTAGCTCTTCGAGCATGGCCTCTAGCCCGGAATCGCCGGACGCCGGTCTCGCGTCGACGACGCCTGTGAGCAAGTCTACCAGGGCGCGCGACTTTGACCGCTCGGCGACTGCGAAGGCGCGACGTTCGCCCTCTTCGCCGCCCTGAGCCAGATGCAATTGCAGCAATTCATCGTACGCGGTGGTCTTGTCCCGCAAAAAGGAGGCGCGCATCGTCTCCTGGGTAACGGGACCCCGCAGGCCCTCGATCTCCTCGATAGCCGACTCCAGGAACTCCATCGCCTCGTCGTTACGGCCTTGAAGCCGCCGCAGACGCCCGAGGCGTTCGTCCAACCGGTAGCGCAACTGAGGCAACGCCAGACGACCAACCAGGCTACGTGCCGCGAGCAGGTGTGGCTCCGCGACGGTCACGTCGGGCAACAAAAGATCGGCCAGGCGCAGGTGGGCGTAGATGAGTTGTACCGGCCAGTCACTCCCGGAGACGAGGTCCAAAGCTCGAAACGTCGTCTTTAGGGCTGACTCGCGATCCCCCCGGACCGCCTGTAGTGAGGCTTGCTCCAGCATCACGCCAGAGAGTAGCGGCGTATTTTCAGCCGCCGCGAAGAGATGCGCGGCTTCGGCCAGCGCCCCTTCGGCATCCTCGAACTCGGACATGGCGATCAGGACGGAACCCATGCCCCAGAGCGCCTGGGCGAGATCGTGGGCCACGCCCGAGGTCCGCAACATGTGTATCGCTTCCCGGTAAGTCTCCAGTGCCTCGGCGTATAGGTTTAGCTCCAGGTAAGTGTCGGCCGTGTGACGCAGAAGGAGATGTCTGTCGGCAAGTTCGCCGAGAGACTCCAGCGGGCCCCGGGCTTGCTCGAACGCTTCGAGGCTGCGCGAATAGTTGCCCAATCGTAAGTGGGCTTCTCCGACGTTGATCAGAGCCTTTGTATACGCTAGGGGAAGCTCAGCCTCGGCAAAGATTCTGGCTGCTGACTCGTGGGCCGCGAGGGCTTCGGTGCCGCGACCGAGAGAAGAAAGTATGGCTCCTCGATTGTCTACGATCTCACCGGCGCGTTCGGTCATGCCTAGAGTTCGGTAAAGCCTTTCGGCAATCGCATAAGTGCCGAAAGCCTCATCGTATCGCCCCATGTATTCGAAGCAGCGGCCGCGATTTTGATGTACGAACGCGCTCAGGCGATCGCGTGTTCGCCGGGGAGGCTGTACGTCGAGTCCGTTTGTTTTGCCGTCGAGTGTATCCAGGACTATCTGGCCCGTGTCGAGCGCTTCCCGGTAACGGCCCAACTCGAGCAGGACGACCATTAGCCCGACGTTGGTACGCAATGCCTCCAGATCTTCGCCGATTGCGACGTAACCGTCGTGGGCAGCTTTGACCATTTGGAGCGCCGTGTTGAACTCACCGTCGATGGCGTGCGTCTGCGCGCGGAGGTAGCTTGCCCGTGGGAGCGCTGCGGGCGCGCGCGCTTCATCCGACAAATCCACGCATGTCTCAACCAGTCGTTGCGCCATTTTCGGGTCGCCGCCCGCCAGTTGTTCGGCAAAGTCGAGCAACTGGTCCAGCCCATCAGCGTCGAGCAACTCCCCGATGCGCAGCAGATTCACTTTTTCCGCGTGGGTCGGCAGAGCGAGAAGTTGGTCTACGAGTTCGGGGGTGACCCCAGGACCGTCACGCATAGCCCCTTAGTTTAGCCGCTCAACCTGACGGGTGTTACGTGGAACTCAATCTGGGCGGCGCTGAGGACTATCTCGTAGGTTCCGGGTGGGATGTCTTCGAAAACGAACTCGCCGAGGTCGTCGGCCGCCGTCAGGCCGACCTCTTGCGCGTCTCGTAGGAGCTGGACGCTGAAGGCTTCGGGAGACTCTTCCACGGTAGGGAGGACCTGGCCGTAGAGGTCCAGGTTCCCATCGCCGGGACGCTTCTGAATGTTCAGGGCGATCTCGGCTACCTCTACGCTGTAGACGAGCTGCCGGGAGTCCTCTACGCCCGCCGACCGAACGCCGGCCAGCGCCATCCCCGCCTCGCTGTCGAAGGTGAGCGTCGCGAGGATTCGCCGGAAGAAACCGGGCTCCAGACGTTCTTCGGCGTAGGCCCGAAACCGGTTGGTCAATATCTCGCGGACCTCGGGGGGTGGGGTGTCCAGCACCGTGTCCTCACTCGTCCGTACAAAGGCGCGCAACCATTCGACCTCGGCGAGGGCAGACTCGTCGGCCACGGCTAACTGTTCCTCTACGGTCCGGGACTCCTCTTCTTGGAGACGGCCCTCGACCCAGTCTAGGAGAAGCTCGAAGCGGATCTCTTTTGGCTCTGGCATATATCCCCTGCTGTTGTCAGAGTATCTTTACCTATCATACCTGTAGATGCGCGCGAGGCGGCTGAAAAATACAGCGGCCGCTGCGGCGCGAGTTTGGAAGCTGCTTCTATGCGGCGCCTCTTTCGAGCAGGGATTGTTTCAGGCTCTTCAAGCATCGGGCGCGGGTGGGACCGATGCTTCCAACAGGCATGCCGAGTCGGTCGGCGATCTGGGCGTAGGAAGGATGGTCCGGACTGAAGTAGAGCGCGAGCAGGAGGCGGCGGCACGGTTCGTTGAGCAGGGAGAGACCATGGTTCAGCCACTCCGATAGCTCCCATTGCTCCATGGGTTCCTCGGGATCTTTGCCGATCAAGACGGCGTTTTCGGCCAGATCCTCGCGCTTTCCGGGGCTCTCCCGCCGGTTGCGCTCCAGTAGCCGCCACGTGTGACGGCGGGTGACGGTGGCGAGCCAGGGACCAAGGCGGCTGTCGTCAGGCAACCTCTCCAGGCTCTGGATCAGTATGGTGAAGACGACTTGGGAGACGTCGGCGGCGTCTTCCCGTGAAAGCCCGTACTTGAGGGCTACCGAGAAGACCAGGCGCCCATATTTGTCCACCAAAGCCTCCCAGGCCCCGGCGTCGCCTTCGCGGCAGGCCCGGATCAGGTCACCGTCCGACAACCCTATCGTCCGCTCATCGCCCGTCCGCACGGCGATTTCTCTGTAGCCACGACCTCGCCCCCTCAACTGCACTCCCGACGGCACCAGCATACCAGAACCGGGCGAATCTCTTTCTGCTACTGTACGCGCTCGGCGTTCACCGAAGCTATGTGCTCGTTGCCCAGCGTCTCGACGGCTTCTCCCGGCTGGTGGCTCAGGAAGGCCAGCGCCGCTATCAGAGCTATAACCGTCACGGAGATCGTCTGTGGCGAGTTCGGAGAGCGATTTAGGAGCGGGAATCGGGAAAGGGTGAGGGAAGAACGCCGGCTGCCCTGAAACCTTCTACAAGAGCCGACACGGCTTCCCCTAAACCATTCATGGGATCCACCGACGCCGTCGGTCCCTTTGTGAGGTCCGCCCGGCCATGTAGCATGCTCCAGAGTGCGAACCCGCATGCCTCGACAGCATCGGGGACGGCATCGGCCACAGTCTCCAGCACCACAGCCCAACACTCTTCCCAGGCGTCGATGATCGGATTCGATCGGTCGGGCTTCGCCCGCACGAAGGCTTCGTAGGCCGCCGGTCGTTCCTTCGAGAACCGCAGATACCGCCTGGACATCTCGATCAGGGCGTCTACGGGATCTTCGGGGTAAGGCCGGGCAACGAGGGCATTTCTTAGATCCCGAGCAGCCGCGGCCCCGATCTCCACGATGAGACCTTCCCGGCCTTCGACGTGACGGTAAAGCGCGTTCGGCGCAACACCGAGCCGGGCCGCGACATCCCGGAGGCTCCATTCGTCCCAACCCTTCTCCTCCACGACGGCGAGCGCGACGGAGCCTATCTGTCGAGGATCGATTTTAGGCGGATAAGGCATATCGCTATTGTACGCGCCGGCTATACGTGTCACAGATCAAAGTTGACAGTGTCCATGTTTGGTTGTAGATTAACGCTGTTAACTTTCGGCGGCAGGAGGAATGATGACCACGAAGACCGTGCTGATAACGGGGGCGACCGGAGGACTGGGACGAAAATCGGCTCTTGCTCTGGCGGAGGAAGGTTTTCATGTGATCGTAGGAGGGCGTCGGCTGGATGCTGTCGAGTCGGTGATTGTGGAGATCGAGTCAAAGGCGAAGGGAATTGCCTCACCCTTTGTAGCCGATCTATCGGACCTGGATCAGGTACAGGATGCTGTCGAGAGCCTTGGTGATGTCAGGTTGACGGCTTTCGTGGCGAACGCCGGTATCTCACTCGACCGTTACCAGGAGAGCGCCCAGGGTTACGAGCTAACGTTCGCGGTGAACGTTCTTTCGCACCAGCTACTTTTCAACCTATTGGGGGATAGAATCGAAAATCGGGTGGTGATCGTCTCTAGCGGCGTTCACGACCCGGATAATAAACTGGCCCGGCGTTCCGGTGTTCCCGCGCCCCGGTGGGTCGGCGCGGATGCCGCAGCTCTACCGGAGCAGGCGACGGGGGATATGAGGATCGAAGATACACGTCTCCGTTACTCGAACTCCAAACTCGCCAATGTGCTACAGGCGCGTGAGCTTCAGCGACGCTTTACACTCGCCGGCCGAGGAGTCGATGTTTTCGCAATCGACCCCGGTCTCATGGTAGACACCGACTTTGCCCGGAGCTACCCGGTCGGGGTTCGGGTTCCGCTCCGCATCCTCGGGACCATTGCTTCGCCCTTCGTCGACAACATACGCCTCTCATCCACTTCCACCGGCCACGTTGCCCGCCTCGTAACCGATGAGAAGCTCTTCGGCTCCGGCTTCCAGTACTTCGACGGTGAGGAGGCTCGACCGCCGTCCCCCGACGCCCAGCGGGACGACTACGCGAAAGAGTTGTGGAAAGACGCGAACAGATTGGTTGGGCTGGTCGGCGACGAAGATGTCCTCGCCGCCGGTTGAACAGAACTACCCGAGTATGTCGGCTACGATCTCGCCGACCTCCGTCGGGTTGGTCGCGGTGCGGATACCGGCTTTCTCTAACGCCTGGCTCTTTGCCTCGGCGGTACTGTCGCCGCCGGAGACTATTGCTCCCGCGTGGCCCATTGTCTTGCCTTCGGGCGCGGTGAAGCCGGCGATGTAGGCCACGACGGGAGTCTGCATCTCGGACTGAACGTACTCTGCGGCCTTCTGCTCGGCGTTTCCCCCGATTTCCCCGATCATGACGATGCAATCGGTGTCCGGGTCGGCCTCGAATAGCTCCAGGATCTCGATGAAGTTCGTGCCGATGATCGGGTCTCCACCGATACCGACTGCCGTGCTCTGCCCGATCTCACGCTGGGTCAACTCGTTGACTACCTGATACGTCAGTGTCCCGCTGCGGGAGACGACCCCGACGTTGCCTGGCGTGAAGATGTCGGCTGGCATGATGGAGACGTTTGTCTTTCCCGGAGAGAGCACGCCGGGGCAATTCGGCCCGATGAGTGTGGCGTCCTTCATGTTCAAGTAATCCGAGACGCGCATCATGTCGTGGACCGGGACGCCCTCGGTGATGCAGCAAACTGTTTCGAGACCCGAATCCAGCGACTCGAAGACGGCGTCGGCGGCGAAGGGCGGGGGCACGAAGATTACGCTGGCGTTGGCCCCGGTCTCCTCGACGGCCTCCTCGACGGTGTTGAAGATCGGGACTCCCTCGTACTCCTGGCCGCCCTTACCGGGTGTTACTCCGGCGACGACGTTAGTGCCCCCATTGACCATGCGGCCGGTGTGGAACGCTCCTTCACGGCCCGTTATGCCCTGGACCAGGAGCCGGGTATTCTCGTCAACCAGTATCGCCATTCTCTACCGACCTCCGTCTCGGGCAAGCTCCACGGCCCTGCGGGCGGCGTCGAGCATGGTCTCTTCGGTGTACACGTTCTCGGGGGTGTTCTCTTCGAGTATCCGGCGGCCCTCCTCGGCGTTCGTCCCGTCGAGCCGGACGACTATCGGCAGGTTAAGCTCGGAGTCTTCGAGCGCGGAGAGCAAACCGCGCGCCACCTCGTCGCCACGGGTGATACCGCCGAAGATGTTGAAGAGGACGCTGTTTACCTGCTTGTTGGAGGTAACGATGTCGAGGGCGGTGGAGATCTTCTCCGCATCCGCGCCGCCCCCGACGTCGCAGAAGTTGGCTGGCTCGCCGCCGGCCTGGGCCACCACGTCGAGGGTGCTCATCACGAGCCCCGCCCCGTTGCCGAGGATGCCCACGTCTCCCTCCAACTTGACGTACTGGAGGTCCGCCTCCTCTGCCCGCCGCTCTTGCGGGTCGGCCGCCGCCTCGTCCTGCTGCTCCGTAAAGCCCGAGTGCCGGAAGAGGCTGGAGTTGTCTATAGTGACCTTCGAGTCGAGCGTCAGGACTTCGCCGCCTTTGGTGAGTACGAGAGGGTTGATCTCCACCAGGCTCGCGTCGGAGTCGGTAAAGGCTTTGTACAGGTTCTGGATCGTCTTCCCGACGCCCTTCGCCGCATCCCCCTGAAGACCGGCGGAGAAGCCGATCTCTCGCAACTGGTACGGGAGCAGCCCGACGAGCGGGTCCACGTACACCCGCACGATGGCGTCCGGGTTGGTCTCGGCGACCTCTTCGATGTCCACGCCGCCCTCGGTGGAGAAGAGGATGAGGGGCTTCTTCTCGCCCCGGTCCACCAGGATCGAGAGGTACATCTCACTCTCGATGTCGGCTCCGCCTTCGATGTAGACCCGGCGGACGGTGTGTCCCTTTATGTCCATCCCAAGGATCTGCTCCGCCGCCTGTTCGGCGTCACCGGGGTTATCCACCACCTTGATGCCGCCGGCCTTGCCGCGTCCGCCGGTCAGCACCTGAGCCTTGACCGCGACCGTGCCGCCGATCTTCTCAGCCGCCTCCCGAGCCTCCTGAGGTGTTTCGGCCACGATGCCTTCTAACGTCTGGAGCCCGTAGCTCCTCAACAACTCTTTGCCTTGATACTCGTAAAGGTCCAAAACTCATCTCCTGGAGAGCCCGTAACGCCGTCCGAAAGTATACAGGGGAGATCGCCTGATTTCGCAAGACCAGAACCCGTAATGTATCTTGTGTTATAATGCTTCAGGGTCGAGAATAGAGGAGGCGAAGATGAGGCACTGGCGTTATGCGCTGTGTGGGGTGGTGGCGCTCGTTATCGGGTTAGTATTGGGCGCTATAATCGGTAGTGTGCTGATCGGTTTAGTTGTAACGCTTCTGGTTTCTTTGTTGGGTGCTTACATGGTCTGGGAGTCTGGCGCCCAGGGACGGGATGCGGGACAGTTGACGGCTGAAGAGGAGCCCGGCGACGAACGGTACGCGGGTGGATACGCCGGTTTCCACGACGGCGGTGGCGGTGGCATGGGCTGATCGCAGCCTGTGAAGCGTCACCGGATAGTTTCACTTTACCCTCTCACTTTCGTCGTGCCCGGCTTGCAGGTCGCGACTGAAATATACTCGTTCCCCTATGGGCATCGGAACCGCAATAAACGTCGTCGCGGTGCTGGTCGGTGGCGGCATCGGTACGCTGGTCGGCGCGAAGCTACCGGCGCGGCTGCGAGATTCGGCCATGCACGCTATCGGAATCGTTACGTTACTGGTTGGGATCTCCAATTTTTTAGAGTTCGATAATCCTTTGGTGCCGCTCGTTAGCGTCGTTCTCGGCCTCGTCGTTGGGGAGTTGCTCGGCATTGACGGGGCTCTTCGACGCTTTGGGGATACGCTGGAGCGGCGGTTCTCGAAGGGTGAGAGCCCGGTGAGCCGGGCGTTCGTGACGACGAGCCTGCTCTTCTGTGTGGGACCGCTCACGGTGATCGGGGCTCTCGAAGACGGCTTGACCGGAGACTACAGCCTGCTGGCGCTCAAGAGCGCCCTCGATTTCGTCGCCTCGCTAACTTTCGCCTCGGTGCTCGGGTGGGGGGTGTTGCTTTCGGCCGGCACGGTGCTTTTGGTGCAGGGATCTATAACCCTCGGGGCGGCTTTTCTGGAGGGCGTCGTTACGGAGGCGATGATCTCCGCGACGACTGCGACGGGGGGAGTTTTGATCTTTGGCCTCGGCCTCGGCTTGCTCGGTCTCTTGGAGGTCCGGGTGGCGAACATGTTGCCGGCGCTCTTTTTCGCTCCCGTCTTGATGTTGGCTTCCCCATTGTGGCCGCTTTGACTGCAGCAATGGCCACCGATGCTGCTAATATTCGGCCTGTAGGTACCTGATAGAAAGAGGTTTGCCCAGATGAGCTTGTTCCCGACCAACGTCTTGCTCGCCACCGACGGTTCAGAGAACTCGCTTCCAGCCCTCCGGGCGGCGGCTGACCTCTCGGCGAAGACCGGCTCGGGTATACACGTCATCTACGTCGGCAAAGGTATCTCCAAGCCCGCCAACTACAACGATCCAAGCTCCGGCGACCAGCAGGCCGCCCAGAAAGCCCGAGATCTACTGGACGAGCAGATCAAGAAGATAGAGCAGGAAGGTGGCACCGTCGCCGAGTCTCACATCGTGCCGGGTAAGAAGCCGGCGCGGGAGATCGTCAACCTCACCCGCGATAAGGACATCGGGCTCGTCGTGATCGGCAGCCGGGGTCTTAGCCGGATCCAATACGCTTTGCAAGGCAGTGTTTCAAGCACCGTAGTCCGGGAGGCGTACTGCCCGGTCCTGGTCGTGCATGGCGACTACGAGATAGGTTAGCCGAAGCGGAACGCAAAAAGCGGAACGCTAAGTAGAACGTAGAAAGGAAAGAGTTGGAGCCAAGAGACAGAGAGTGGACCGGGACCCCGATGGACCTCCGGGGTGACATGAATCCCGAGGGCGTCCAGGAAGTCATCATCGAGTTCGGGAACGGGGACGTAGATATCTTCCGGCCTCGCCAGCGCGACGAGTTCGCGTCTTACGAGTTGCATCAGATGGCGGCCTACATAGACTCCATGGCGCACTCGATCCGCAAAGGTCAGAAGAGATAGGCTGGAGGAGATTTTGCACGGTATAGAACGCACCCGCAAGATGCAGGGACCACCCGAGCCGGATCACGGCATCGCACGGATCGTGGTTCGTTACTCGGGCGACAGAGTCTTGAACTTCATCCCGGACGCCGGACACGACGTTTTCTCAGAGGACGACATCCTGGAACTCAAAAAGGTCTTCGACACGGCCTCTTCGATCTCCGAGTGGGCCGAGGTCTCCGAACGCGAGACTATGTAGCCGGATCCGTCGTCCGTACTAAGAACGACCGTTAGCCCGTATAACGGTCGTAGCGGTCAAGGTAATCGTCTTGCAGGCTGACCTGTTCCCCGGCCATCTCCCGGCGGCGCAGATCCCACAGCACCTGCACGTCGTGATCTATCTTCTTTATGCGCTCGTGGTCTTCGGGGCCCTCGTGATGCGAACCTTCGCGGGCTAGGATCTCCTCCCGCTCCTCGGATAGCTCTTCTATCTTCTGCATTATGCCCTGCACCATATCGGTCTCCTTCTTCTTAAAATACCATTCTCGTACCAGGGAGTCTTTTCAGCCAAACCTTGGCTACTGCTCCAAATGCTTTATGTCCTTATGGCTAGTAACGTTGCCCTCATCGTCGAGTTCGATGTACGGGTTGCTGGCTATATCCCACAAGTTGCCTTCGAGGTCTGCCACGTATCCGCCGTACGCACCGAAGAATGTCTTCTGCGGACGCTTTACGATCTCCACACCCTTATTCTCAAGAGAGGCGAATAGATCGTCTACCTCCTCCTCGGTCTCAACGATATGCGCGAGTGAGAACGAAGTCGAACTTACTGCGACAGATTCGACTTGGGCATCCTGGGCCAAGTCCTCCTTCTCGAATAAACCGAGCAAGATGCCGTTTAGATTGAAGAAAACGATGTCTTTGTTCTCGGCCACGGGTGTCCAGCCGAACTTGTCCACGTAGAAGTCGCGCATGGCGGCGAGATCTTCCACTCCGAGAGTTATTATGCTAAGTCTCTGTTCCAAGTTGCTCCCCCCAATCTCTAGTTTTATGTAAAACGATATTATCAGTGGCAAGAAGGTCTCTTATCTGCAAAAGCTGTTTCTGAAAGGCTTCCGCAACTGTCATGCTCTACAATCTAGCCCATGTTGAACAGAATCTACCATCTCGGCTACGCGGTCGAAGACATCGAGGCCGCCACGAACTTCTACCGCACAAACTTCGGAGTCGAGCCGGAGGAGCCGGAAGAGGTAGAAGAACAGGGCATAATCGCAACCATGTTCCGGGTCGGAGATTCGACCATAGAGCTGGTCCAGCCAACCAGCCCCGACTCGCCGGTCGGCAAGTTTCTGGCGAAGAGGGGAGAGGGGTTTCATCACGTAGCCTTCGAGGTCGAAAACCTGGATGAGTCGCTGGCGGAACTCGAATCTCAGGGCGTGGAACTCATAGACCGGGAGCCCCGCATCGGGGCTGGCGGCGCCCGGATGGCGTTCGTCCATCCCAGTAGCGCGTTCGGCGTCTTGACGGAGCTTGTAGAGTTGAGAGACGGCGGAGAGTAGAGAGGTGCGTCGTGGACGTGGATGAGCGCCATACCGAGTCCGGCATAGAGGTGAAGCCCGTCTACAAGCCGGATGACCTGGACGGGTTCGACTATCCCGAGAAGCTCGGGGACCCCGGAGAGCATCCCTACACTCGCGGTGTCTACCCTTCAATGTACCGGGGTCGGCCCTGGACGATGCGCCAGTACGCCGGTTTCGGGACCGCGAAAGAGACCAACGAGCGCTTCAAGTACCTCACGAAGAACGGACAGACCGGCCTCTCCGTCGCCTTCGACCTCCCGACCCAGATGGGCCGCGACTCAGACCACGACCTGGCGCTAGGTGAGGTCGGCAAGGTCGGGGTCGCCATAGACTCTCTGCTGGACATGCGGGATCTCTTCGACGGCATCCCTCTGAAAGACGTTTCGACCTCGATGACCATAAACGCGACAGCTTCTATCCTACTGCTCCTCTACTCGCTCGTCGCCGAAGAACAGGGCGCGAAGCCCGAGGATGTAACCGGCACGACCCAGAACGACATCCTCAAGGAATACCTGGCCCGCGGCACCTACATCTACCCGCCGGAACCATCCATGAGGATCACCACTGACATGTTCGCCTACTGCGCCAAAGAGTTGCCACGCTGGAACACCATCTCCATCTCCGGTTACCACATACGCGAGGCCGGTTCGACGGCGGTTCAGGAGCTGGCGTTCACACTCTCCGACGCCATCGCCTACGTCGAGGCGGCGCTCGAGGCTGGACTGGAGGTGGACGAGTTCGCCCCGAGGCTCTCGTTCTTCTTTAACGCCCACAACGACTTATTTCAGGAGATTGCGAAGTACCGGGCCGCCCGCAGGATGTGGGCCACCATAATGAAGGACCGTTTCGGGGCCGAGGACGAGCGGAGCATGAAGCTCCGCTTCCACACCCAGACGGCAGGCTCGTCACTGACGGCCCAGCAGGCCGAGAACAACATCGTGCGGACCACGGTCCAGGCTCTCTCGGCCGTAATGGGCGGCGCCCAGAGCCTCCACACTAACGCCTACGACGAGGCGCTCGCGCTCCCGACCGAGCACAGCGCCCGGATAGCGCTCCGCACCCAGCAGATACTCGCCAGCGAAGGAGGCCTGACCGAGACCGCCGATCCGCTCGGTGGATCCTACTTCGTCGAGTCGCTTACGGACGCCGTCGAGGAAGAAGCGTGGGAGTACATAGAGCGGATAGACGAGATCGGGGGTGCGGTAAAGGCAATCGAAAATCGTTACATGCAGAGTGAGATCGAAGAAGCCGCCTTCCGCTACCAGCGCGAGATCGAGAAAGAAGAGCGGATAATCGTCGGCCTCAACCGCTACGCCGGAGAAGCCGATGACGACCCCGAAATGGAACTCCACACGGTTGATGAGTCCATCCGGGATCAACAGACCGAGCGACTGAACGAACTAAAAGAGAGCCGGGACAGCGGTGAGGTAGAGAAATCGCTCGCGAAATTGAAACAGGCCGCCGAGGGCAAAGAGAACCTGCTCTATCCGATGAAAGAGGCGCTGGCGGGCTACGCGACGCTCGGGGAGGTTTCGGATGTTCTCCGGGAGGTGTTCGGACAATACCGTCCTTGAGTGGCGCGGAAGCCTGATTTGTTAGCTCATTTGGGGGAGGCGCGGACTTTGATCCGATGATACAAAGGCGTTTGCAATCCGTAAAGCTATTGTACGACAGAGATGAGAGAAGCACTGGTTGACTGGGCGTCTCCCAAAACGGCTAAAGCTTTCGGACGAGGTTGCCGAAACTAATCCTGACTACGATAGGCTAAACGAAGGCATTTGATTGTGTATAGGGATAATGAGAGCGGTGAGAAGATTGCTACCGAAAATCGGTAAACACGCGTTGCTTACCGCGATAATGATTCTCTTGCTCGGGACGCTCTTCGTCGGGTCCGGTAGCAGGGTGGGAGCCCAGCAAGAGGCCGAGGAAGCGCAGGCCGAGCCTAGCTTTCAAAACCCTGAAGAGGCTGAGTTCGTGCCGGGCCAGATCATCGTAAAGCGGGCCGCCGGAACTCCCGAGTCGGAGCTAGAGGATCTTAACCAACGCAACGACGCCAGTATAGAAGAAGAGATAGAAGGAACCCGTCTAAACGTGGTTGACTTGCCGCAGAACTTACCGGTGGATCAGGCCGTTCAGAGGTACGAAAACTCGCCGGTCGTAGAGTACGCGGAGCCGGATTTCCTGGTCTTCCCGACCCGAACTCCCAACGACCCCGGATATCCGGAGCAGTGGGGGCTTAATAACACGGGCCAGACCGGTGGGACAAGGGACGCCGACATAGACGCCCCCGAGGCCTGGGAGCAGAATACGGGCGATCCTGGCACCCTCGTCGCCGTGATAGATAGTGGGGTTCAAGCGGGCCACCCGGACCTGAGGGGCAATATCTGGAACAACCCGGATGAGACCCGAAACGGCGTGGACGACGATGGCAACGGTCTCGTGGACGACACCCAGGGTTGGGACTTCTTCAACGGAGATCGCACCGTCTACGACGACCCGGAGGTGGACCGCCATGGTACTCACGTAGCGGGTACGGTCGCCGCCACGGGAAACAACGACGCCGGTGTGGTGGGGGTCAGTTGGCAGGCCGAGATCATGCCGCTCAAGTTCCTCGGCCCGAATAACAGTGGTAGCGTCTCGGACGCAATTGAGGCGCTCAACTACGCGGTGGGCCAGGGAGCCAAAATCAGCAACAACTCCTGGGCAACTGAGCCATTGGACACCCAACCGCAATCTCTGTGCGATGCGATAGCGAACGTAGACAACGACGGGCATCTGTTCGTCGCGGCGGCCGGCAACGACGGGGTCAATAACGACGTAGCCCCCAAGAGCTACCCGGCTTCGTGTCCCGCGAACAACATAATCTCGGTCGCTGCGACCGACGACCAGGATCGACTCGCCGGCTTCTCCAACTTCGGCAACAACACGGTTGACCTCGGGGCGCCGGGCGTCGGTATACTCAGCACCCTCCCGATAAATGACTACGGCCGGTTCAGCGGCACTTCCATGGCCTCGCCGCACGTCGCCGGGACCGCCGCCCTGCTCAAGAGCCAGACCGGTAGCCTGAGCGACGAGGAGATGCGAAACATCATCTTCCAGTCGGTGGACCAGAAGCAGAGCCTGAACAATACGGTAACCGGGGGCCGCTTGAACGCGGCTGCCGCTCTGGGAGTCCGGCCGACGGAGTTGACTCTCAACTCTAAGCCTGGGGTCACGGTTTTCAAGAACGCCACCACTCTCTCCGGCAAGTTGACTGACGATGACGGGACCCCTCTTGGCGGACAGACGATCTCGTTAAGCCGGCGGCCGGTGGGGGCAAACTCTTTCAGCAAGTTCGCCGAGGTTACGACCGAGGCCGACGGCGCCTTCGACCAAAACGGGGTGAGACCTTCCCAAAATACCTACTACCGGGCGAGCTTCGCCGGCAACAATCAGGACTCCCTGGCGCGGACGGCCAGTCGCGGCGAGCAGGTCAGGGTCAAGGCGAAGGTTACGCTCAAGACTGATGGCTCGCAGCTCAAGGTAGGAGACCGCCGGGGCATGGGCGGACGGGTTTTCCCGAACCATTCCGGCGGACCGGTAGACGTAGTCGTCAAGCGGAACGGAAATTTCTTGAAGAAGGAAAGAGTGCAATTGAATGCCAAGTCTCGCTACCGCTTCGTCTACAGACCCAGCCGTACGGGAAATTACGCGTTCTTCGCCAACTTCCCTGGAGATAAAGATCACCTCCAAAACCGCAGCCGCCAGAAGGGCTTCCGGGTCGTCAGGTAGCCGGCGACAAGCCCGCCGCATAAAATTGCAGCTTCGAACCAGAGAATTGACAGGTTGTTCCAGCTTGGGATAATGAACTAATCGACTTAAGTTTTTCGCCTGCCATCCGATAAGCAACTTCATAAGAGAAAGACGAATAGTTAGGAAGCTACGTTTTGAGTCGTCTATTGGCAAGCAAAAAAAGAATGACAACTGTGCTAGTTGGGTTGGTGGCGGCTCTGACTGTGGTCTTTATAGCCGTTCAGAGTTCGGTGCAGTACGCCGCGACCCAGCCCGAAAGCGAACTCACGAAACCAACGGGTGAGGAACCGACCTACGATGGCCCGGAGGGCAAAAAGTTCGAGACCGGTGAGATCATCGTCAAGATCGAAGAAGAGGCTTCGCCGGCGGATCTAAAGGGATTGAACCGCGAGAACAGTGCCCGATTGGAAGAAGATCTACCCAAGAGCGACGTGAACCTGGTCGACCTACCGCAGAACCTTCCGGTAAAAGAGGCCGTAGACCAGTACGAGAAGTCTCCGGACGTAGAATACGCACAGCCCAACTACCTGCTTTATCCTACCAAAACGACCAACGACACTTATTACGACAGGTATCTGTATGGTCCGAATAACACGGGGCAGAATATCAACGGCTCTGACGGCGTCCCGGACGCGGACATCGACGCGCCGGAAGCCTGGGATCAGACCACAGGCAGCCAAGAGACCATCGTCGCTGTTATAGACGAGGGCGTGAACGTGAACCATCCGGACCTCAAGGACAACATCTGGCACAACCCCGGTGAAACTCCTGGCAATAACAAAGACGACGACAACAACGGCTACGTGGACGACGTAAACGGTTGGGATTTCGCCAACGACGACGCGAGCGTCTACGATCCCGACCCCATAACCGGGCAAGGCGATGAGCACGGGACGCACGTCGCGGGGACTATCGCGGCCCAGGGCAACAACTCGACGGGCGTCTCTGGCGTCAATTGGGACGCGCGGATCATGCCGCTCAAGTTCCTCGGTAAGAATGGCGGTACCACACTCGACGCTGTGGAAGCAATCAACTACGCGGTGGATAAGGGCGTCAAGATCAGCAACAACTCGTGGGGCGGGGGCGGATACAGCCAGGCCCTCTACGATGCGATAAAAAGAGCTGATTCCGCCGGGCATCTATTCGTTGCCGCCGCCGGGAACGCCGGCGCGAACAACGACACCACGTCGAGCTACCCGGCCAACTACGACCTGCCAAACGTCATCTCCGTCGCGGCGACCAATAACAAGGACAACCTGGCTTCGTTCTCTAATTTCGGCGCCAAGAATGTGGACCTGGCGGCGCCGGGTGTGGATATCGTGAGCACCTACCCCGAAAACAATTACGGCTACATGAGCGGCACTTCGATGGCCGCCCCGCACGTAACGGGTGTGGCCGCCCTGATCAAAAGTCAGAACACCTCCCTGGACGACGCGCAGATGCGGTCTCGAATACTCGAATCAGTTGATAAGAAAGACAATCTTCAGGGTAAGGTGGCGACCGGCGGCCGGCTGAACGCGGCCTCCGCACTCGGTATTCGGACTACGGACCTCGGATTGGCAACCAGCCGAAACGCTACTACTTTCGGCAAAGGCATCGAGCTTTCAGGCAAGCTCTCCGCCGAAGGTGAGCCGCTCGGTGGCCGGACGGTGAGACTGCAGCAGCGGCCGGAGGGGGCTTCGAGGTTCAGCAACGTGGAACGGACGACTACCGCATCTAACGGTACTTACTCTTTTAGTGGTATCAGGCCCGACAAGAATTCCTACTATCGTGCGGTGTTTACTGGAAACCAGGAGGACAGGCTTCAGGCGTCCAGAAGCACTACGAGGCGGGTCTTCGTGAAAGTCAGGGTGAGCTTGTACACGCCTTCCACGAAACTAAAGCTTGGCAGGGTCCGCACCGTCTCCGGGTCCGTGATGCCCGAGCACGATGGCTCTGTCACGGTGACCATAAAGCGGAACGGCGGAGTTGTCGCCCGCAAGAGAGCCGCTCTGAACTCTAACTCGCGCTACAGCTTCAGGTACAAGCCCGGTCGGCCCGGAACATACTCTTTTATTGCTACCTATCCCAAACACGACGATAACCTCGGCAATCGCAGCCGCCAGAAAGACTTCAGGGTAGTCCGGTAAGCGGCGGAGCAGTGGGGCTGTGGTAAGATCAGGCGCGCTGAGTTTCAGCCTTGCCTTGCGTATCCGAAAGAGGCCGGGGCGCCGCTCCGGAGGAGGTTTTCAAACGTGGTCAACTGGTTCCGAAAGCGCACCAGGGAGAACGGTTCCGGTAACTCCGACGATAGAGAACAGCCAGTTAACCCGGAACAAGCGGAGTTCGACGCCGGTAACGAGACCGCCGAGCATCTGGTAGACCGGACGCCGCAGCCGGAAGAACCGGCCGATGGTTTTTCCGAGGCCGGTATAAGGGAGGCGCTGCGGGATGTGAAAGACCCGGAGATCGGGCGTGACCTCATCTCCCTGAACATGATCCGTACGGTCGAGATCGAAGGCTCCGGCGTCACCGTGGGCGTGGCCCTTACGACCGCCGGATGTCCGCTCAAGCACCGGATCACAACCGACATCCAGGACCGGCTAAAGGAGATCGAAGGCGTCGAGCACGTAGAGGTGGACTTCGGCGTGATGACCGACGAAGACCGCCAAAACCTACTCACCTCCCTGCATGGCGGTCCCTCTGAGTTGGCTCCGGCCTTTCGGGACGAATCGAAGACCCGCATCATCGCGGTCGTCTCCGGAAAGGGCGGCGTCGGAAAGAGCACCGTCGCCGTCAACCTGGCTGCGGCGCTGGACCGGGCCGGGCATTCCGTCGAGGTCCTCGACGCCGACGTTCACGGTTCCTCCATCCCGGTAATGCTCGGCGCCACGGAGAAGCCGAACGTGGTGGAAGGTGTGATCTTCCCGATAGAGTCCGCCTCGGGCCTGAAATTCATCTCGATGGGCAACTTCGTGAACGAGGGACAGGCCATCATCTGGCGCGCCCCGATAGTGAACAAGGCCCTCACCCAGCTAATGCGAGACGTATACTGGGACGAGCCGGACTTCATTATCGTGGACATGCCGCCCGGCACAGGCGACGTGGCACTTACGGTGGCCCAGATGATCCCGAAAGCCGAGGCCCTCGTCGTCACGACTCCCCAGGCCGACGCCGCCCGTGTGGCCGCGAAGGCGGGGAAGATGGCAGTTCAGGCTCACCTCAAGCTCGCAGGCGTCGTGGAGAACATGAGCTACGCCGAGTGCCCTGATTGCGGCAAGGAGTTGAAGATCTTCGGCGGCGACGGTGGAAACAGCGTAGCGACAGAGTTGGATTCGCAGGTCATGGGACGCATCCCGATCCTGCCGGACGAGAGCGGCGAGCCCGGGCGCTCCCTCTTCGCCGAGGACACCGCGCCAGCCCGCTCGTTCGACGAGATAGCCGCGAGCCTGGCTGAGACCAAGGTCCGCAAGAGGATAAAAGTACTCTAACGAAACGTTGTAGCGGAGGGCGTGACGACCCGAAACGAAGCCGCGCCCTCCGCCGCCTTTACCGGAACCACCCGCCGAAGACGAAAAGCCTGCCCGGTTACAATGTGCGTCGTCGCTTCAGCGTGCGAGACGAATCTGACCGGGGAAACCGCCGAACGTCGCCCGGAGCACCTCCATGCCGGCCTGGTTTACGAAGCCGGCTTCTCCCACGACCCGGCGCGTCTCTTCGTCCTTCTCCGCGATGGTGACCGTACAGGTGATTGTGTCGCCCACGAAGACCGGTTTCAGGTATTCGAACGACATGTCCGTTGCCAGGAATCCCAGCATACCGCCGATATGCGTCAGCATGCTCCCGGTTAGGAGGCCGGGGATGGTGAGCCGTTCGTAGAAGCTTTCGCCCGCGAAGGCGGCGTCCTGATGGTAAGGATTGAAGTCTCCGGTTACGCCGCAGAACAGGGCCACGTCGCCGTCTGTGAAGGTTCGCCGGAAGATGAAGGTTTGGCCGATGTTCAGCGCTTCGAACGCCTCGCGCAGCCGCTGTTTGAACTCTGGTGACGGGCCCATACCGGAGCCGGCTACCCGATCAGCCCAAGTTCCTTCACGGCATCCCGTTCTTCCTTGAGCTCGTTCACGGTTATGTCGATCTTCGACTGGGCGAACTCGCCGATTTCTAGTCCTTCGACGATCTCGTAGTCGCCGCCCGAGCACCGTACCGGGAACGAGGAGATGAGGCCCTCTTCCACGCCGTACTGTCCGCCGGATGGGACCGACATCGAGCGCAGCCCCTCGGCGCCCAGGAACCAATCGTGGACGTGATCTATGGCGGCGGAGGCCGCGGAGGCCGCGGAGGACGCGCCGCGGGCTTCGATGATCTCCGCGCCGCGCTTGCCGACGCGGGGCATGTATTCGTTCTCGTACCAGTCCATATCGATTTGATCGACGGCCCGTTCGCCGTTGACTTTGGCGTTGAAGAGGTCGGGGAACATCGTGGGCGAGTGGTTACCCCACACGACGAGGTCTTCCACATCCTCGACGCCGACCGACAGTTTACGGGCGAGCATCGAGACCGCGCGGTTCTCATCGAGCCGGGTCATGGCGGTGAAGCGGTCCCGAGGTACGTCCGGGGCGTTGTTCATTGCGATCAGGGCGTTCGTGTTGGCTGGATTGCCGACCACCAGTATCCGCACGTCGTCCGCCGCCCCGGCGTTGATCGCCTCGCCTTGCGGCTTGAAGATCGCGCCGTTCGCCTCCAGAAGGTCGGCGCGCTCCATACCCTTCGCGCGGGGCCGGGCGCCGATCAGCAGGGCTACGTTCGAGCCGTCGAAGGCTTCGTTCGCGTCGGAGGTGATCTCGACGGACTCCAGCAGCGGGAAGGCGCAGTCGTGTAGCTCCATCGCCGTGCCCTCGGCGGCCTGTAGAGCCGGTTCGATCTCCAGCAGCCTCAGTTTGACCTTCTCGTCGGGGCCGAGCAACTGGCCCGAGGCGATCCGGAACAAGACCGCATAACCGATAGCGCCCGCCGCTCCGGTGATGGTAACTGTCTTCGACATCAGATAATCTCCTTGTCTTGGCGCAAGAGGTTCTCATCCATGCTCTCAAAGAACTCTCCGGCCACTCTGATACTACTTCTGAATCTCCCCCATCAATGATAGAGGAACTCGCTTTTCTCTGCCGATGGCCTCCACGATAAAATACCAGCAAACCTCTAATAGTAAGCGAGGAGATTTTTGGACGTAACGCAGGCTATACGATCGCGCCAGAGCATCAACCGGGTGAAACAAGATTCCGTGCCCGACGAACTGATAGAGCAGATCCTTGAGAGCGCGATCCACGCGCCGAACCACAAACTTACCGAGCCCTGGCGTTTTCACGTATTTACCGGCAAAGGCCGCGGGGAGTTCGCCCGTGCTCGGGCGAAGCTGGCCGAGATCCTGGCTGAGGAGGAGGGAGAAGATCCAGAGTTGGTAGCCGGAAGGGTCAGCCGCGAGCGCAAAAAGGCTTTCCGCTCGCCGGTGGTGATAGCTGTTATCTCCCGCGCCGGGCGCGAGGAGATCGAGACTCTGGAGAACTACGCTGCCTGCTGCGCCGCCGTCCAGAACATGCAGCTCACGGCCCACGCGCTCGGCCTGGCGAGCATCTGGCGCACCGGGCCCGTCGCTTACCATCCTTTTATGCGGGACTTCTTTGGGCTCGAAGACGACGACCGGATAGTCGCCTACCTCTGCCTCGGATACCCGGACATGGGGGAGAGGCCGAGACGTCGCAGCCCCGCCCGTGAGCATACAGTCTGGCACGATGGTCAGGAAGACTGATGCGAGTTTGGCGCTATTGTTACGGTGGTATGATGCTACAAAGCCCTTATTTTAGGAGGAACTCGTGGGAAGATTGATCCGTCGCGGACTCATATTATTGGCGCCGTTCATCTGGCGTAAGATCAAGAACCGACGTAAAGGGAAGTAGGGTCGTCTACCCGCCTATAGGGTTCGCCTCGAACTTACCCTCATCGTTACGATTCACCTTTACCAGCGCGCCGCTCGGCTCGTGATAGAGGATCACCGGCGAGCCGTTTGACTCGGCCTCTTCAAGAACCTCAATCCGGTTTTTGCGGGCCGCTTTGGGATCCGTGTCCACGCCGCTTATTAGGTCGGGGTCCAGCCAGATCTTCGCCGGGGCCAAATCGGCGGTGTAGAGTGCCCGCTCGTCGCCGGCGCCAATCCAAACTATCTGATGTCCCTCCGCGTGCCCGGATCTCACCTGAACGCTGACGCCCGGCACGATCTCACCGTCCCCATCCAGCAACTCGCACCAGCCTTCCTCGACGCCTTTCTCTACGCTCGGGACAGCTTCCAGGCGGGAGTTGCCCTCCGGCATCCCTTTCGCCTCTTCCAGGGAGGCTCTCTGGATATAGACGGTGGCGTTCGGGAAACTCGGCGGGTTCAGCGCCCAGCCTACATGGTCGGCGTCCAGGTGAGATAGCACTACGTGGGTGACGTCTTTGGCCGAGTAACCGGCCTTCTCGAAGCTGTCCATCAAGCTATTGTCGTTGCGCCTTAGCTCGTAGCGGCCTTCGAGGCTCTCGGGAAGTTCCGGGCCGAATCCCGCGTCCAGGAGCACCAGGTTCTCGCCGGTCTCAACCAGGACCGGGCGCATGGCCCCTTTTATCTTCGCATTACCCGAACCTCCGAAGAGGTTGCCGGCATCGGTTATGAAAGTGCCGTCCTCCAGCACACGAACTTTTATATCTCCAAGCTCCAGGCTATTCTCTTCCACGGTTCCTCCTGCCCGTCGAGTGTATACGAACAGCATACACGTTAGGGGATTTTCGCTCCTCGGACCATCTCCCGGAGAGCCGTCGCCATCGTGCCGGGATGTTTGAGGAGGCTGTAGATTGGGGTGTCTCCGGTAAATGTCTCCACCAGCGTGTTGCGCGCCCTGGGATCTTTCTCACAGGCTTTGAAGACCGGCTCCATCATCTCCAGGTTCGGCACCAGGTTGACCATCGCGTAGCCGGAGAGGTGCTCTCGGGCTCGCTTTTTACGGAGTTGGCGCTCGTAGCCGGAGAGCAGAGAGGCTGAGAAGTCTTTGCGAGAGTGGGCTTCGTATGCCCAGTTTGCAGCGAGCCGTCCAGATTCAAGGGCGTATCCCACTCCCTCACCGCTTATAGGGTGGATCATGCTGCCCGCGTCCCCGGCCATGATGAGACCTTGCGCGTGACGCCTCGCGCCCCACATGCCCATCTTGAGCGACCAACTCTTCGGCGGCCCCTCTGCCTCCGCGCCTTCCAGCCACCCCGCAAGCTCGGGCTCTTCGAGAAAGCGGTCGAAGTAGTCCTTGAGGTTTCGTCCGGTCCTTCCGAGCGCCCGCGTGGAGACCCCGGCCCCGACGTTCGCCGATCCGTCACCGAAGTAGAATACCCAGCCGTACCCCGCGCCGTCGGAATTCATATCTTGGGTGACGAAGATGTGCAGATGCTCCTTGTCAGGACCATCCACGTTCTTGAAGTATTGGCGGCGGGCCACGGCGTTCTGGTGGGCCTTCATTCCGTCTCCGGCGAAACCGCCTACGCCATCGGCGGCGACTACCATCGGAGCCTCGTAACGTAGCGGTCCGTCCCCGTCCGCGACCTCTATGCCGGTGACGTCTCCGGCGGATGAGCGTAGCAGGCCTGTGGCGCGCGAGTCGCCCCTGAAATCCGCTCCCGCCGAGATGGCCCGCTCCAGGAGCTTCGCGTCGGTCTCTTCGCGCCGGATGACGTAGCCGTGCGGCCCGTGGAGCGTGGGCGGTACGCCCTGTCGAAGATGGGCGGTCCTGGTGTAGATCGTGAAGCCGGAGAATTTTCCGTGGCGAGGTTCGTCCAGCCAATCGCCGAGCCCCATCAGGGTGACTTCGGAGGCGGCGTGGGGCATAAGGCCGTCGCCGCAGGGTTTGTCGCGGGGAAACTTCTGCCGGTCGAGGAGCAGGACGCCAAGCCCGGCCTTAGAGGCGTAATATGCTGTGGCCGTACCGGCGGGGCCGGCGCCGACAACTACAAGGTCGTAGCGTTCGCTCATGGCAGCTCTCTCCCTGCTCGTGAGTGTGCCAGAATAGTCTACCCGTTTTATTCGCATCTTAGAGAGGAGGCGTCCGTGGTGGATCGCAACCGTCCGGCACGCTACGAAGTGGGCGGAAAGGCAGCCCTGAAGGCAACGATGCAGCCGGTCGAGATAATGGAGGTCCGGCGCGGAGAGTTCGTCCCGGATTTCGTGTACAAGGTGCGGGTGCTCGCCGAGAAGCCGGCCCGTCCCTATAACCTTTCGGTGCCGGAGCACGACCTGGCCGACCTGCCGGATTGAGGTGTTTCAGTTATTCAGGGGCTCTCTCCGGTAGCGACGCTCATGTAAGCGAGGTCTACGAGCGGCACTCCGGAGTCCAACGCCCGGTCCACGACGCGGAGCAGGACTTCGGCTGCCACGCCGGAGTCCGGGAAATGGCTATCGAGGAGGCGGGCGGCGCGGGCGATCTCGTAGAACGAGAAGCGCCGCCGGTCGCTGGTCAGTTGGTAGACGGCTTCCAGGACCTCCAGGCGCAGTGAGATCAACTGCTCCAGCCGCCAGCGGATCTCGTCCCCGGTAAGGTTCATTGTCTGGTACAAACGGGCGATCTCCGAGACCTGGATCATGACTTCCGGTCGCTTCCCGAGGCGGCCGATGGCGTTCTCGTCCAGGTAACGTCGGGACGTTATCCGGGCGAGTGCCAGCCTTCCCTGATGCCCGTCATAGCCCGAGAGTGTCTTCCAGGATCTCCGGTCGTCGTGGAACGTCTCGATCCTGGTTTCTTCGCCGCCCACGAAGACGCGCGGCACGTGGCCGCCGGCGTAGTAAGAGATCTGACGCGCCACGTCCCCGACCGTGGGAGAGGCGTTCTCGGCCTGGATCTCCACCCACCGCCGAACTGTGCCTGAGTACAGCCTCTCCAGGGCCCGCCAGGTGGCGTCGCCCCGAAGGTCCAACTCGCCCGGCCTCTCCGTTATCACTTCGATCCCGGTGTTCGGCAGATCTTCTTTGTAGGCCTCTATGATGGCTTCCAGGAACCCTTCGAACTCTTCATCCACCGTGCCCAGCAGGTATCTCCTGCGTTCGGCAGGCAGTACGTACATCAGGCGGCTCTTGATCCTTCGCTCCCGGCCTTCCGCTGCTTTTAGCCGGTCGATAGCCTCGTAGAGCTCCCGCCGACGCCGGTAGACCAACTCCGAGAGCCGCTCGACCTCCGGGTCGGTGGCGAAGCTCTCAGTCCAGGCGTCGTCGCGCGCGGCGCACGCGGCTTCGTGGGCGTTCTCGGCCCGGATCACCGCCCGCTGATCGTTTTCCCTATCCCGCTGGGCCTCACCCAACTCGCGCTCTAAAGTTTCTATCGTCGAAGTCAAGCTCCTCACCACCCCACAAAACGCAAATGTGTTGCTGGTTATTCTACAGTACGAGGGAAACGTCGAGACCGGTTGCGCGAGTATCCGACCTGACCCCGATACGCTCTGTCGGCCACATTTGCGAAAAGTCTTGCGCCCAGACCAAGTAGAAGATACATTTGTAGCCACTGGCAAGCCTTACGTGATAGGAGAGCCGCATGGACTTCAACACCGGAAGACAATCCGAAGAACCGGAAGGCTCTTCTCCAGAGCCCGAGGACGAGCCGCGTACGAGGTCTGGCGGAGGCGGTGAGTTTACCTACACGGACCCGGTCCAGAGTTTTATGAACACCGTCAGGAGGCTCGTCCAGGGGCCGACAGATTTCTTTCAGGGCATTACCCGCGCCGGGGACTTTATCAATCCGGCGATATTCGCTCTCATATGTTACGAGGTCTTCGTTATCCTCAGCGGTATCCTCGCGCTGGCGGGCATCAGCGGGGATCAGGGGTTCGGGGGACTCATAGCTTCAATAATTCTGGCGCCGATTTTCCTGGCTATAGGCCTTCTTATAGGCAGCGGGATCATCCACCTTCTGGTGAGGTTGATAGTCGGGCAGCGGAACGCGGGCTTCGAGGCGACCTTCAGAGTCGTTGCCTACTCGCAGGTCGTGAACCTTGTGAGCTGGATACCTTTTATCGGTCCGTTGCTGGGCCTATACGGCATTTACCTGGGCGTAATCGGTGTCCGGGAAGTGCATGGAACCTCCACGGGGAAGGCGGCCCTCGTGGTCCTGATACCGGCAGCCGTCGTCTTGCTCCTGGTGCTGATGCTGGTGCTGCTGGTAGGCGCCGCCCTGTTCTTCGGTACCCGGAGTTAAAGGGACGAGTCCGGGCTTCTGATTAGCCTACCGTTACCTTGGTAGCTATACTGTGCAGGATTTTCACTATGAAGGGAGCCTGCACGTGGCACAGACGGTTACTCTAATACCAGGAGACGGCATTGGTCCCGACCTCACCGATTCGGTGAAAGAGGTTATCGAGGCGCTGGACGTAGACATCGAGTGGGAGGTAGCCGACGCCGGCGAGGGCGTTATGGAGAAGGAGGGCACCCCGCTTCCGGAATCGGTTTTGGAGTCCATCCGGCGCAATAAGGTAGCCATCAAAGGGCCTCTCACGACGCCGGTGGGGACGGGGTTCCGCTCGGTCAATGTGGCGCTGCGCAAGGAGCTCGACCTGTACGGCAACGTCCGTCCGAGTCTTAGCCTGCCGGGTGTGGATACGCCCTACAAGGATATAGACCTGGTCATCTACCGGGAGAACACCGAGGATCTCTACGCCGGTGTCGAGCACATGGTTGGTAAGAACGCGGCGGAGTCTATCAAGATCATCACGCGCGAGGGCACGGAGCGAATCTGCCGCATGGCCTTCGAGCGCTCGAAGGAGCAGGGCCGCAAGCACATAACGGTCATCCACAAAGCGAACATCATGAAATATACGGACGGCCTCTTCCGGGACGTGTTCTACGAGGTCGCCAAGGATTACGAGAACGACTTCGAGGAGATAGACGACCGGATCGTGGACAACATGGCTATGCAGCTCGTCACCAAGCCGAACCAGTATGACGTTCTGGTGTGTCCGAACCTCTACGGGGACATCCTCTCCGACCTCTGCGCCGGGCTGACCGGGGGACTCGGGGTCGCGCCGGGGGCGAACATCGGCGAGGAGCTGGCCGTCTTCGAGCCGGTTCACGGTTCGGCGCCCAAGTACGCCGGCCAGAATCGGGCTAACCCGCTGGCGACCTTGCTTTCGGCCAAGAATATGCTCTACTACCTCGGCTACACTGATGAGGCCGATAGGATGCAGCAGGGTATAGAAAGCGCCCTCAAGAGTCCCGAGACTCGCACGAAGGATCTGGGTGGTTCTGCTGGCACGAAAGAATTTACCCAGGCTATCGTCTCGAATTTGTAGAATCGGGTAGATAACCCTGATCGCTGCGAAAGAGATCGGAGAGTAAGTGCGCGCCCTGGTAGCGGCTGGTAACGGATTTAGTGGATGCACGAGGAGTACGAGTACACTGTACCTGCATCTGCTTCTCGTGGCGCTGGAGAACCAGGGGCGCATTCGACCGGAAACCCTCGACCCGAAAGCGAGTTGGCGGTAGCCTCTCTAAACGTGAGGCACGGACCGGCTTAGTGGCGTAGTGCGGATCGCGATCTTCACCGAGACCTTTCTTCCCGCCACCGATGGTGTCGTGACCCGGCTGCGCCACACTATCGAAGAGTTCGGCGGGATGGGGGATGAGGTCATGATGTTCGCCCCCTCCAACGACAGGCCCGATTCTTACGCCGGAGCAAGGATCTACAGTACGCCCGGCATTACTTTCCCGCACTATCCGCAAATCCGTCTTGCTCCGCCACATCCCTGGATCGGCCGCGCCTTACGGGAGTTCCGGCCGGACGTGATACACGTGGTCAACCCGATCATCCACGGGCTCGGTGGGGTGTATTTCGCCCGGCGCATGAAGATACCGCTCGTTTGCTCGTACCATACGAATATTGCCGTCTACGCCCCGTACTATAAACTAGGCTTTCTTGTCAACTTCGCCAAAAACGCCACCCGGTACATACACAATCAGGCCCAGATCAACCTGTGTACTTCCGGCACCACGATGAACTATCTTCTGGAAGAGGGGATCAAACATGTCCGTGTCTGGCCCCAGGGAGTTGATTCCCGGCTCTTTCATCCGGATAAGGCTTCGGATGAATGGCGCGCGAAGCTCACTGACGGCCACCCGGAAGAGAAGCTTCTACTCTACGTAGGCCGCCTCGCCCCGGAGAAGCACATAGAACGCCTGCGAATAATACCGGAGAGCCTGCCGGGAACCCGGCTCGCAATAGTGGGAGACGGTCCGGCACGCAAGGAAGTGGAAAGCCAGTTCCTCGGTACCAAGACGGTTCTCACGGGCCTTTTGCAAGGGGAAGAATTAGCCAGTGCGTACGCCTCGGCGGATGCTTTTCTTTTTCCCTCGACCACCGAGACGCTGGGGATGGCGATGAACGAGGCGCTCGCCTCGGGGCTGCCGGTGGTGGCCGCCCGGAGCGGGGCGTCGCACGAGGTGGTAAGCGAGGGGGAAAACGGGCTGCTCTACGAGCCGGGCTCCGACGCAGCGCTAATCTCTACCGTGGAGAAAATTTTCTCCGACGAAGACTCGTTGCGCGAGATGTCTCTGAACGCGCGGGCGGCGGCTGAGGAGCGTAGCTGGGAGGGTTCCACTCGTACCCTGCGAAGTTACTACGAACAGGCGCAGGATATTCTGTGACCTCCAAGCGCGAGCGTATAAAGAGCGGTGGTATACGGTTCTCCAAATTCTCCATGGTCGGGACCGCGAATGCCCTGGTGGATATCGGGACGCTCAACCTGTTGCTCTGGCTGGAGCCCACCCGAGACGCCTGGATGTTCGCCATCTACAATGCCGTCGCCTTGGTTCTGGCGAACATCAACAGCTACGTCGGGAATACGATGTGGACCTTCCGTGGGCGGGCCGACCACGGACCGCGTCAGACCACCTTGTTCTTCATCCAGGCGCTGATCAATATCTCCATCAGCAACGGGCTCTTTTACTTGCTCGTCCGGTTCCTGCTCGTCTACGACGTGGTGCCGGCCTGGATCGCAGGAAACACGGCCAAGATAATCTCTGTTGTCATCGCCTCCACCATCAGTTTTTTCCTCATGCGTTACGTGGTTTTCTCCAGCAAACGGTGGTTCAACGGACGCTTGTAAGACCGCTAAGAGCGTGCTAAATTACTTCCGCGCACGGAGCCCGAGAGGCAAATTGCGCGGCAACAACGCGGAAGTAGCTCAGCTGGTAGAGCATCACCTTGCCATGGTGAGGGTCGCGGGTTCGAATCCCGTCTTCCGCTCTGGCCGTGAAGCCGTTGACGGCTGTATTGGCGGCATGGCCGAGTGGTTAGGCAAGGGTCTGCAAAACCCTGTACCCCGGTTCGATTCCGGGTGCCGCCTCTCGACCCAGCGGTGTCGTCGCAGGGGCGATTAGCTCAGGGGGAGAGCGCTTCCTTGACACGGAAGAGGTCAGTGGTTCGAATCCACTATCGCCCACTTCTTTAACTTTCAGCTTGTCGGTGTTTCAGTAGGCCCGCGTTTTCTATCCGATTCATAAATCCGTGGGTTAAAAGGTAGAATCCGTGAGATGTTGCTGCTTGCTTTGATATTCGGAAAGGTTTCATAGATGGCGGAGGTCAGGCTTCCAGATGGTAGAGAACTCGAGGTAGAGCCCGGCGAGAAGGCGCGGGACGTGATCGAGAGGATCGGGCCGCGCCTCGCCCGTGACGCAGTGGTCGTAAAGCTGAACGGTGAAGTCGTTGACCTCGACGCCCCGGTCGAGGGTGGCGAGGAGTTCGAGGTACTTACCAAGGACTCCGATGAGGGGCTATACGTCCTGCGCCACTCGACGGCCCACGCCATGGCCCAGGCGATACTGGAGTTGTATCCGGGGAGCAAGCTGACCATCGGGCCGCCGATAGAGAATGGCTTCTACTACGACATCGAGGTGGAAGGTAGGATCTCCGACGACGATCTGCCGCGCATCGAGGAGCGGATGCGTGAGATCTCCGAGCGGGACCTCCCGGTTAGCTGCGAGGCGGTCTCCAAAGGTGAGGCCGAAAGGCTCTACGAGGACAACCCGTACAAGCTGGAGTTGATCCGGGACCTCGAAGACGGCGACATCACCATCTACCGCCAGGGCGAGTTCTTCGACCTGTGCCGGGGCCCGCACGTCCCATCTACCGGCAAGCTCGGGGCGTTCAAGCTCCAGAACCTCGCCGGTGCGTACTGGCGCGGCGACGAGAACAACACGATGCTCACCCGCATCTACGGAACCGCCTGGCCGACTGAGAAACAACTCAAGGCGTACTTGCGGCGGCTGGAAGAGGCCCGCGAGCGCGACCACCGCAAGATCGGCAAGGACCTGCACCTCTTCACCTTCTCCCCGGACGTGGGCGCGGGCATCCCGCTGTTCTTGCCGAAAGGCGAGACGCTGCGGCACCTGATGGAGGACTACGTACGCGAGGTTCAGACCCGCCACGGCTACGACCACGTCTGGACCGGCAACCTGGTAAACGAACAGCTCTACGAGAAGAGCGGACACCTGGAGCACTACCGGGAGGCGATGTACCCGCCGATGGTGGACGGTGAGACTAGATACCGGCTCAAGCCGATGAACTGTCCGTCCCACATGACGCTCTTCAATTCGGGTGCTCACTCCTACCGGGAGTTGCCGATACGGTACGCCGAGTTCGCCACGCTCTACCGCTACGAGAAGAGCGGCGAGCTTACCGGCCTGACGCGAGTCCGGAGCCTCACGCAGGACGACGCCCATGTTTTCTGCACCGAGGGACAGGTACAGGAAGAATTCGGCCGGGCGCTGGAGATCATCCGGGAGGTTCTAGACACTTACGGATTCGAGGATTACCGGGTACGGCTCTCGCTGCGCGACCCGGACGACGCCAAGTACATCGCCGACGACGAGAAGTGGAGCCGGGCCGAGGAAGCCCTGCGCGACGCCCTCGACGCTGCCGACATGTCCTATGAGGAAGTGGCGGGAGAGGCCGCCTTCTACGGCCCCAAGGCGGACTTTATGGCGAAAGACGTGTTGGGCCGCGAGTGGCAGCTCTCGACCATCCAGGTGGACTTTATCCAGCCGGCCCGGTTGGATTGCGAATACATTGGTGAAGACGGTCGGGAGCATACGCCGGTTTTGTTGCATCGGGCCGTCACGGGTACGACGGAGCGGTTCATGGCCGTCCTGATCGAACACTACGGCGGCGCTTTCCCGTTCTGGCTCTCGCCGGTCCAGGCTGTCGTCATCCCGGTCTCCGACCGGCATCTCGACTACGCCCGCAAGGTGCGAGAGTCGCTCTCTGGCGACGGGATGCGGGTCGAGGTGGACGACTCGCTCAACAGCATGCAGAAGAAAATCCGTGAGAATGCCCGCCAGAAAGTGCCGTATTTGCTCATCGTGGGCGACCGTGAAATCGAAGAGGGCACGGTAAACGTCCGGAAACGGGGCGAGAAACAGCAGGAGGCGCTTGCGATCGAAGAGTTCTCGCGGCGAGCCCGAGAAGAGATTGCGACGAGGGATTCTTATAGACAGCGGTAGCGAATGCGGAGTATAATAGGGAGTGTTGTTGGGGTCTGCGCCCGTCCGGCGCCTTACAAGGGTTTCGTTAGCGTGGTTCAACAGCCCCTAAAATTGGTGTTGGAAGGAGTTGGTGCACAGTAGCTGCTGAAGAAGAGCCGAGGATCAACGGTCAGATCCGGGCCCGCTCTATACGTCTGATCTCCGAGAGCGGGGAACAGTTGGGGATCAAGCACATACGTGAGGCGACGGATTACGCTGAGAAGGCTGACCTGGACCTGGTAGAAGTCGCGCCGAACTCGGACCCGCCCGTGGTCCGCATGATGGATTACGGCAAGTTCAAGTACCAGAAGGAACAGGACCGTAAGGCCGCCCGCAAGAAGCAGGTAAACGTCAACGTCCGGGAGATGAAGCTCCGGCCGAAGATCGGGGACCACGACTTCGAGACGAAGAAGGGACACGTTCAACGTTTCCTAAAAGGTGGCGACAAGGTCAAAGTAACGATCATGTTTCGCGGGCGTGAGGTCCAACACCCGGAGCTTGGTGAGAAACTCCTGGTGAGGCTTGCGGAAGACCTGAAAGAGATAGGACGCGTCGAGAGCCAGCCAAAGCTGGACGGACGCAACATGATAATGGTCATGGCCCCACAGAAGGAGTCGGCGAAGACTTCGGAGAACCGGGAAAAGAGCGCCGCCGGTAGCTAGAATCCCGCAGGGCGCGATGTGATATGTTGGCGCGTAATACTCTGATACAATAGCGCGCTGTTAAAGGCGAACCGGCTTCGACTCCCGTGCCGCGAGCCCCATAGTTGTAGTCAAAATGAAACGTGGAGGAAAATATGCCGAAGATGAAGTCCCATCAGGGCGCTTCCGACCGGTTCAAGGTCGGGAAAAAGGGCAAGGTCCGGCGTCGCCGGTCCGGCCACAACCACATTTTGGAAAAGAAGCACCCCAAGCGTAAGCGGCGTCTGAACACAGAGACCTCCGTATCGAACGCCGACGAGAAGCGCGTCAAGCGTTTGATGGGGGTGAGATAGTATGGCCCGCGCATCACGCAGCGTCCACGCCCGCAAGAAGCGCCGGAAGGTCCTGGAGCAGGCGAAGGGCTACCGGGGTACGAAGAAGTCCTCTTACAAGAGGGCAAAAGAGCAGGTCTGGAAGAGCGGCGTCTACGCCTATGTAGGGCGTAAACAGCGCAAGCGGGACTTCCGGTCGCTCTGGATCCAACGCATCAACGCCGGGGCCCGCGAGCACGATATGTCCTACTCGCAGTTCATCCATGGCGTTCGCCTCGCCGAGATAGACCTGGACCGTAAGATCCTGGCCGACCTCGCCGCCACCGAGCCCGAGGCCTTCGCCGCCGTGGTTGCCCAGGCAAAGAACGCCCTGAACGGCGATCCCGTAGAGCGGAAGGTGCAGGCCGCCGAAAAGCCTGCCGAACAGGCTAGCCCGAAAAGTGAACCTGCCGCCGAGGCTCCGGAAGATGTCGAAGCCACCGACGCCGCAGAGCGCAAGGCTGACGAGTTGGATGTGGATCTATCCGAAGTCGAAGGCACCGGCGCCGAGGGGCGGATAGTAGTCGGAGACGTGGAAGAAGCAGGGGAAGAGGAAGGCGAAGAAGTAGACGCCACGGAAGCGGCTGAGCGTAAAGCCGACGAGCTGGGTGTGGACATTTCTTCCGTTGAAGGCACGGGCGCTGATGGGCGCATCACCGTCGGAGACGTCGAGAAAGCCGGCAAGGAAGCTGACTCCGAAGAGCAGTAGGCAGTGCCTTCCGCAACTCGCGCGGACCTCAAGCGAGTCGCCAAGCTCCAACAGAAGAAATATCGGGAGGCCGACCGGCTGTTTCTGGCTGAAGGCCCGGATCTAATCGCCGAAGCACGGGAGCAGCCCAGGCGTCTATTTACGGAGCCCGAAGAGGTAAAACGCCTCTCGACGCTAAAGACCTCGGCCGGTCCGGTCGGGGTCTTTCCGTTCCTGGACGTAACCGGAGACGACTTGCTTGGCGGGAACGAACGAATCGTCCTTCTTTACGGCGTCCAGGATCCGGGTAACGTCGGTACCATAATTCGGGCCGCCCACGCTTTCGGGGCCGGCGTCGCGCTATCCGCTGGGTGCGCCGATCTCTACAATCCCAAGACCGTGCGGGCTACGATGGGTTCGATCTTCCACGCCCCCGTCGCCCGAGAGCTTGACGCGCTAGAGTTTCTCGACCAGTCTCGCAAAGCGGGTTTCACATCGTTAGCCGCCATGCCGGACGGGCGGGACGCGCCACGCTCCATGCCCGAAGGTAGGCTCGTTGTGGTGGTCGGTGCCGAGGGCGGCGGACTGTCGGAGGAGGTAGTCCAAGCCTGCGAACGAACGGTGACGATACCTTCGCGGGCCGCCTCTCTAAACGCCGCCATGGCGGCTTCGATACTGCTCTACGAGGCATATATGCGTGTGCTACCATAGCGCCTTATATGACGGTCTCAGAGCGCATAGAAGAGTTGAAATCCGAGGCTATTTTCGCTGTAGAAGCGGCGGATTCCACTTCCGACCTCGAAGGTATGCGGGTAAAGTATCTCGGCCGGTCGGCGGAGCTTACGGAGATCAAAAAAAGCATCGGCGCACTCTCGCCCGAAGAGCGCAAAGCGGTCGGCCGGGACTCCAACCTCGCGACGCGCGAGATCAAGGAGAAATTGGCTTACCGGACGGAAGAACTTGCCGCCGTAGAACGTGAGGCGCGGCTCAAGGAAGAAGCCGTGGACGTTACGCTCCCCGGCGTCGAGTATCCTGAGGGGAGTTTGCATCCCACCCAGCGCATTATCGACGAGGTGGTGGATTTCTTCGTTGGGCTCGGCTACCGGGTCGCCGAGGGGCCGGAGGTCGAGACCGACTACTACAACTTCACCGCGCTAAACATCCCGCCGGGACACCCGGCGCGCGGGATGCAAGACACGTTCTTCCTGGACGAGGGGTTGGTGTTGCGGACGCACACCTCGCCGGTTCAGGTGCGTACGATGCTCTCGCAGGAGCCGCCGGTCTACGTGATTTGCCCCGGACGGGTCTACCGGCGCGACTCAGACCCGACCCACACCCCGATGTTCCACCAGGTCGAGGGCCTGGCGGTGGACCACGGGCTGACGCTCGGCCATTTAAAGGGAACCCTCACGGCGATGGCCCGCCACGTGTTCGGCGACGGCGTGCGGCTCCGGCTGAGGCCGAGCTACTTCCAGTTCACCGAGCCGAGCGTCGAGATGGACGTGAGTTGCTTCGTGTGTGACGGTACGGACCCACACTGCAAGGTCTGCAGGGGCGTGGGCTGGCTGGAGATGGGCGGCGCGGGAATGGTAGACCCGGCGGTCTTGGAGGAGGTCGGTTACGACTCCGAAGAGTACACCGGCTTCGCGTTCGGCTTCGGACCCGACCGGATGGCGATGGTCAAGTACGGCGTCCCGGACCTGCGGCTGTTCTTCGAGGGCGACCTGCGCTTCCTGAAGCAGTTTTAATACCTAGAGAGGCATTCTTTTGCGCGTTCCTTTGAGCTGGCTCCGCGAATACGTAGACTTCGACCTTACGACCGAAGAGGTCGTGGAGGCGCTCTCCCTCCACAGCCAGGAGGTTGACGGTGTAGAGCGGTTCGGCGTCCTAGATGGTGAGGTCGTGGTGGGCGAGGTTCAGGAGTTCGGGCCGCACCCGGACGCCGACCGGCTGAATGTGGCGAAGGTGGACCTCGGGGGCCGGGAAGTCCAAATCGTGGCCGGCGCGCCCAACCCGTACCCTGGCGCCCGCGTACCCGTCGTCCTGCCCGGCAGTGTCATGGCCGACGGCACGAAGCTCAAAAAGGCGAAGCTCCGAGGTCTTGAGTCCTACGGGATGATGATGAGTGAGCGGGAACTCGGCATCTCGCCCGACCACGAGGGGATATTGCTGCTCGGCGACGGCTACGAGGTCGGGCGTCCTATAGAGGATTATTTCCCGTACGGCGAGACGGTTCTCGAATTGGACATTACGCCCAACCGGCCGGACCTGTGGGGTATGATCGGGGTGGCCCGCGAACTGGCCGCCATCCTGCGTACCGACTTCCACGTCCCGGACGCTTCCTTCGCAACGGAGAGAGTATCGACCGGAGACTACACTATTCGGGTCGAGGACGGGGACCTCTGCCCCCGCTACGACCTGCGCCGCGTCTCGGGTCTTTCGGGCGATCGAAAAGCGCCGGTCTGGATGCGCCGCAGGGTGTACGCCGCCGGCATGCGGCCCATTAGCGCCGTGGTGGATGCTACCAACTACGTGATGCTTGAGACCGGGCAGCCGATCCACGCCTTCGACGCTGCCAGGATAAGCGGCGGAATCGTCGTCCGGCGGGCAGAATCGGGCGAGGAGATGACGCTCCTCGACGGCTCGACCCGCACGCTGGACGAAGAGATGCTGGTGATCGCCGACGAGGAAAAAGGGCAGGCAATCGCCGGGGTGATGGGTGGCGGGGACGCCGAGGTCGGCGCCGAGACCACCGACGCCCTGATCGAAGTCGCCAACTTCGACGGCCGCAACGTCCTCGAAACCTCCCAACGGCTCGGCCTTCGCACCGACGCCTCCGGGCGCTTCGAGCGCGGTCTTGATCCGAACATGGTCGACTACGCGATGGACCGAGTAACCCAACTCCTCACACAACACGCCGACGGCAAGGCCGCCCCCGATACTTTGAGCCACTACCCCGAGCCGGTCCAGACATGGGAGATCCCGCTACGTCTGGAGCGTGCGGAACTGCTACTTGGTATGCCGGTCGAGGAGGACCAAGCCACCGGCATACTCGAATCCTTGAGTTGTAGAGTTCAGTCCGAGAACGGGATCCTACGGACCGAGGTTCCCACCTTCCGCCGGGATCTCCGCCGCGAGGCGGACCTCGTCGAGGAGGTCGGGCGTATCGTAGGCCTCGACAAAGTCCCCGAAGATCTGCCCGGCGTGCCTCAGCCTGGCGGGCTCACAGTCCAGCAACGAAAGATGAGGTCGTTGAGGCATCTGCTCGCGGACCTCGGTCTATACGAGGCGATCACCTATCCGTTCGGACCGGACCGCTGGTTGAGTGATCTTGGGCTCGACTATAGAGAAGGAAGCGTGCCGGAGCTCGCCAACCCTCTGAGTAGCGAGTCGGGTAAGCTGCGACCCATGATCCTGCCGGGACTCCTGGATGCCGTGGCCCGCAATCGTTCTTTTGGTGTGCGCGGCGGATCCCTCTTCGAGGTGGGGCATATCTTCGAGGGCAACCCCCCGGAGGACACGGAGACCGCCACCCGATTCCGGCTCACCGGCGTAGTTGCGAACCCCGAGCACGCCTCCGGTCTTATGGGCGTGCGAGAGACCCTGAAGGTCTGCGCCGTGCTCGCGGGGACCGTACGTCCTGCTGGCTGGAACGCGGCTGGGCTCCAGGCGGGATTCTTCGAAGCCAAAGGCCTCGTGGAGCGTCTGGTGCCCGGAGCCACGTTCGAGAACAAGAGCGAGCCTTTCCTGCACCCAGGCCGGTCGGCGTTAGTTCTGGTGGACGGAGCGAAAGCTGGATGGGTAGGCGAATTGCATCCCGAAGCTGCTGAGAGGTTCGATCTCGGAAGTTGGCCGGTCGCTGCGTTCGAGCTCGATGCGGAGTTCTGCGAGCCAGATCCGGAGCCGCGGTTCGAGCCTTTCACCAACGTTCCGGCCGTCGGCCGGGACCTGGCGGTCGTGGTGGATAGCGAAGTGCCGGTCGGTACTCTGCTGGAGGCTGTCCGGTCCGTGCGGAGCGCGACGCTCGAAGAGGCTCGTGTCTTCGACGTGTACGAGGGAGCCCAGGTCCCGGAGGGCAAGAAGAGTGTCGCTTTGAACTTCACCTTTCAGGGAGAGGAGACGCTCACCGACGAGGTGGTAAATGAAGAAATTTCACGCATCGCCACCAAGCTGGAGGGTGACTTCGACGCCCGCGTCAGGAGTTCTTAGCGCCGAACTCCCACTCGGGTTTCAGAACGCTCATCAGGATGGCGTCGTAGAACTCGCCGTCGCGCTTAACCGTCTTACGCAGGCGTCCTTCCGTAAGGAAGCCCAGCTTCTCGTAGGCCGAGATCGCCGGCTCGTTGAACTCGAAGACGCTCAACCCAACGCGGTGCAGACTCAGCTCGTCGAAGGCGTAGTCGAGTAGTGTGGATATCGCGTCAGCCCCGTAGCCCTGGTCCCGGTCCTCTACGTGGCCCAGGATCACGGACAGGTCGGCGGAATCGTGAGCCTCGCTTATGTTCATGAGACTTATGACACCGATTGGCTCGCGCTCGTCTTTCACGTGGACCGCGAACGAGTCCCCCGATGGGGAAGACTCGCGCTGGTCAAAGAGATGTTCCACGGCGGAGCGGCTCAGAGGGGCGGAGGTCCAGCTCGTGAGGCGCCAGATCTCCTGATCGCCGTACCACTCGGCGTAGAGTGGATAGTAGCGGCGGTCGTGGCGACGTAATTCCACCGTCGCTCCGTTGAGCTTTTTAGTCCTGCCGGTTAGCCTCATCCGGCAAATATACCCGTTTCGCCGGGGAGAGACCATGTTAAGATTCGTATAGTATGAAAGTTGTTCCGGATCGCATCGTCTCACTGGGTTTCGGAAAGTTCGTGCGCGCCGATAAGATCGTCGCGCTCATGCCGATAGAAGAAGATCGCGGCAGCGGACGCCGCACCCTCGTTTACATCGAGAACCTCTCCGAACCACTCGTCGCCGGACGTACGGAGGGCACCATCCTGCGGGACATGGTCGGTTCAGAGAGCGGTACGGTCGAGCTTCTGCGGGAACTTCAGATGCAGATAGGGCAGGTCCGCCCGCTGCTCAAGTCCTCGATACGCTCCGAGGCGGGCCTGGACCTCGACCAGCTCTCGAATCGCATATCGGATCTTACCGGAGAGCAAGAATCACCCCGAATATTCTAGACGCTCGTTTCTACGACCGGGACTCGCGCGAGGTCGCCGTTGACTTGCTCGGTTGCGTGCTGACCCATGACTCGCCCGGCGGACGTACCTCAGGTGTCATCGTCGAGACAGAGGCTTATCGTCCAGAAGATCCAGCCTGCCACGCCTACAACGGACCGACGATGCGGAACCGCACGATCTTCGGCGCGCCCGGTCTGGCCTACGTCTATTTATCCTATGGTATCCACCACCTGCTAAACGTGGTCTGCGAAGAAGAGGGCGTCGGCAGCGCGGTCTTGATAAGGGCTCTACGGCCGCTCGAAGGAGAAGAGCTCATGGTGGATAGGAGGGGACGAAGCACGGGCCTCTGCGACGGACCCGGCAAGCTGACCCAGGCTCTCGGTGTGGACCTCGCCTACGACGGACACGAGTTGACCGGAGGACTGCTGGCGCTCTTCTGGGGCGAGCCTCTGGAAGGGGAGATCGTCTCGACCACCCGAATCGGCATCAGCCGAGGCGTAGATCTGCCCTGGCGCTATCTGGTCGAAGGTGACCCTAACGTCTCGGTTGCGCCCAAGTTCGTCGCGGAGCGGGGGTTGCGGCGCTCGGGTTAACCGCGTTGGCCCCCGGAGCTGCCGTAGGTTGCGGGACGGTAGCGCCCGGCACGACCGCTGATTGTGGAACCGTGCTTCCGCCCGCGCCCGGCTGACGCGCCGGACGAGGTGGGGGAGGTGGTGGATCGTACCGGGAGGTATCCACGCCCTCGAACTCTTCGACAGGTTCGCCCGCCAGCGCGCGCGATGTGTAGTCTCGCCAGATAACCGCCGGGGGCTCCACCGGACCGACGTACTCGCCTCCCAGGTTCAGAAGTCCTTCCAGGGTGGCGCCGCCTTCCGCGTAGCCCATCCAAACGGCGGTCGCAAGCTGTGGGGTATACCCGATAAACCAGGAGTCGAAGAAGCGTTCGCTGGTGCCGGTCTTACCGGCTACGGTCCGGTCGTCCAGGGCCGCCTTGTGGGCGATGCCTTTCTCTACGTCGCCGACCAGGATCTCGGTAGCTTTCGCGGCCACCTCTGGGGATATGACCTGCTCTCCCTCTTGTTCGGGCGCCTCGTAGAGGACCTCTTCTCCACTTTTCCCTTCGTTTTTTACAACCTTAACTACTGTGTGGGGCCCTACTCGACGTCCCTCGTTCGCAATCGTGGCATAAGCTGTAGCCATGTCGAAAGGAGAAACTTCTTCCGTGCCGAGAACGAGCGAAGGATGAAGCTTCTCGCCAAAGCCGGCCTGGACGCCGAGCCGTTTCGCCACGTCTACTACAGACTTGGGGCCATCTTGGAGTCCTATACCGTCGGCGTTCATCACCAGGTCGGTAAATACCGAGTTGTCCGATAACCAGAGGGCCTGTTCGAGGCTGATCGGACCGTTCCGCTCCCCATCGAAGTTCTCTACCTCCCATCGCTCCGGTTCTTCGTTGCCGTGATCTATCTCGTAGACTTTCTCCTCGGAGACGAACTCGGTCTTTGGGTCTATACCTTGCTCCAGCGCGGCGATCAGGGCGAACGGCTTGAATGAGCTGCCGGGCTGGCGCCGGGCCTGGGTCACGAGATCGAATTGAGAGTCTTCGTCCCGATTACCGACCATCGCCGAGATCCGGCCACTCTCCGGTTCGATAGATACCAGGGCCGCGTCCGGGTTGTCCGGGTAGGCCAGATAACCGGCTGGGCCGTAGAGTACGTCGCGGGCTGCTACCTGATCTTCGAGATCCAGGGACGTATATACGGTTAGTCCCCCCTCGAATACCGCTTTGGCGCCAAGCTCGCTTACGAGCTCTTCCTGGACCCGGCGGGTAAATTCTTTCGTCAGCGGCGAGCTTTCGAGGCCCTCGGCGAGCATCGGGGCCACCGGCCATTTCTCGGGTAACGGTTCTTCGAGGGCGGCCATGTAGTCCTGCTCGGCAACGTAACCGGCGTCGAACATCCTGTCCAGCACCAGGTTTCGCTGCGTGGCGGCTGCATCGCGGTCGTTGCCTAGTGTGGATGGGGACCACAGGAGACCGACCAAGGTTGCGGACTCTGAGACCGAGAGGTCTTCGATGGACTCGTTGAAGTAGGTTTCAGCGGCTGCTTCGACTCCATAGGCGTTGCTGCCGAAGTAAACGGTATTGAGGTAGTTCGCCAGGATCTCGTCTTTATCCAGCTTACGTTCGACCTCTATAGCCAGCGCCGCTTCCTTGAGCTTGCGGGACAGCGTTCGATCCTGGGACAGGTACGCGTTTCTTACGTACTGCTGGGTTATGGTGCTCGCGCCCTCCACCGCCTCGCCCGCCCGGATATCCACGTACAGAGCCCGGATGATCCCCCACACGTCCACGCCTGGATGCTCCCTGAAGCGCTCATCCTCTTTCGCCACCAAGGCGTCGAGCAGGTGAGGCGGCATCTGCTCCAGAGAGGTGATCTGCTGGTTCTTGCCCCGAAATATGGTGCCGAGTACCCGGCGAGAGCCGTCCGTATCGCCTATAGGTTCGGAGTAGATGTAGGTGGGTGAGGTTGAGGCGTTTACGGGCTCTTCGAGGTCTCCGACGCTCCTCATCAGGCCGAAGTATCCACCTGCCAGAAAACTCGCTCCCGCCACGATAACGCAAAGCAATAGTATCAAGAGGCCGCGCAGGATTTTAGAGAGGATGCCCCGCTTCCCGGAGCCTTTCCGGGAGCCGGGTAACAGGTGGACCAGCTTGCCGGCGTCGGTCCAGCCGGTACTTTTGGCCCGCTTTCTCTGACGGGTACGCGCCATCGAATGCCCATACTACACGAGGCCTCGCCGAGTCGCCGCATTCATACTCCATTTGAGTTACATTTAGCCCATGAGCTTTGAGAGGATTTTCGATAACGCCGTTGACGTCATACCCCGAGAAGAGTTGGAGCGGCGTCTCCAGACGGGAGACGCACTCCGGGTAAAGCTGGGGATAGACCCGACCGCACCGGACATCCACCTCGGGTTCGCGGTCGTTCTGAAGAAGCTGCGGGAATTCCAGGACCTCGGACATACGGCGGTTTTGGTAATTGGGGATTACACTGCCCGCGTCGGGGACCCATCGGGGCGGTCAAAGACGCGGCCCATCCTCACGCCGGATGAGATCAAAAACAACACCGCGACGTACCTGGAGCAGGCGTATCTCATACTCGACCGGGAACGCACCGAGGTCCGTCACAACTCCGAGTGGCTGGCGCCGCTCGCGCTGGCAAACATCATTCATCTCACGCGGGCGACGACTGTGGCCCGCATACTGGAGCGGGACGACTTCAGCAAGCGCTATGCTTCGGGAGAGCAGATCTCCCTGACCGAGCTTCTATATCCGCTGATGCAGGCCTACGACTCGGTAGCCATCGACGCTGACGTGGAGCTCGGCGGCACCGACCAGCTCTACAACCTGTTGATGGGTCGTCAGATCATGGAGTACTACGGCAAGCTTCCCCAGTGCGTCCTGACCACGCCTCTGCTAGTAGGCACCGACGGATCGATGAAGATGAGCAAGTCTCTCGGCAACTACATAGGCGTCACCGACCCGCCAAACGATATGTTCGGCAAAGCCATGAGCATCCCGGACGCCCTGATGAAGGACTACTATTCGCTACTCCTCGACCGCTCACTACCCGAAGACGAACCCGTCGCGCAGAAACGGGAGCTCGCCCGCGCACTTGTCCGTTGGTTCCATGGAGAAGACGCTGTGGAAGAGGCCGAGAGCACCTTCGACCGGGTGGTGCGGCGCGAGGTGCCCGACGACGTACCGGAGGTCGTGTTGCCCGAAGGTGATGAGGTCTGGATCGTGGACCTCATCACCCTCGCCGGCTTCGCCAAGACCAACGGCGAAGCCCGGCGCTTTATCCGGGGTGGAGCCGCACGGCTCGACGGCGAAGTGGTCAAAGATGAGAAGCTCTCCTTGGAACGAACTCTGCTCGAAGGCAAGATACTACAGGTCGGGAAGCGGCGTTACGCCCGGTTTACCGGGGTCTCCTGAGCCTTGCAAAGCCATTTCGAGGACTGCGGGGAAATTAACTCCAAATCGCGTTGACAACCGTGACGAGGTTGCTATACTCCTCAAGGCATGACGGTAAACGACTTGAAAATCGAATCGGGGCAGAGAGGGTAGCCTCCCGACAGACTGGGAGTAAGTACCTCGCCCGCCGAAAGGTGGGCGTTTTGATCGCCCTGACGAGGTTGTTTAATCGTCACCAGCTCCGCCGAGAGGCAAGGAGCTTGAAGGCTTTGAAAACTGAATAGCAGTAAAAGAAAAGGGTAGTAACAAAACCCGTCTTAAAAAGCTGAGACTGACTCCGAGCGGTCCGGGAGTATATACGGATCGCCGAGTGGGAAGAGCCGAAAGGTTCGAGGCCCGCACAATCTTTTACTTCATTGGCGCCGCAAGGTGTCGAAGTAATTGTTCGGAGAGTTTGATCTTGGCTCAGGACGAACGCTGACGGTGTGCTTTAGACATGCAAGTCGAACGAGAAAACCCTTCGGGGTTAGTAAAGTGGCGAACGGGTGCGTAACACGTGGGTAATCTACCCCTCGCAGAGGGACAACCGGGGGAAACCCCGGCTAATACCTCGTACGCTCTACAAACCGCATGGTAAGTAGAGGAAAGGTAGCTTCGGCCATCCGGCGAGGGATGAGCCCGCGGTACATTAGCTAGTTGGTGAGGTAACGGCTCACCAAGGCTACGATGTATAGCTGGTCTGAGAGGATGATCAGCCACACTGGGACTGAGACACGGCCCAGACTCCTACGGGAGGCAGCAG
>JBGTJJ010000012.1:0-7246 GCA_041745215.1 Rubrobacteraceae bacterium | reverse complement strand
CCCCCCCCCCCCCCCCCCCCCGCCGGGTTTGACATCGTGACTCGCTCCTCGGAATCTATGGCGACTACCGCTTCGGGCGAAGCCTCCAGAACTGCCTCCAGACGGCTCTTTTGCTCCTGGATCTCACCGATATAATGCTCTACCTCCGCGACCATGAAATTGAACGCGCGGGCCACCTCACCCAACTCATCCTCGCGTTCGACGGGCACCGGGGCATAGTCACCGGATGCGACTCTTATAGCCGCATCTCGGGTGTTGGAGAGGGGGCGGGTGATCTCTCGCGCCAGGATCAGGCTCGCTATACCGGCAAGCAGGATGCTCGCACCTATGGACCCGATGATCCCATACCGCAGATAGCCTAGAGTCTGGTTGAGGGCTTCCTGGGGTGCGTTGTAGATCATGGCCCCCTGAACATTCCCGTCCGATCCTTCGAGCGGCCAGATAGCGATGTAGCGTGTCCGGCCTTCGCGGGGAATCAGCCGAGGCTCGTTGTTCTCTAACGTACTGACTATGGTCTCTCGATCCAGATTTAACTTCCTGTAGACTTCCTCGTTAGGAACGGCTTCGCCTTGGGCGTCGCGGGCAGCTAGTGGATCTCCATCGGTCGTGGTGTACAGTACCCCGAGCCCGGTAAAGTCCGCCACCGAGCGGACGAGCTCTTCCGCGTATGTGTCGGCGGGGGGGAGGCTACGGTCGCCGGGATCTCGCAGTCCGTTTAGGAACTCCTCCGCGCCGGCGTTCGCCGTCCGGGACCGCTGGATAAGCAGGCTACCCTCTACCTCGATGAGACGGCTACCGGCGAAGTAGTAGAGCACCAAACCTATGATGAGGCTGGTTACGGCGGATACACCCACGAGCGACACGAAGATCCGGGCGCGGAACGAGAGCGCCGGGAATGGACCTCTCTTGCCTTTTTTCTCTATCTCAATCCTCCAACGCGGCTATTTCAGGTTTCTGGAGGCCCGGTAGCCGACGCTCGGAACTGTCTGAATGATCTCCGGTTTCGAAGGTTTTTGCTCTATCTTGTGACGGAGCCTGGAGATGTGAACGTCTATGTAACGGCTCGCCAGGTAGTGCGAACTGGTCGAAACTGCCTCGGAGATCTGGGCCCGAGTGAACGCCTGTCCCGGACGCCGGATGAGCAGCGCGAGTATCTTGAACTCGGTAGGGGTCAACTCCAGCGGCTCGCCATCTTTGGTGACGGTATAACCGTCCGGGTCCAACTCCAGCGGCCCGAGCTTGAGCGTCCGGCCTTGACCGTCTTTCTGCCTGAAGCGGCGCAATATCGCCCTTATGCGGGCAAGCAGTTCTTTCGTGTCGAATGGCTTGGTTATGTAATCGTCCGCGCCGAGCTCCAATCCGACCACTTTGTCGACCGACTGGCTCTTGGCCGTGAGCATCACGACCGGCACGTCGGTCTGTTCCCGGATCTTCTTCAGTACCTCGAACCCGCTTGTCTTCGGCAACATAACGTCCAGCACCACGAGATCCAACCTCTCAGCGCCGACGACCTTTAACGCCCCGGATCCGTCCTCGGCCGTCAGAACCTTATAACCTTCAGAGCCGAGTACTATAGAAGTAACCTCTAGAAGCGCAGCGTCGTCGTCTACCAGTAAAATCGTTTCTTCCAAAGTCCTGGAAGCCACCTCCCTTAAATTTGATTCCATTAATCCTACCTTATTCAGAGACCCATGATCCAACCCTAAAATGAAATATGGGGTCATCGTATGATTCCGGGAAAATTGTACTGCGAGAATATAAGCGGTGAGGTCCTCCCGGTTGGCCTGACTCAAAATTTGTAGGGCCGAAGGTGCCTTTTTAGTGAACCGTCGGCCAGCACAGTGAAGATCTTCACCTCGCTCCGGACGGGCGGCAGTGACCTAATAGGAGCATGCCGAGAAGAGAAGGTCCCGTCGCAGTACCGTCTACCGCCTCGGTCCGGAAAGCGCACGACGCCGTGACCGCGAAGTGGAAAGAGAAGACGAAGATGACCGAGACCGTCGTCTGGAAAGATGCCCTGGAGGTATCCGTAACCGTGGGAGTGGACACTCACCTGGATGAACATGTGGCCGTGGCCCTCTCGACCACCTGGGGCGTCGCCTGGATGCTCTGGTGGTGCCCATGAGCGGGACTGGCTACGCGAAGCTTCTGCGATGGGCTGAGTCCCTGAGTAGGTTGGAGAAGGTAGGTATTGAGGGTGCTGGGTCTTTCGGTGCCGGTCTGGCGCGTTTCCTACGGTCCAGGAGCGTCGAGGTCCTGGAGGGCGCGACGACCCAAAGCTTTCATACGGTCTCCAAAGCGGAGCCCAGCTTCGCGCTATCGGGACCAAGGAGAAAACGGTCTGTCGCACCCATGCCAACCGATTGTAGTCAAAAACCAAAACAAAAGGAGAACATACGCCATGAAAACCTGGATAAAGGTCCTGATCGTCACCCTGATCGTCGTCGTACCGGCCATGATCCTCGGCCCCATCCTCTGGCCCCTCGCCGAAGGCGGCCTCGAGCCCACCTCGGGGCAGCTACCCTTCTTCATCATGCTGGCCGCCATAGAGTCCATAATCCTGGGATTGGGGGTCTCGTTCTTGCTTTTCGGCTTCCAGCTCATCGGCAGGATCTCATCCGGCTCGAAGCTTCTGGCCTGGGCTATGTACCTCGCTATCGGCTGGTGGCTGGTCTCTTGGTGGCCCCATGACAACCTGCACATCCACAACGGCAGCGATATGCAGGGGCTTCTGTACATCGAATATGGCTTCCACGTAACCCTGATCCTCACCGCGCTCATTGTGGCCTATGGCTTCCTGAAGTTCGTGCGGGAGAGCTTCGGCAAGGCAGCGAGTGTGAGGTAGGCGAACGACATAAAAAATAGAGGAAATGCCGGAAAGGAGGAAAGAAAGTGCCGCGCATAAAGACCACGGTCCCCGAGGAGACCCGGAGTTTACGCAAGCTCATGGTGAAGATGACCCGGCGACGGACCGGCGGGATGGTACCGGGTATCCAGCAGATCGCCATGGTGGACTTCCGGGGCGGCATCCCGATGTACTGGCTCTACACGCACCTCAACCTGCGACCCCTGAGCCGCCTGCAGCGCGAGATGCTCGCCACGGTGGTCAATGGCCTCGTCGTCGGCGCTCCATGACTGGGCCTGCACACGACGGCCGTGCGCCGTCTGACGGGAGACGAACACCTCGGCGCGGAGTTCGCCACCACCTGGCCAACTTGCCACCTGGCCAACCTACCACCTGGACGGTAAGACCCAGGCTCTACTCGCCTACGCTAGGAAGCTCACCCAGGAGCCGGACATGATCGAGGACGAAGACATCGAGGCCCTGTGGGATGCAGGATGGGATGAGAACGGGATCTACGAGGCGACGGCGCTCATTTCGTTGTTCAACTTCAGCGGCCGCATGGAGGCCGCTTCCGGGCTGCCCATGGACGAAGTACCGGAGGGCGTCCGTATGCCCGAAGCAACCTCCGAGAAACGGTAAGAAAGAGGAGAACAGTGTGGCGTGCTCGATCGAACGTATCGATCTTGGACAGTGGGAACGCTACGAAGTGCGAGGCTGGATCAGGCCAGTCTCGTAGGCCAGGACGACCGCCTGGACGCGGTCGCGTAGGCCGAGTTTCATCAGGACTCGCCCGACGTGGGTGCGGATGGTTGTCTCCGCGACGTAGAGGTCTCGGGCGATCTCCGCGTTGGAGAGGCCACGCGCCATGAGTTTGAGAACTTCGATCTCCCGCTCGGTCAGGGCTTCTAGTTGCTCGGGACGGGTGGTTGGTGGCGTGCGCCGGGCGAACTCCGCGATGAGGCGACGGGTGACCTGGGGCGCGAGCAGGCTATCGCCTTCCGCGACGACCCGGATCGCGGTGACGAGCTGATCCGCCGGGTTGTCCTTGAGCATGAAGCCACTCGCGCCGGAGCGCAGCGCCTCGTAGACGTACTCATCGAGGTCGAAGGTCGTGAGGATGAGGACGCGCGGCTTGCTGTCCGGGTCCGTGACGATCCTGCGGGTGGCCTCTAGGCCATCGAGCACCGGCATGCGGATGTCCATGAGCACGACGTCGGGTCTCAACCGTCCCGCCGCTTCTATCGCCTGACGACCGTCACCTGCTTCGCCGACCACCTCGATGTCCGGCTCGGAGTTGAGGATGGCCCGAAAGCCGGTTCGAACCAGCTCCTGGTCGTCGGCGATCACGACGCGGACGGTCATGGCCGATCCGAGTCGAGTGGCAGCTTGGCCCGGACCAGATAGCCGCCGCCGTCGCGTTTGCCGCTTTCGAGGACGCCGCCGTAGAGGGCGACGCGCTCGCGCATCCCGACGAGACCCTGTCCCGCGCCTCCGCCCCTGCCGGTTCCGGGGCCGTCGTCGGTCACCTCCAGCTCGACCTCGTCGTCCCCGTAGTGGATCTCCACCCGGGCGCGGGCGGGACCGGCGTGCTTCAGGGCGTTGGTGAGCGCCTCCTGCACGATCCTGTAGGCCGAGAGGTCCACGCCGGGCGGCAGCGGCCTTGTCTCGCCCTCGGTGTGAAATTCCACGGGCAACCCGGACTCGCGCACCTTCTCGATCAGGGCGTCCAGGTGCTCGAGGCTGGGCTGTGGGGCCAGTGCCAGTTCCGCGTCGGTGCGGCGCAGAATGCCGAGAAGACGCCGCATCTCCGTGAGCGCCTGTCGCCCGGTCGTCTCGATGGAACCAAGAGCCTGCCGGGCCTCGTTCTGTTCGCCTTCGAGCAGGCGCTGGGCGGCCTGGGCCTGAACGACCATCACGCTAACGCTGTGGGCGATCACGTCGTGCAGCTCGCGGGAGATACGGGAGCGTTCCTCGGCGACGGCTACCCGTGCCTTCTCCTCGCGCTCGATCTCCAGCTTTGCGGCGAGGTCTTCCAGGCGCTCCGCCTGCAACCGGCGTTGGCGGATCGTTCTTCCAGCGAGCCAGAGCACGAAGTAGAGGATCCAGGCGGGGATGATCTGTCCGGGGCTCTCGCCGGCCTGGAAACGGGGAACGTCTATTATCAGGACCTCCGTCGCGAACGCGGCCGCGGCACCGACGACAGCGCGGTTCCCTTCGCCGTGGGCGGCCGCCGAGTAGTAAGCCACCAGCAAGATGATGAAGCTCGCAAGCGGGGGCTGGTTCGGAGGATAAAGGAGATTGGACTGGACACCGAGCACGGCCACGGCGAAGAACAGTACCGCTACCGGAGCCCGCCGTCGCCAGAGTAACGCCAGGCATACGAAGAGATAGAGAAACGTGTTTACGGGGCGTGGTCCGGCGAACGGGCTGATCCAGACTTCGCCGAGCGCCAGGACACCGAGCGCCAGAGCGATGAGCCCATCGACCCATACCTCCGTACGCTCTCGCAACTTGAGCCTCATGTTCCGCAATCTATCTCTTACCTTTGCTTGCCGCATCATTATGCAGGATGATCCCGGACCGCGGAGATCATCCTCAAGGAGTACCCGCAAATCCTTACTCCGCATGACGCCCTGCTAGAGCAAGTCCCGTAACTTGTGGACATCGTTAATCGGCGTCTCGAAAGGAGAACGGAAATGCAAGGATGGATCTGGCCCCGACTCGGAGCTATCAGCGGGTTACTGTACGTGGTGGTACTCATGGGTTCGACTTCGAGCGGCAGCGACGCCCAAATCGTCATCGTCCTGGAACTGATCGCGATTCTCCTCTTTCTACCCTTCCTCGGCTACCTCTACAGCATCCTGCGCCGGGCAGAGGGAGAAGGAGGTTGGCTCTCGGCGACCGCCTTTGGTGCCGGTCTGGTCGACCTTACTATCAAGCTCGGCAGCCTCGCTCCGGGCTTCGCCTCTCGCACTCCAGGGCTTGATCCCCAACTCCACGATGCCCTGGAGAAAATGAACAGCGTCGCCTTCATCGTCACCTTGCTCCCTCTGGGTGTGATGTTGGCCGCCATCGCCATAATCGCGCTCAAGACACGCGTCCTGCCGCTCTGGCTCGGGCTTCTGGCGGCGATCACCGCTCCCGCCTGCCTGGTCAACGGCATGTTCCTCGACGCGGAGTTTGGCCCGGCGTTCTTGCTAGCCCTGCTCTGGATAGCCCTTGCCAGCGTCGTCCTGACACTGCGTGGCCGTGAGAGCGTAGCGTCAACGGCCACCCCCGAAGCTGCGCGAGTGAGGTAACTACTATCGTCTTCGACCTTCATCCGACGGTACGGGCTGGCGGAAACTGATCTACGGGCGTCGCAGGCAACCCGCCGATGACAAGCGGCGCCCGTAAAACCGCACCGGGAACAAACAGGACATTCTTCCCGACAAATTCGGGACATTGACTCATGACGGCGGGACACTGCGTCTTTTAGAGTGCTTGTCAGAAACGCGCGGAGCGTAGACACGGAGCGGAGGCAGGGAAGGCCATGTTGAGCACAACCATACTGGGAAGAGGAACACGGATCGCAGTCGCGAGCACCATTACCCTGCTGCTCGCGCTGGCGTCCCTGGCGGTGCAGGCGTCCCCGGCCTTCGCCCAAAACGAGACGCTCAACGTCACCAAGACGGGAATGGGTACGGTCACGAGCGACCCGGCAGGCATCAACTGCGGGAATGATTGCAGCGAGCCATATCCGTCGAGCACCGAGGAGATATGCCTCCCGGACCGCGGTTGCACCATCAGAACCACGTATCAGAGCGTGACGTTGAGCGCCTCGCCTGCCCCCGGTTGGACGCTCCAGAGCTGGAGCAACAACTGCTCGGGGACAGGCACGACCTGCACGGTCACGGTGAACGAAAACAACGAATCAGTAAACGCGACCTTCACCCGGATCTCCCCGGCCAACGACGACTTCGCCGCCGCCGAGCTTATAAGCGACGCCAACGCATCGGTGAACGGTACGACCAGGGACGCGACGAGGGAGGCTGGCGAACCACGCCACAATGCGGCGTGGGCCGGCGAACACACGGTCTGGTACACCTGGACGGCCCCACACACCGGCGAGTGGACAGTGGACACCTGCCAGGCCAACATAGACAGTATCCTCGCCGTCTACACCGGCGGCCAGCTCGACGCCCTGACGAAGGTAAGGGACGACAACAACGGCTGTTCGAGCGGATTCGGCAGCAAGCTGACCTTCCGCGCGACGGCCGACGCCACCTACCGGATAGTGATAGGAGACGCCGGCGGAGCCACGCAGAACACCTTCACCCTCGCCCTCACCGCGATCCCTGCCCCGCCCAACGACAACTTCGACAACGCCCAGGTCATAAACGGCGCCAGCGTATCGGCGAA